>DAITME010000006.1:0-85871 GCA_036835305.1 Lewinella sp.
GGTAGGTAGGTAGGTAGGTAGGCGAAGATGCCCAAGGAAGCGACCAAACAGGCGCGAAAAAAAGTAGTCAGCATAGCGATAAGCGTTTTTTGAAAGGGTAAATAAGCCATTCTGCCAATTAGAGGATTTTGCAGATTGCAATTATAGCCATACAAAGATAAGGCTTTGGGGTTTATTTTCCGATTTTTTGAGCAACAAACCAGGTTTTTTATCACACAAAGAAGGCAGGAAGACAAAAGCGCCTCTTTAGCGCCCGAGCATCGAATTGGTTAGATGCCTAAAAAGCATTGCTCCACAAAGAAAGCACTGCTCCTGCATTTATGCCCGCCTCCATACGGACACGGTGGGCGTGAGCCCTATTCTTTCCCCAACAAGCATCCGAGACTTGTGCTTATCTTTGCGGCCACAAACGTTTCTTCTTTGCAATTTACCTTAGCACATACAGCGGCAGATAGCCACGCCAGAGCAGGCACAATCCGCACCGATCACGGTGAGATACGGACGCCTATTTTTATGCCTGTGGGCACGGCAGGTACCGTCAAAGGCGTGCATCAAGCCGAGTTAAAACAGGAGGTACAAGCGCAGATTATACTGGGCAATACCTACCACCTCTACCTTCGGCCTGGCTTAGAGGTGTTGGAAGCGGCTGGGGGCCTCCACCGTTTTAATGGCTGGCAGGGGCCGATCCTGACCGATTCGGGCGGTTATCAGGTCTATAGCCTAGCGGCCAACCGCAAGATCAAGGAAGAAGGCGTTACTTTTGCTTCGCATATTGATGGCAGCAAGCACCTCTTCACGCCGGAGCGCAGCTTGGAAATCCAGCGCTACATTGGCGGGGATATCATTATGGCCTTCGACGAGTGCCCGCCCTACCCTAGCAGCCGCGAGTATGCTACCAAGAGCATGCAGCTCACCCACCGCTGGCTAGAGCGCTGCGTGGCTTACATGGCCGCCTCGGAGCCTAAATACGGCCACCAACAAGCCCTTTTCCCGATTGTACAAGGCAGTAGCTACGATGATCTGCGGCAGCAAAGCTGTGAATTCATTGCCAGTCAAGATCAGCCTGGCAATGCCATCGGCGGCCTCAGCGTGGGCGAACCCACCGAAGACATGTACCGCATCGCGGCCAACTGCTGCGAAATACTCCCCAAGGACAAGCCTCGCTACCTCATGGGCGTGGGCACGCCTGTGAACCTCTTGGAGTGCATCGACCGCGGCGTGGATATGTTCGATTGTGTGCTCCCTACCCGCAATGCGCGGCATGGGATGATCTACACCGCCGAGGGGATTATCAACATCCGCAACCAGAAATGGAAATCGGATTTCAGCCCGCTAGATGCCAGCTCTGGGCTAGCCAGCAGCAGTGGCTTCTATAGCAAGGCGTATCTGCGCCACCTCATTCACGCCAACGAAATGCTGGGGGCACAAATCGCCAGCTTACACAATTTATCCTTTTACCTTTGGTTAGTAGGGCAGGCGCGGGAGCACATCCTAGCCGATACCTTCAAGCCTTGGAAGGAAGACATGGTGGTAAAACTGGCCAGAAGGCTGTAAAAGATAGCGCCATTTTCGTTATGGCTCACGCAGGAGCAAAAAAGACCAATTGTAGCCATGTTCTCTAAACAGCAAAGAGCATGGCCGATAAAAATCAAAGCTTATGGCAGCAACAACTGAAATGCCGTACTTCATCAAGCCCTCCCTTCGGATGAATACCGCCGAAAAGGAGGCTGCCTACGCCACTGCTCACCAAGCCATCCTGGCTACCTTGGGTAGCGAGCGCGACCCCTTGGTGGCGATGGTGACGATCAACTGTTTGTTGAAAACCTATTTGCCTTACTACTACTGGGTAGGCTTCTATATGGTGCGCGGGCAGCGGCTGGTGGTGGGGCCTTACCAAGGTACGCTGGGCTGTTTGTATATTGATTTTGGGCGCGGCGTTTGCGGCAAAGCAGCGGCTAGTGGGCAAACACAAGTGGTGGCCGATACGCATGCCCTAGCGCAAGGAAGCGAACACATCGCCTGCGACCCCAACAGCCTTTCGGAAATCGTGGTTCCTGTCTTTGATGCCCAAGGGCAGCTGCTGGCGGTCTTTGATGTGGATGCTACGGAAACGGCTTGTTTTGACACCACCGACCAGCTCGCACTGGAGGCCCTGCTGAAAGCGGTGTTTGCGGCATAGGTTAAAAATACCATTAAATATGATACAACGAATCCAATCTGTTTTTTTACTACTGGCGGCCTTGGCATGCTTCTTACTTTTTGCCTTGCCCGTGGCTACTACCAACAGCCCCGAAGCTAGCAGTGCCTTGTTTGCGGATAGCGAATACACCCTGAGCGATGATCCCGTTCTGATGGGCTTTTTTGCTTTGGCTGGGCTGCTGCTGCTGGTCGGGATTTTTCTCTTTCGCAATCGGCCTTTACAAATTCGGCTCAGCTGGCTAGGCATTGCCTTGGTCCTAGGCGGCCTGGGATATGGTTTTTATCTGCTCTCTACGGATGCTGCTCAGGAAGCTGCGCAGCCGGCTGCAGGTTTATCCATGCCTTTGTTGGTCATCATTTTGGCCTACCTCGCTAAAACCTATATCCACAAGGACGAGCGTCTGGTGCGCAGCGCCGATCGGCTCCGCTAGCTGACAATTGTCACCCCAAAGGCTGATGCAGATCACCCTATCATGTGACCTCAACCACACGGCCCAGCCCAGCGATACGCTTAACTTTGCAGTTGTAAAGCAGTTCCCTCATCCAGCTTCTTGAACAAGCGGGACTGCCCTTTCAATCATCAATCATTACAACTTCAATTATTATGAAAGTAGAACAAATTTATACAGGCTGTTTGGCGGAGGCCGCTTACTACATCGAAAGCAAAGGCGAAGCCGTTATCATTGATCCGCTGCGCGAAACAGCGCCTTATGTTGAAAAAGCCAAGGCTGATGGTGCCAAGATCAAATACGTACTAGAGACCCACTTCCACGCCGATTTTGTGTCTGGCCACTTGGATTTAGCCAAGCAAACAGGAGCGACCATCGTTTATGGCCCCACGGCCGAGCCTAATTTTGAGGCACACATTGCCAAAGACGGTGAGGTACTCAAGGTAGGGGACGTTAGTATCGTCGTCCTGCACACGCCAGGTCACACCATGGAAAGTAGCACCTTCCTATTGCGCGACGAAAATGGCAAGGACTATGCTATCTTTACGGGCGACACACTATTTTTAGGGGATGTTGGCCGCCCAGACTTGGCCATCAAGCAAGGCGAAATTACCGAAGCGGATTTGGCTGGCTTCTTGTTTGATTCTCTGCGAGGAAAAATCATGCCATTAGCAGATGACGTAATCGTTTACCCTGGTCACGGTGCCGGCTCGGCTTGTGGCAAGAAAATGGAAAAAGCTACGGAAGGAACTTTGGGCGACCAAAAGAAAACCAACTATGCCTTGCGGGCGGATATGAGCCGCGAAGAGTTTGTTAAAGAGGTGCTTACTGGCCTCGTAGCTCCTCCGCAGTACTTCCCGAAGAATGCCATGATGAACAAAATGGGCTACGAAAGCTTCGAGCTCGTGCGTGAAAGAGGCACTCAAGCCCTGAGTCCACGCGCCTTCTTAGCCGCTTGGAAAGAAGAGGAAGCCCTAGTGATCGATACCCGCAGCAAGGAAGAATTTGCCAAAGGCTTTATCCCTGGCTCCATCTTTATTGGCATAGACGGCACTTTTGCCCCTTGGGTAGGGCTGCTGGTTCCAGATTTGAAACAACCTATCCTTTTTGTAGCAGAGGAAGGTACGGAGGAAGAAGTCGTTACCCGCCTCGCTCGGGTAGGCTACGACAATCCCATTGGTTATCTGAAAGGCGGTTTTGCTGCCTGGAAAGCAGCAGGCGAAGACGTGGATGTGCTGGAGGAAATCTCCGCAGTGGCCTTGGCAAACAAGATGAAAGAAGGCATCAACCTACTGGATGTACGCAAAGAAAGCGAGTACAATACCGAGCACATCTTGGGCGCTACCAACTTCCCGCTGGATACGATCAATCAGCAACTTAGTGAAGTAGATCGCGAAGCGACTTACTACCTCCACTGTGCTGGTGGATACCGCTCTGCTATTGCTGCCTCCATCCTGATGGCTCGGGGCTACCGCAAACTGGTGAACGTACAAGGAGGCTTTGATGCCCTCAAAACCACTAGCCTACAGCGCAGCGAGTTCGTAGAGCAAGTTACGGAATTATAGAAATACTAACACCCCTCGCGAGGGGTGTTAGTATTTTGTCAGATAGTTTTTTAAAAAGGTCTATGTGCGCTACATCACTGTTGGGCACATAGACCTTCTTTATTTTTGCATCATTATTTGAACCAACTGGTAAGACACCAGTAAAAATTATCTTAAACATGAATACGCTAACAGCGAACCCCCAAACCAGTATGCCGCGCATTGGCGATATGGCACCTGACTTTACAGCAGCCACTACGGCTGGCCCCATTAAGTTTTCTGACTTCGCCAAAGACAGTTGGGTTGTCATGTTTTCCCACCCGGCTGATTTTACACCTGTTTGTACGACTGAGATGTCGGCCTTCGCGGTTGACAAAGCTTGGTTTGCAGAAAGAGATACCAAGCTGCTCGGTCTCAGTATTGATAGTGTGCACTCGCACTTAGCTTGGGTAAACAACGTTCGGGAAAAAACCGGTGTGTATATGGATTTTCCTATTATCGCCGATTTAGATATGAACGTTTCTAAGCTCTATGGCATGTTGCACCCCGGTGAAAGCTCCACGGCAGCCGTCAGAGCGGTGTTCTTCATAGATCCGGCAGGCAAGATCAGACTCATGATGTATTACCCCATGAATGTAGGCCGTAATATGGATGAAATCCAACGCGCCTTGGTAGCCCTACAAACGGCCGACAAGCACAAAGTAGCGATGCCTGTCAATTGGCGACCCGGCGACCAAGCCATCGTGCCACCCCCCAAAACATTATTGGAAATGGATGAGCGCATTGCTGACACTTCCATTGAAAAGGTAGATTTCTATCTGGCCAAAAAAGATATCTAAGTACAAAACGTCCTGTGGCGATGGTCTCTTGGGATCATCGCTACTTTTTAAAAAAACAATACCATGATTAACATGTTAAAAGGCCTCTTCGGAGGTGCCCCCAGCCTAAGCGCAGAAGAACTCCGCGCCTCCCTTATTGTAGATGTTCGCAGCCCAGCAGAGTTCCAACAAGGACATGTGGCGGGCAGCGTCAACATCCCATTGGAACAACTCAATGCCGCGCTCAACAAGCTACGCAGCAGCAGCAAGCCAATCGTCATGATTTGTCGTAGCGGTGCCCGTAGTGGAATGGCCGTGGGAACACTGGCCCAGGCTGGTATCGAAGCACAAAATGGCGGCGGTTGGCAAGCCATCGCCAACATCTTGGAATCCTAGTGGTTGGTATAGAACTATGTGCTTAGCATTGCATTTATATTGGAGCGGTCAGCCCTTTGGGAAGCTGATCGCTCCGATACTTAGGATGCACCCTATTTAAACAGAATTGTTCTGGGGGGCATGCCTCGCCGAACAATCCTAAGCCTATACAACTCATTCCCAAACGACCAAAGTATGACGAATAACAAAAGGCGCTCCGCCGCCCACGCCATTTTCAGACACAAATGTGCCACCTGCCGCGAGGGAGATATGTTCTCTACTTCCTCCTTTGCTTTTAACAAGCCCTTCGAGATGAATAAAGTGTGCCCTCATTGCGGTTCCAATCTGGAACCAGAGCCCGGTTTCTACTTCGGTGCTATGTTCATCGCTTATGGGATTTTGGTATGGCCCCTCCTAGGACTTACAGCTTTGTTCCACTGGGGGCTAGGCTGGAGCTTGGTAACGGCTTTCCTAGTCAATTTAGCTATCGTAGGCTTCTTGTATGCCTATATCTTCCGCCTCTCCAGAGCCATCTACCTGAATATGATGATTAAGTACCGCCCCGAGAAGGGCATTCCCTGGCCTTAGGTCTGCTTGGTGCTGTGCCAAATAGCAGAAAAGCACAAGCATTTTTTTACAGTCCGACAAATACTCGTACATATGCAAAGTGGTCTCAGTGCGGAACTCATCCGAGAATATTTCCCACAGTTTAGTGAACCCGAACTACAAGCCGAAATTCTTGAAAACGCCGAGCTACACAGCTTTATGCCCGGCCAAATGATCGTGGACTACGGTAGCTATGTCAGGATGATCCCCCTGATTGTAAATGGCAACATCAAAGTAAGCCGTATTGGCTCCGATGGCTCGGAGCTATTTCTGTACTACCTCAATCGTGGGGAAAGCTGCACCATGACCTTCTCCTGTTGTATGACCAGCAAACGCAGCGAGATCAAAGCCGTGGCGGAAGAAGCTACCACCATCCTAGGCCTTCCTCCCAAAGTTCTGGATGCCTGGATTATGAAGTATAAAAGCTGGAAAAATTTTGTCCTTACTGCCTATGACAGTCGTATGCTGGAGCTGATAGAAACGCTGGATCATATCGCCTTCCACCAGCTGGATGAGCGGCTGATGGACTACCTTGAGAAGCGAAAAGCCGCCGCTGGCACCCACATCGTAACCGCTACCCACCAAGAGATCGCCTACGACCTAAACGTGAGCCGCGAAGCCGTATCTAGGCTGCTCAAAACATTAGAAAAACAAGGGAAAATCTCCTTGGGCCGCAACCAAATACATTTCCGGATGGAATAGTGGGCAGCGCAAAACCCATGTGATGCAGATCACCTTCCGAGCAGGTACAAGACCCGACCTTTGTACTGTTTTTCAACAGTATATGATTATGAAGTTTGCGTCTTTCCTTCCATCCTTAGAATGGATCAAAAATTACAAAAAGGAATGGTTTAAAGGTGATTTATCTGCCGGCCTCACGGTGGGCGTGATGCTCATTCCGCAGGGGATGGCCTACGCCATGCTAGCGGGTATCCCTCCTATCAATGGTTTGTATGCGGTTACACTTCCCTTGATGGTGTATGCTTTTTTGGGTACCTCCCGGCAGCTGGCCGTTGGCCCCGTGGCGATGGTTTCCTTGCTAACCGCCACTGGCGTGGCTGCCATCGCGGAAGTAGGCACAGCAGCCTATCTGGAGCTGGCCGTGATGTTAGCACTCATGGTAGGCGCTATCCAATTATTGCTGGGTCTTTTCCGAATGGGCTTCCTAGTAGATTTGCTTTCCCACCCCGTTATTAGTGGGTTTACGTCGGCAGCGGCTTTAATCATTGGCTTTAGCCAACTGAAGCATTTGTTGGGCATTCCGCTAGCCAACTCGCATCATGTACACGAAGTAGTGGGTAGTGCGATCCAAAATATAGGCGCTACCCACCTACCCACCTTTTTGCTAGGTTTGGCAGGCATTGGCCTTATCATGGGGGCAAAAAAAATCAATAAAGCGCTACCCGGGCCGCTGCTGGCGGTGGTCTTTGGAGTGCTGGCCGTTTGGTTGCTAGGCCTCGATGCGCAAGGCGTCAAGATAGTGAAAGAAGTCCCTAGTGGCCTGCCCTCCCTAGTGCTTCCTGGCTTTGAGTGGGGAAATTTTCAGGCACTATTGCCCACCGCACTCACCATCTCGCTAGTAGGCTTTATGGAAAGTATTGCGGTAGCAAAAGCCGTACAAAAACGCCACAAGGACTACGAAGTGGTAGCCAACCAAGAGCTCATTGCCCTGGGTGCCGCCAACTTTGCTGCTACGGTGGTACAGGCTTACCCCGTCACGGGTGGCTTCTCCCGCACGGCCGTCAACGATCAAGCAGGCGCTAAGACAGGCCTGGCTTCGCTCATTAGTGCGGCCTTGATTTTAATTACCCTTTTGTTCCTCACACCGCTATTTTACTATCTGCCCAATGCCATCCTGGCTTCCGTTATTATGGTGGCTGTTTTTGGTCTCATCGACTGGAAAGAAGCCAAGCACCTCTGGCGGGTGGATCGCAGTGATTTCTGGATGCTGGCCGTCACCTTTGTAGCTACGCTAGGCTTGGGTATTGAGTTGGGCATTGGCTTTGGCGTGGTTCTATCCTTGGTGGTGCTCATTTATCGCGCGATGCGGCCACACTTGGCGCAGTTGGGCAAGATTCCCGGCACCTCCAACTATCGCAATCTCAGCCGCTTCGATGCGCTGGAAGAACTGGAAGACACTTTGATTATCCGCTTCGACGGCCCCTTGTTCTACGGCAACCTGGGTTTTTTCCGCGAGCAGCTGCAGCAAATGATGGCAGAAAAGCCCGCTAGCCTCGCCAACATCATCATCAGCGGCGAGAGCATCAGCTCTTTGGATAGTAGCGCCTTGCAGTTCGTTCGGGACTTGGTAAAGGAACAGCGCGATCGTGGCAAGCGGATCATCTTCACCAGCCTCATCGGGCCGGTACGCGATATCTTGAAAAAAGATCAGTTGATAGAACTCATTGGGGAAGACAATTTCTTCCTCACTGTCCAAGAAGCTGTGGATGCTGTACAAATGGGCGCTGAAAATCCTAAGCAGCGGGAGGCTAGAGTCTATACTTTACAATCCAACGACTAAAAACAGCCCGAAGTAGGAAAATATCTTATCTTTGAGTTATACTTTTTTTTGCTTGCCGCCTTAGTACGGGCACCAGTGCAGGAGCAAAGCTGAAGCAAAGGGAGCCAGGTTTTTTAATGGGCTAGCGATGGCATTGAGCGCAAACCAAGTTGTCGCATATCCAGACCTCGGATGGGCAATAGACACAGCCGAGGGCGAATATGTACCGACAATTTGGTTTGCGCCTGTAGCATTTGCCCCAAAGCACTGCTCTTGAAAAGAAAGCTTTGCTCCTGCACGCAGTGCCCGCCGAGACGCCCGTATGGGTTCAGTAGGGCGACAGCCATGGAGTGCGTACATACACGAAGTGCCCGCCTCGTGCCCGTCTGGGTTTAGTAGGGCGAGAGCCATCAATTAAACTACCCGATTTTTTTTTGAAAGCCTAGAGGAGAACATGCATAGCTTAAACAAACAACAGGGCATTTAAAATTTTAAACCCAAAACTATATCCTCATGGATGTTGAAATACTAGCGCGATTACAGTTTGCTTTTACCGTTGCCTTTCACTATATCTATCCGCCGCTCAGTATTGGCTTAGGGCTGCTGATGGTCTTCATGGAAGGCATGTACCTCAAGACGGGCAACAAAGAATATGAGACTCTGGCGCGTTTTTGGACGAAGATTTTTGCCCTTACCTTTGGTATTGGGGTTGCTACAGGCATTGTGATGGAGTTTGAGTTTGGCACCAATTGGGCTACCTATTCCCGCTATGTAGGCGATATTTTTGGTAGTGCACTGGCCGCCGAGGGCATCTTTGCTTTTGCTTTGGAGAGTGGCTTTTTGGGCGTTTTGCTCTTTGGCTGGAACCGCGTGAGCCCTAAGGTGCATTTCATTGCCACCGTGGGTGTTTTTCTGGGTTCGATGTTTTCGGCCATCTGGATTACGGTGGCCAACAGTTGGCAGCAGACGCCAGCAGGCTACCACATTGTGGGTGAGGGCGTGAGTGCCCGCGCAGAGATCGTGGATTTCTGGGCGATGGTCTTCAATCCTTCTAGCGTAGATCGGCTACTACACGTTTGGCTGGGGGCTTTCCTGGCGGGGGCTTTCCTGGTTTTGAGTGTGCATGCTTATTATATCTTGCGCGGCCGCTATGTGGAAATTTCCAAAAAGGCCTTCCAGATGGCTTTGCTGGTGGCCACCGTTTTTAGTTTGGGGCAGTTGTTTATGGGCCACCGCTCGGCAGAAGGCGTGGCTAAAAACCAGCCCGCCAAATTAGCTGCCATGGAGGGGCACTTTGATACCCTGGCGCCTGCCGATCTCTACCTGATGGGCTGGGTGGACAAAGAAAAGCAAAGCGTCACGGGCCTGGCGATACCCGGCGGCCTGAGTATGCTACTACACTTCAACCCCAAGGAAGCCGTGGTGGGCCTCAATGCTTTCCCCGAAGCCGACCGCCCACAAGCCATTAATGCTGTTTTTCAGTTCTATCACCTGATGGTGGCCATTGGGATGACCCTGATTGGGCTGACCTTGCTGGCTAGTTTCTTCTGGTGGCGCGGCAAGCTCTTTGAGCAGCGGTGGCTGCTGTGGATTTTTGTCTGGGCCGTTATTTTACCGCAGTTGGCCAACCAATTTGGCTGGTATGCTGCAGAAATGGGCCGGCAGCCTTGGGTGGTGTATGGCCTGCTGCGCACCTCCGATGCCTTATCGAAAGTGGTAACGGCCAACCAAGTCCTATTCTCCCTGATCTTGTTTACCGTCATCTATGCTTTCTTGCTGGCCTTGTTTATTTACTTGCTCAACAAGAAGATCAAGCACGGCCCCTACTCGGAAGAAATGATCGACAAGCGCCCCCGGCAACAAGCGATGGTTGATTAGCCCAAGCGCAAACTAAATTGTCGCGTATGCAGCCCTCGGACGAGCATAGACACGACCTAGGACAAATCCGTACCGACAAAGCTGGTTGGCGTCCATTGACCCCACGCCGTAGGAAACGGTACATACAAATATATTAAAACACCCATTTTATGGCAACGATACTAGGAATTGATTACCCGACGCTGTGGTTTATGGTGGTGGGCGCTGTGTTTACGGGCTATGCCATTTTGGATGGCTTCGACCTAGGCGCGGGTGCCTGGCACCTGTTTTTCAAAAAAGAAGAAAGCCGCCGCATCGCCCTCAATGCCATTGGGCCTGTTTGGGATGGCAACGAAGTCTGGTTGGTCATTGGCGGGGGTACACTCTTCGCAGGCTTTCCGGAGGTATATGCCACGCTGTTTTCGGCGATGTATGTGCCGCTGATGTTGTTCTTGGCTTTCCTGATCTTTCGGGCTATTTCCATTGAGTTCCGCAGTAAGGAACCAATGGCCTGGTGGCGGAAGACATGGGATATTTTGTACAGTATTTCCAGCATTGTGCTAGCTCTAGCCTTGGGGGTGGTGCTGGGGAATGTCCTACAGGGTATGCCCCTGGATGAAAACAAGGAATACGCTGGCAACTGGCTAGAGTTTGTGAACCCCTATGCCATCCTGGTGGCCTTCACCAGCTTGGCTCTCTTTATGATGCACGGTGCCATTTTCCTGATCATGAAAACCGATGGTCGCCTGATGGCCAAGCTATTCCGCTTGCTCAAAGGCGCCATTGCTGCTTTCGTTGTGCTCTTTATCGCCACCACCATTTACACCCTACTCTACCTGCCGCACTTGTCGAGCAACATGAAGGAAAATCCCATTTTCATTGCGGCACCAATACTGGCCATGTTGAGTATTGCCAACATCCCCAGACTAACTAGCCGGCGAAAATTTTTGCAGGCTTTCCTGTTTTCAGCCCTCACGGTAGCTTTTCTGCTGATTACCGTGGCGGTGGAGCTGTACCCAGTGATTATTCTCGCCACCAACGATCCGGCCTACAGCCTCACGGTGTATAACTCGGCGGCCTCCGAGAAGACCTTGGGCATCATGCTGGGCTTTGTCGCCGTGGGCGGGCCGCTAGTGGCTTCCTATACCTATTTTGTTTATCGCACCTTCTGGGGTAAGGTGGAGTTGGATGAAAATAGTTATTGAGCGCTTATTCCTATCTTTATAGCCGAATAAACAAGTAGTATGGAAGGCTACAAATGGGGTATAGACCTTGGCGGGACAAAAATTGAAGGCGCCGTACTGGATAGTGTGGGGCAGGTCGTTGCCCGGCAGCGCCTGCCCACCGAGCGCGAGCGGGGCTATCCGCACATCCTAGATCAAGTGGGGCGTTTGGTGAGCCAATTGGAGAGCGCAACGGGCATTTCGCCGCAGCGCTTGGGCATTGGTACGCCGGGCACCATGGATCCACCCACGGGTTTGCTGAAAAATTCCAATACGGTGGTGATGAACGGGCAGCCCATGGAAAAAGACCTAGAGAAACGCCTGGGCATCCCCGTGAAACTAGCGAATGACGCCAATTGCTTCGCCGTAGCAGAGGCTTTGCTCGGCTGCGTACCACAAGTGTATCCTGAAGCAAAAGTTGTTTTTGGCGTGATTTTAGGCACGGGCACGGGCGGCGGTATGGTGATAAATGGTCAGGTTCTGGGCGGTGCCCAAGGTATTGGCGGCGAATGGGGGCACATGTTTTTAGATCACAGCGCCGGGCATTGTTACTGCGGTCGCGTGGGCTGCGTGGAGATGATACTGGCAGGCCCTAGCCTAGAGCGCTACTATGCCAACCAAAGCGGCACCTATCGAAGCATGAAAGAAATTGCCCAGCGCTATCGCAGCGGACGAGACGATGCGGCCGAAGCCACCTTATCGCGCTTTTTCCACTACTTCGCCAAAGGAATCGCGAATGTCATCAATGTGCTGGATCCCGATGTGGTGGTGCTGGGTGGTGGCTTGGGGCAGATAGCGGAACTGTACACGCTTGGGGTGCCCATGGTAAAAGACCATCTTTTTAATCCTCGGATGGATACCCGATTTTTGCGACCAGCCTTGGGCGACTCGGCAGGTGTTTTTGGGGCGGCTTTGCTTTGGTAAGCGAGGCTTTTAACGCTGGCTGGAACAAAAGATGCCGCGAGTGCAAAGGTGTCATTAATTTTGTATGAGGGCTCAAGTACTCGTTGCTCACGCGGGAGCAAGGCCAGTGTGTAAAAGCAAAGTCTTCTGAATACACTGCTCAAAATGGCTGACATTGCTCCTGTCGGAACACCCGTATGGGCACTTGGTGCCTGTCTGGGCGCAAGCAATACACAAAAACGGGCGCAACCCAAATTATCGGTACCTATTCGTCCTCGGCGGTGTCTATGCTCATCCGAGGTCTGGATATGCGACATTTTGGTTTGCGCCCGTGGTAATTTAGGCTTCTTTGTTGAGCAAGCTTTTGCGGCCGTATAAGGAGCATATGGGGCAGTTCTTCATCTTGTGGCCTCTGGCAGGGCAATATTCGCGGCCGAAGAAGATGATCTGTAGGTGCAGCTTATTCCAGCTTTCCTCGGGAAAGAGGCGCTTGAGGTCTTTCTCGGTTTTTTCTACATTTTTGGCGGTGCTCAGTGCCCAGCGGTAGGCCAAACGATGGATGTGCGTATCTACGGGGAAGGCGGGTACGCCGAATGCTTGCGACATCACCACACTAGCCGTTTTGTGCCCCACCCCAGGGAGGGCTTCTAGGGCGGCCCAATCTTGAGGTACCTGCCCACCATGCTCATGGATGAGTATTTTACTTAGGTCGCTGATGGCCTGGCTTTTTCGAGGTGAGAGGCCGCAGGGGCGGATAATCTGCTTGATATCTTCTACAGCCACTTGAGCCATATCGTAGGGATTATCGGCCAACTCCCAGAGGCTTGGGGTTACTTGGTTGACGCGCTCGTCGGTGCACTGCGCACTCAGCAACACCGCCACCAGCAGGGTGTAGGGATCCTGATGATTCAAAGGAATCGGCGTGCTGGGGTAGAGCGATTCCAGTGTTTCGGCAATATGGGTGGCTTTTTCTTTTTTGGTCATTATGTTATTTTTTCAAACTATTACCCCCTTCCAAGCGCTCGGCCACTACAATGATGACCAGGTGGAGGAAGAAAAAAGACCCCATCTTGTCGGTCTCCAGCATATCATTGATAAGCAGGAAGGCGTAGATGACTACCATGCCGCACAACGCCGTCATGATCAAGGCTTTTTGCTCAGGTCGCTGGGCGCGGTGGTAGGCCTTTTCGCCATAAATGAGCACAGCAAACAGCAGCGCGAGCAAAATAAACAAGCCTGGCCAGCCTTGCTCCACCAGCGTCATGAGGAAATAACTGTGGATGCCTGAATTCTCGGGGTTATCGCTCACGTAGGTCGTGAAACTCGAAACGGTAAAACCCTTGTAAAAGTTGACGAAATTCCCCGGCCCCCAGCCCATCCAGGGGCGGTAGGGGATCATCTGCCCAGCAGCTACCCATCGATAGGCGCGCTCCATGGTAGAGATGTCCTCTAGCTTGTAGGTAGCTTCCAGTAGGTTATCGAAGCGGTCGTGGGCGATGGTGGTTTCATAATTGGGTGCGTAGTTGAGGTAAGTATTATCTTTAACAACAGATAGGATAACCAGCAAACCACCTAAGCTAGCGACCGCCAGCAGCGGCCGCACCAAACGCCAACGAAAAACGAAATAAGCCCCTCCTGCCATCAAGACGGATAGATAAGCCGCGCGAGTGAAAGAGAAGTAGATGGCAAACAACCAAAATATACCCACCAACCAAAACAAACCCCTGCCCCAACTGCCTACGCGCAGCCCACTGCCTAAATATACCAACCAAGGCACAAAAACCGCTAAAATGCCCGCATAAGCTACATGATTGCGCATGAAAGGATTCAGCGTCCGGAACTGATCGGCAAAGCTGAATCCATAGCTAGCATGCCGTAAAAAAGACTGGACAGCCACGAAAAAGAGCGGCCAGAAAACTATCCAAGCCAACTTTCTGACATCTCCAACCCGGCGGAAGACCTGAGCAGCAAGTAGGAAAAAGGCCGCTACATACCAGAGCTTGGCGAGAAAAAATTTTATACTCACCAGCAGGTTGTCGCTCACCAGGGTAGTAGCCAACAACCATACAAGATGTAAATACAAAAGCAGCGCCAAGGGATGCCCGTAGTAGCGAGCGGAATAAGCAGGCCAATGCCTAGCCGAATGCAGCACAAAAATACCCGCCAAACCAATCATTAAAGGCTCGGTGGGCAGGTCGGTTCCAAAACCACCCGGCAAAGTGAGCTCGGTGGAGAGCGGAATACACAGAAAAAGCAGGTAGTATAAGGGCCGAAAATCCACCAACGCCTGATAACCAACAAAGAGGAGCAAAGGAATACCTGCCGGCCAATAAGTGTTGGTAGCAATTCCTAGTAAAAGGAAAACTAGAGACAAGCCTGCCAGCGAAAGCAACAGCCCATCGCGCATACCCCCCGCCTTTGTTGGTAGCTCCAGCACCTATCGGAAGATTTCTTGCCAATTGTAGCGGCGGCTAGAATCCCGCAAAAGGACTAGCAATACCGCAAAAATACCAGATAACAAGCCAGCACCCACCACAATTAAGCTGCGGACTGGCCGCGATTTTGTCTGAGGAACTTGCGCGGCTTCTAGCAGTGCGATACTAGGCTGCTCCGACCGTAGGGCCGCGTCGAATTGCTGCAGACGTTCCATATCGTCGTTTAAATTCCTGCCCAGTTCAATCCGACTGATATTGAGGTTTTCGATAGGAACCATTCCTTTATTGAGCTGCACCAGCTGACTGTCTAGCTTAACTTTAGCTTGCCGCAAGCCCTCTAGTTGTATGCTGAGTTTTGCTACGCTGTCTTGGGCGGCGCGGCCACTCCTTTGGCGGTAGGCAGACAGCTGGCCCCCCATGTTGGCGAGTTTTTGATCCGCATTGGTAGCTTCTGTGCTAAGTACTTCTTGCTGCGTAACGATGTCGTAAATCTTATACCGCTCCCGCAGGCTTTGGAGGCTATCGCTATACTGCTGCATCAGCGCTTCTTTGTTGGCGATTTCGCTTCTGATGGCTTCGCTATTTTGTTGTTGGGCAGCTTTCACGATGTTGCGGTTGATATAGTCGATACGCGCTCGGGCAGCATTGGCTAGCGCTGCTGCCATTTGTGGGTCTTTATCTTCAATTTCCAGCAAAATAGCGTCTTTGGGTGTTTTGGTCACCTCGTAAAGGCCTAGTAGTTTCTTGCGCACCAGAACGGCCGCTCTGGGCTTTACGGAGTCCATACCGTAGTGCGTGAAAAGATCAAATTCCTGTACGAGGAAATCAATCAGCTCGTTACTTTCGGCAATGGCCAATAAGCGATCGATATCGTTCATATTGCCATACACTTGTGGCTTGGTGCCCGTAGTGCCAAAGAGGGTTTCGGGAGCCAGTTGGTCTGGGCTAAGCGCTAAAAAGCGCGTCTCCCCCTTATAATAGGTGGGCAACAAGAGGCTGGTAATCACAGCCACTACCAAGGCTGCACCGACCAAATAAAGGATGGTTTTGCGGCCTTGCCAAACCGTCTTCAATACCGCCAAAAGATCGTGTGGCGCTGGCTCGCCTGCAGGGGGCGTTGCAGAAGTGGACATAAAGTAAGTTGAAATCGTTTACAATCTTCTAGCCCACAAAGGTAAGGGCAATTTTTGTTACGTGCCTACTCCCACACAGCAACTCGACAAGACCCCAGCAAGCTGCAATACAAAATACGGCTCCTAGTGGTCTGTCAAGCGTTAATTTTTGGGTTGAACGTTAGCGAATTTTGTGGCTAGTCGAGGCGGAGGTTCCCGCGCATAGCGGGACTATGTAAGGGGTTCTCCAACGAAGAGTAGCCGCAAAAGGCGCCACGGGTAACCCGAAGTTTTAGCCTTGACAGAGCGCTAGCTGCTGGATATCATCCTTAATGGCGCGTTCAAAAGTCATATCTTGAGTAATAAAAGACTCCTCTTACTAGACAAAACAACCGAAGCCTTTTTCAGAGGGCCCAAACATCGCTGCTGTCTTGCTCTCTCCTTATCAATCGTCTCACTCATCTACTAAACAGTGCCACAGCGCTAGGTCGGGTAGCTAATACGCACATGATGCGCACTTTTCAGAACAGCTTGAAAGGTTTGCCGGCAAATTTCCAGCTCGCGAAAACTGAGGTTGGAGGCCTCCAGCTGCTTCCCGTTTATTTTTTCTTCAAAAATATGATTCACAAAAGCCTCCAGCTCTTCTGCGCTTGGATTTTTCAGGCTTTTACAAGCGGCCTCGGTACTATCTGCTAGCATCAAAATAGCCTCTTCCTTGCTAACGGGCTTGGGGCCGGGGTACTGAAAATCAGCCACATCAACTGCTTCTTCGGAGTGCTGCTGCCTGTATTTTTTAAAGAAGTAGGCCGTATTGCTATCGCCGTGGTGGGAGCGAATGAACTGGATGAGGATTTCGGGTAGCTTAGCCTTTTTGGCCATCTTAACGCCCTCGTTTACGTGGCTAATGATGATACCTGCGCTGGTTTTTTCGTCTAGTCCATCATGAGGGTTTTGGCCATTTTGGTTTTCAATAAAGTAGGTGGGATTGGCCGTTTTCCCTATATCGTGATAAAGGGCAGCCGTGCGAAGCAGCAGACTATCTGCTCCGATTTTTCGGGCAGCTTGTTCGCACATATTCGCCACGTTTAGCGAGTGCTGCAGCGTGCCGGGGGCTTTCATAGCCAACTCCCGCAACAGAGGGCGGTTCATATCCCCTAGCTCGGTGAGCGTTATAGGAGATAACAAGCCAAACAAGCGCTCTAGTAGCGGAATAAGCGGATACGAGAGCAAAACTAAAAAAACATTGAACCCCAACCAGCCGATAATATTCCAATTCAGATGGGTAAAATTACCTTCTCTGATGAGGTGCAAGCCAAAATAAGCTATTGCATATACAATAAAGAGGAAAAAAAGAGAATTGAAAAAGCGCGACCAATCTCGGGTATCAATATTCATAATGATCACCACAATACCCGCAAGGATATGCAAAAAGGTAAATTCATAGCCTAGGTTGGTCAGAAAGCTAGCGATCAGGACAACCAGGATGTGAACGAAAAACGCTAAGCGCTCATTGAAGAAAATACGCAACACAATGGGTACAATGCAAAAGGGCACCACATAAGTGGAAATGCCCCTTTCTTGCTCCACTCCCCAAACCAAAAGTGCGTAGAGCGCCAACCAAATGAGAATAAAAACCATCTTCTGCCAACGGCCATAGATAAGGGGATAAAAATGCCTCAGATAGCGAAAAAGTAGCAGCACAATCAGGCCTGTGAGCAAAACATAGCCTAGGAACACCCAACTAAAGGTAGCGCCGGCGCCCATGTCTTTGTTGTACTTAGCTTTGTAGCTCAGCAGTTGTTGGTTGATATCCTCTGTGATAATACTTCCTTGGCTAATGATAAGGTCGCCTTTCTCCACTAGGCCGGTATAGGAGCTTAGGGATTGTAAAGATTGTTCGCGTAGGTGGTTGGTGAGGCTATCGCTATAAATCAGGTTGGGCCGCAAATGATCCACCAACATGGGCAATATAAAATCAGGTGCGCTGAGCTGGCTGTAGGGAAGGCTGTCGATGAGCCAATTCTGAGCCGTTTCCAGGGTAAACAAATTGCCCTTGGTTGTTTTGCGAATCTCGTTGTTCTTAGCAATGCTTACCACCTGTGCACTATTGGCAATACGGCTTTCGCCAAGGAGCCCAATACTGAACAGCTGATCCAGCACTTCCAGGCCGTAGCGTCGGTGTTCCTCGGCTTGCCTGCGTAGCTTAGGGAAATTCTTAGTGCCCGAAACACTATCCAGCGAAGCCTCGAAGTCCTTTAAGAAAGCTTGTTTGGTCGCACGTTCAGCCGATAAATCTACCAGATACACGGGTGCAATTTCCGCTTCTATGTTTTGCCGGTCTGCCGCTAGCTGTTGTTCTGTTTTCCGAACAGGAAATTGGTAAGGGGCGTAGAGGCTATTGTAGCGCCAGGTCTGCCCTCTCTCAAATTCGTAGGGGAATTTGATGTTGTTGGGGTACAAGAAGCTGATGAACACCACCACGCCCAGCCCCAGTAAGGTGCGAAGTACGACATTCCAAGCCAACCATTTAGACCGTTTCTTTGCCTTCATCCTCACAAATATACGCGTCTTCTGTGAAACAGCATAACCCCCGCTTATTTGCTTAGCAACAATTCACAACTTGGCTTAGATCCGTGCGGACTAGCTGCGCCCGCCCTGCTAAAATCAGCTCTCCGCGTACTCCATACGGACGCGGTACGCGGTAGTTGCTCTCGCAGGAGCAGTGCAATGCCATTTTGAGCAAAGTTTGTCGGTAAAAATCACATAAACCGAAGTATCCCAAGCGCCCGAAAGCTCATCTATAGCTACTTTGAAAATGGCTATTCGCTTAGCGTTTGTCTAGTAATCTATCAGGGCTTGCACGCGCCTTTATCGCAAGACACTCACATCCCCTCTATAAAGCAGCTCGGTGCCATCTAAGAACCTGACTTCTATCATATAAACGAACACCCCTGGGTTGACCGCTCTCCCCTTGTAAAGTCCATCCCACAGTACAATACCGTCTAGGCAATTGGGCGCTAGGTTATCGGCATTAAAGACCATGCCTCCCCAGCGATCGAATATCCGAACCGTATTGATGCGTTCTACCCCCTGGCAGGCATATATGCGGAAGTCTTCGTTTCGGCCATCTCGGTTGGGGCTGAAAACATTGGGAATGTACACATTGCGGTTCACATCTACCTCCACAAAGATTTCCGCCGAAGCCGTACAGCCGTTGGCATTTGTTACCGTGAAGGTGTAGTTGGTGCTCTCGAAGGGGTAAATGCCCGGGCTTCGAACCGTATCGCTAGTCAAAAACTCGGCCGGAGACCAGTTGTACTCGTAGATATCGCCGGCTGGACTGATGATGGGGTTGAGGATCGTTAGGCTATCGCCTAGCTCAATAACAATTTCCTCTGGCAGATTTACCAGAATGGCCGGCGGCTGGTTGACGCTGAAAGTATCGCTGGCCGAGCAGCCAACGGTATCGAATACCGTCACGACTGTTTGCCCAGCAAAAGTGGTGCCTGCCTGCAAGACCGTGAGCCTAAAACCACTGTTGTTGACACTAAAAGTAAAATCTTCAAAGCCGCGGCTGCTGCCTCCAAAGGCCGTGTCGATCGTTACCAAGGTCGTTTCCCCAAAACAAAGTGGCTCTTCGATAGGCAGAACGGAGAAAGTAATGGGAGCGGGCTCCGAGATGGTATAGCTCAATTCATCCATACAGCCTTTGGTATCCGTAACCGTTACGCTGTAGGTGCCAGGCCCCAGACCTGTTGCGGCTGCTGCTGTTGGGCCAGCCACACCACCGGACCAAGTGTAAGGAGCAGGTAGTAGAGGATTATTGTTCGTGCTGCTAACGAACACACCAAAGCCCCCGTCGGTATCGCCAGCACAGCTCACTGTAGGCCTGCTCGCTACCGGATCTAGGGAAAGTTCTAGTGGGTCTGGTTGTCTTACATCTATGGTCTGAGCGCGGTTGCAGCCATTAGCATCCGTTACAATGGCATTGTAAACACCTGCTGTTAGGTTTTCAATGGTCGGCGTAGTAGCCCCAGTTTCTTGCCAGAAGGTGCTGAAGTTTCCCGTGCCGCCACTGGGGTTCACGGTGGCGCTACCATCGCTATCACCAAAGCAAGAGACCGGATCAATTTCCACGCCAATCGCGATCGCCGGCGGGCTGGGGATGGTGTCGATAAAGCTTTCGCCACAAGCACCATCGGATATATTCACACTGATCTCCCCACGGCAGAGTTGGCTGATGGTACTGCTGTTTAAGCCCAATTCCGTGGTACCTTCAGACCAAACAAAATTAAAAGAGCCGTTGCTGCCATCAGAGTACTGAGCGGTGATGCTTATTTGTCCATCACAAGTGGCATCATCTGGGCAGCTCACCCCTTGTACATTACTGAAGCTGGCCGTGATGCTGGGTGGCTCTTCCAATATCAAGGACTGAACGAGCGGCGTACAGCCATTGGCATCTGTAACTGTTACGCTATAGGTACCCGCTACGAGGCCAGTGAGGGGATTCAAAGTACCGGGGGCATTGGGGCTAGTGGACCAAGTATATAAATAGGGTTCGGTGCCGCCGCTAGGAAAAACACGGATGCGGCCATCACCATCGCCTATACAAGTAGGGCGCGTGAAGTTCACCGAATCCAGCGCCACAAACCCAGGACTCAAGACCTGGGCAGAATCGACCCGCGTACAAGCGTCTTGCCCCGTTATCGTCACATAATACGTGCCTGGACTAAGGTTGGAAATACTTGTGGTGTTGGGGCCAAGGCCAAGGTTGTTGCCACTGCCGTCGGCCCATTGATATTGTACAATCGGAGAACCACCGGGAATGGCAATCACAGTAAGGCTACCATCGGTTGCATCTGGGCAGCTCACAAAGTCGTCATCGAACTGGGTGATGCTTGGCGGCGTAGGCGATAAGATGTCGAAGGTGGCATCATCCGTACAGCCGTTAGCATCTGTTACCCTAACCTGATAGCCCATCATCGCTACCAAGCCGTTGGCAATGCTGTCTGTTTCTGCAGCACTGTGCGACCACGTGTAAGTGTAGGGAAAAGTCCCTCCCGACACCTCTAAGGTAGCACTGCCGTCCATTCCTACTGTACAAGACTCACCAATGGGGTTTACGGCCGTTATCTCTAGCAGCGGAGGTTCTACAATCGTAAAAGCGGTATCTACACTACAGCCGCTTGCATCCACCATATTCAGGGTGTAAGTGCCTGGTCCTAGATCACTGATCTGGGTGGTGATATTGGTCTCCACCGCCACGGGCGCGTTAGCACCCCAAGTGAAAGCGTAGGGCAAATCGGGGGTAGCCGAAGGGTCGTTGATGGTAGTTACCCCCGTGGCGAAGACCCGTCCGTCTGTTTCTCCATTACAACTGACGTCCTCCACGATGGCATTTACACTCAGTGTTTTAGAAGCTGCTACGCTGTAGGTAGCCGGTTGCGTACAGCCGTTATCGTCGGTGATGGTAACACTATATTGCCCAGGGTTGAGGTTGCTAATCGTCACAGGCATATTGCTAGTCACGCTTTCGCCATTGCTCCATTCAAAAGAATAGCCCATTGCACCGGGCACCCCTCCTACGCCTGACACTGTAATTTGCCCATCTAGCGCGCCATTACAAGTGGCCGGCGTGGTAGCAAGCTCATTGTCTTGCGGGGAGAGGCTAAGCCGATCCGGCCCCCCTAAAAATACCGAGGCGGTAACTACACATCCTCTGGGAGAGGTAACGGTTAGGTTAACTGGGATATTAGGACCCAAACCCGTTATGCGATCTACGTTGGCGGAACTAAGATTCCACGAAAAAACATAGCCAGCCGCCAAGGGATCTGTTACAGACATATTGTTGACGCGTACTACGCCTAACACCTCCCCGTTCTGATCACCAAAACAAAGCGGCTCTGTTTGCACTATATTCAACGATATACCACTGGGCGCTTCCACCTGTATCGTATCATTAACGACATTCATAGCGGCGTCTGTCACTTCTACAATATATTGCCCGGCTAACAAAGTCGAATAACTGACAGTGGCAGGATTACCTACCACTACCTCCGGTCCAAAAAAACCAGTCGGGATAGGATTCGCTCTTCGATAGCGAACACTGTAAGGCGAGAGCCCCCCCGCCATGGTAATGTTTAAGCGGCCATCCATAGCATCCGCACAACTTAGGCTATCTTGCGTGAGCCCTACAAAGAAGGCTTGATCGGAAATACAAATAGCTCCTTGATTGAGCACCACCCCGCTTTCCTCGGGGCCTGCCGGTCCTCCTATGGTCACAACCACAGGCACTGGACTACCGGTGATTTCCAGCGGGCTGCAATTACCCAAGGGAGCGATGGCCGTAAAACAAAGTTCGTATAGTATCTCACCGTCTGGTATGGATACGGTATTTCCAGAAAGGTCAATGTATTGCACCCTGATAAGGCCTGGAGGCTGGTTGCCACCGCTCGAAGGCGGGCCATTGAAACTGCCAGTTGAGAGCAGTGGGATATTGGAATTGTTTGTTTGTGCCCCCGTGAAACTCAATACAGTAGGATCAAAGTTGATCGTGTACTGAAAGCCTGTAACATCCTCAAAACCTGCTACCCGTACAGGCACACAAAAGGAAGAACCAGGCAGGTGATTCTCGAAAGGCATGGTAAAGGTTACAGCATCGCAACTACTCATATTGACGATGGCGCTAGCCGGGCAGGCCTTTTCGTCGCTTACTTCTACACGGTAATTGCCTGGCTGCGGCACCTCAAAATTCACTAGACCGTCGTGCCCTACGGCTGTCGTGATGAAAGTAGCAACAATACCAGGGTTGGTGGTGAGGCTGATAGATATATTGTAAGTGCCCCCTATCAGCTCTGGCGATCCCCCAATGACCCTGAAGCTACCGCCACAACCACTACTGGTTACATCAATTACTTCAATGGCATTGAGGTAGGCGATAGCAAAAGCCTGATCGGTAGAAAGATTAACACAATTCCCCACGCTATCCGGAAAACCAATAGGGTTCTCATATACAGCGAGGCCGCTGGCATCCAAGGCATCAAACGTGGTGGGCGTTTGCCAAATTACCCGCGGTTCGTTGCTGCCCATGGTGCTGAAGAAGGTCTGAACATTCCCATCGTTCCAAAACCAAGAGCTGCCACTAAGCCCCTGGGTGCCCACAAAAATATGAAAGGGCTGGTCGCCGCCAGGAGGGAATATCGCACTAGTTAGCAGACAAGGGTCGGTGGGAATATCTGCTATAGTGGGACCTGTGATAGTGGGCGGGCAAGAAAAGGGAATATACCCAATACCCGCAGGAGTGCCCGGCCTAGGATCGCCCGAGAAATCGGCACTGAGCGCATCGTGGTTAACAAAAATGCTATCACCCAAACAAAGGAATATGGTATCCCCTGCCCGGTCGTTGCTGAACCCGATGAAGTTGCCAAAGTTTAGTATGTTCCCTGCATCATTCGTACACATCATTCGTGCCTGCCCAGCTGTTTGCCGAGACACTGAAATGGTTTGATATACCTGCGCTTGCAAGCCGCTCAATAAAAAAAACAAAAGGAAGGGAAAAGCCGTATGCCGGCACCAATTACTGCTCATATCCATAGTCGCTCTACATCGCTCCTGCTCCTCAGACTAATCGGCACTCTTATGCAGCTGCATAGAAGAGGTGCCGCTCTACAATCCGTCCGGAACAAAAAGCATCGCTACATCCCAAAGCGGGAAAGCTGGTTTAGTTTTGATTCAAAAAAACAGCTTGCTAGTGGGCACACCGAAGTGAACCAAGCCTGCTGTGCTGCATCCCAAACGAATAAAGTACCCAAGAAAGTACAAAGCGGATGTTAAACTATACACGCACGCCCTCATACAAAGGAAAGGCACGCATGTACTTGTTTACTTCTTCCCGAATCGTGGCCGTCAGCTGTTCATTGTCAATATCCCGAATCACAGCATCCAGCCAAGCAATCGTTTGGCGGCAGTCAGCTTCTCTGAAGCCCCGGGTGGTTACGGCAGCCGTCCCAATACGTATGCCCGAAGTTACCATGGCCGACTTCTGATCGAAGGGCACCATGTTTTTGTTCAGCGTAATATCGGCTTTCACTAAGGCTTCTTCTGCTTGTTTGCCACTCACGTCTTTATTGCTTAGGTCAATGAGCATCGAGTGATTATCCGTTCCGCCAGAAATGATGTGATAGCCGCGACTTGTCAGCTCCTCTGCCATTGCCTGGGCGTTGGCAATCACTTGGCGGCCATAGTCCTTCCAGTCTGGCTGCAAACACTCGCCAAAAGCCACTGCTTTAGCAGCAATCACGTGCTCCAGCGGCCCGCCCTGCATACCCGGGAAGACCGCACTGTTGAGAATGCTAGACATCTTAATCGGCACACCTTTTTTTGTAGTTCGGCCCCAGGGATTATCGAAATCCTGCCCCATCATAATGATGCCTCCTCTTGGTCCGCGCAGCGTCTTGTGCGTGGTGGAAGTAACGATATGACAATGAGGAATCGGGTCGTTCAAAAGACCAGCAGCAATCAGACCCGCCGGGTGAGCAATATCCGCCAACAGCAGCGCACCCACCTCGTCGGCAATTTCGCGAAAGCGGGCATAGTCCCAATCGCGGCTGTAAGCCGAAGCACCACAGATAATCATTTGGGGCTGTACTGCCCGAGCCTTTTCGGCTACTTTATCCATGTCGATGCGGCCAGTTCCCTCCTCTACGCCATAGAAATGCGCTTCGAAGTGCTTGCCACTAAAATTGGCTGGATGGCCGTGGCTGAGGTGGCCACCGTGTGCCAAACTGAAGCCCAAAGTGCGGTCGCCAGGCTTCATGCAGGCCAAAAAAACAGCCGCATTGGCCTGGGCACCCGAGTGAGGCTGTACATTGGCATAAGCCGCGCCGAAAAGCTGGCACAAGCGGTCGATCGCCAATTGTTCAATCTGATCTACCACCTCGCAGCCACCGTAGTAGCGCTTACCAGGGTAGCCCTCGGCGTATTTGTTGGTTAGGCAAGAGCCCATAGCCTCGATAACCGCCGCAGAAGTGAAGTTCTCGGAAGCAATGAGTTCGATACCATGGCGCTGCCGCTCCAATTCCTGATCGATCAACGAAAAAATTTTTGTATCCCTTGCCATACTTAGCATGCTTAATTGTTTCACAGGCCCTAAAGACCTTTCTTGAGGCCACAAAAGTAATACATTTTTTTGAGCTCCTGGTTTAAGCGCTTGTTGGAACTTGAATAATCGGCCCGCAAACGACCCCTTTTTTGTCCTGGCGCTTTGAAGGAAAGAGGATATTAGGATGCAGGAGTGCATAGAAGGAGGGGCTTGGCTCACGCAGGAGCAAGGCCTGTTCCGCAGTAGCCAAACATTGCTCTTTCCAAAAAACCTTGCTCCCGCCGGAACACCCGCCTGGGCCCTTGGGGCAAAAAAGCACCGAATCTTTAGCGATAGGAGCCAAGACGCAGCTGAATGTGCTCTCTCCCTCGCTTGATAGGCCGCTATGGGCATAATTTTAATGCAATAATAAAATTTAACAAGCAACTTTTTGGTATTTTGCTTAGTTTCGTGTTTGCTAGGCTGTTGGCTGGCTGTGCTAGCCTGCATGCAATTCGTACATCTTCGTAATAAAAGACCATTTGAGCGAAATTATCATGACCATCGAGGGCGTTGACCTCGTGGAATTACTAGGCGAGAACAATCGCCACCTAGACCTGGTGAAAGAAGCCCACCCCGATGTGCAGCTAACGCAGCGCGGCACCACCGTAAAAATCAGAGGGGAGAAGAAAGACACCCAGCGCGTCAAAAATCAGCTAGAAATGATGATGCGCCTCCTCAAGGAACACCGAGAACTGAGCTACCAAACGGTGGAAGACCTCCTGGCGGGCGAAAACCCTTTCCGCGTGAAAGCAGAAGCCGGCGGGGTCACGCTCGTACACGGCGTCAACGGCCGCCCCATCAAAGCCAAAACTAAGAATCAGCAACTGATGGTGCAGGAAGCGGAGTTCAACGACATCCTCTTCGCCGTAGGTCCTGCGGGAACGGGCAAGACCTACACGGCCGTTGCGCTGGCAGTGAGGGCTTTGAAAAATAAATGGGTAAAACGAATTATTCTCACCCGCCCAGCCGTAGAAGCAGGGGAAAGCCTGGGCTTCCTTCCAGGTGATTTGCAAGATAAAATAGACCCTTATCTGCGCCCACTGTATGATGCGCTGGATGACATGATTCCTGCCGATCGGATGGCGCAATTCCGCGAGCAACGCGTGATAGAAATTGCGCCACTGGCCTATATGCGCGGCCGCACCCTCGATAATTGTTTTGTCATACTGGATGAAGCACAGAACGCTACCTCCAGCCAGCTCAAAATGCTCCTCACGCGCCTAGGCCCTAGCGCCAAGTGCATTATTACGGGGGATCTAAGCCAAGTGGACTTGCCGCGCAGCCAAGTGAGTGGCCTACGCTCCGCGCTGGATATCCTCCAACCCATTAAAGGGATTGGGGTGGTGCGCCTCACCGCCGAAGACGTGGTCCGCCACCGCCTAGTGAAGGAAATCATCAAGGCCTACGATGCTGCCTCTGAGGCTTCGCAAGCAGGTGATAACACCATAGAACGGCTGGGCTACCCCGGCCGTAGTCGGCGAACTAGAGAAGACGAAGCACCTCAGGAAGTACTAACCAACCCAGCCATAGCACCAGAAGAAACAACAGAATAAAATAGCCCCGCTCTGGCGACGGTGTGAAAATAAAATCTGCTCCTGATAAAAGTTTTGAGCCAAATACTTGCCCGTCTGCAGAGGAATGATTACCTTTGCGCTCCGTTTTAATAATTATGGGGCCAGACCAAGGCCTGGCTAAATAAAACTGACGATGAAAAGAACGTTCCAACCCTCCAAGCGCAAGCGCGTCAATAAGCACGGTTTCCGCTCCCGTATGTCCACCAAAAATGGCAGAAAGGTGCTTGCGCGCCGCCGTGCCAAGGGCCGTTATAAGCTCACGGTGAGTGATACAACTTACAAGAAATAGGCTCAGGCTAAACAAAGCCTACTTATTTTGCTTTCGAACTAAAAGCCCTGCTTGAATATTCAAGCAGGGCTTTTGTGCGTGGACTATTGTATGTTATCGCCCCTTAGTTCGCGGTATTTTTTCCGGGCTTCCACCGCCAGAATGCTGTTGCTATAATCGATGAAAAGCGTTTCGTAAAGCGCCAGCGCCCTTGCCTTATCATCCAACTGGTTTTCATATAGTTTAGCCAGCGCAAAGAGGGAGTTATCTAGCCGGATGCTTTTGGGGTAGTTGTCAATGATTTCTTGGTAGTGGCCTGCGGCAGTGTCGTACGCTCGCTTTTTGTAGTGAATAGCTGCCTTGAGGTAGAGGATGTCATCTTCTAGATCATGGCCGGGGAAAGCTACTTTGAGTGCATCAAGCTTCGTAAAGGCGTCTTCAAATTTATTTTGGAACACCAACAGCTCTGCATCGGCGTATAGCTGCAGCGCTTCGGTGGTGGTATCCAATCCCATATTGTCCATAATAAAGACCGAAAGATCCAGTGCATCATTGGCAATCAGCTTGGAGGTGGAAGCCTTAAGTACATCAAATTGCGACTGCGCCCACTCAAAATCACCCCTAAAGTAGCTTAGGCGTGCATTCCTGAACCGAGCTTCATGACCCAGCAAATCTTCTTTAAAAGCCTTATCCACCTGCGAATATAGCAGCGTAGCTTCCCATACATCTCCTTCTATCAGGTAGTAGTCGGCTAGTGCTAGCTTAGCTTCGGCCAGCAGTGTTGGCTTTACATTAGGGGTGTTGATGAGCTTATCTAGCAAACCAATCGCCTTGGGAAGATCGTTGAGGTAGCGGGCCTCCAGCTCTGCCAACTGAATAACGATGGGTGCCGAAGCGGGATTGCTACCAAACTCTATCAAGAAACTTTCGTAGGCCTGCTCCAGTATTCTTAAATCTTCCGTCGTATAAGCGTAGCCGTCGGTGATAGCTAGGCGGCGAGTGAAGAGGCCTTCTCGTTTGGCATCTAAGTAGAGTGCGCTGCCAGGCCCTTTGTCGGTGAGGATATAATCGAAAGCCTTGATGGCCGTGGCATAGTCTTTATCGTTGGCCGCCAACTGCCCCAGCCGGAAAAGGCGCGTGCCATTTTCCCCAAGTTTTTTGTCGAGTGCCCGCTCTTGCCGCAAGGCCGCAGCGTAGTCCTTGCGTTGTATAAAAACCCACGAGAGCATTTCGGGGAAGGTAGGGTCTGTTCCCTTGGTATCTGCTTGTATGCGGGCATAGAGCTGTTTTTGCAATTCTAGCAGACCCTCCTTATCTAGGAAGCGCTGAAAGATGGTACGGATCTGGTTCACCCTGCGCGTATCTACCTGAATAGCGTTGAGGTAGTTCTCGATCATGGGGGCGGTATCCCCTTTGCGCCGGTAGAGGTCGCCCAAGTTGTAAGCAAAAATATCCTGGTCTTTTAGTAGGCTGGCGCCGCTCTCGAAAGCTTGGATAGCATATTCGTACTTCGTGAGCGACATAAAAGCGTTGGCCAACTGCGTGATCTGATACTGATCTGCTACCAGTTGTTCTATAGCTTTTTCATACTGCTTGTTAGCGCCCTCCGAATCAAACTGCTGCTCCAGCACCTTTCCGTAGGTAACGAAAAGCTTGGCGTCTCGGGGGTCTTTTTTGATTTGTTTTTTGATGGCATCTTCTGCCTCCTCGTACTGATTCAGCGCCATCAGCGAGGCGATGTAGCGATCGAAGAAAAAACTATTGCGGCTATTTTCCTGTGCCAGTTGTTGGTATAGCTGAGCCGATTTCTCGTACTCCCCATCTTGATAGTACTGCTCGGCCAAGCGGGTATCTTGCGCACCAAGAACCGAGACCAGTAAAAACAGTCCTATTACACTCCATAAAAATCTCATAAGCAAAGCGTCTTTGTCCTCTTTAACGCTTTTTTTGGGGGTTTAGGTTTGTAAAGCTCCTCTCCATCCTCTCCCCCTTCGTAACTTTATGCCGCCTCAAGCGTCTTTATAGCAGCAGGGCTTGGTTTTGCGGCAAAGGAACATGGCTCTTTTTCGGTGGCACTGCTCCTGCACTTGTGCCCGTACTGGGCGAGAGCCAGCGAGTGCGTATATACACGCAGTGCCCAAATGGACGTGAGCCACCCTCCTATGCTGCAACAGGCTCAACGAATTTTTTAAAAACCACTTTTATGCGTCTAGCGCAATATGTAGGCTTTTTTTTCCTACTCACGACCACCACCGCCAGCGGTCTTTGGGCCCAGGGGGAGCAAACGGAAGCCGCCGTAAATTTCGAAAAACGCTTCATTGAAGCCAAGCAACAGGCCTTGCTGGGCAATACCGAAAAGGCCATCACGCTACTGGAAGCCATGAGCACAGAAGCCCCCGAAAAGGAAGTCCTCTTCTTCGAGCTAGGCCGGCTGCATTACAGCCGCGAGCAGTACCCTGAAGCCATCGCAGCCCTAAAAAAGGCCTACGCACGCCAGCCCCTCGCCAGCTATGCTGGGCTTTTGGGCGAGCTTTATAACGCTACCGGCCAATACAAGGAAGGGGCCCAACTCTATGCCGAGCGCATAAAACAAGAGCCAGACAGAGCCGATTGCTACCTCCAACAAGCCAATTTCCTAGTCAAAAACCTAGAGGTGGATGCCGCCATCAAAGTGTACGACGCCCTGGAAAAGAGACAAGGCATCCACCCCGAAATCAGTCGGTTAAAACACAGCCTCTACTTGGCGAAAGGCGATAACAAACGGGCGGAAAAAGAACTTACAGCGCTTCTGGAGGTCTTTCCGCGGGTCATGGAATTTCGCTATCTCTTGGCAGGGTTTTATGAAAGCCAAGGCAATAAATCGGCGGCCAAAGCTACTTACCAAGACATCCTCCGCCTGGCTCCTTACGAAGTAAAAGCCCAACTCGCGCTAGCCGAAACACCCCAAGGCAGGCTCAACCAAGAAAGCCAGCGCGACCTCCTGACTATTTTCTCCCAAGCCGATGTCTCCATCGATTTGAAAATTGGCAAAATCCTTCCGCTGCTACAAGAAGTAGCCGCAACGAAAGACCAACAAAAAGCCGACGAAGGCCTCCGCCTTGCCCAGGAGCTGACCCGCGTACACCCCGACGAAGCCAAAGCTTGGACCGTGATGGGCGACCTCTTCTTCCACAGCCAACGCTACGGTGAAGCGGCCGAAACCTACCAAAAGACCATCGCGCTGGATGATACCGTCTATCCTGTTTGGGAACAGCTGCTACAAGCCCTCTACCTCCACAATCAAGCCAAAGACCTAAGTAATTGGGCAGAAAAAGCCCTAGATATTTACCCCAACAGGCCCTTTATTTACTTCTACGCCGCCCTGGGAGCAGTAGGCCAGAGCGACTTCAACGAGGCTGCTAGCCTGATGAGCCAGGCCAATTTCATCTTCAGCACCGCCAATGCCGAGGCTACGAAAATGAGCCAAACCTACCTCGCCATCATCGAAGCGCTGGCTGCCGACAAAATACCGCCATCCAGCGAGGCCCTACTAGCTGGCGAACCGCTACAAGTCTTTTTACTGGCAACAACTCAACTCCAAGCTGGCCAAGCGGAAGCAGCCCTGCAGCAACTACTGGAGCATGATCAGGCTAGCAATAGCAACGCGCTCCAACTAGAGCTGCTAGGCGATATTTATCGAGCGCTAGACCAAAAAAGCGAAGCCCAAAATGCCTACCAACGCGCCCGGCAAGCAGGTAGCAAGAACCCACAGCTTAACCAAAAAATAGCACAAACCAAGAGCTAATGCGGTATATCTTCTCCCTTCTTATCTTCAGCAGCCTACTCTTTGTTGCAAGCTGCGGCACTAAAAAAGCGGAAAAACCAGCTGAACCAGGCTTGGAAATTACCGCCGCCGAGCAGCTCACCCGCCGCCTCATCGAAGGCCAATTTGCCACCAACTGGTTAGATGCCCGCGCCAACGTAAAGCTCGAAAGCCCAGAAATGAACATCGGTGGCACCGCATTCATCCGCCTAGAAAAAGACAAACGCCTGTGGGTGAGCGTGAAAAAATTTGGCTTCGAAGCCGCCCGGGCCTTGATTACACCAGACTCCTTCTTCGTCATCAATCGCTTGCAAAACGAATTCACGGCCGAGCCGCTTTCCTACATCGAGAAAACCTATAAAATGCCCGCTCGCTTTGATCTATTACAGCAAGTGGTGTTGGGCAACCCCATCTTCTTCGATCGCCAACTCAGCCTCAGCGAAGAAACCGACGGGCTGAAACTGGCAGGCAAGAACGGCCGCTGGCAGTCCGATTATTGGATAGAAAACACCAGTTTCCTGCTGCGAAGAATGCAATTACGGGAAATAAGTGCCGACCGAACCCTACAAGTTTTTATGAATGATTTCCGCGAAGTAGGCCAAAAACGCCCCTTCTCCCACCAACGCGAAGTAGAAATCAGTAGCCCCAGTACCGGTCTAGCACGCATCTCCCTAGATTTCTCCCAAGCCAGTTTCAGCGGCCCCATCGAAATGCCCTTCCAAGTGCCCCCGCGCTTCAAACGGACGAAGTAAGGCTAGTTTCCCAGCTGTTTTGTAGCCGTTTTAGCATCTGGCCGGTGGCTTTTTGTTGTGCTGGCTCGCGCCCAGACGGGCACCAAGTGCCCATACGGGTGTTCCGACAGGAGCAATGTTTCGACGCCGCTCAACACGAGTGCTTTCTTTTTAAGAGCAAGGCTAGCTAATTCCCAAGCCCTACCCATTTGCAAAGCTGAAAGCAAAGGACGAAGCCCCAGATAGCAGTTAACAATAAAAATAAAACATTTTGTTATTAAATTAAATTGACTTATATTTGCGACCCTAGCCGCGATGGTGAAAAAGTTTGGTCTCTTTCACCAAGGCTAGTAGATCAAACCAAGAGCTAAGCAAATGGAAGAAAGCAAAGAAGACCAAGGCAACTTGGAAAAAAACGACAAAATCACCACACTGAAGGGGATGTATGAGGATTACTTCCTCGACTATGCCTCCTATGTCATCTTGGAGCGCGCCATTCCGGCCGTCTATGATGGCTTCAAGCCAGTACAGCGCAGGATACTGCACGCCATGAAAGAAATGGACGATGGCCGCTACCACAAGGTAGCCAACATCATCGGCCAAACGATGCAATACCACCCGCACGGGGATGCGGCCATTGGCGATGCCCTCGTCAACCTCGGCCAAAAAGACCTGCTGATCGATACCCAGGGAAACTGGGGCAACATCTATACGGGCGATAGTGCGGCAGCCTCGCGCTACATAGAAGCGCGGCTCACGAAGTTTGCCCTGGAGGTAATTTTCAACCCAGCCACCACCCGCTACCAACTCAGCTATGATGGCCGCAAGAAGGAACCCATTCACCTACCAGCCAAATTCCCCTTGCTGCTTGCTCAAGGTACCGAAGGTATTGCCGTGGGCCTGAGCACCAAAATACTGCCCCACAATTTCATAGAACTCATCAAAGCCAGCATCAAAATACTGGAAGGCAAGAAGGTGAAGATCTACCCAGATTTCCCCACCGGCGGCCTTATCGACGTGAGCGACTACCAGGGTGGCAAGCGCGGCGGCAAGGTAAAAGTGCGCGCTAAAATTGAAAAGATAGACAACAACACCGTCGCCATTCGCGATCTCCCCTACGGCGTCAATACCCCCAACCTGATCGATAGCATCATCAAGGCCAACGACAAGGGAAAGATCAAAATCAAGAAAGTAGTGGACAATACCGCTGCCGAGGTGGAGATCGTTGTGGAATTGGGCAAGGATTATAGCGCCGATATGGCTATCGACGCCTTGTATGCCTTCACCGGCTGCGAGCAATCTATCTCGCCCAATGCTTGCATTATTCTGGATGATAAGCCACACTTTGTTACGGTAGAAGAAATCCTTCAATCCTGTACCGAGCAAACCCGCGACTTACTTCGCCAAGAGCTAGAAATTGAAAAGCACAACCTGGAGGAAAAGCTACATTTCGCCAGCCTCGAAAAAATCTTCATCCAAGAACGCATCTACCGCGATATTGAAGAGGCCGAAAACTGGGAACAGGTACTGCAGATCATCCGTATCGGGCTCAAAAAATTCTTCAGCGAACCAGCAGACAAGCCCGCAGCTACCGACCCACGCATCCCCCTCCTAAGAGCCATCACTGATGATGATATCACCCGACTGACGGAAATACGCATCAAGCGCATCTCCAAGTATAACAGTTTCAAAGCCGATGAGAAAATCGCCGAACTGGAGGAACTCCTCAAAGAAGTAAAACACCACCTCGAGCACCTCACTGAGTATGCCATCGCTTACTACCAAAGGCTCTTGGAAAAATACGGCAAAGGCAAGGAGCGCAAAACCCTCATCACCACTTTCGATAAAGTGGAAGTAACCACCGTAGTGGCCAACAATGCCAAACTGTATGTCGATCGGGTAGGCGGCTTCATAGGAAGTGGCCTAAAAAAGGATGAGTTTGTAGCCGACTGCTCGGACATAGACGACATCATCGTGATTCGCAAAGATGGCAAAATGCTGGTCTCGCGCATCGCTGAAAAAACCTTTGTAGGCAAGGACATTCTCCATGTGGACGTATGGCGCAAAGGAGACGAGCGCACCACCTACAACCTCGTCTATCTCGACGCCAAGACCGGTCGCTCCATGGCCAAGCGCTTTAACGTAACGGCCATTACCCGAGATAAGGAATACGACCTAACCAAAGGCAGCAAACTCTCAAAGATCACTTACCTCAGTGCCAACCCCAATGGCGAGGCCGAAGTCATAACGGTCAGCCTGAGCGCAGCTGCCAAAGCAAGACAAAAAATCTTCGACTTCGATTTTGCAGATCTAGCCATTAAGGGACGATCCGCCGGCGGCAATATCCTCACCCGCTACCTCGTGCGCAAAATTGTGCTGAAAGAAGCAGGCCGCTCTACCCTTGGCGCTATGAAAATCTGGATGGATGTCGTCAGCGGCCGCCTCAATCAAGACGAACGCGGCCTTTTGCTAGGCGGCTTCGACACAGGCGAGCAAATTCTGGCTATCTACAAAAACGGCCACTATGAAGTTACAGACTTGGATTTAGCACGCAAATTCGACTCTCAGGAGCTGTTCTATATCGGCAAACACCGACCCGACGACGCCATCAGCGCGGTGTACTACGAAGGCGAACGGGATCAAACCCTTGTGAAGCGCTTCCAAATAGAAACCAGCTCCACAGGTCAGCTCTTCCACTTCATCACCGAGCACAAAAACAGCAAACTCTACTACGCCACCGTAAGGCCGGATGCCGTGGTAGAAATTGCCGTCCGGAAAAACAAAGAAAAACTGGTGCGCACGGTGACCTTGGCGGATTTCATCAGCGTCAAAGGCTGGCGATCCTTGGGTAATAAACTAGAAGACGGAAAGCTCATGAGCATCAAAGCGCTGCACTGCGAAGAAGTTATCGAATCGCCCCTGCCAAACGAGGAAGAAAAGGTTACTACGGCATCGCTCTTCGGCGAAAACCAAGCGCAGATAGCAGAAGAACAGGCCGATGAAGCAAGCCCGAGCAGCCAAAAATTCAAGCCCGGAGATAGTATTGAGTTCGACTTTGGAGAATAGCTTTGGGCATTTATGCCACAAACACTATCTTTGCCGCGCTAATCGCCGAAGTAGAGGGCTATTCGCTCTTGCATCTTAGTTTCGGTTTATTTCACCAACGCTAGCAAATGCCCCCAGCGGCTTTGTGCCCAACAACCATAATAAATGGCCAATACATCAGATATTCGCAACGGTCTTTGCCTCCGCTACAACCACGACATTTTTGTAGTAGTGGAATTCCAACACGTTAAACCCGGCAAGGGAGCAGCCTTTGTGCGCACCAAAATGAAAAGTGTCACCACCGGCCGGGTACTAGACAACACCTTCCCTGCCGGCCATAAAATCGACGAAGTGCGGGTGGAACGCCATAAAATGCAGTTCTTGTATAGAGACGACAGTGGCTACCATTTCATGGACACCGAGTCCTTCGAGCAAGCAGCCATCGACGAAAAACTAATCGACAATGCGGGGCTGCTGAAAGAAGGTATGTTGGTAGATGTGCTATACAACAGTGCCGACAACACCCCCCTTACAATGGAAATGCCGCAGTACGTGGAGATGCAAGTTACTTACACAGAACCCGGTGTAAAAGGCGATACCGCCACCAACACCCTGAAACCGGCAACGGTAGAATCTGGTGCCGAGATTAGGGTACCACTCTTTGTCAACGAAGGAGATTTTATCAAAATCGATACTGCCAGCAACAGCTACGTAGAACGTGTAAAAAAATAGGTTTTCTTCCGAAAGGAGCTGTGGCGAACTGCCAGCAGCTCCTTTTTCATAGAATCTAAAAAAGTAAATTTCTTATGAATTTCAAGGAAATCCAAGAACTCATCAAGCTGGTTGCTAAGGCTGAACTGGCGGAGGTTAAAATAAAAGATGGCGACTTCTTGATCCATCTGCGGGGTAAGGGAGATACGGTAGGCAATACTTACGTAACCACCGCTGCGCCGGCGCCCATTTATGCCGCTCCGCCTCCGCCTAGCAGCTCTACCCCCACAGCAGCACCCAGCACTGTACCAGACTTTGCTCCTGCCGCCAGCCCTGCTCCTGCGGCAGCCGATACCGCCAGCAGCAACTACCTAGAGATCAAATCTCCTATGATTGGCACTTTCTACCGAGCTTCCTCTCCCGACAAAGGGCCCTACGTAAAAGTGGGTGATAAGGTGCAGAGCGGGAGCACCGTTTGTGTGATAGAAGCCATGAAGCTATTCAACGAGATAGAATCGGAGGTGAGTGGTAAAATTGTGAAGGTGCTAGTGGAAGATGCTCAGCCAGTGGAGTATGATCAGGTTCTTTTCCTAGTAGAGCCTGGAGCTTAATCAAGATAGATGTCTAAGAAATTCAAGAAAATTCTCATTGCCAACCGTGGCGAGATCGCACTGCGCATCATCCGTACTTGCCGCGAGATGGGCATCAAGACCGTGGCTATTTACTCTACGGCGGATCGCGAGAGCCTGCACGTACGCTTTGCGGATGAGGCAGTCTGCATCGGCCCCCCCGCCTCCTCAGAGTCCTACCTGAGCATACCAAAAATAATGGCGGCGGTGGAAATCACCAATGCCGATGCCGTTCATCCGGGCTATGGCTTTTTATCTGAGAATGCTGACTTTGCAGAAGTTTGTTCAGAGTACGGCATCAAGTTCATTGGCCCTACCCCGGATATGATTCGTAGAATGGGAGATAAAATTACGGCCAAGGAAACCATGATCAAAGCCAAGGTGCCTGTTATTCCGGGCAGTGATGGCCTGGTTCCCAACCTAAAAGACGGCATCAAACAAGCGAAAGAGATTGGCTACCCCGTGATCATCAAGGCTACTGCTGGTGGAGGCGGTAAGGGCATGCGCGTAATCTGGAAGGAAGCAGATTTCGAGAAAAACTGGGATAGTGCCCGTACCGAAGCCAAGGCTTCTTTCGGCAACGACGGCATCTACATGGAGAAATTCATTGAAGAACCGCGCCATATTGAGTTCCAAATTGTAGGCGACCAGCACGGCAAGGTCGTCCACCTTTCCGAGCGGGACTGCTCGGTGCAGCGCCGCCATCAAAAACTATTGGAAGAGTGCCCCAGCCCCTTTATGACCGATGAACTTCGGGAAGAAATGGGCAATGCCGCCGTACGCGCAGGCGAAGCCATCCGCTATGAAGGCGTAGGAACGGTAGAGTTCTTGGTGGATAAACACCGCAATTTCTACTTTATGGAAATGAATACGCGCATCCAAGTGGAGCATCCCGTTACGGAAGAAGTCATTGATCACGACCTCATCAAGGAACAGATCAAGATTGCCTACGGCGAGCCTATCAGCGGGGGGAACTACCTACCGCAAGGCCATGCCATGGAATGCCGCATCAACGCAGAAGACCCCTTGAACGACTTCCGGCCTAGTCCGGGCAGGATTTCGAGCTTTCATAGCTCCAAAGGACATGGGGTACGGGTGGATACGCATGTGTATGCAGGCTATGGCATCCCTCCCTACTACGATAGCATGATTGCCAAGCTCATCTGCCGAGCTCGAACCCGCGAAGAGTGTATCACCAAAATGGAAAGAGCCCTAGATGAGTTTATCATCGAGGGGGTGAAAACAACGGTGCCTTTTCATCAATGGTTGCTCAAGCAGGAGGACTTCCGAAATGGCAACTTCGATACTGGCTGGCTGGGTAAGCAAGACATTATGGACAAGGAAGCCAATAAGGAAAAATAAAAAAGGTTCGGGCGCAGCGCCCGAACCTTTTTTACTTAGCAGCTTCCCCTGTTAGAAACTACTAGTCATCAGCAGGTCTATATCGGTTGCTTTCATTTCAAAGCGCTTGCCCAGATAGTGATTGGTTAGAGAGCCGCGATAGGTGTAAACTCCCCGCCGGAGGCCGTGGTGGTGAAAAATAAAGCGCTCGAAATTGCGCGACTCTTCTGCCTTTAATAACATCGGCGTTAGGATATTACTAATAGCGATACTAGCGGTACGCCCTACGCGGCTGGCAATATTAGGTACGCAGTAGTGAATCACATCGTGCTTCACGAAGGTAGGTTTGTTGAGGGTTGTCATCTCGCTGGTAGCAAAGCAGCCGCCCTGGTCAATACTAATATCGATGATGACAGCGCCTGGTCGCATAGCCTTCACCATGTCCTCGCTCACGACCACGGGCGCGCGCCCACTTTCTGCGTGGATGGCTCCGATAGCGACCTCCGCATTCAGCAACTCCCGACGTAGATACACCGGATTGATTGCGGAAGTATAGAGCTGGCGCCCTACCGCCGTTTGCAGCCGCATCAATTTGTGGATGTTGTCGTCAAAAACGCGTACTTCCGCACCCATTCCCAGCGCAGCACGGGTGGCGTATTCTGCTACCACTCCACCGCCCAGTATAACGACCGTAGCGCTTGGCACGCCAGAGATGCCGCCCAATAAAATGCCTGGGCCGCCAGCGCTGGTACTCAGCAACTCCGCAGCCGTTTGTATAGCAGCAATACCTGCCATTTCACTCATAATACGCACAATGGGGAAAGCTCCTTCCTCGTCTTGTATATACTCCATTGCCAGCGCAATAATGCGCTTATGCTTGAGGCGGTAAAGGTATTCAGCAGAAATCGTGGGCAACTGCAGTGGCGAAATCAAAATACTCCCCTCGCCCATCATATCAATTTCATCCAGGGTAGGTGGGGCAACTTTGATGATGATATTCGACTTTTGGTACACCTCCTTGGCTGAGAAAGCGATCTCTGCACCAGCTTCAGAAAAATCGTGGTCGCGGAAGTTGCTGTGCAGGCCCGCTTCTGTTTCTATGATTACTTCGTGGCCTCGGCCGCAGAGCGTAGAAACGCTGCTAGGCACCAGCGCGATTCGCTTTTCTTGTAGCGTTATCTCTCGGGGAATGCCTATACAAAGGCGGTTGGACTGGGGTGGCCGCTGGAGGGTCTCCGTTTGGGTTTGCCCATAGCCGGATTTTAGTTCCTCCGGTAGCAAAATTTTCTTATCCTTATCACTCATAGCTTGGCGTCATCAGGCTCATAAGCCGGCAAGGGGTTCCGTCTGCTGCTGTATGATGATGAAAGTGTAAAGATACAACATCTGCAGGTAATAGTTCGGCAATCACGTCTGGCCACTCTATAAAACAATAAGCTGCTTGCGCTAGGTAGTCTTCTATACCGATATCCAAGGCTTCTTCTATGTTCCGCAGGCGGTAGCAATCTATATGAAAAACCGGCTCCTCTTCTAGTTGGTATTCATTTACAATACCAAAAGTGGGGCTGCTAACGGCATCCTGCACGCCCAACTGCTGGCAGAATTCACTAACAAAAGTCGTTTTCCCAGCCCCAAGCTCGCCAGAAAGGGCAAAAATACGCGCAGGGGGATGTGCCTGGCGGATTTCCCTAACCAGTTGCGGTAGTTCGTTGAGTTGAAATATCCTTTGCGTTGTGCGCATCTTTCGTTGGGAGATATAGAAGTGAAGAGTAGTTGTAGAAACGTACTCGGCGCGAAAAAGTCGAAACGCGACAGTGGAACTACCATATTTTTGCTAGCTTGCGGCTGTTTTCAATTGTTTTCAACTCCCTTTATGCGATTACCCGGCATACAATTCAACAGGCAAGAGTTGGCAGGCGCCTTTGGTGATATCGGCACGGACCTACCGCTGCTGATGGCGATGATGGTGGCTGCCCAGTTGCACACGCCCAGTGTCCTAATTGTTTTTGGCCTTATGCAGATCCTGAGTGGCTTGTACTACCGCATGCCGATGCCTGTGCAACCGCTCAAAGCCATGGCCGCCTTGGTGATAGCCCAGAAAATCAGTGCGGGTATTTTAATGGGGGCGGGCTTGGCCATTGGCTTGGTGATGCTGGTCCTCAGCCAGAGCGGCTACTTGAGTAAGCTGGCTGCTTGGGTCCCCAAGGTGGTGGTTCGGGGGGTGCAGCTGGGGCTAGGACTCAAACTTTCAGGCTTGGCCTTCCGGGAGTATATCCCAGCCATGGGCAATGAGGGCTACTGGCTGGCAGGGCTGGCTTTTGTGCTTGTTTTATTGTTGCTAGATAGCAAAAAACTACCTGCTTCGCTGGCAGCTATCGGTTTAGGGGTAGCTTTTGCCTTGGTTTTTCAGTTGGATTTGGGCGTTTTTTACCAGGCTTTTGGATGGAATTTGCCGCAGTGGGAAGTGCCATTGGGGGCGGATATTTGGGCGGGTTTTTTATTGCTGGCCTTGCCGCAATTACCCCTCTCTTTGGGTAATTCCATCATTGCCACGCAGCAGCTCAGTGCCGATCTTTTTCCGGAGCGGCCTCCCCTTAGCATCCGCCAAATCGGAACCACCTATGCTTTGATGAATTTATTCATTCCTTTCTTTGGAGGCATTCCCTCCTGCCATGGCTCGGGGGGAATGGCCGGGCACTATACTTTTGGAGGGCGCAGCGGCGGCTCGGTGATTTTGTATGGCGGTTTATTCCTTGTCTTGGGCTTATTCTTTGCCAATGGTTTCGAGCAGTTGGTCTTACTTTTTCCCTTGCCCATTCTGGGGGTTATTTTGCTTTTCGAAGGCTTGGCACTCTGTTTGTTGGTGCGCGACATGGCCGGCAGCCGAAGGAAAATGCTCATTGCTATGCTAGTGGGGCTGGTAGCGGCTTTCTCCCCTTACGGCTTTGTCATCGGGATGGTACTGGGCTGTGGGCTCTATTATAGTCCGCTGCGTTTGCGGGCACTTGGAGGCGAAAAAGCAGCGGAAGAAGGCTAGATGTGGATATCAAAACACGGCTCCTTTAAGAAAAACATGGCTCCCGCGGGAGCAGTGCTTCAACTTAGAAGCCAGGTTCGGAGGAAACGGGCACAAACCAAATTATCGAATATCCAGACCTCGGATGAGCATAGACAAAGCCGAGGACGAATATGCGCCGGCAATTTGGTTTGCGCCCGAGGAAACTATAGGGTGGCTGAAATCATATCCCTTTAATACCGTATCTTTGCGCCACCAAATGCAAAACGCATGAGAATCATAATTGCTGGTGCCGGCGATGTAGGCTTTCACCTCGCGGAGCTCCTAGCTTTTGAAAATCAAGATATTGTCTTGATTGATATTGACCAACAAGTGCTGGACTACGCTGGCAGCCATTTGGATGTGCTCACTTTGGTGGGAGACGCCACCAGCATCGACGTCCTAAGTAGGGCTCGGGTAGAGCAAGCCAACTTAGTACTGGCCGTTACGACCTCCGAAAAAACCAATCTCGTAACAGCCATCCTTGCCAAAAAAATGGGGGCTAAAAAGGTAATTGCCCGTATTTCCAACGAGGAATACCTAGAGCCTGCCCACATGCAGACCATCCTTTCTTTGGGGCTCGACCACCTTATTAGCCCTAGAATGCTAGCGGCCAAAGAGATCAAGCGCCTCATTTGCCAATGTTCTTTCACGGATGTATTCGAGTTTGAGAACGGCAAGCTATCGCTGGTGGGCATCACTTTAGATGCTACCTCCGACCTAGTCAATACGCCCTTGGCCGATATCTCCCGCTCCGGAGCAAGCGTGGATATTCGCCCTATTGCCGTGCTAAGAGGGCACGAAACCATCATTCCCCGCGGCAACACCGTACTGAGAAGCAACGATCATATCTACTTCATCACCCAACCCGAGCATTCCAACGAACTAGAACGGCTGGTGGGAAAGCAAAACAAGCAGATCAAGCGCATCATGATCTTAGGTGGCAACGATTTAGCCATTAGCACCGCTCGCTTGCTACAGGACGACTTTCAGCTCACCATCGTGGAGCGCAGCAGCGTACTCTGCAAGGAGCTGAACGAGAAATTGCACAATGTACTGGTTATTAATGGCGATTACACCAACTTCGATCTCTTGGAGGAAGAAGGTCTTTCCCAGATGGATGCCTTCATCGCCCTCACGAAGAACAGCGAGACCAACATCATCGCTTGCCTCACCGCCAAGAACCACGGGGTCTTCAAAACCATCGCCCAGGTGGAGAACAAAGAATATGTTCACATCAGCCAAAACATCGGGGTAGATACGCTCATCAACAAAAAGCTCATCGCGGCCAACAATATCTTCCGCTTCGTCCGCAAAGGACAAGTGGAAGCCATCACCAGCCTACAAGGGGTGAATGCCGAAGTGATCGAATACGCCATTACCAGAAACAACAAACTCACCCGAAAGCCCTTGCGGGATCTACACTTCCCCCAAACAGCCTTGGTAGGAGGTGTCATCAGGGGAGAAGCGACCTTCATTCCCGATGGCAACTTCCAGCTGCAGTTGGACGATCGCGTGATTATTTTCGCTTTGCCCGAAGCCATTAGCCGCCTCGAAGAACTATTCCGCTAGGCATGATCAATTTCCGTGAAGTCATTGCTGTTGTTAGTGTTCTCATCATCTTGGTGGGCTTTATGATGTGGACAGCCTTGCCCATCAGCTGGTTTTTCGAGAGTGGGGATGGTATGGCGATGGGTCTTTCGGGCTTAATTTGTGTGATTACAGGGGGCATCCTCTATCTTTTCAGGGAAAAAAAGCAGAAAAATATCCACAAAAGGGAAGGCTACCTGATTGTAGCGTTGGGATGGGCCAGTGTGGTGCTGTTCTCCACGCTGCCTTACTTGCTCAGTGGCGTTCTCCCAAATTTTTCAAATGCTTTGTTTGAGGCTGTCTCTGGCCTGAGTACCACTGGCGCCACCGTAATAGAAGATATTGAAATACAACCCAAAGGCATCCTTTACTGGCGTAGCCTTACGCAATGGTTGGGGGGAATGGGTATTGTGGTGCTGACGGTGGCTATTTTTCCACTGCTAGGGATCGGTGGAATAGAGCTGTTTGCAGCGGAGGCCCCAGGCCCCACCTCCGATAAACTTCATCCGCGCATCAGCGAAACCGCCAAGCGGCTGTGGGGTATTTATGTGGGGCTTACCTTCATATTAGGTATTATCTATTACCTAGAAGGAATGAGCTGGTACGATGCCATTAACCACACCTTCACCACAGTGGCTACGGGTGGTTTTAGTACCTACAATGCTAGCATGGCTGTTTTTAGCCCTCTTATTCAATACACCGCTATACCTTTCATGCTGATGGCTGGCACCAACTTCACGGTGCTATACCTCGTTTATAAGCGCCGATTTGCTGAAGTGAAAAAAAACGATGAATTCAAAACCTATCTCTTCGGACTCTTGACAGTGAGCTTGCTGCTCGGCATTGCCATGCATGCTGCTAGCAACAGTAGCTGGGAAGAAGCCATGCGGAATAGTCTGTTCAGTGTTGTCTCACTCGTTACTACCACAGGCTATGTTACGGATGATTATACTGCCTATACCCCCTCAGTAACCTTTATTTTCTTCATGCTGCTTTTTACGGGTGCTTGTGCAGGTTCTACTTCTGGCGGAATTAAGGTCATTCGGCACTTGGTCTTCTTCAGAAATAGCCGCCTGGAATTTAAGCGCCTGCTGCATCCACAGGCCATCGTGCCACTGCGCCTCAATGGTCAGATTGTGAAGGGCCGAATCATTACCCATGTTTACACCTTCTTGTTGTTGTATCTGGCTATTTACGTAACAGGAACCGTTATTTTAAGTATCATGGGGCTTGACTTTACCACTGCGCTGGGTGCTATGGCTACTTCCTTGGGCAATGTTGGCCCGGCCATCGGCCAGGTAGGGCCTATGGACAATTTTGCCTGGCTCTCGGCGCCCGTAAAAATCTTTCTCAGTTTTGTGATGCTGCTGGGGCGTCTGGAACTTTTCACCATCCTTATTCTTTTTTCTCCCTATTTCTGGCGGCTGAACTAATTTTTTAAGGGCTTTTGTAATCCATATTTTAGTACTGCCTAACAGGCATCACTTGGCTAAAAAACTACCTAATATTTATTCTCGGAACAATATTCTGTTTCAAGCACTGCCGATTGAAGTTTATTACCTCAAGTAGGCAAGAGACTGCAAGCTACTTTATTTTTATTTGGCTTACAGGACTTACCTTTGTGCTCGCTTGAACGGGTTTTGTGCTTTTCTGACTCCCGTCGCCATCCGTGTTTAGCGGAAAATCGTGCACTATATTGGTTTATTTCCGCTGCAGCCATGCTGCGGTATCGGGCAGCCAGTGGGCTTACTTGAAACAAATCCAACTAGGTTGGATACTTAGCCCCCTATTCTTTATTAAGCAACCAAAAAACAAGCAGCGTGCAAAAGTTTTTCAATTTATTCGACCTCTCTCAGAAAGTAAACTACCGAACGGAAATCTTATCTGGTATTACGGTAGCGCTGGCCTTGGTGCCAGAAGCGGTAGCCTTTGCCTTAATTGCAGGTTTATCGCCCTTAACTGGGTTATATGCAGCCTTTGTGATGGGCTTAGTAACGGCCGTTCTGGGCGGTCGGCCGGGTATGATCTCTGGTGCCACCGGAGCTGTTGCAGTTGTCATTGTCTCCCTCGCTCAATCACACGGTGTAGAATATGTATTTGCTACCGTAGTTTTGGCTGGCTTCATACAGGTGCTGGCTGGCACTTTGCGTTTGGGTAAACTGATTCGCCTCGTGCCTCATCCCGTTATTTTTGGCTTTGTAAATGGCCTTGCGATTATTATTTTCCTTTCTCAGCTAGATCAGTTCAAGGATGCTAGTGGGCATTGGCTCGCGGGTAATGCTTTGTATATCCTGCTAGGGCTGGTTGTACTTACCATGCTCATCATTTGGGGGCTTCCCAAACTCACAAAAGCAGTACCAGCTTCTCTGGCGGCGATCCTGACTATTTTTGGTCTGGTTTCCTTCCTGAACATAGATACGAAGACGGTCGGGGATATTGCCTCCATTCAGGGTGGCTTCCCCCCTTTTCACCTGCCGGCAGTTCCTTTGGAGTGGGCTACCTTGGTGCTGATTTTCCCCTATGCGGCTATTGTTGCGGGGGTGGGTCTCATAGAAAGCTTGCTGACGCTCAACATCATTGACGAAATCACCGAAACGCGTGGCCGAGGAAATAAAGAAGCCGTGGCTCAAGGCATTGCCAATATCCTCTCGGGTGTATTCTCGGGCATGGGTGGCTGTGCGATGCTCGGACAAAGCTTGATCAATATCTCTGCTGGATCTAGGGCTCGGCTAGCAGGTATTGTTGCTTCCATTAGTCTGCTGCTCTTCGTGATGTTCGGCGCCAGCCTTATCGAGCAAGTACCCATGGCTGCGCTCACAGGCTTGATGATTATGGTAGCGATCGGCACTTTTGAGTGGGCTAGCATGAAAACCTTCACCAAAATGCCCAAATCGGATATCTTCGTGATGGTCATGGTTACGCTAGTTACGGTGCTACTCCACAATTTAGCGCTGGCCGTTATCATCGGTGTCGTCATTGCGGCCTTAGTTTTTGCTTGGGACAACGCCAAGCGGATCCGCGCTCGCAAGCGCATCGATGAAAACGGTACTAAACACTACGAAATCTACGGGCCGCTGTTCTTCGGCTCCACAACGGTCTTCAACGAAAAATTCGACGTTCTCAACGATCCGGATGAGATCATCATAGACTTTGCCGAAAGCCGCGTGGTGGATATGTCGGCCATCGAAGCCCTCAATAAAATCACCGAGCGCTACCATAAAGTAGGTAAAAAAGTACACCTCAAACACCTCAGCAAAGACTGTAAACGGCTACTAAAAAATGCCGAGAGCATCATCGATGTAAACGTTATGGAAGATCCCACTTACAAAGTCTTAACCGACGATTTGTAAAAAAAGCGGCTACTTTTCCTTATCTTTGCCTGAGGTTCACTTGTCTTCAAAGTACGGCCTTTGCAAAAAAATACTAGGATACAAAATGAATAGCCACCAATATTCCTTTCAAAACCTCAGCGACCTCATCGGCCACACCCCCTTGGTGGATTTAAGTGAGCTACTGCCACAGCCAAAGCCTGGCCTGCGTCTGCTAGGCAAGCTAGAGGGCCAAAACCCTGGTGGCAGCATCAAAGACCGTGCGGCTCTCAGCATGATACAGGGTGCAATAGACCGCAGCGAACTGCAAAGCGGTATGCGCATCGTGGAAGCGACCAGCGGCAACACGGGCATTGCGCTGGCCATGATTGCGGCCAACCTAAAAATTCCCGCCACCCTCATCATGCCCGATAACAGCACCGCCGAGCGGGTGCAAACCATGCGCGCCTACGGGGCCGAAGTTATCCTCACACCAGCCGCCAAAACCATAGAATACTGCCGCGAACTAGCCGAAGAAATGGCTAGTAGCGGCGACTATTACCAGCTCAACCAATTTAGCAACTCCGATAATTGGAAGGCTCACTACCGCAGCACAGGTCCCGAAATATGGCAAGATACCCAAGGCCAAGTGACGCACTTCATCAGCAGTATGGGCACCACCGGCACAATAACTGGCACCAGCCGCTACCTCAAAGAGCAGAATAAAAATATCCAAATCGTAGGCGTTCAACCCACCGACGGTAGCAATATCCCCGGTATTCGCCGATGGAGCCCCGCTTTCTTACCCAAAATATTCGACCCAAAGGCTGTAGATCGCACCATCGATGTAAGCGAGGATCTAGCCAAGAAAACCATGCGTCGCCTAGCAGCCGAAGCAGCCGTTTTTGCAGGCGTCAGTAGCGGCGGTTCCACAGCCGCAGCCCTGCAGCTGGCCAGCGAACTAGAAGAAGGCTTATTGGTTTGTATCATCTGCGACCGAGGAGATCGCTATCTCAGCAGTGGGGTTTTTGCATGAAAACAGAAGCACAAAAAACTGGGCAGCTCGGCGAAGATTACGCCTGCCGCTACCTCGAAGCCGAAGGCTACGTGCTACTGGAAAGAAACTGGAAAAAACGCCGTGCCGAAATTGATATCATCGCTAAGCAAGGTGATATCCTCGTCTTTTTAGAAGTAAAAACCCGCACCAACGATCTCTTTGGCGAACCCTCCGCCTTCGTTTCCGAAAAACAACAAACTCTCATTAGCGCCACAGCAGCCGACTATATGCAGTCCATCGGCCACGACTGGGAAATCCGCTTTGATATTATTTCCGTCTTCCTCCTCCCCAACGAAACCTATCGGCTAGAGCACATTCAGGACGCTTTCTTTACTGGCCTGACCTAGCGGATATCTCTTCCTCAGCCGCCGATGCTTGTCATGCTAGCAAAAAGGCTGTTGTTGTTGCGCCGCTCTGCCTCGTGGCCGTCAACGGCTTTGGTTTGCAGGTACTGCCGCACGAGAACCTCTAATTCCTCATCTTCCAGCCCAGCCCGCAGTAGCGGCAGCAGTTCTAGGCCTTCCTGGGTATATAGGCAGTGCAGCAAAGTGCCTCTTGGCGTGAGGCGTAGCCGGTTGCACTGCCCGCAGAGACTACGGCTATAAGCAGGGATAATACCCACATGCCCCGCCCACCCCGGATGAGCATAGCGCCAGCCGGCAGCGTGAGGATCCTTATCAGCCCGATATAAATCTGGAAATCGCTCTAGCAAGCGCGCCAGTATCTTATTCGCCGAGAGGTAGTGCGCTCGGTTGCCATCCCCCGCATTGAAGGGCATCGCCTCTATAAAGCGCACGCTGAGCGGATGAGCCTGGCACAGAGCTGCAAAATCGAAAAGCTCATCATCGTTCATCCCCGCCATCACCACCATATTGATCTTGGTGGGCAAGCCGATGGCCAACGCTGCTTGTAGATTTCGCCAAACAATTTCAAATTCATCTCGCCGTGTAATCTGAAAAAACCGGTCGGTCCGAAGGCTATCCAAGCTAATATTAAGTCCGGACAAGGGTAGTGCCTTTAAATAATCTAGTATGGATTCCAGTAGCACACCATTGGTCGTTAGGTGCACCTTTAGGCCTTGGTTAACTAAACCATCCAATAGTATTTTTATATCCCGCCTCACCAAGGGCTCGCCGCCAGTGATACGCACCTTCTCTAGCCCATTTGCCCGAAAAAGCCCCGTTAACCGCAGCATCTCCTCATAACTGAGGAGCTGCTTCCTATCTAAAAAATCAATACCCTCCGCTGGCATACAATACTGGCAACGGAGATTGCAACGATCCGTTACAGCCAAACGAAGGTAAGTGTGGTTACGAAGAAAAGCGTCTTGTAGCATAAATGGCGCAAAATAGTAATAATTGGTTACACCGCCGATAACTTTAGATGCTTCTTGCCACCACACGCCCCTAAAACCCATGTGGCTTCAATACAGGCACAAAGTGCAGGAGCAAAGATTACTATAAAAAGCCAGGAACATTTAATTGAAGATCGAACCTTGAATCGAAAGCCGAAAGCCTTCGCAATAGCATGAATCTGCCACTAACTGTGTAACTGGCCTTCCGTTGGATACGAGCCCAATACGGCAAAAAGAAAAAGGGCTGCCGACGGGCAGCCCTTTCTTTCTGAACTTGAGAGAGCAGCCAGCGATGCTGACTGCAAAAAACTGGAGTTTAGCGGCACTGAAAGCAGTGCCAAAAATTCAAACCAAAACTATACTGCTTTCCGGAAAGTGAGCTAGAGGAAACCAACAATCCCCTATACTCGACACGCTTTTTTGGAAAGTTGAAAGAAAAGTCATGTTTTTCTTTCCATTGCAAAGATAAGGGGGTTGCAGGCAGTAAAGCTACCCCATAGCAATGGGGTGAGTGTAAAAATATAGCTACTCTCGCTTCTATTTTATAATGTTCTCTGCCGCTTTTAGTGCGTATCTACAGCTACTTAGCACCCCAATCTTTGTTCATATTGAATGGAAGGCAAATGACACAGGTCTGCGTCCTCTGCCTTCTAATCAGTTGGGCGTGTCTCAAACAAAAGGAAATGCTAAATCTAATGAGACCCACCACAACCCTGTAAAAAGTCATCTGTTATTATACCCGAATCAAAGTGTTTTTGCTTCGCAGCTACTTCGTGTGGTGGAATATCAATGGCTATTGAAGCCTGGTATTCCCGATAGTTGGCGGCTTGGGCTTGGCCCGAACCACTTCGTTCTGAGTATATACCCAAGGCAATTAGGTTTTGCTGTGCAGCTACGCTACCAAGCATCAGCTTAGCGGCCCTGCACTAGTTGACACAAGCTACCATATTTATGAAAATATCCGATTTGCTTTTTCGCTCGTTTTTGTTCTTACTGCTAATATTGCTCTTCGCTAGTTGCAGCAGCGACCTGAAACGCAATCTACAAGCCACGCCCACCGCTTTTGGCAAGATTAATAGCCTTACGGTAGTAGCAGACTCGGTACTCTGGAGCCGGGGATTCTCGGATTCTATTGCTGCTTATTTTGGTGCGCCCTATATCATCCTGCCGCAGCCGGAGCCCCTTTTCGATCTGCGGCAAATTGAGCCTTTCCGGCTGGTCTCCGAGCCCTCCTGGCAGCAGCTGCGCAGCTATTTGGTGCTGGCGGATCTGAACGACGAAAGCTCCCCCACCACCCGCATGGTTTTGCAGGATATGAGCGAGGAAAAAATATTGCAAGTAAAGCGGGAGGGCTTCGGCACCGCTATTGGGAACAACAAGTGGGCAAAAGGGCAGCAGCTCGTGTATCTACTAGGCAAGAACGAAAAAGAACTGCGCGAGGGCCTACAGGCAGCCTACCCCGCTGTGATTCGCCGGCTAAAAACGCGCGAAGCCGACCGCGTGAACGCCACCGCCTATTTTGATGGCGAAAACCGCGAGATACAGTCTCAAATCGAAGTCCGCACTGGTGCGCAAATTCGTATCCCCAAGAGTTATGTAATGGCTCCCATTCCAGATAGCAGTATTGTATGGCTGCGCAAAATGGTATCAGAAGGCAGCCTCAATATCTTACTCACCAAAGTCCCCTACGAAAACGAGAACCAACTTAGCAGAGAAGGACTCATAGCGCTGCGAGATCGCTTGGGCAAGGAGTACATCAGCTCCTCTACGCCCGGCACATTCATGCGCATCAATGACACAGATCTGCCGCTGTTTACCGAAACGACCGAAGTCAACGGCTACTATGCTATCCAAGGCAAGGGTATTTGGGAAATGGAAAACGCCTACATGGCTGGGCCCTTCGTTAGCTACCTTCTACACCATCCCAGCCAAAAAGAACTTCTTTTCTTGGATGGTTTTGTCTTTGCCCCCGGACATAAAAAACGGGATATGATGGAAGAGCTGGATTATGTGCTGAGAACCATCCATTTTTAGGGTTGATCGGCTCGGCTCAGAATGGCTGCGCTTACGGATAAGCGGGGCTTCAACATGGCTCCTTTGTGTGGGCTTTGCTCCTGCCGAATGGTCACAACACCCACTAGCCCCCACCGGGCAAGCAACTTATCCTCCTACTGTATGGTTTATATATTTGCTGCTTGTTGCCCGAAGAGGGTTTGTGTGTCTATATTTTTTAACCTTAGGCCTTAAATGACGAGCAGTTACTCGAGTATATGGCACAAGAATGGACCGTTGGCCAAAAGGAAAGTGGCTTAAAAAAGGAAGTAGAACAGGCCGTGGTAGTAGGTGTGATACTACCCGGGCAGACGGATGAGCAGGTGGGCGAATACCTCGACGAGCTGGAATTTTTAGCACTCACTGCTGGGGCGGCGGTTCGTAGGCGGTTTGTGCAAAAATTGCCCCATCCAGATAATCGCTTCTTTGTGGGCAAGGGTAAAATGGAAGAAATTGCAGCCTACATCGAAAAGCACGAGGATATTAGCTTGGTGATTTTCGACGACGACCTCAGCGGGAAGCAGACCAGTATTTTAGAAGAAAAATTTAAGATCAAGATCATCGATCGTTCTACGCTTATATTGGATATTTTTGCTAGCCGAGCACAAACAGCCCAAGCCAAAAAGCAAGTAGAAATGGCTCAAATGCAATATATGCTTCCGCGGCTACGAGGGCTCTGGACGCACTTGGAACGGCAGCGAGGCGGCATTGGTATGCGCGGCCCCGGGGAAACGGAAATTGAAACCGACCGCCGGATCGTGCGCGATAAGATCAGCAAGCTCAAAAAAGAACTGGAGAAAATAGATCAGCAATCTACTACCCAACGCAAAACCAGGGGCGAGATGATTCGCGTGGCCTTAGTTGGCTACACCAATGTGGGTAAAAGTACCTTGATGAATCTGCTCACCAAGAGTGACGTATTTGCTGAAAATAAGCTCTTCGCCACACTAGACACAACGGTGCGCAAAGTAGCCTTCGAGGGTACGCCCTTCCTGATGAGCGATACGGTAGGCTTCATTCGCAAGCTGCCTACCCACCTTGTGGAGAGCTTTCGATCTACCCTCGATGAAGTCCGGGAAAGTGACCTCATTCTGCATGTAGTGGATATCGCCCACCCCCAGCACGAAGACCACATAAAAACCGTACAAACACTACTTAAAGAGCTGGAAGCAGAAGATAAGCCAACACTATTGGTCTTCAATAAAATCGATCTATTCCGCGAGCGCAATTTTGATATGTACTTAGAAGAAGAAGGCAAGGAAGAAGTAGAAATTGGTCTGTTGGGAAGCCTACAAGCACAGTTTGGGCAAAAGGGTTTGTTCGTCTCGGCGCATACCAAGGAAAACATCACCCAACTTCGTACAATACTGCTAGAGATGGTGCGCGAGCAGTACCGCATTCGCTACCCCTACATGACCAAGCAATGGGAGTAGGTAGATAGTCGCAACTGGCCGAATAAAGTCTGCTGTTGATCGATAAAAATCAACTTTGCGAGGGTCTGCGGGGTTTAGGTAGTATTATGTATCAAAACCGTCCTCCATCTTCTTCGCCCTTCAGTGGTATCGTTGGTATCTTAGTGGCGATTGTATTTTTCTTCCTGCTATTCAAGATCACGAGTATGATCTTTTGGCTCATTTGGAAAGCTGCGCCAGTGGTCTTCATCGCTGCCTTGGTGATCGACTATACGGTCTTCACACGCTACGTGAATAGTATTTTTGCACTTTTCAAGCGCAACTGGCTATACGGTCTTGGGGCAGGCTTGTTATCGGTGGGTTTGTTTCCTTTGGTGGCGCTGTACTTGCTGGGGATGGCGCTCTTCAACCGCAAGGTTAAAAAAGTACAAGAGCAAGCCTACAACGAACAACACGGCGAACTCATTGACTACGAGGAAATCGATAGCGAAATTATGGACTTAGATTTGCCTGACGAGTTGCCGCCGCCGCCTTCCCGCCGCTCTTCTTCCCGTGGCAACAACTATGACGAATATTTCAAATAAGAAGTGACTAGCCTAGACTTCTGCTGCGGCCTCTTCCAGTACTTCCACATCGCTCACACCGTTTTTATCTAGGTCTTCATCCTTCTCGTACCGGAGATTGTCAATGATGAAGTCTTGGCGGCTCGGGGTGTTCTTGCCCATGTAATAAGCCAGTATGTCCTCAATATTCGTACCTTCCGACAGGACTACGGGTTCCAGACGGATGTTTTCGTTTATGAAATCTTTGAATTCGCCAGGGCTTATCTCGCCCAGGCCTTTGAATCGGGTAATCTCCGCTTTGCCACGCAATTGCTGTACGGCATTTTGCCGCTCCTCTTCGCTGTAGCAGTAAAAGGTTTTTTGCTTGTCTCTTACCCGAAACAGGGGTGTTTCCAAGATATACAGGTGGCCTCTGGCAACCATATCTGGGAAGAACTGCAAGAAGAAGGTCAGCAAAAGCAAGCGAATATGCATACCATCCACGTCGGCATCGGTGGCAATCACTACCCGGTTATAGCGTATATCATCCACGCTGTCTTCCACATTAAGGGCGTGTTGTAGGAGGTTGAACTCTTCGTTTTCATACACCACCTTCTTCGTGAGGCCATAGCAGTTAAGCGGCTTGCCGCGAAGCGAGAAAACAGCTTGCGATTGTACATCCCGCGCCACGGTGATCGAACCGGAGGCCGAATCACCCTCAGTAATAAAGACCGTAGTAGCAAGACGCAGTTCGTCACTTATTTTTCGGTTGCTATCGTTGTAGTGATTGCGGCAATCGCGTAGCTTCTTGTTGTGAAGATTGGCTTTTTTCGCGCGCTGATTGGCTAATTTTTTGATGCCTGCAATCTCTTTTCGCTCTCGCTCCGATTGCCGAATTCGCTTCTCAAGCTCCTGAGCAATCGTGGGGTTGATATGCAAATAATTGTCTAACTTCTCCATCAAGAAGTTCTTGACAAAAGTACGCAAGGTAGGGCCCTGAGGACCAATATCCGTGGAGCCTAGTTTTGTTTTTGTTTGCGACTCGAAAATAGGTTCCTCTACTTTAACCGCGATAGCTGCCATGATGCTGGCAAGAATATCTTTGCGGTCGTAGCTCTTATTGAAGTGTTTATTGACCGTTTCTACAAAAGCTTCTCTGAAGGCGTTTAGGTGAGTGCCTCCCTGCGTAGTATTTTGCCCGTTTACGAAACTGTAGATCGTTTCGCCGTAGGCATTGCCATGGGTGATGGCCACCTCGATGTCGTTGCCCTTAAGGTGGATAATATCGTAGCGATTGTTATCGGCATTGGTCTTGCGGTCCAGCAAGTCTAGTAGCCCGTTCTTGGATACCAGTGTTTTGCCATTGAAGTTGATTTTCAAACCAGCATTGAGGTAGGCATAATTCCACAGCTGGTTCTCGATATAATCACTACGGAATTTGTATTTCTTGAAAATATCCTGATCGGGCGTGAAGACTACCGAGGTGCCATTTTCTTCCTTCGCTGCTCGAATCTTGTGGTCTTTGGTGAGCTCGCCAAACTGAAACTCAGCCGTTTTGGCTTTTCCTTCTCTGACGGCCTCCACCTTGAAATACTGAGAAAGCGCATTCACGGCCTTGGTACCTACCCCATTCAGACCAACCGATTTTTTAAAAGCTTGGCTATCGTACTTACCACCAGTGTTTATTTTGGATACGCAGTCAATCACTTTTCCTAATGGAATGCCTCGGCCATAGTCGCGCACACTTACCGTACCGTCCTTGATTTCGATGTCAATTTGCTTTCCATGGCCCATGACATACTCGTCAATACAGTTGTCAACCACCTCTTTTACCAGGATGTAGATCCCGTCTTCTGGCGAAGCGCCATCGCCTAATTTGCCAATGTACATACCTGGCCGAAGGCGAATGTGCTCCTTCCAGTCTAGGGAACGAATGTTGTCTTCGGTATAAGTTGCTTCTGCCATATTGTAATCGCAATTTGAGAAAGTGAAGGTAACGTCTATATCATATCGTGCAAACTTACACATTTTTTCTTAAAGAACAAAATGTTTTAAAAATTAAAACCATGGTCTCTTTTCTACGAACAGGTAGATCCGAATAAAAACGATGCAATTTAGAGCTTTTTATAACTCCAAAAAAAGCTGATAATCAATTATTTATAAATAATACAACCCCAAAAAACCACAAACCAACTGGAACCAAACTGGAATTTTAGCCCTTGCTTCTAGCCTATCACTGCCCCTATCTTTGTGTCATCAACAGGTCGTAATAGTTGATCATTAGATTCGATTTTGTATATTTTGATTTTGAACAGGTCGTTTTAGTTTTCATTTTTCAGGTCGTTTTGTAAATAGATAGTTTTAGTGTAGATAGATAGATAAGATATAGGGGCTTTAGATAGATACAAGTTCGCCCCAGACTAAAAAGCGCAAAGCAGGTAACTGCTTTGTGCTTTTTTTATTCCTAGGCTATACTACACAGTTCTGCTTGGAAAAGACTGGGGCGTAACCCAAATCTTTTTGAACAGCGTCATTTAGACATCTTACGCCAGCCCATCCGGATGATCACCAGCAAAACAAGCAGAAAAATAAGTAGATACTGCACAGGCATGTAACTAAAAACGATGATGCGTACTTTATCGATGAACCACATGATGGCCATTGCCGCCGAAATCATCATCACCAAGCCGCTGAGCCGATAGAAGCCCGGCAAGGAATCAATCTTAACTTGGCTTTTGACAATAAAAAAAGTAAGCAGCATACTAGCAATGGGCAAAATCTGTAGCAGCACATTGGTATCCATAATGCTGCGCCGCTCGAATAGCCATTTGTAAACACCTAGACCAATAGCAAGAATCCCCGGTATAGACACCATAAAGATTAAGGCGCTGTAGAGATAATTCCATGGTGGTAGATGCCCTTCTTCCCGCTCCATCCAGCCTGCTAGCAGGGCGGCAAAGGGTACGATGGCAAAATAGAATACGATGTAAGACGGATTATCGGAGGCGTATTGAAAGGCTTCTGCTAGCGTCATGTCGCGATTTTGTTTATCAGTTGTGAATACAAAGCTACACAATCTATTAAATTCCTATCCTGTCCATTGCCCGCCAAGGGGCCAACAGCGGAAAATTAGCCTTAAAAACAAGGCGCTCTAGTAAATTTCTGCGCTGATCAAGCAGATTTTTCAGCTCGGGACTCGCCAGCAGCGGCGCGTAAAGCCCCAGTTTACCCTCCAAAAAGCTCAGACCAAAGCCGCCTACCCACTGGAAGCCGCTTTCGCTTCCGGCGCGGATAGGACTGCGGCCATAAGTACCCGCGTCGAGATAGGCTACCAAAGGCCAGCCAGCCGCGACAAAAGGTAAGTTTGTTTCTAGATTGACTGTGGCCATATAGTCGTTACTCCGCCCAAAGCCGAAAGCGGCGGCAATCGGTGCTCTAAGGCCACCTTGGTTACCCCCCAATTGCTGATCGTAGATGGCTTCGTTGGTGTTGCGACCAGCAAAAAGGCCGTCGTAGCGGTAGTCGGCCGTAGTATGATCCACCAAGCTGAAGGCATAGGCCGGCGTGAAATTTCGGTCGCGTAGCTCATTTTGTAGAAAGTAGCCAGCGAAGAGGCGCCAGCGAATCCACTGCTTATCCTCATACTGGTAGCCTCCCGCCAAGCTGATTTGCAGCTGGATAAAGTTCTCCTCGAAGGTGCCGCGAGGCCGTCCATATTCTAGGTTCACCGCTAGCTGACTGGGGTTGATGGCATGTTTGCGTTGCCGCTGATAGCTCAGAAGTGCAAAAGTATTTTTGACTGTACTGCTACCTTGTAATTCACCACCCGGGCCGAAGTTCGGGCGGTCGAGCTGCAAACCAATGAGGCGAAGGGTCAATTCCGAACTTAGCCCTCGCCCCGCTTGCTGCCACTGCCCGCTAAGCCCGCTTGCTAGGCGGCGGTAGCCATACACCTTGTCTTGAAAGCTGCGATGGCCAAAGCTTTCGTAGCCGGCAAAAAAATAGGGACGGAGGGTATTTATCTTCTTCCCTTCGTACGGAAGCCGCCAACGGAAGCCAGCAAAGCCATTCAGTCGCCCACTTTTCAAGCCGTACATCGGAGCAAGCATCCACTCCAAGGGCTGCGGCGCCAGCGTTCGGTTGTGTAAAAAGGCACCGAACTGGCTGCCATCATGTTCATTGACCCCTCCGAAGGGCCCATAGAAAAGGGCGGTTCTCTCTAGTTGCTCATCGCCCATCAAGAAACCCAAACACAGGGGGCCTCGCTGGGAAGGATAGAGATCCAGCACGCTGCTCTCCAATTGGGCATCTGCGGAGAGCTGCTGCGGATACTGATCAACAATTTGCCTGATTTCTCCGCTTTTTATCCGGCTAGGTGCCGCAATACCACCTTTATTGATTATTTTTTTTTGTTGTTGTAGCTGCGGATCGAAGTACTGCCGGCTTCCCATAAAGCCCTGAAAAAACCAAGCAAGGTCTTGCCCCATACCTTGTTCCATCACCGCCTGCAAATCGGCTGGCTGTGGATGCCGAAATGCCCAAGCACGGTAGTAAGCACGCATGGCCTCGTCCAAGGCTTCGGCACCGTATAAATCTGCCAGATGCTGCAAGGCCATAGCGGGTAGGCTGTAGGCCGTGAGCCAGTAGTTTTCTTGATTGATGGCCTCCGCAGGCGTGTCGGGGGCTTCGTTTTTCCCTAAGCGCGTGAGATAACGATAAGCCAGTAGGTCTATATCTACTGTCTTCCCAAAAATTTTATAGCCTCTTTTTTCTTGGGGATAATACTGCTGCATATAGCGCTGCTCGTAGTAAGAGTTAAAGCCCTCATCCATCCAGGCGTGGGCGCGTTCGTTGCTGCCGAGGACGCCGTAGAACCAGTTGTGCCCCACCTCATGGGCAATGACCTCGTCTAGCGCTTTTGCTGAGCCGCTTTGGGCAATCACCGTAATCATGGGGTATTCCATACCGCCGCCAGCGCTAAGAGCCGCCTGCACAGCCGTCACTTGCGGATAAGGATAAACGCCTACTTTTTCACTGTAAAAACGCGTCGCGTTTTTGAGATAATCCAAGCTCTTCTGCCAGTAAGCAGCCTCCGTAGCGGTGAAAAAAGACCATACCCCCACGGCCTCCTCTCGGCCAGGTAGCGAAAGGGTATCCTGCAAAACACGGAAGCGCTTATCGGCAAACCAAGCAAAATCATGAACGTTTCGGGCGGTATAAACCAGTGTTTTCAACTGCTTGCTGGAGGGCGGAAAGGCTTCCTCCACATAGCCTCTTGCTAGTTCAGCTTGCTGGGTCAGGGCCTGCTGCGTGGCGGTGGCATGGGCACGAAGCTTTTGTAGTTCCGCTTGGCTTTGTAATTCGCCCGTGGCGGCTACCCAGTAATTGTCGGGCAGGGTGATCGTGACGTGGAAATCGCCGAACTCACTGTAATATTCCCCCCGATCCAGATAGGGCATCGGGTGCCAACCTTCGCGGTCATACACGGCAGGTTTGGGATACCACTGCGTCATCTGATAGGAAGTTCCCACATGCCCTAGCCGACTAAAACTAGCGGGAATCTTTACCCGAAAAGGAGTGCTAATGTTTGTTTTTTGGCCAGGAGGCAGGAGCCGTGCCAAACGTACATGAGCCATGTCTTCATAAACGGCATCGAAATAAAAATCGAGTGTCTCCCCCTCCACCTGAAAATTAAGGCTATCCAAATCGCCTCGATCTTGGCTGCTGGCAAAATGAAATTCCGTATTACCGTCTAGCAGGAATTGCTTTGCCAATGCCGTTGCATCACTGCGGTAAGCTCGTGGCCAGAGGTGAAAGATCAGCTCGCTAAGCGTATCGGGGCTGTTGTTGTAGTAGGTGAGCTCCAGGTGGGCATGTAAGTGGTGCCGCTCGTCATCCAGCGTGGCGGTGATGCGATAGTCCACCTGTTGCTGAAAATAAGCGGCCTCTTGGCTATATAAAACACTCCACAAACAACAGCAGAGTCCTAGTAAAACAGGCTTCATAAATAATCTTGCTTATCCCTTTGTGCTTTGCTCCTGCGTCAGTACTACCAACTCATAGCCCGCCGTTTCCGCCAACAAACGGATGGTGTTCAACATACCCAGTCCTTGTTCATTGGCACGCTGTAGCAGATCGCTTTCTAAAGCTTTCTCCCGCAAGAAAGCTTTGGCGCTTTTCTGCAAGGCCGTGTAGTCGGCGGGGGTAAAACTATTGAACCAGCTCTCGGAGATATTTCGGTATTGTAGCTCGTGCTCGATAGCCAGTATTTCCGGTGCCGGTAGGCCGCTGATCGTGAGAGTGCGCGCGCTGGCATTCAGGTCGAGGTCTATTTTTTCCAGATCATAGCCTACCAGCACCTTCCCGGTGAGCTGCACCGTGGCTTGCTTATCAAAACTAAACTTGGTGGGCAGCGGCAGGTAGAGAGTCACCTCGCGGCTCATCGTCTCATCGTAGATTTCCGAAAGATCGCCCTCTATGGTCACCAGCTTACAGACCTCCCGCACCCGCTCTAGGAGCACACTGGCTTGCTGCTCGCTGCGCTGCTGATCTTTGCTTTTTTGCCAGCTGGCATATGAAAGAATGCCTAGGCCAAAGGCAAGGAGTAGGGCTACAACGAAAAGGATAATTTTATTCATCTGTTTGGCTCTCGCCCAACACCCATACGGGCGTGCCGGCTCATACGGGCGTTCCGGCGGGATGAATGTAGGAACAATATTTGGACGTCGATCAACACAAGTGCTTACTTTTTGGAGCAATATCCGGCGAAGGTTCTCTTATTTCTTGGCCGTGAAAGGATGACGCAAACCACTGTAAGATTTGAGCACCGCCTTTACACTCCCCACGCTTACGGGCGACTCAATGAGCACAGGAATTTTGTTCTGGTCGTTGGATACATAGACGGTCATTTCATCCCCTTCTTTGAAAACATCGCCCGCAACGAGCTGGGGGCTAAATTTTTGGGTATCAAACTTCCCCACACCCTTCACGCGTACATCATTTTCGGCACCAAGGTATTTTACTTTCAGCTTGTATATTTCCTGATCCATCAACACCTGGATAGGGATTTCTTGCTGCGGCCGCATATCAGCATAATCCAGATTGCGGGCATAATATACAATGGAGATCAGATCGTGAATACAGCTCTCTAGTGGAATTTCTTTCCGCTGTAGCTCATCACGCGTCTTGCCGCGCATACTCACGGCTTTGCCTATTTCTTGGTTGAAGACCGTCCGGTCATAGCGGGTATAGCTGCCTTGATGGACGTCCTTGATGTGTAATTTAGGCAATAAGGTCTCCTTGTCGAGGTAGCTCTCGTAATTGTCTCTCACTTTGTAAAACCACTCGTAGCTAGGGTAGGTCTGCCCCCTCACCGCCACATGGTAGTCGTTGCCGGTATCATAGACCGTGAAAGTAACCTCCCCTGCCGATAACCACACAAAATTCCAGTTGTAGAAAAGTTTATACACAATGGTCTCCCCACTCTGGAAGGCTCTGTTCTCGGAAGAACAAGGACTGCCCACAAAATCGGGCGTATGGGACAAAGGATTTTCCCCGCTGCGGCCATTGAGCCAGGCAGCAAATGGAAAGAGTGCAAGTAGCAAAATGCTCTTCAGAATAGTTTTTCTCATTAGGTGAGTATTTTTCTTAGTACCAAAAAGTAGGCTGCTAAGCCTGGCAGTAACACATTGATAACAAACAATAGGCTGAAAGCGATTAAACTGGCGGTGATTACTTCCGGGCTATTCCCCCAGAGTAGGATACCCAGCTGCACCCTGGTGAGCAAATTAACACCCGGCGGCAGGGGTATGCCTGCTTGTATCAGGTAGATGGCGGCGATCCCAGCTACCCCTTCCCAGTAAGGAAGCCCTAATCCGAAAACGCACAAAAGTAAATACAATTGTGTGACGTACACCCAAAACCGGACGGCCGCCCAACCGCTGCCCTTAGCCATAAGCAAGGTATCTACACGCTGTAGGGCTAGTTGTAAAGGCCGAGTTTCCAGCTTCCACCGCCGCTCCAGGTAGCCTAGGAGTTGTAGTACACCCGCTTGCCCCAACCACCACAGGAGCCCTAGGCTTAGAGGGCCTAAGCCTAGCAACATCCAGCGAGCCGACTGCCAGGATGGGGCTACCCAATCAGCCCCCACCCATAGCAAAGCGGGCAGGGCCAGCAGCAAGAAAACGATCCACTGCGTCAGGCTTCCTAGCAAACTACTGGCCAGCACCCCAGGGATTTCGGCTTTGCTGGCCATCAAAAGCCTGCCTCCCACTTCCCCCACTCGGTTTGGGGTGGCAGCACTCACGCTTACCCCCGCCAAGACTGCTTGCCAAGCTCGCGAGAAAGACCAATCGTGAAAAGGCCGTAGCAACAGCCGCCATTTGATGGTTTCCAACAACCAATTCAGCGGCATCATCAGCAAGACCAACAACAAGCGCCATAAATTAGCTGGCTGCTGTAGCTTTGCCCAAAATAACCCTGCATCCAACTCCTGTCGCAGCAGCCAGACTTGCCTTGCCAACAAATACAAGAGCAAGCCAGCCAAACACAAGCTCAGCAAGCGATACCAGGGACTAGAGGGAGATATTCTGTTTTTTATTGTAAATTATTTATTTGTCTCACATTTGTTTTGTAATTTTGCTACTCGGGCGGGTCCTTGGCAGCGTAAGATGCCTCGAGGAACGCGTGTTTTTGGCCGCTAGCATTGCTCCTGAACAAAAAACTTTGCTCCTGCACACAGTGCCTATATGGGCGAGAGCCCGCGAGTGCGTATGGAACATCCGTATGGACGTACATTTATGCCCGCCGTGCCCGTCTGGGTGTTCCAACCTGCATAGGCCGGCACGCCCGCATGGGTATTGAGGATGAGCAAGCCCAAAATGGCCGCGAAAAGGACAAATTAACTACCCCAACAATGGATGAAAAGGCTAGCAAGAGCGAAGATACGGTTTATCGCATTCTGGGCATTGACCCGGGGACGGTGGCTTTGGGTTTTGCGGTAGTAGAAATTCATCCGCGCTACCAAAGGATGCTTGAAATCGGCACCATGCACCTCCATAAGCTTGGGGAGCACCCCGATCGCTTGGCGGCCATCTACAAGCGGGTCTCGCAGGTCATCAGTACACACCAACCGAAGATTATGGCCATAGAAGCGCCTTTTTTCGGCAAAAACCCACAATCTATGCTCAAGCTTGGCCGGGCGCAGGGCGTGTGTATGGCGGCCGCTATTGCCCAAGGGCTACTGGTGGAGGAGTATTCGCCCCGCCGCATCAAGCAAAGCATCGCAGGCAATGGCAATGCTAGCAAAGAACAAGTGGCCGCCATGTTGGCACAAGAGTTTAGCTTACCTAGCATCACTAAGGACATACTAGACGCGACCGATGCGCTGGGCGTGGCGATGTGCCACTATTATTCCAGCCGCAATACCCAAGGCGGCGGCAAAAACTTCAAGGGCTGGGAAGGCTTTTTGGCTGCCAACCCCAAGCGGATAAAAAAATAGTTCTTACTCCTCTTCCTCAAACCAAAGACGCGTGCGCTCATCGCTTTCGTCGGTGTAGCAGATCAGAATTTCTTCCCCTGCTTCGATATCTCGGGCGGCAAAAAACCGGATTAATTCGTCCTCAAATTCCATTTCAAAATCGGCGTTGGGCTGGCTGGAATGATTATATAGGCTGCCATAGCCTAAGGCGATAGCCGAGCCTTCCTCGCCCCACAGAAAGTAGTAATCATGTAGCCGGCTATCGTGAATGAGAGCCGTGTCGGCGGCATCCAGCAAGATAACCGGCGCTAGCTCGATGGTGGTGTCCTGCGGAATGGGTTGAGCCGTAAAAACGCCCCGCCCGCCGCGCTTGCTGGACTTGACGTATAAGAAAGGTAGATGTGTGGCCATAAGGGAAGCAAAGGTAAGGGCTTATTCCTTTCCAATCTCCAGTTCGTCCAACATAAACCAAATCAAGGCGGGTTCAAAACCGCGTTTGACCATATAATTCGCCAATTTTCGGCGGCGCAAATAGGGGTGATGTGCCTTTCGTTCGGCTTGGTTGCGCCGCTCCAGTTCGCTGGCTAGGACTTGGGTATAATCGGCTTCGTCTATTTCTGTGAGGGCCTTTCGAATGCAGTAGTCCGATATTTTTCGCTGTTTCAGCTCCTGGGTAATGCGCAGGCGACCCCATTTTTTTATCCTGAATTTACCTCTGGCGAAAGCGCGAGCAAAGCGCTCCTCGTCTAAGAATTTTTCGGCAATCAGGTCGGCAATAATTTGCTCGGCACGCTCGCCATAGACGCCCAAATCGGCTAGGCGTTCGCGCGCATCTTGATGACAGCGATCTTGGTAAGCACAAAAGTGTTGGAGGGTGCTTAAGGCTTGCTGATAGTCCGTATAATCTGCTTTTTTCCGCATAGGAGGGTAAAATAACTACATTTGTTGTATGTTAGCGTTTAGGAAGTAGGAATAATTACTTTCGTCGGGCTTATATTTAAATACAAATAAATCAATGAATCATGGACTTATCCTTCCTCCCCACAGGCGTGCAAGACCAAATTTGGATTTATCTACCTAAAATTGCCGCAGCCCTGCTCATCTTTATCGTTGGCTTATGGCTAGCGAATAAAATCAGCAGTGCCGTCCTCAGCCGCATCGGCAAAAACGGTACGGTGGATGCCACGGTGGCGCCTTTTCTAAAATCGCTCATTTCAGTTGGGCTAAAAATTCTAGTATTATTAGCGGCTGCCAGCCAGCTAGGTATGCAAGTGACCAGTTTTATTGCTATTATTTCTGCGCTAGCTTTTGCTGTTGGTTTGGCTCTCCAGGGTTCTTTAGGTCATTTTGCCAGTGGGGTCTTGCTGCTTATTTTCCGTCCCTATAAAGTTGGGGATCTCGTTACTATTGGCGGTGGGGAAACCGGAAAAGTAGCGGAGCTACAAATTTTTAATACGGTGTTGGCTACGCTCCATAACAAGCGCGTCATCATCCCCAATGGCAATGTCACCTCCAACGTGATTACCAACATCAGTGGCCAGGAAATTATTGGCGTGGAGCTCACCTTTGGTATCAGCTATACGGATAGCATAGACAAGGCGCGCGACATTATCCTGGAAGTAGGCAAAGCGTGTCCTTATATCCTCGACGAGCCGGCTCAGGGCGTGGTGGTGGCTAGCCTGGGTGATAGCTCCGTCAACCTAGCTACCCGCCCCTTCGTAAAAAGTTCCGACTACTGGCCAACCTTTTTCTATATGCAAGAACACGTCAAGAAGGCCTTCGATAAAGGCGGGGTGGCTATTCCGTTCCCTCAAATGGATGTGCACATGAAGCAAGCCTAAGCGGCATCACCGATGCCAATACTGATAACTTTCGGGGCTGTTTTATTACTCTTGGGGCTCATTATTGGGTTGCGCTGGCATGCTTTTATTGCCCTCTTGCTCGTAAGCATCTTGGCTAGCCTGGCTTTGGGGCTCTCTGTGCCTGCTACTTTCACCACCATACAGAAAGGCGTGGGCGATACGCTGGGGGGGATCGCCTTGGTGCTAGGCCTAGGAGCTACGCTGGGGGGTATTATTTCCGACACGGGTGCTGCGCACGTTATAAGCAGCCGCCTGATTGGGTCTGGTAATCAACCGAATCGAGCGATTTGGACGATCGGCTTGGTGGCCTTTCTCATTGGTATTCCGCTGTTTTACAATGCAGCTTTTGTGCTTTTGGCCCCTATTATTTTTGCTGTGGCTATGCGTGCGCAACTGCCCCTGGCGATGGTGGCGGTGGCTGGTGTGGCGGCGCTTAGTGTAACCCATGGCTTTTTACCACCGCATCCAGCGCCGGTTTTCATTGCCGCTCAGTATGGGGCAGATATTGGTAAGGTGCTGCTCTATGGCTTGCTGCTCGCCATTCCGGCAGTAGTCATTGCCGGGCCACTATTTAGTAGTCTCTTCTTGCGGGGGATGCCGCTCACGGCACAGGAAAGTGCCTTTCAGCCCATACAGTTGCCTAGGCGCCTGCCCTCTTTTGGGCTCAGTGTAGTGGCTGCTTTACTACCTGTTGCGCTGATCGGGACAGTTGCCTTGCTGCGGGAGCTTGGGGGGGCGGAAGCCTTTGGGCTGCCGCCTGGCCCTTACCTCGGTTTGCTGGAGTCCCTCCTCAACTTACTGGGAAACGAAACGGCGGCCTTGCTACTGGGTCTTATTTTTGCCACCCTGAGTCTTGCTAAGGCCAGCCAAAAAACAGTGGCTGAACTGATGCGTAGCGTGGGCCGCTACCTCTCGCCGATGGCCGCAGTTCTGCTCATTATTGCGGCTGGCGGCGCCTTCAAGCAGGTATTGGTAGATAGCGGCACCAGCGAATACATTGTAGAACAACTCCAAGGCCTCCAGGCGCCTCCGCTGCTGATTGCTTGGGTGATTGCTGCGGCCTTGCGTATCACGCTTGGTTCGGCCACCGTGGCAGCCATCACCGCAGCAGGCATCGCCTTACCACTACTAGGCAGCAACAGTGTTAGTCCGGAACTATTGGTACTCGCCACCGGCGCTGGTAGCCTAACTTGCAGCCACGTTAACGATACGGGCTTCTGGCTTTTCAAATCCTATTTTGGGCTCAGTGTGGTGGAAACCCTTAAAAGCTGGACGGTGATGGAAACCCTCATTAGCCTCATTGGCTTAGGGGGGTGCTTGCTCTTGGATACCTGGCTCTAAAAGATACAACCTGGCTCCTGCGTGAGCCAATATCTTTATCTGGCTCACGCAGGAGCTAAGTTTACAGAAAGCAGCCCCATGATGAAAACAGCCAAAAATACGCTGCGCTTGGTTTGTGTCTTCCAATTTATTTGATGCCAAAGCGATGAATGACCACTACGGCGAGTAGGTCGCGGAGTAACAATTTTTGCCAGATGTTTGATTATACCAATAGAAAACACTTATCTTGCATCGGATTTCACCCGATATACACACTTTGTTTTGCCTTACAGTCTATTTTTAAATACTAAGTTCTGAATTTTAGGCTCCTGATGGAGTATTGAATATTGATTACACCGTCACAGATCATGTACTAACACTTCTTCCTGGCTACACCTGCTGCTTTCCAAAAAAGGTGGCTATTGGCTAGAAAGATACATAATTTGTAAGAAGTTTATGCGTATAAAGCTACCAATTTCACTATTATTTTTTCTACTGCTTGGTCTGGCGGGCTCAGCCTTTGGCCAAGCTACACTCAATGGCGAAGTCTATGATGCTAGCAGCAAAGACCCTCTTATAGGTGCCAGTATCTTGGTAAAGGGCACCACGCGCGGAACGGTGACGGAAATAGACGGCACCTTCAGCCTGCGGGTAGATGGTTTGCCTTTGATTTTACAAGTATCCTACACCGGTTATGAAACCATCGAACGGCAGATCAACGATCTTGGCGACGATCTGATCTTTCGCTTGGGCGACAATGCCATCACGACGGAAGTGGTGGAAGTAAAAGGCCGCCGCATTGGGGAAAAGCAACGGCAGTCCGCCCTGACCGTAGAGGCATTGGATAACATAGCGATCAAGGAAACGCCTGCCGCCAACTTCTACGATGGCCTTGGAGCCCTCAAAGACGTGGATCTCACGGCCGCCAGCTTGGGCTTCAAAATCGTCAATACGCGAGGTTTCAATAGCACCAACCCGGTTCGCTCACTACAGATTATTGATGGGGTGGATAACCAAAGCCCGGGTTTGAACTTCAGCTTGGGCAACTTCCTGGGCGCTTCGGAACTGGATGTCAACCGCGTGAACCTCGTGGTGGGTGCTAGCTCAGCTTTCTACGGCCCCAACGCCTTCAACGGTGTGATTTCCATGGAAACCCGCGATCCCTTCTTACAAAAAGGGCTGAGCACCAGCATCAAAGGCGGCTCCCGCTCGCTGCTGGAGGGCGGCTTTCGCTGGGCGGATGCTTTAAAAAACAAAGATGGCCAAGAATGGATGGCCTATAAAATCAATATGTATGGCTTCCGTGCCAACGACTGGGTAGCTGACAACCTCGATCCGGTCTTTGATACTCGGCTAGCGGCTAGCAATCCTGGTGGTTATGATGCCGTCAACCGCTACGGCGATGAGGCCAACAGTGCTTTCAACTTCACCCGCTCGCGTCGGCTACCCGGCTTAGGGGAAATTAGCCGTACGGGCTATGAAGAAATTGATTTGGTGGACTATGATAGCGAGAACATTAAGGCTGGTTTGGCTTTCCACTTTCGCCTCGACCCAGAAAAAACCCTGGAATCAACAGAGTTGCTCTTGACCACCAACTACTCCACGGGCACTACGGTTTACCAAGGCGACAACCGCTTTAGCCTGAAGGATATACAATTCTTCCAACACCGATTGGAGCTGCGCAAACGCGACGATTTCTTCCTGCGCTTCTATGCTACCCACGAGGATGCTGGCAATAGCTACGACCCCTACTTCACAGCGCTGCGCTTGCAAGATGCCAGCAAAGGCGATATTGCTTGGGCGGGCGACTATAGTGCCTTTTGGCAATCCACCATTGTGCCCAGAATTGAACAATTGGAAGGCTATCCGCGCTGCTTCCCACAATGTGGTTTGGCGGAACAGGATCGCCTGAGAGCAGAGTTTTTGGCGCAACCCAACATCCAAGATATTCTACGAGATTACCACAGCGAAGCCGCGCAGAACGCCAACTCGGCCTTCGGTTTTGATACCCAAGATCGTTTTGAGCCAGGCACCGAGCGTTTCCAACGAGCCTTCGATAGCATTACGACTACCTTGGCCAGTGAAGGAGGAACGCGATTTTTCGATCGCTCAGCGCTTTACCACTTGCATGGGGAAAAGCAATTTACCAGCGTATGGTCGCCCAACGAGAACAGCAATTTAGATCTTACGGTGGGTGCGAACGGTCGCCTCTACACTCCCAATAGTAGAGGAACCATCTTATTGGATACCGCCGGACGCAACATCGATACATGGGAAGGAGGCGTCTATGGCGGTGGTACCCTGAGTCTAAATAATAAATACCGCATCAGTGCGAGCTTGCGAGCGGATAAAAACCAAAATTTTGATTTGCTCTTCAGCCCAGCGGCTTCGCTGGTTTATACCCCCAAACCCAATGGAAACACGGTATTACGTGCCTCTTTTAGCTCCGCTATTCGCAACCCTACACTCAACGATCAATACCTGTTTTACAATGTTGGCCGGGCGATCCTAATTGGCAATATCGACGGGGTCAACAACCTCGCTACCATCGAAAGTGTCATAGACTTTACCAACACAGGTAATGCCGATACGCTGCAGTTTTTTGATGTGGCACCCATCCGACCCGAACAGGTACGCACTTTCGAAGTAGGTGCGCGTACGATCGTGGGCGATAAACTGTATCTGGATGCTACCTATTATTATAGCTTCTACCGAGACTTTATTGGCTTCAACCTAGGCGCGGATATTGGTTTCACGCCCACCCAGCTCACATCACTACAGGCCTACCGTGTAAGTGCCAACGCTACCGAGCAGGTGACCACTCAGGGCTTCAGTATTGGTGCTACTTACTACTTCGCCAACTACTTTGCTTTCAATGGCAACTACAGCTTCAACCGATTAAATACGGCTACCGACGACCCCATCATCCCTGCCTTCAACACCCCCGAGCACAAGTATAACTTGGGTATAAGCGGCCGAGATATCCCCTTTGGCTTACTGGGCAGCAGCGTGGAAAGCTTTGGCTTTAGCGTCAATTACAAATGGGTGGATGGCTTCATCTTTGAGGGGAGCCCGCAGTTCTCCGGATTTATTGATGCTTATGATATGCTAGATGCTCAGGTAAACTTTACGATAAAACCCATCAACACCACTATAAAAATTGGTGCGTCTAACCTGTTAGACAACCAAGTATTCCAGGTCTATGGCGGGCCGCGCATCGGTCGCCTGGCCTATATCTCTGCCACCTACAATTGGCAGAAAAAATAGTACTAACCATTTCGCTTATTTTTCAACTCATTCAACCATGCAACGACTTTTTACTTATACTTTCATACTCGTCTGTGGCTTGCTAGTGACAGCCGCCACAGCACAGAACCGTTTTATTGATCCTATTTTTGAAGTAGGTGCTCCGGAGACGGGGGTTACTTATGCTTCCAACATCAGCATCCTAACAGGAGCCCCTGCCTTGGAAGAACTGAAAATGGATGTTTACCAGCCAGCAAATGACAATGAGGGGCTGCTGCGGCCGGTAGTTGTCGTATTTCATACTGGCAATTTTTTGCCTCCCTACCTCAACGGTGGTGCCTACGGTGGCCGGCTAGACTCTGCCAATGTAGAGATCATCAAGCGCTTAACTTCCCGCGGCTTCGTTGGTATTTCCGCAACTTACCGCCAAGGCTGGTTGCCTCTAGCCACTGACCAAGACACCCGTACGGGAACTTTGCTACAGGCAGCCTATCGTGGTGGGCAGGATGCTCACGCTATGGCGCGTTATCTCCGCAAATCGGTAGTAGAGGATGGTAACCCCTACCAAATTGATACCACACGCATCGTCTTCTGGGGCATGGGTACGGGTGGTTATGTAACATTCACCCACGCTTTCTTGGACCGCGTAGATGAGATTCTACAGAATGAGCAATTCTACGACGTAGATGGCAACCCGCTGGTGGTAGAAGCCCTCAATGGCAACCCACAAGGCACCAACACGACGCCGCTCAACAACCCTAGCCATGCAGGCTACAACTCCAACGTGGCGATGTCTGTCAATATGGGCGGTGCCCTAGGCGACCCCAACTGGATTGAAGGCGCAGCCAACGAGCCGATGATCGTGGGATACCATAGCTTTACCGACCCCTTTGCCCCTTTCTATACCGGTACGGTTATTGTACCTACTACCGGTAATACCGTAGTGGACGGCGTAGCAGGAACCAATTTGGTGATCGAGCTGGCCGACAACTTCGGCCTCAACACGGCACTCGCTCCAGCAAATGAACTAACACTGCCTAGCATTTATCCTGCATTGTCTTCAGTTATCAACCAAATCAATGCACAGTACAAGCAAGCTTTGGTAACTTCCCCTATCAATAATACCGGCGATACCTTCAATCTCTCCAGAGACAATATGTTCCCACATGTGTATAGTCGCGTTATCTCCGGGCCCTACAACTGGTTTGATGAGCCCACACTTCGTTTTATTGTAAGTATGATTCCCGCTCAGTTTATGGTGAGTGCTGATGCTATCATCGCAGGAGAAAACTTCTCCAACCCCAACTGGAACATGCCGGAAGTAGCCAAAACAACCATTGATACCGTGATAGCTCACTTCATTCCTCGTGCTTATATCGGTTTGGATCTAGCCAACCCCACTTCCGTAGAGGAATTAGTCAGTGCCGCCGCCATCGGTATGCAGCTCTCTCCCAACCCTGCCAGAGATTACCTATTGGTTGAAACCGAAGCAGATAGCCCCATCATAGAGGCTGCTATGTATGATATCAATGGCCGCCAAGTAGCTGTCTTCAAAGGTGTCAACAACAGTAGCCTGCGCATCAACAGCAGCCAATACCCAAAGGGTTACTATGTACTTAAAGTACGGGTGCCACAAGGGGTAAGCAGCCAAAAGGTGATGATTCACTAGCATTTATTAAGCTAGACTTTCCCTAGCTCAATACAACAAACAAGCCATCTTTCGCCTTTTATAGCCGGAAGGTGGCTTTTTTTGTATCAAATTGTGCGATTGAACGCACTCAAACTAAGACCTTTTTTTAAAAAAATGGCACAAATCGCTTGGAACGTACGCGCCAGCAATGGCATCCTCTTCGCCGTTGGCCTTTTTCATGGCGACGAGACAGGGCATGTCATGCTATACTGCAACAACCAAGTTGTACAAGTAGATTTTTCTGTACAAAGCTCCAAAAGCTACAGCCTTCTGCTCAACGAAGAACTCTGTGCTATCCATATCGATAAAGCCCCTGACGGCACCTACAGCTACCGCTGCGAGCTAGACCTCCCAGAAGCCAATACACCCTTGAACAAAAAAACGAAACCCGATCTCGATATCCCCAACGAAAAGGATTATGTCTGGCAGTTTATTATTGGGTTTTTCGCCACGCTGCTGCTATGTTTTTTATTATTTTTGTGGTGGCGATGGTAAACAAGCGGCCGTCGCTTCCTGCTTCTCCCAAGGATTATTCCTATCTTGCCGCCATAAAATTTTGGTCAAGCATGTACGCAATAGGTTATGATATAGGCTCCTCCAGCGTAAAAGCCGCTCTGGTAGAAATCGCCACCGGAAAAGTAGCCGCGCGGCTACAGGAACCCGCAACTGAAATGTCGATGGATGCTCCACAGCCAGGCTGGGCAGAACAGTCGCCTGAAAGTTGGTGGGAATATCTTTGTGCGGCTACCCATCGGTTGCTAGCAGAAACAGCGGTAGCGCCCGAGGCGATACAGTCGGTGGGTATCAGTTATCAAATGCACGGTTTGGTGTTGGTGGATGAGCGAATGGAAGTGGTTCGGCCTGCTATTATTTGGTGCGATTCCCGAGCCATTGACTACGGCGAAGCGGCTTATAATGCTATCGGAGCCGATGCTTGTTTAGCACATTGCCTGAACAGCCCAGGTAATTTTACAGCGGCGAAATTGCAATGGGTAAAAGAAAACGAACCGATGGCCTATGCCCGCGCCCGTTACGCCATGCTGCCTGGCGATTTTATAGCCCTACGCCTGTCGGGAGAAGCAAGTACCACCGTTGGCGGCCTCAGTGAAGGCATCCTTTGGGACTTTAAACAGCATAGCCCTGCCCTGCAGGTACTAGAACAAATGGGGCTAGACGCTGAAAAGCTGCCGCCGATTGTCCCTACTATTGGAAAGCAAGCTCGTTTGAGTGCTGCCGCCGCTGCAGCTTGTGGGCTGGCCGAAGGTACCTGCATCGGCTACCGCGCTGGCGACCAACCCAACAATGCCTTGAGCCTAAACGTGCTGGAACCCGGAGAAATAGCTGCCACTGCTGGCACCAGCGGAGTGGTCTATGGTGTGAGCGACCAATTGGTAAGCGATAAAAACCAACGCATCAATAGCTTTGCGCACGTGAACCATATCGCTCCTGCACCCAGAGTGGGCGTACTGCTGTGCATCAACGGTGCGGGCATCCTTCATCGCTGGGTTCGTCTGCACATCGGGGACGGGCAACATAGCTATAACGAAATAGAAAACTTGGCTGCCCAAGCACCCATCGGAGCCGACGGCCTCAGCTTCCTACCCTTTGGCAATGGTGCCGAGCGCATGCTCAACAACCAACAAGTTGGGGCGCAAATACTACACCTCGACTTCAATCGCCACGAACAAAAGCATCTTCTTAGAGCAGGCATCGAAGGTATTGCTTTCGCTTTTGTTTACGGTATGCGACTGATGCGCGATCTGGGCATGGAGATGAAAACCATTCGCGTGGGCAACGATAACCTATTTCAAAGCAATATTTTTGCCACCACTATCGCTACCCTTACCGCTGCCAATATTGAAGTTTACAATACCACCGGAGCCGTAGGCGCCGCGATGGCTGGCGCAGCTGGCGCTGGGTATATATCCGACTTAGCCACCGCCATGCGCCGGCAGGAAATGCAACATCGCCTACTGCCAGACCCAAGTCTGGCAGTAGCGCTGGAAACGGCTTATGCCCGCTGGGAAAAGGCACTTAAACATAATATGGAACAACGCTAAAGTTCCCCGCATTGTATTGAATAAGCTGAAAAGCCGCCGGCAAGTCGCGCTGTTTAAAATCGGGCGTATTGGGGTCTATATGAAAACTTACCGGAGGGCAGCTGTGTACCAGCAGCTTACCGTCCGTGGCGGTAAGCCCCGTGTGATAATGACCGCAAAAAACAGGTAGTACGGCCTTTCTTGCCCTCAGAATGGTCTGCAAAGGAGCCGTATTCCTAAGCGGGTATTTAGCATCCATGAAAGCACAGCCAAGCGGCATAGGCGGATGATGGATAAAAATAGCTTGAATTTGCTGGTTCTTGAGCTGCTCCCGAAGCCAATCCAACTGTGTCTCAGATAGTTCTCCCCGGCTACTATCCAAGGCTAAGAAGTTAGCACCTCCCACCTGAAAGCTGTAGTCTAAAGGAGTGGAGGCTTCTCCTGACAACTCAAAAACCGAGCGCAGCATCGAGGTGTCATCATGATTGCCCGCCAGCAAGTAAATCGGCTGAGGAATCTCCATCAATTGATCCCGAAGCCACAGCAAACTAGCTCGGCTAGGTGCCTGAGCCGAAAAATCTCCAGAAAAAACATAGGCATCTGGAGATAAATGAGTTCCAGCAGCCAGCACACGCTCCAAGCGCTCATGGTTATTCAGCCCCAAAAAGCCTTGTTCGGGGCTTTCTGTGAGGTGTAAGTCGGTAATTTGTAGTATTCTCATAGCTAGCTTTTCTGGATGACGAGAGCAAGATAGCATTTTTTTTTAACTGACCCTAAATTTGTCTTTACTGTTAAATGACCGACCAAATTTCTCGCTCGTTTGTGGTAATTTATCAACCTACTTGCTCGTTCTAGCTGTTACCCATAGTAGCAACAAGCATTCACGGTCTGGTATTTCCCTGTTTCTGCCGGATTTTATTCACTTCTGCCAAGCCACTAAACTGTTCGTTGGCTTGCAGTAGCCATATTTACCATGCGTTATTCACTATTTTTTGGGGCCTTACTCGTCCTCTTATTCAGCACTGCTTGCCAAGATCAATTAGCCGATTTAGGAGCCATTGATGCTACGCGATACGAAGCGGACTACGCGATTCCGTTGGTGGACTCTCGCATCGGTATGCGCGATATCTTGGAAAATTTTGAAGAAAACTCCACCCTTACCATCGATGCGGACGGCCTACTCCGCTTCCGCTATTCCGGCGATATACTCACCCGCACCAGCGATGATGTTTTTGCGGCTATCAACCAAACAATCGGCAATTCAGGTATTTTGCCCTTGCTAAATCAACGCCAGGCACTTCCTTTCAGCACACCAGACGGCCTAGAAATAGATCGCGTAGAAATGAAGGAAACCACCCTGACCTATGCTTTCACCAATCGCCACCCAGTAGCCGTGGAGATAGAACTACGAATGCCCAACGTAGCCCTAAATGGTGAGCCACTTTTTGTCAGCGCTAGCCTCCCTGCCTACAGTGGAACGGGAACCGCACCCGGCACTTCCAATGCCCTTAACCCGCTCAGCTTAGACGGCTACTCCCTTACGCCAGAAGGCGACTCCATTTACATAGACATTCTCTACCTCACCCCAGAGGGTGATACCTTATTACCAAGTGCAGGCTCTGGACTATTGATCGAGAACTTCTCTTTTACCTACGCAGAAGGCTACCTCGGCAACATTGAATACACCGGCGAGCGGGATACGATACTAATCGATTTTTTCGACAACTGGATACAAGGAGATGTTTACTTCGAACAGCCAAAAATCACTTTCAATTTTGAGAATAGCTTTGGCGTCCCCACCGAGGCCGTGGTAGATTTGTTCAATATCATTACCGCAGAAGGCGAGACCCTGCCGCTGGAAAGTGTATTCATTGACCAAGGTGGCATACAATTCCCCTATCCTACCCTAGAAGAAGTGGGGCAGGTGAAGACCACTCAATTCCTCTTCGATCGTAGTAATTCCAACATCGATGTCGTGCTAGGTAGCAAGCCCGTGGCTATCGACTACGATGTGAGCGCCCTCACCAACCCAGACAACAATACTGCCATTAGAGGCTTTATTACCGATACGAGCTACTACAAAGTACTGGTGGATGTAGAACTTCCCCTCTATGGTTCGGCCGCTAACTTCGTGGTGCGAGATACCTTCGATATCGACCTTAGTAGCTACCCGGATGTTAAGGCTATCGCCTTCAAGATAGTCACAGAAAACGGCCTTCCACTCAGCGTTGCCCTACAAGGTAACTTCTTGGATGCCAACAACCAAAGCCTAGCGCAGCTCTTCCCGGATGCCGCCACCCTAGTCGGCGGTGCCCCCGTTGATAGCCAGGGCGAACCCACCGCTAGCCGCACGGTAACTTCCTTCTCTGAGTGGGACGAGACCAGCCTCCCTGCCATCCGAATGGCCAATCGATTGGTACTCACTAGCACTTTTTCTACTACACTAGAAAGCGCCGCTAGTGTTCGCCTACTTAGCGGGCAAGAAGTGAATGTAAAAATTGGTGCTATCCTCACACGCTCGAACTAGATCATCCACATGACCCACTTTTTCTTCCGTCTCCCACTCCTAGGCGCCCTGAGTTTTCTATTGGTCTCTTCGGCTGTCTCCTCTCAAGACCTCAGCACACCACTGCTGGAAGGCAGCTGGCAATCTACCTTTAGTAATCCGGCGCTCCTACACAGTCTGCCAGGTCGCATTACCGTAGGCTTGCCAGGCGTCACCAACGATTTTTTTGTAGAAAATTTCACTTACAATGACCTCGTGGTAAGAGAAAACGGACAAAATATCCTAGTCCCCGACCAAGTGATTGATCAGCTAGGTACCAACAACCTCATCCGAGACCAGTTCGATTTCGAGACCGTCGGCTTTGCCCTGCGCAACAAACGGCTGGCCCTGGGTTTTCAGCACCGTATCCGCTACGAAGCCCTCATCGATTACCCCAAAACCTTGGCCCAACTCATTTGGCAGGGCAATGCCCAATTTATCGGTCAAACGGTGGAGTTTGCACCCCGGCTAAACCTAAGTGGCTACCACGAGTTGGGCTTTTCGGCGGCGCTGCAAGTCACCGACAAATTAAGCGTGGGCGGCCGCGTGAAATACCTCAGTGGTATCTCCGACATAAGCACCCCCGCCAATAATAGCCTGCAGCTCACCACTGATGATGTTAATTATGCCCTGACGCTGGAGCAGGACTTCCGCGTCAACTCCGCCGGCGCTTTGAGCTATCAGGGAATAGACGATATCACCACCAACCTATCTTTTGCCGATTTCAGCTTCCAAAATTTCTTAGGCCAAAACAGTGGCTTGGCCTTCGACTTGGGGGCTTCCCTAGATTTCGGCAAAATCCGCCTACAAGCGGCTGCCTTAGATCTGGGCGCTCGTATCAACTGGAAAGGAGCCGTCGATAACTACCAACTCAGTGGAACCTCCAGCTTCTCGGGCTTGGATGTACTTCAAGATTTACTCCGCGACTCGGTTTCTTTTTCAGGCTTGCTCGATACCCTCAATGCGCAATTTCAGCCTAGTGAAAGCCAAATCGCCTACCAAACACAAATTGGTAGTAGCTACCTGTTGGGCGGGCAATTTGACCTGACCGAAAAGCTCACCCTCGGTGCTTTGCTATTCTATAACAACCGGCCTTTCGAGGGCGAAGCGGCCATCCTGCTTTCTGGGCGCTATCGCTTGCTAGAGCAGCTACAAATTGGCGCTACCTATGCCTATAAATCCGCCAACGCTGCTAACATTGGCCTCAACCTCACGGCCAAGCTAGGGCCGGTCGTGCTGCTGGCTGCCACCGACAATATCTACACAGCCATCCGACCTAAAGACAGCCAAAGAGCACACTTCCGCCTGGGGCTGAGCCTTTCGCTGTTGGAAATAGAAAGGGACTAAGACCCCTAGTAGCGGCGGTTGGCATCCAAATTCTTCCAGACCAGCCGATCAAGCCGCCGTTTAGGTAGCCAGCGGATTAGCTTTACTAGCCAGGCCTTGGGCATCATCAAGCGGAAGGCCTTGGGCTGGGTATCTGTGAGTGCCGCGTATATCCCCTCCGCAATCCTAGTAGCGGGTAATGCCGAAGCCTTGGTGTTGCGAATGTAGTTCGGTAGTTTTTCAAGGACAAATTCATAGCGCGTGCCGGCGTAAGCAGCCGTCTGCCCAAGACCTTTATCCCAAATGGGCGTTAGTACAGGCCCTGGAGCTACGCTCACGACATCAATCCCAAAGGGAAGTAGCTCCCGCCGCAGCCCATCTGTGAGGCTCTCCAATGCAAATTTACTGGCCGAATACAAACTCGTAAAAGGGCTAGTAAGCACACCAGAAACACTGCTGACATTAACAATGCGCACCGCCTTGAAATCCGCTTCTTTGGCTGCATGCAACTGGGGTAGGCAGTCGCGCGTGAGCCCTAAGGTGCCGAATACATTCACCTCGAATTGCCGTCTATAATCCGCTTCGGTCAGGGTTTCCAGCGGACCGGACACTGCAATACCCGCATTATTCACCAATGCTTGTAGTTGGTGGCCCTTGGCGGAGATGCTATCCACGGCCAGCTTCCGAGCTTCGCTATCAGTTACATCAAAAAGCAGCGCATGAAAACGGTCGGGGAAAGCAGCAGATAATGCCTTAGCATCGTCTAATTTCCTCACACTACCATATACGCGCCAGCCGTGCGCCAACATTTTTTCAGCCGCAGCAAGGCCAATACCCGTGGAAACACCCGAAATCAATACACAAGGAGGAGGAGAAGTATGCATAGATGGATAACAAATTACGTCCTTGGCAGTTGCATCCGCAATAAAGAGTAGTCATTCCCCTGATCGTCCTTGTCCGTGCGTTCGTAGGTCTTGAAGCCCATTTTTTTGTAGAACTCAAGCGCCTTTTCATTTTGCTCATTTACATCAACTTTGTTGGCTTTGAGCTACTGAAGGGCAATGCTGTCAGCTTCCTTCCCAGTCCTTTTCCGATGTAGTCTGGAGAAAAAAAGAGCATTTCTATTTTCTGTGCAGCCACCCCAATAAAGCCAGCAAGCTGCGCTCCTTGCTTGAGGCAGTACACCTCGAGATCGTTAAAATCAATGGTCTGTAAGTACTCGGACAAATTTAATGCGACTTTTCAATCTGGTAGATTTTGCTTTCAGCCGAGGCAAAAAACGTAGGCTTAGTGGTGCTAAGACGAGGCTTTTTAACGCTGGCTGGGAGCAAAAGATGCCGAGTGGAAAGGTGTGATTATTTTTGTCCGAGTACTTACGAGGGCTTTGATGGCTGAAAAATCGTACGGTTGCAAAAAATCGTGCGTAGCCCGCACTGATTTTTCCCATACGAAAAGAAGCGCTTCCCTGTCTTGATCGGAGTAGGCTTCTATCGTGTAATCTTGGTTGGACATGTGGAGCCTGCTTGGTGGATTAAGACGTCAATTGTATCGGTTTCATTCGCTTTTTGTTTTTCTAAAACCTTGCTCTAAATAGTAACCATTGCTCCTGCCCTTGGGGCAACTAAGTGCGGGAGCCATGATAGAGAAAAGAGCCGTGTTTTTAATACCTGAGACCGAGCCTATCCACCTTTTCTGTGCGGAAAGAAGTTTCCGCTTTCTCGTAGAGACATAGCAGTGGAAACAAAACAATGCTACCTTCCTACTCGCATATCTCGCCTATCCATTTGTCATCCACCAGGCCTTGGTCGTTGATGTGAAAAACGGCGCCTACCACGCAGCCTTTCTCGCCTAGAGAATCGAGCAGGTAGCGATAATCGAAGCCCATATCGATAGGCTCACCCAATAGTTTAGCCACCTTGGCCTTCGGGCTTCCCAAGGGAATAGCGGCTAGGGCAGCGGCCAGGCTAGCGCCATCGGTGAAGCGTTGGTAGTGCTGCCCATGCCCCCAAGCGGGATGCTGCCGGATACCGCAGGCCGTCGTGGCCAACAACAGCCCAACAAAAAGGAGACGTGTTTTCATACTTCGTATGGCGCACGCCCTACTCGAGCATGCCAAATTGATTGATGGTTGGCTTTTCGTTGGGTCGCAAGCTGAAGCTCAGTTCTTTCCAGGCGGTTCCCTCTAAGCCATCTAGGCGAATGCCATCGGCGGTCTTCGTGATCGTGAACAAGAAATCTGCAAGATTTTCGTCCTTTTTCGGATCGACCTCATCGAGCTGCGTCATCCCATATTCGTCTATGGCCTGAGGGGCGTCGCAATCGGAGCGGAAGCTTATATTTATCCAAGCGCTTCCCTTTTGGCTTTCTAGTCGGATGCCACTATCGGTTTGCTCGATCGTGAAGCTAAAGTCCTTCAGCGCTGCCACACGCTGCGCTTGTGCCGATAGCCCATTGCCCAGATACAAGAATAAAAGGCTGAGCAGTAATGGCGACAAAAATTTGTTAGTACTTCTTGTTTTCATCTTGTCGAATTTTAAGTGAAGCCACCATAGATCTGCGGCTCTACCTTGTTGGAACGATTTTCTCTTTATTTTAGTCTAGTGGATCAATAACCCTACCTAATTAGACAGTAGCCCTCTGAATAAAAAAGAAATACCAGCCCAAAAAAGACGATAATTTGCCCCAAACGAAAAAAACACAAAACGCTGTCAATCAATTTTTTAATAAAAATAAAATCGTTTTTAAACGTTTTTAAACGTTTTTAAACGCAAGTATATGTTTAATACACGAATACGCTTGGCTCTTGCCCCCACCTTTGCATCGTCATCGGTTGGGAAGTGTGGCTTTGCCTTCACCCACTAGCGGATGACAAGCTTAGCGCCGCAAGCAAGGCTCGCTTCCTTGCGAATGGAAATAAGTCCAGCGCTTGCGGTATTCATCAATCGGGTCATCGTGCCCACAAATTCTTTTACCATGCAAATTCGCAATTCTATCCACCTGATCGGCAACATTGGCCAAGACGCAGAACTCCTCAACACCAAAAACGGCGAGCAGTTCCTCAAGTTCTCTCTCGCTACCAACGAATACAGCCGCGACAAAGCGGGCAACAAAATCACCCGCACCGAATGGCACTCCGTTTTGGTCTTCGGCAGCGAGCGAGCCAAGCGCCTGAAAGAGGAGTTCACCAAGGGTAAGCTCGTGGCCATCAACGGTGTGCTGCGCTACAACCAATGGACGGATAAGCACGACCAAAAACGCAACGATGCCGTCATCCATCTCGAAGACTTTGCCTACCTCTCTTCCAAGGAAAGAGAGGAAGCAGCCGCTTAAAACACTATTGTAAGTGCGGCAGCTAGGTTCACACTTTATCGTTTAACCTAGTGGCTTTCTCCAAAATTCACTTTTGCTAGTTGCCGCGAGCCCCTCACCGAAGTTGGTGGGGGGCTTTTTGGATGTACCAAGCGGGCAGAAGTACAAAAAGCTGGTAAAAAAGGCCTTGCTAAAATCGCAAAAAAGAGCGGCTACTTATTTTTAATTTTATCAATATGGCATCAATTTGGATTAAAAATTAATATATTTGTATAAATTAATTTATTTCATTAAAAAATTTGCATAAAAAAGCGATGTGACCCTATATTTGCATTATCAAATGACGAACAGAACACATCATTTGATTGCTTTCTTCAACGGAGGAGCACGAGGGCTCTTAAAAGCCCCATCACTATTGTAGGGTGATGAAACTGGCAGCCATGCCCTCTTGTCTCGGGGGTGGGGAGCTTGAAATAAACTACTCTTTCTGTGCCTCGCAACTCATCACCTGATTGCGAAGCAGCGAAGCGAGTGGCTAATCGCCCCGTGAAGGTTCGACTCCTTCCCCTACAGCCCAATAGCCGTAAATGTATTGGCTACATCTTGTAAGGTGACGAAATTGGCAGCCGTGCCCTCCTGTCTCGGGGGTGGGGAAGCTGGGATAAATGCGCGTTCGATGCTCCGCAACGAGCTTCGCTCTTCGGAGCAACGAGCAAAGCACTAACCACCCCGTGAAGGTTCGACTCCTTCCCTTACAGCCATAAAAAAGCCCCTGCCTTTCATGAGGTCAGGGGCTTTTTTTTATTCCTAGTCCACCACAACCAACTTGCGTACCAACTGCTGCTGTCCGCTGCGTATTTTCACCCAATAGATACCTGCTGCTAAGCCTTCTAAGGAAAGCTCGGCGATGGGGGCCCTTAGCTGCTGCTGCAATACCAGTCGGCCATCAACGCCCAAGAGCGATAGATCATTATCCGAGGGCAGTGCAGAAAGGTCTATTGAAACCATTTGTCGGGCGGGGTTGGGATAGAGCCTCACATCAGGAGCAGCGCTCATTTCCTGATTATTTACCGCTATTTGCCCGAGGTTGTAGGCCGCCACCAAATTAATACGGCCATAGCCATAGACAGCATTGGGATGTGCATTCCCGGGATAATTTCCACAATCCTGGCTATGATACAGCGGTAGGGCAGATTCTTGGAAGATGCGCTCGATAGCATCCACATTGCCCGCTAGATCAGGTAGGGCCGATAGGAACAAAGCCACCGCACCCGCCACATGAGGGCCGGCCATGCTGGTGCCGCTGAAATTGGCGAAGCCGCCATTTCGGATGGCTGATCGGACATTCACACCGGGCGCTACCACTTGTGGCTGTAGCAGACTACTATCACCTAGGAACACGGGGCCTCGGCTACTGAATCCAGCAATGGTATCGCTAATATTCGTTGCCCCAACAGCAAAAGCAGCAGCAAAAATAGAGGGCGGTGTGCTTACCGAGCCACAGCCAAGGCTACCGCTATTCCCTGCGGAGGTGACTACCACCACGCCAGCATTTCGAAGGTTTTCGACGGCTGTTTCCATCAGGTTAAAGTTTTCGGGCAGGCAGCCTTCCATCTCGGGGCAAGACCAGCTGTTGGCAATGACGTGGGGCGCTCGGTCAGGATCAGGCTCGCTGCCATCCACGCGGGTAGGCGCCAGAAACCACTCAAAACATTCGATATAGGATGCGGGGCTTCCCCAGCCCCTTTCCATATTCCGGCAGGCTACCCAGCGGGCAGCCGGGGCTACGCCAATTTGGTTGCCTTGTTCGTCGTCGCCTACCATCGTACCCATGGTGTGGGTGCCGTGGTTATTGTCGTCGCAAGGCTCGGCCACATCTAGTCCGCAGGGGTTTTCACCGCCCGTATGTAAGGGACTGAGGCTGCGGATCGCATCATGCCAGTTGTAATCGTGTAAAGTATCTTGTGCTTGGGTGCCTCGGTATTGACGCACGATGGTGGGGTGGCGAAAATCGTAGCCAGTGTCTTGTCCGCCCACCACAATACCTTCGCCTCGGAAGCCTGCCTCCCAGAGCGCGGGGGCACCAATCCGCTCTATGCCCCATTCTATGACCTGGCGGGCCTGAGCTTGCTCCCGTTCTATGAGCCCCAGGTCTTGTTCTACCCAAGGGTTGGGTAGCAGTTGGGCGACCTTCGGCAATTGGCTAATTTGTTGCGCTTGCGACCAATTTATTTTGGCATAAACCGCATTAACAATGTAAAAAGGCCGAAAAGATACCCCTGCTTCCGTCAAAAATGTTCGAACTTCCGCTTGGTTGGCCGCCGCTTGTTCCTGAAGATAGCGGAACACATAGGCTCCTCGGTCTTCTTTTTTCCAGTGTGCGGGCAAAGGCCGCAGCGGCCTCCCTGAAGGTACTAGAACGATCAAAACCTCTTGAAAATCATCCGGAGCCGCTAAATAAGCAGCCTCTAACTGAGGATGTAAAACAGTTGCTTGCTGGCCGTTTAGCCAAGAAGCAGCTAGCAAGAAGAACGAGAAAACGAAAGTTATTAAACGCATACGATCTAATTCTGTAGATAAAGCGCTAATTTACGCCAAATTTTGTTGTCATGCTTCCGACTGCCGTTGCCCAACACCTGGCTAAAGACCTTACATTACAGCCCATCATGGCTCTAGCTAGCGTGGAGGAACGCCCCGATTTTAGTGGTGATGTTTACTTTGGCCTACTACGCGCCATCGCCTACCAACAGCTCAGTGGCAAGGCTGCTACCACCATTTTCAACCGCTTCCTCGGTTTATTTCCCAACGAATACCCCGAAGCCAGCCGCCTATTAGCCTTCAGCGAAGCGGAACTGCGAAGCGTGGGGCTAAGCGGCGCCAAAGCCAACTATATGCAAAATATTGCCGAGTATTTCACGGAGCATCGCCTCTTCCGAATCGACTGGACAGCCCTGGATGATCAAAGCATCCTTGACAGCCTGACGGCCATCAAAGGCGTGGGGAAGTGGACCGCCGAGATGGTGCTAATATTTATCCTCCACCGGCCAGATGTGTTGCCGCTGGACGACTTGGTGGTGCGCAACCGCATGATACAACTCTATCAACTCGGTACACTAAAAGGAAAAGCTCAAACACTGGCGCTGGAAGCCGCCGCCGAAGCCTGGCGCCCCTACCGAAGCTGGGGTAGCCGATTGATGTGGGCATGGGAACACTACGATCGCCAGGCTTAATGAGCATCTCTCGCTTCATTAAATACAGAATTACTACCTTTGCAGAGATATAAAAAAATACAAACTACCCACTTATGATTGACGTGGCTTTGCTCAAAAAAATCTGTGAAACGCCTGGCGTTTCGGGCTTCGAACAGCGGATTCGCCAACTTATTCACCAAGAAGTAAAAGACCTAGCCGACGAAGTGCAGGTGGACAACATGGGCAACCTGATCGCTATCCGCCACGGCAAGAGCGACAAACGCGTCATGGTAGCAGCACATATGGACGAGATTGGCTTCATCGTGAACCACATCGACGACGATGGCTTCGTCCGCTTCCTTCCTCTCGGTGGCTTCGACCCCAAAACCCTAACGGCTCAGCGCGTGATCGTTCATGGTGAAAAAGATATGCTGGGCGTGATGGGTACCAAACCCATCCACATCATGAAGCCCGAAGAGCGAAGCAAAACAGTACCGCTCAGCGATTATTTCGTGGATATGGGCAGCAATAAAGAAGAAGTGAGCCAGTTCGTCGGCATTGGAGACCCCATTAGTCGCGAGCGGGAACTAGTGGAAATTGGCCACTGCGTTAATGCAAAATCACTAGATAATCGCGTTTCCGTTTTCATCCTCATAGAAACCCTTCGGCAACTGCGCGAAGTGGAATTGCCCTATAGCCTCTACGCCGCTTTTACGGTACAGGAAGAAGTGGGGCTGCGAGGGGCTATCAGTTGTTCCCACCATATTGACCCTGATTTTGGCTTCGGTCTGGATGTCACCATCGCCTACGATGTCCCTGGCAGCCAAGCCCACGAGAATGTCACCAAACTTGGAAAAGGAACCGCTATAAAAGTGCTAGACGGTTCGGTCATTTCCGACTATCGCATGGTCAACTACCTCCGGCACCTGGCCGAAAAAGAAAGTATTCCCTACCAACTAGAACTCCTGCCCGCAGGCGGCACCGATACCGCAGCCGTGCAGCGATATGGCAAGAAAGGAAGTATTGCCGGCGCCATTTCTATCCCGCTGCGGCACATGCACCAAAGCACCGAAATGGTCAACAAAGCCGATATACACGCCAGCATACAACTGCTCGCCGCCGGCATCCGCGAGCTAGATCAATACGATTGGAGTTTTGCGAAAACAAGACATCAAAAAGCCTCGGAGAAACGCCCTGGTGATTTTCCGTTCTAAGAGCGTGTCTAAACACCAATTAAACAGTGGCGCCATGGCATTTACGGAATTTCTGCTCGATAGGTTGCCATGGCAGCGTATGCCTGTTCTGGCTCACGCCCATACGGGCACCCAGTACGGGCTGTAGGCAAGTACAGGAGCAAAGCAATGTAAGGAAGAGCCAATATCTTTAACCTTGCTCTTGAAAGAATAGGCACTGCTCCTGCACGCAGTGCCCACCGTGCCCGCCTGGATTTTCCCACCCGCCTCCATACGGACACAGTGGGGCTGGGTTTAGTAGGGCGTGAGCCAGCCCCACTTTTACAACAGACAAAGTATGCCTTTCCAACTTTTACACTTTACAAAATACAAGCATGATGTGGATAGAAAGCAACAACCGCCTGAGCCGCACCTTCCAGTTTCCCAATTTCAAACAGGCTTTTGCCTTTATGACCGAAGTGGCCTTCGCCGCCGAAGCGGCTGGCCACCACCCCGATTGGTCTAACGTTTATAATACCGTGCATATCCACCTCAACACCCACGATGCGGGCAATGTGGTGACAGAAAAAGACCATGCCCTTGCTAGTGCTATTGATGCCATCTTTAGCCGCCAACAAGCCAAGCAGTAAGCAGCCAATACCCCAGTTTTTACAGTCAACTTACGAGATAAAAATACCAGCCGACAACTATTCGGCTTCATTTTTATTTCTGTTCTGTGGTGCAAGTCTTAGAGTACTATGATCCCCAACAGGCACTGATTCCACTGTGAACAAACTGGATTCACGCACCGCCACCCGACTATGAAAAAGTATCGCTTCCCGATTATTATCGCCTTTGCTGTGGCTACCCTACTAGCTATCTGGGGTTGCTTCCGTTTGGAATTTTCCTTTGATTTCCAGCAGTTTTTCCCGCGCGGCGATGAAGACCTCAATTACTATCTGGAGTTTATCGAAGACTTCGAGGGCGACGACAACTTCATGCTGGTGGGCCTAGAGCGCCCGCAAGGTGTTTTCGATAGCACTTTCTTGGCGGAAGCCCACGAATTTGCCCTGGCCTGCCGCAACTTGGAGGAAGTCTTGGCCGTGCAGTCCCTCACCACCTTCGGCTACCCCATCAAAACACCCTTTGCCGTCACCAGCATCCCCATCATCCACCGCGATCGGCCAGAACTGTATGCCCAAGACAGCGCCCGCCTGATGGCCGATGAGCGCTTCGTTGGCAACTTGATCAATGCCAAAGCCACCACCCTGGTTGTGGCCTTAAAAACGCCCAGCCTCATCAATTTGGAGAAAAGCCGCGCGCTGATGGGCGGCCTAGAAGAACTGGCTAGCCAATTTAACTTCCCTGATGTACACTTCCTCGGCCCGGCCTATTTTCAGCGCGAGATGGTGAAGATGCAGATTCGCGAAGTTACGGTTTCTGCCCTCGTCTCGGGTCTGCTGGTGGCGCTCATCATGTTCTGGCTCTTCCGCCGCCCACTGGGGATTATCGTGGCATTGGGGAGTATTGCCTTGGGCTTGCTATTGTTCCTAGGCTTGCTGGGCCTCACGGGGCGGGAGCTGAGCGCCATCGCCGCGCTCTATCCCGTTTTGATGATCATTGTAGGCACCAGCGATGTGATCCACATCATGTCTAAATACATCGATGAGCTGCGCAAAGGCCAGGCCAAAGAAGCCGCTATCCGCACCACCATCAAGGAAATTGGTATGGCTACCTTGCTTACTTCCATCACCACTGCCATCGGCTTCGCTACCCTGGCCACTTCTAAGATAGACCCCATCCGTGATTTTGGTATCAATGCCGCCATCGGCGTCTTGGTGGCCTATGTAACGGTGGTTCTTTTCACCACCTCCCTCCTTTCTTTTCTGGAGGTAGATCAGATTGTAAAAATCGGGCGCGGCCAGAAATTTTGGGATACGCTGCTGGAACGCAGCTACCAAGCCAGCCGCCGCCACGCCCTAGTTATAAAGCTGGGCAGTTTGTTGCTACTAATACTCTGCGCCTTCGGTATTAGTCAGATCACTACCAACTACCGCATCGCCTCCAACCTGCCGCGCGACCGAAAAGTTACCGAAGATTTCCTCTTCTTCGAGCGCGAGCTGGCCGGCTTCCGCCCCCTAGAATTTGCCATTGCCACCAAGGGCGAAGCCAAGATTACCGACTTCGCCATCATGCAACAAATTGCTGCCCTCGAAGACCGCGTAAAAGCCGAGCCCTTCATCCAAGGCACCGTGAGCCCCACCGCCGTTTATCGCAGCATCCACCAGATGTACAACAACAACCGCGTGGATGCCTACGTGCTGCCCGATAGCGCCAGCACCTACCGCCAATACCAGCGGCTAGCCAGCCAAATACCCCAGCTCTCGGCAGGCGTGCTGATGAACAAAGCCGCCACCAAAGCCCGCATCAGCAGCCGACTCAACGATCTGGGTGCCGATAGCATCAAACAGTTCATGGCCGAGACCCAGCAATGGATCAATACCGAACTAGATACTGCCGCCCTGGATATTCGCCCCACTGGCACCGGCCTCATCATCGATAAAAACGCAGAATACATCCGCCAAAACCTACTCGAAGGCCTCGCCGTGGCGATTGTTATCGTTTGCTTGCTGATGGCGATGCTCTTTCGTAGTTGGCGCATGCTGATCGTCAGCTTGGTGCCCAACATCTTCCCGCTCTTGCTGGCGGGCGCTATGCTCGGCTACCTCGGCATCGAGCTGGATGCGGGCGTTAGCATCGTCTTCGCCGTCATCTTTGGCATCGCGGTAGACGATACCATCCACTTCCTGGCCAAATACAAGCTCGCCAAAAACAAGGGCATGGATACCGAGGCCGCCATCCACACCACCTTCCGCGAAACGGGTAAAGCCATCGTGCTCACCTCCCTCATCCTCTTCTTCGGCTTCCTGGTAATGCTCTTTAGCATCCACCCGCCCAGCGTCACCATCGGCCTGCTCATCAGCATCACCCTCGGCAGCGCGGTGGTAGGCGATTTGCTCCTGATCCCTATTTTGTTGCGTTGGTTGTATAAGGATTAG
>DAITME010000007.1:0-80818 GCA_036835305.1 Lewinella sp.
AATTTTCTGGGTTTTAATCAGGGAAATCCACTACTACAGCCCTATCTCTCCTCCGATTTTTCCTTGGGTTTTAGCCGCAGCTTTAGTCGCAGCTTTGCGGGTTTATTTGTAAATTTATCGCACCAAATCACTCAAGAAGGCAACATCTTAGAGACGTTGAGCTTGGTGGGCAACGAGCGCTTTTTTAGCTACACCCAAGTAGATGCGCCCAGCAGCAACAGCAGCTTCACCGCCAGCTTCTACAAGCACGGAAAGCAAAACCGCTGGAATATTTTCCTCTTCGCCACTCAATCCGATGCCTTTATCAGCGATGCGACAGGCGAATTGCAAGCCTCACAGCTCCGCAGTTTCTCCCTGCGGGCGGAAGTGAGTCGTCGTCTAGGCAAAAAAACAGACATCAGCCTCAAAAACACCCTCTCGCGTGCCGATTTTGGCCGCGCCGAGCAGACCACCACCAACTACGACTGGATCAGTCGCTTAAACCTCAAGCTGGCCTATAAAAGCTGGCAACTCCGACCGGAAATAAACAGCAGCCTCTTTCAATTCAATACGAATCCGCTGCTGTTCGTACAAGCAAAAACGTCCTTGCGCTACCATGGCCGGCACTCGCCCTGGAGCTTCGATGCGCAGCTTTCTGCCCCCCTCACTAGCGAGGAGGTCTTCTCCGCCCAACAATCCAACCTCTTCTACGCCGAAAGCATCCGCCGCGTGCAGCCCGCCTATGTATTGTTCAGCCTGGGCTATGCCTTTTGAGTAGAGCGGCTAGTTATTTTGGAGTGGAAGCTCATAGGTCTGGCTCAAGCACATATCCATACGGACTAGAGGCGCGCCTGAGGCAGGAGCCGTGTTTCCCAATAAAAGAGCCAGGCTCTTAGAGGCCTTGCTCTTGAAAAATAGGCCTTGCTCCTGTCGGAACACCCGCATGGGCGCGAGCCCCCCCCTCCTTACGCTTCATTACCCCAGAAATTGTGCGCAAAGGCAAAATATATGCTTAACTTTGCCACGATGAAATTTGAACACACCGCTAAGGTATATCCGCACAAGTGGCCAGAAATTACGGACTGGGCGATCTACCGCCTGAGCCAGGATCGCGATGCCTTTGTGGAGGAAGTGATTGAGGACAGTTACCAACGGCTGCTGCTGGAATTTGGGGATCAGTTGCCCGATGTACTAAGCAAGACCTTCTACGCAGAGATGCAGCGCAGCAAGCAAGAGCCTTGGAAGGTGGATCCGCCCAAGGAGCGTAGCTACTGGAGCAAGATGGCCAAAAAACTGGTGACGCGCTCGCTGGATGCCACCGAAAAAGAAAGTGCGGAAGAAGCCGCCAAAAAACTGCTCCGAAAAACGCTGCACCGCTATGCGGAGGAAATTGTAGGCACTTTCAAACCTGGCCACTACCAATTTGCACGCCGTTTCTTGAGTTTCTTCTTTGGCAGGCTGCTCAACGCGGCCGTGGGGCGGAGCTTTCGGTCTATTTTCTCCAGCAAAGCTGCCTTGAAAGAAAAACTGCTCATTAAAGGCTATGTAGAAGAACTGCGGCAGCTATACGACAAAGGCACGGTAGTGATTGTGCCCACCCACTTCAGCAATATAGACAGCATTATGATTGGCTATATTCTGGATATCATCGGGGGGGTGCCTGCCCACGCCTACGGAGCCGGACTCAACTTGTACAATACGGGCTACACGGCCTACTTCATGAACCGCCTCGGAGCCTACCGCGTGGATAGGCGCAAGCGCAACCCCGTTTACAATCGGGCGCTCAAGCAAATGGCCAAGCTGAGCATCAAACGGAAGGTGCCTAATATTTTCTTCCCCGGCGGCACCCGATCCCGATCCGGCAGTATCGAAAATAAGCTCAAGCTAGGCTTGCTCAGCTCAGTGATGGAAGCACAGCGCGAGTTTTATCAAGAAGGCAAGCGCGACAAAGTCTTCATCGTGCCGCTCATCATGAGCTATCCTTTTGTGTTGGAGGCACAGTTTTTGGTAGAGCAATACCTCAAGCAAGAGGGGCAAGACCGCTATATCAAAACGAAAGACAGCTTCCATTCCATGCGCTCCTTGCTAAAATTCATTTGGGGGGTCTTTAGCAAAACAAATCGCGTAACGATTTCTATTGGCCGCCCGATGGATGTGCTAGGCAACTTCGTGGATGAAGAAGGCCGCAGCTACAGCCCCGCTGGCCAGGAGGTCGATACAGCTGAATATTTTCAAGCAGCCGATGGCAGCATCAATACCGATTTCCAGCGGGAGTCGGAATACCTGCGCATGCTGGGCGATCGGATCCTAGAACGCTTCCATGCAGACAATATCGTGATCACTAGCCACTTAGTAAGCCATGCCGCTTTTGCCATGCTGGAGGCTGCCCACCCCAATCTGGATTTATACGGCTTGCTGCGCCTACCCGCCGAAGAATATATTTTTGATCTGGACAACCTACACGCCGTCATCCAGCAGCTTCAGCAAATCGTTATCAAAATGGCGGAGGAAGACCGAATCAAGGTGAGCGATAAAATCTCGGAACCTGTGGAATACATATTAGAGCACGGCATCCGCAGTATGGGCAACTACCACATCGAAAAAGCCTTGCTAATCAATAAGCGGGGGCAAATTGTGAGTGAAAATTTCAGCTTGCTCTATTTTTACCACAACCGCTTGGCGAGCTACGGATTCAAGCGGCAAATCCGATTTGCTAGCCCGCAGCAGCTCCTCCGCCCCGCCGAAATCAATGCCTGATGCTGGAAAGAATGTTTCTTAGCGAGAGAGCCATGCTCTTGGCGGTGATGATAAGCGCCGTCGTTATCTGCGCTATGTACTTCCCTAGCCTGAAGGGCAATAGCTTGTTGGAATACCTCGACTACTTTTTCATTGTCCTGTTTATGGCAGAGGCTCTGGTAAAAATCAGGATCTATGGCAAAAAACGCTATTTTGAAGGTGGCTGGAACCGCTTTGATCTCATCATTGCTGTCTTGAGTTTACCCACTCTAATCGTTCCTTTCGTGGATATTCCCGATGCTAGTTTCATTATGATCTTGCGGCTTTTCCGCATCGCAAGGGTGGCGCGGCTGCTGCGCTTCGTCCCCAACATGGAGCATGTTTTAACAGGTCTGGGAAGAGCACTCAAGGCCTCGGTTTTTGTATTGGGCGCCATCGCTTTCCTGATTTTCATCCTCGCTATTCTGTCTTGTCACTTCTATGGCGATCTCGACCCCAAGCACTTTGGGGATCCGCTTATTAGTCTTTACTCGATCTTCCAGTTGTTTACCGTTGAGGGCTGGTATGAGATACCGGAAGAAATAACAGCCGCTTCGGAATCTGCTTCCTTTATCGGTTTCACAAGGCTCTACTTTGGGCTGGTAGTCTTGTTGGGTGGCGTCTTTGCCATGAGCCTGGCCAATGCCGTTTTCGTGGATGAAATGACGATGGACAACAACCAGGAGTTGGAAACAAAAATAGATACGCTGCAAGATCAATTAAAGGAAGTGCGGGATATGCTGGCGGAGATGAGGGGAAACAAGGGTGCACCGTAAGTAGAGCCGTAGCCCTGCTACGGCTCCAGCAGCAAACGGCTATCTGGACAATTAACAACTGAGCGCTTAGTGGTGGCGCTTCCTCCTAATTTGTAATTGTATGTTCAACGATTGGAAAATACTCCTCCTAGCTTGCCTAACGATAGGCTTGGCACCATTTTTCCCAGAACCGCATATCTGGGGAAAGCTCCGTTGGGTGGCTGGCGGCGCAGAGGGTATGGGCTTAATGGATTGGTTCGATCTTCTGATGCATGGCCTGCCGTGGATACTCTTGTTTCGCTATCTGTTGCTACAGCTGTTGAAAGATAGGCCTACGACTTAGTTGGAGGTCCTCGATATTAGAAAAAACACTGCCGCCCGATAAAAACACTGCTCCCGCTACAAATCCTTGCTCCTGCGAGAGTAACGAGTGCGTAGGTACACCCAGTGCCCGCCGACACGCCCGTATAGGTTTAGTAGGGCGGGAGCCATAGCGTACGTATGTAAGGCCGTGCCTGCTTCCAGCCCATCTGTGTTTCAGAAGGCTTGAATAACAACTGCGACTGTTTAAACAGTGCCCAAACGGCGCATCTAAAAAGCCAGGCAGTAGCAAAAATATTTTCTGAAAAATATTGAATATAAAAGCTTACTTTTGCGGCCAATTTAGAGTGGCTAAAACAATTTCGCTGCTCGAATCATCTTAGTAGTACTAAACAGATTATAGCCTATGTATTGGACGCTCGAATTAGCTTCCCACTTGGAAGACGCTCCCTGGCCAGCCACCCGCGATGAGCTTATTGACTATGCCATTCGCTCCGGCACTCCATTGGAGGTGATTGAAAACCTTCAGGATATGGAAGACGAAGGGGAAGCCTACGAAGGGATAGAAGACATCTGGCCCGACTACCCCCGCAAGGACGACTTCCTCTTCAACGAAGACGAATACTAGGTAGCGCCTACCAAGCCCCACACGAGCCGGCTCTACACAGGCTGGCTCGTGTGGTGTAAGGAGCCATGGCAGCGCCCAAAATCAGCTTGTGTTATGCAAAAAAGCGGTATTACCATTGCCATCGACGGCTACAGCGCCTGTGGTAAAAGCACCCTAGCCAAGTACCTGGCGCAGGTATTGGGCTATCGCTTTGTTGATACAGGAGCGATGTACCGAGCCGTCACCTACTACTTTTTAAAGCATCAGATTGAGCTAGAGGACGACTGGGCCATAGAGCAAGCGCTAGAATATATCCGCATTCACTTCCAACACGAAGCAGGTAAAAACCAGATGTACCTCAACGGCGAAAACATCAGCGAAGCGATCCGCAGCCCTTCCGTCAATTCTTTTGTAAGCCTCGTCGCTACCCGATCGGCCGTGCGGCGAGCCATGGTTGTCCAGCAACGAGAGATGGGTAAGCAGGGCGGCATCGTGATGGATGGCCGCGATATCGGTACCGTTGTATTCCCCAATGCCGATCTGAAAATTTTCGTCACCGCCGACCTCGAAAAACGCGTTGAGAGACGCCTAGCAGAAATGCAAGCCACCACCTTCAGCGATATTAGCCCAGATACCATACGCGCTAATTTGCTAGAAAGAGACTTTATCGACTCTAATCGAGAAGATAGCCCGCTGCAGCAAGCCGAAGATGCTATATTGCTGGATAATAGCCAGCTAAGCTTTGAAGACTTCCTTGCCCAAGGTCTAGCGCTAGCAAAAACGGCTTTAATGAAAAAATAGGCTGAAAGCGCAGTTCGCTGTATGGCTCACGGCCAGAAGAGCACTGGGTGTACCTACGCACTCATTGCTCTCGCAGGAGCAAGGACCACTTTTTTGAGCAGTGTTTTCAACACGCTCTTGGAAAAAATAGCCAAAAAACAAAGCACTCGAAGCTAAGCAAAAACTGCCCGAAGCCAATCCACTACCACAGCATATCCAACACGCAAAGCGTGCCAAATAAGACACTGGCCACGCCATTGGTTGTAAAAAAAGCAAGATTAACGCGGCTTAAGTCGGTAGGAGAAACCAAACGATGCTGGTAGGTGAGCAAAGCCACGAACAAAAAGCCCGCAAAGATCGTCAGCCAGCCAACGCTAGGATAAAGCCGCATCTGCCAAGTGACGGCCAAACCTAGTAGAATGGCACAGAGCGTATGAAGCGCCTTACCTAGGTGCAGCGCATTTGTCCGCCCCAATTGAACGGGGATGGATTGTAAAGAACGCTCCCGATCGAAGTCCTCATCTTGCAGCGCATAGATGATATCAAAACCCGCCACCCACAGCAACACCACGCCGCTGTACAAGGCCGGCAGCCAAGCCCACTGCCCCATCACCGCTAGGTAAGAACCGATAGGTGCCAAAGCCAGGCCCAAGCCCAAAATAAAATGACACAAAAAAGTAAATCGCTTGGTGTAACTATAACCCAGTACCACCAGTAGCGCTACGGGCGAAAGCAAAAACACCAAGGGATTGATCAGCCAAGTGCAGAACACAAAAGCCAAGCCGTTCAAGCAGATAAAGATGCGCGCACCCCGCTCGGATATCTTCCCCGCAGGTATCTCTCGGATAGCCGTCCGAGGGTTTTCCCCATCAATATCCCGATCGAGATAACGATTGAAGGCCATGGCAGCCGAGCGAGCAAAAACCATGCAAAGGACAACCAATAAGAGCAACCGCCAGCTCAGTTCACCGGCGTCCTGCACCGCCAAAAAAAAGCCTAGCATCGCAAAAGGCAAAGCAAAAATAGTGTGGCTAAACTTAATAAGCGATAAGTAGCTAGCCAATTGTAGCCATGCCTTCATGAAAACTATTTTACCGTTGGCATATCTGGCTGCCCACACTCCTCCCCTGGCTTTCTGCCACAAACGGTACAGTCCCCCACCTTGCTCTTCAACATCGGATTGTTGGTAGCGCAGGTGCCCCGAAACTCATTCCCTGTAAATACGTGGCGAATATTGATTAGCAAGAAACTAATGCCAAAGGCAGCAAAAATAATCAGGAATAATGCCCAGAAATTCATATCATCTATTTTCGATCTCTATCCCGAAAAGGATAAGATCATGTTGGAGCCGCAAAGGTGGCTATTTTAAAGCATTTAACAAAGGAAGCGAAGCGATTGTTTGGTGCGCCCTTGAGACAAACACCCAGCAGGCAGTGGTCGACAAGACGGTACTTCGCAAGCAATGTAAATCGTTTATAGCCACTAAAACTCACTTGCCCATTGAACCCTTCCCCCCACTCCTTGTTTAGTAAATAGAATAAATCTTAATAAAAAACCAATATGTTCGAACTACCCAAACTAAACTATGCTTACGATGCCCTGGAGCCCCATATCGATGCGCGCACCATGGAGATTCACCACACCAAACACCACCAAGGCTATACCAACAACCTCAACGCTGCTCTGGAAGGTAGCGATCTAGCAGGAGAAACCATCGAAGCTATTCTAGCCCACACCTCCAAAGCTGGTGGGGCAGTACGCAACAATGGCGGGGGCTATTACAACCACAACCTCTTTTGGGAGGTAATGCACCCCGATGGCGGCGGCCACCCTAGTGGAGAACTGGCTGAAGCTATTGACGAAGCCTTCGGCAGTTTTGATGCTTTCAAAGAAGCTTTTTCTAAAGCTGCTGCCACGCGTTTTGGCTCTGGGTGGGCTTGGCTCATCGTAGGCGCTGATGGCAAACTACATGTCACTAGCACCCCCAACCAAGATAACCCCCTTATGGATATTGCCGAAGTGAAGGGCACACCGATTCTGGGCTTAGATGTATGGGAACATGCCTATTATCTCAACTACCAAAACCGTCGCCCCGATTATGTGAGCGCCTTCTTCAACGTCATTCACTGGAGCCTTGTAGCCGATAAGTATGCGGCTGCTAAGTAATTAGCAGGTACTCACTAAATAAAAAAAACTGGCAAGCTGCGCTTGCCAGTTTTTTTTATTTACACCTAGGCCATCCTTACCACCTTTGGCTGGAAAGTACCTAAGATATCTACCAGTTCCGCTTGCTGCTGCATAACCAGCCGGATGTCTTTGTAGGCAATAGGCGCCTCGTCGAGTCCACCACCAATGAGTTGCACCCCTGCAGCTTCCAACGCTTTATCCAGCGCATACCGGGTGATGCTATTCTTAGCCTGCGAGCGCGATAGGGCTCTGCCTGCACCATGAGAGGCGGATTGTAAAGAAGCAAAATTGCCGCGCCCAGCCACAATAAAGCCTAGAGCCGTCATGGAACCAGGAATGATGCCCAATTCACCTGCCTTAGCAGGGGTGGCACCTTTCCGATGCACAATCACGGAACTGCCGTCGGCCAATTGCTCCTCCCAGGCAAAATTGTGGTGATTCTCGACCCGGAAGAGCGCCTGCTCTCCTAAAGCCTTCCCCAATCGGCGGTGGATATGATCATGACAGGCCGCCGCATAGCGCCCAGATAGCTGCATCGCAGCCCAATAAGCCCGGCCAACATCGGTATCCATACCTAGCCAAGCCAATTGTGCCAGTTGTTTGGGCAGGCGTGTTTGCTGCATCGCTACCTTCGTATAGTAGTTAGCCAGATTGGCTCCCAAGCCCCGCGATCCGGAGTGAGACAGAAGTGCCAGGTAAGCGCCCTCCGCCAAGCCCCACTGATTGTCTGCTGGTAGCTCCGCCACACCAAACTCTACGAAATGATTGCCGCTACCACTGGAACCAATTTGCCGAGCCGCCTTTTCGCGAAGGCGCTTCGCCTCTGGCAACCAAGTAAACGTAGTATCTTCCAGAACAGCATCCTCCATAGGGCGATCTACTCCACCCTCGCCAAAAGCCGTGTGCGAAAGCAGCAAATTTTTAAGTCGCTCCTGGTCGCGGCTCGCCAAGCTGCCTGGCAGATCGAAAACAGATAAACACATCCGGCAGCCTATATCCACACCCACGCCATAGGGGATGACAGCATTTTTAGTGGCCAACACCCCACCAATAGGCAAACCATAACCTAGGTGAGCATCCGGCATTAAGGCCCCTGCCACCGCTATTGGTAGGCGCAAAGCATTGTAGAGTTGTTGGCGCGTAGCATGGTCAATCGTTTCCTCGTTCCCAAAACTGCTGTATGGCAGTGCCTCCTTTCGCAAACTGGGAAGCGCAAAAGTTGTTTCCACCAGCTCCTCCTCCACTAGCTTCGCTACCAAAGGCTGCCAGCGGGGATCATCCAAAAACTTCATCGGGTTCGCCAACAGATTCCGGAGCATAGCTGCTTGCCATTGCCAAGGCTCCTTACCAAAATGCTGCCGCAAAGTATTGATAGCCAAAGCTGCCACTGCTCCCTTTGGGTAGCCTAGGCTCTCCGCATCTTTTTGTCTGATTTTTTTCGCTTTCATAGCGCAGTAAGCTTGTATTCATACAAACAGTCGCCTTCAAGCCGTATTCCCGACACCGTCCTACTTGGGTTTTATTGCCCTTAAGCACTGCTCAAAAATAAACTCTCTGCTCCTGCACGTGTGCCCGTACTGGGCGTGTAGCCAATTTTTAAACATACTCCAACAGGATTTCCCGTTGAAACACTGCACTAATTACGCTTTTGGAAAGAAGTAAGTTCCCAAGAGTTCGCTAAAGTATTTGATCGCTATTGAAGACGGAGGTCTGCTGCGCTGAAATTAGCGTCTGCTGTCTCGAACTCCGCCACTTCTGTAAGCGGCATAATGAGCTCACCCAAACAGCTGTCCGTCGATTCGGGGTAGCAACCCGGGCAAAAACCACCCGACTCTTCATCGGGCTTACATTTAGAGCAGCCTCCAACGCAGCGAAAAGTCATTCCCCCCCAGGTCTTTGTCTCCATCCATCGGAAGCAGCACTCGTTTGTCCTTGTCCGCAGTCAGGAACACTTTCTTTTGTCGAGTATCTAACCGGACCAGATAGCCTTTTGCTGGCCGAAGGCGACCACGCCGATCTACGCTACAAAGCTCATTGGGCCAGCCTGCCAATAGGCTAGTCGCTCTTGAGCTTAGGGTAAGTCCCGTAATTTCAAGCCGACTCAAATCTATTTTCCCCTTGGCCTGTGCCTGCAATTCCCCTGTAAAAGCACAAACAACTAGGAAAATAGTAGTGAATAATACGCTATACTTGTTCATGCTCATTTATTGAATGCTGTGGTTTCCACTAGGGGTTTGAACTTCTCGAACTTCCTCTGCTGGCACTTCTACCGTCATATGACAGGGGCAATCTTGGGCACAGCGGTAGCTTCGGGTATCTCGGCTATAATAAGGCAGGCAGCCCGCGCAGCCGCCGCCACACCAAACGACTATGTCATTGCCTAAATAGGCCGCGCCGTCCATCGTTGTGGGGTCTCCATTGTTCTCCCTCACCACCTTAGGGTACATGAGCCATTGGTCTGTGATGATAAACCGCTTGCGCTTCGGATCAAAATGAATTTTATGGTTGCCACTTGGCCGAAGTGTTCCTTTCCCATCTATTTTCAGGGCACTAAATTGGTACTTACTCAGTAAGTCTTGGCTAGCCTTTTTCAAGGTGATGCTATGTATCTTTTCTTCGCCTAGCTTTAATCCCGTTTTGGACTGGCCTTGTAAGCTTGGGTGCAGCATCAAAGAGAGTGCTACAAAAAGTAATATGGATTGTATTCCTTGCATTGTGTAAAATTTTAGAACAGATTAGGCCTAGCGCAGGCTGTCTATCGATTGCACCGACCAATCCGTTGTTAAAAATAATTCATCATATATAGCGCTCGCTTCCCGTATTTATCGGGGAGCCAAGCAACCTTTTCCGTTCCAGTTTTGCTGCCCCAGCGGCAATGCTTCTTCTAGCTTGAGTAAAGGCAGAAATATTTCAGCGTCCATTTCTACTGGACTTCCCCGGAGATTCAGGCCAAACATCCGCCTGATTTGTTTGGCGGGGGATTGTTCAACGCTCACGGCAGCATCTACTTCTTCCCGACTTAATTCAGGGCGGTTGGCATAAATATCTGCCCAGCGGCTTGCCATGGGCAGTTTTAGCATCTGCGCTTCGTTTCCTACGCTATTGGGTTCTATTAGCATCGCTTCATCTACCACATCCGCTACCCACATTTTAGCGCCTTTTTCTTCATAGTCGTAGCGGCTATTAGCCACTAGGAGATTATTGCTCAATTCCAGCTTCGCTCCTTTATTTAGGATACCCCCCATATGCCCAAAACCTAATACATTGTACACGACCTTCGCCCGAAGGTATTGATCAAGCGCAAGCGCATTCCCGCCATAGCTAGCAACAGCATCGTGTTTCCAATTGAATAGTACGGTATTATTGCTAATGAGGAATTGGGGAGTAAGCGCAGCATCGCTTCCCGTGTAGCCCGTTCTGGCGTGTATGCCATAGCCTGTATTATTCAGGCAAAGGTTGTTGCGAATGATCCCTTTGCCTCCTTGGAATACTCTCACAGAAATAGCTCCCTCGGAAGGTGCTGTATTGATCACCACACAATTCTGCACAGCTACATTGGTAAACTTGCTAGCTACAATAACGATTCCTCCTGAGCCAGGCGAGGGGTTTTGATTGCTTCGCGGATCTGCCTTTCGCCGTATGGCCAAGTTTTTATTCTGATGGTAGCGGTTGCGCGGCCCATTATCAATGATGATGCCATCCACCAATATCGTCCCGCCTTGGGATAGTTGACCATTTGGCTCGCGCTGTTGGTCGGTGCGGATATAAATTCTCGGGTCGGTAGATTTATTGTACTCATTTGTCCCAGTAAATATGGTTTGGTATGCCCCCCAGGGGTCTCGGGTAGAGAAAGTCTCATCGTATCCTCCAATAAGCTGAACGGAAACATTGATTTCATCAGAACCACTGCTGCCTCGGCTGAGGTAAACGCCAGCGGCGATGTGTACTTTGTCATTGGGCTGTAGGTGATGGAGGATATTACCCAAATCCTTGGCGGGTTGCTCTTTAGTGCCGAGCTGCCCCGTACCTGTATTTTTGCTAACAAACCAGTCTCTACCCTCGTTCGAAAAAGCGGCTGAGCTATTAGGATTCGTCTGTCCAAAGCCGACGGCAGTAACCAAAATAAGAAAGATATTAGTCGCCCAAAATCACAGGCTGATTGACTGTATGTATATCATTTTTGTTTTCGTTTTTCTTCGAGCACAAAATTATACAGCATGGCCTCTCCCACCATATAGGAAATCTGATAGGGAGCGTATTTATAGAAATTCCTAGAGCGCAAAAAAATTCCCCTTTCTACTTTCCTTACAGCAACTATTTTGCAGGGTCGTATGTTTTTGAGAGTGGTGCCTCAACGGCCACACCTCAATGGGGGCGTACCGGAATCGACAGGAGGGTCAACTGCTTAGTAAGCACGCCGGAGCATGATAGGTTACTCCGCAAAAAATAACTATCAACCATTTTAGTTGGCAACACCAGCTATGCTATGGCTGCCTAATTCTAGGAATTAGCTGCCTAATGTGCCGTGCGCTTGATGCCTGATACACAGCGTGCCGCATATCATACCCCCCCTCAGGCCGCTCGGGAGATACCGCCTCGCATCCCCCGCTAAGATTAGAGGATAAGGCCGTGATTGAGTGGGTCGCCAGACTTTCCCACGGCTCGAAAATTTGATTGGCAACTAAGCGTGTAGAAAGCTTTTCGGTGCTTTCGCTGGACGCGAGTTCGAATCTCGCCGCCTCCACTACTAAAAAAGCCCGTGCCGCCTTGGCATGGGCTTTTTTTTTACATCTTTCCCAAATATTTCAGCACCGCCTTATTGAAGGGCCGAACGGCCTCCAAATTACACAAATGTCCCACGCCTTCCAACACAACCAGCTCGGCCAGGTGCGATTGTTTGGCTGCGAAACGCCGTGCCGCACTCAAAAAAACATGATCTTGGCTACCCATCACAATCAGGCTAGGCGTGCTGAGGTGCCTGCGGTAGAAAGCTTTTACCACCTTAAAGAAATCACGGTATAAACCCAGCCATTTCAAAAATTCCTTGGGCGTAAGCTTCTTGCTTTGCAAGCGATACAAGCGGCGGCTATTGCGGTGGTTGGCCCTCGGGAGGACAATCAGAATAAAGGTATCGTAAATCCAGCGAAAAGGGACAAAATAACTCAGGAACTTGCCAGAATGGGCAAATATGCGGATGCGCCAATCGGCCTTAAAAACGCCACCAGCCATGATCATACTGCTAATCATGCTCGGGCGCCGCTCGCTGAGGCGCTGCAAAATAATACTGCCTAGGGATAAAGACAGGCAGTGCGCCCGCTCCACCCCCACCTTATCCACTACCGCCAGAATGTCATCGCAAACCACGTCAAAATCGTAGCTATCGTAGGCTGGCTCCAGGTCCTTCGAGCTACCGTGATCCCGCAGATCAATCAGCAGCAAATTGAAGTGGGCCGCAAAAGCCTTGCGCTGGTATTTCCAGGTTGCCAGACTACCGCCTGCACCGTGGATAAAAACCATCCATTCGGCCTCCTGCCCTAGCTCGCTGATTTCGTAGTGTAATAGTTGGCGCAATCTTATCGATGGTTTTGATTTACTTCGAACAAAGGTAAGCACATAAACGCGGCTGAATCTATTTATGGCTCACGCAGGAGCAAAAATAGAGAAAAGGAGCCGCATTTTTACAGCCAGCCTACCAAAGTAAACAGCGTGTCAATCAATAAAACCTTGCTCTTTACGATAAATGCTTTGCTCCTGCGTCAGCCATAAAGTACGTATGCACACACAGTGCCCACCCATCCGACGGTTTGCAGGCTGGAATACCCCTCGAGTTGCCAAATCGAGCGCAGGGAGACAATATAAACACAAGCTAAAAAAACAAAACCAAAGCCATTAGGGTCCATTTGTTAAGCCCACGTTAATCGCATATGAAAGAATTATCAAGACTGGTGATAGCTATTGTGTAAGAACTAGACAAGCGTCATATTTGCGCTTTGATAATATATTTCCATGTCCACTATTCCAGATAGGTTAGCGCCCATTATCGCGAAGGTTGCAGCCTTCCGTTTGTTGGATACGTGCATCTTGTTGCAAGACGACATGGCGGGCTATTACAAGACGGCTGCGCTAGAAAAGGTGCATGGGGTGGAGCAAATATTCCGTTGGTTTCGGAAGCGGGGTGTACAAATATGCCTGGTAAGCGACCTATCCATGGAGGATACCCAAATTGTTCTCCAACGCCTCGGATGGTCGCCACAAGAGGACAATGAGCTAGAAGACCTGGTGGACTACATCCTGATCAACCATCAGAAAACCAGCAACCCCCTCATCCGGCTACAATCGCTCATCGATGGCTTACAAAGCCAGCAAATCATCTGCATAGCCGACTCTTTGGATATGCTCCAATGGGCTAGGCAAGCCAGCGTTCAATATTGTATTGGTGTCTCCTACGGCAGCACGCCCTACAAGACTTTAGCCCAGCTGAACTGCAGCAAAATATTGGATAGCCTCCTAGAACTACCCAGCTACCTGCTGCAAGAAATGATCCGCTTCGACGATTACAAACAAGGCATGCCCAACAAGCCGATGCGGCTGCGGCTTCCTTTTTTAGGGCTTTCGTTCTAGCACGCTGATAAAAAAGCCATCGAAGCCCTCCCGATGAGGCCAATAGGACTGCTGAGCTCGCAAAACCCAATCCTCTCCCGCTTCGCTGCTTAAAAAACGCGCTAATTGCCCTTCATTTTCGCTGGGAAGTACACTGCACGTAGCATACACCATCTTGCCTCCGGCTTTCACCATCTTGGGGTAAGTGTCCAAGATTTCCGCTTGTATGCCTTGCAGGCGCTGTATAAATTCTGGCGAAAGCTTCCATTTGGCATCGGGGTTTCGGCGCAGCACACCTAAGCCAGAGCAGGGCACATCCAGCAGCAAGCGATCGGCACGGCAAGCTAGGCGTTTGATGGTTTTGCTTCCTTCAATAGGCCGGGTGGTAATATTTTGGATGCCGTTGCGCTTGGCGCGTTTACGGAGCTCTTCTAGCTTCCAGGCTTCTGTGTCCATGGCAATCAAAGTGCCTTTATTTTCCATCAGCGTGGCTAGGTGAAGGCTCTTACCTCCCGCGCCGGCACAGGCATCAATAACCGTCATACCAGGCGCCACATCCAAAGCAGGCGCCACTTGCTGGCTGCTATAATCCTGCACCTCAAAGAGGCCCTGCTTAAATGCGCTGGTAGCGAAAAGATTGTGCCGCACCGTCACTTCCAAGGCGTCAGCGCCAATTAGCTGCGTTTCGATCTGATTCTCGGTTTGTAGCAATTGTTGTAGCGCTGAGGGCGTAGTTTTTAATCGGTTGCAGCGCAGGATGGCTTTGGCCGGCTCATTCAATGCTTGCAATATCGGCGCCCAGTTCTCGCCTAGTTCACTAAAGCCGCGCTCGTCTAACCAATCCGGGATACTCCGATAGGTAGCACGCGCTTCAGCAAGGGCATCCTTGGCTTTTTGGAGTGCCTCCCCATCCAGCCCTTCAAACTCTCGCCAGGGTGGCAGCGCCCGACCTTGTAGCAAAAGATTAATCCCCACCAGACGCCACCAATCCTCCAACTGCTTCGGTTCCTTCCCCGCCAAGTGGCTGAGCAGGCGGTAGTGCCGCACCACCTCATAGGTTTGCTCGGCAACGAAAGCCCGATCGCTACTACCCCGTCTTTTATCCGCTTTCAAGATGCGCGCAATCACCCGATCGGCATATTGATCGTTCTTGAAAATCTGTTCTAAGGCTTCCGCCACCGCCTGCATTTGTGCAGCATAAATTTTTAACATTCGCTCTACTTCTAAGATCGCTTACCTTTCATTAGTAGGACAAAGGTAGGGGTAAAAGCCATATAGTCTTCATAAAGCCAACAAAGGCTGTGCCGCTTAAAAACCTAGCTTGTTTCCTCAAAAAACCGTACTTTCGCCCTACGCTTGTTAAAAAAATACCATGGCTGTAAAAGAAGAAGTTGCAATTGCTTACTACCAAGGGGATGCCTCCGCTGCTGCGTACATAGCGGAGCAGCTAGCAGCGGTAGCGAATTTCAAGCATTTCAGGGTAGATGATAAGAACGAGGGGCCTGTCCTGAGCGACCTACTCCGCGGCCAAAATACCTGGTTGCTCCTCCTTATCAGCGATGCCTTCCTGCGCAATGCCAACTGTATGCTACACGCCAATCGTTTGCTCAATCACCAAGGGCAGCGGCCCATGATTGTACTCCTAGACAGCACATCCGAAGACGCAGATAGCCAAGCGGAGTCAAGCCCCCTGGCCCTGAGTAGGCAAAGCGACATTATGCGCTATATCAACTACTGGCAGTCGCGCTTTCTGGATCTAAGGCGACAAAGCAAAGACCTCAGTGAAGAAGGCGGCCTAGCTTTTGATCAATACCTCAATAAAATCCGGGATGTCAGCGGGCAAGTTAACGATTTTCTGCAGTACCTCAAAGATAGCATGCCCCTACGCTGGGAAGAATTCGCCTACAACGATTTCGAGCAGTTTTTTATCTTCACCGAGCAGGAAGCAGCGCACGAAGCCTTCGCAAACAGCCAAGCACAAACAAGTAGCGATAGCGCCACTATCCTAGCCGACGACGAACTGGAAGAATCCCTACCCATCCCCGAAGCAATAGTAGCAAGTGCCGTTGCGTCCCCAACAGAAGAAGAAGAAGAAGAAGAGGAAACACTAAGTACCAGCGAAGAGGCCGCTGCTTTTATCGAACGCGCCTGGGCACAGGCAGATGCGGGCAATGCCGCCGTAGCGATAGACCTGATCAACAGTGGGCGGGAAGCACTGCCAGAGCACTTGGAGCTTCACTACCACTACGCCTTGCTACTTGCCACCGCCGCCAACGACCCCGCTAGTGCCCGCGAAGAAATCGACGAGCTCCTGGCTCTCTACCCCGACCATGCCGATGCGCTCTTCCTCAGCGGCGAACTGTATTTCGATGCCCAAGAATACCACATGGCCCGCGAAGCTTGGGAACAACTGGCCGATCTGGAAGCCGACTACCCTGAGCTACAAGCCCGCCTAGGTGTGTTGATAGCCGAGCACTTTGAGGAAGATGCCCTCCTCGCTGCTGCCCACCTGCGTAGCGCCCTACAAACAGCGCCCGACGACCTACCCTTGCGCTATCACTACGCCCACCTACTAGCAGGGCCCTTAGAAGAAACCGACAAAGCCATCAGCCTCCTAGAAGGCCTGCTGCTTCAAGCCCCCCAACACGCGGCAGCCCACTACGAACTGGCGCGGCTGCTACACGCAGCAGGGGACTATTCCACCGCCCAACAGCACTACCAACAAGCTAAAACACTAAACCCTAGCCTAGCAACCATACAAAACGAAACGGCCTTTGCCACCATCACGCATTCACTCCCCCAATTTATGCCCGATTCTGCCAGCCATACCCTCAGTGTCCTAAAGGACAATATCGCTCAATTGGAAGCCCTCATCCAAGAACAGGAAAAACAAGCCGCCCTGGAAGCCGCCGCCGAAGCCGAAGCCAAACAGCCCGGACTAGGCAAAACCGTCCTGATATCCGGTGCCACCGCTGGTATTGGGCTGGCCATGGCGCGCCGCTTCGCCCAAGGAGGCTTCCGCCTGATTCTCAACGGACGCCGACAGGAAAAACTAGCCGCCCTGCAAGAAGAACTCAGCAGCGAAGCCCCCGCTGGCATCCACCTCCTACCTTTCGATGTGCGCGACCAAGCCGCGATGCAAACAGCGCTGGACAGCCTCGATGAAAACTGGAAAAAAATTGATATCCTCATCAACAATGCCGGCAAAGCCAAAGGCTTCGACCCGATACATACCGGCCAACTAGCCCACTGGGACGAGATGATCGATACCAACCTACGCGGCTTGCTCTACCTCACCCGAGCCGTAGCCCCCGCCATGGTAGCGCGGCAGGATGGACTCATCATCAACCTCTGCTCCACGGCAGGCAAAGAGGTCTATCTGAATGGCAACGTCTATTGTGCCACCAAACACGCCGTGGATGCCCTCACCCGGGCCATGCGACTCGATCTGGTGCAGCATGGCGTCCGGGTAGGGCAAATATCGCCCGCCCACGTGGAAGAAACGGAGTTCGCCCTCGTCCGCTTCGATGGCGATACCAGCCGAGCCGAGAAAGTGTATGAGAACTTCCAACCCTTGCGTGCCTCCGACGTGGCCGAAGCCGTTTTCTTCATGGCCACCCAGCCGCCACACGTCAACGTCCTAGATATAGTCATACAAGGCAAACAGCAAGCTAGCAGTAGTTTGATTGATCGGAGCGGGCGATAAACACTATTTTTGGCCACGGCAGGAGCAAAGCCTACTCTTTTGAGCCATGTTCTTTTGGAAAAAATAAATCCGATGCCTTCTATAAAATTCATTTTCCTCTTCTTTCTAATCAGCAGCAGCCTGCTGTCGCAATCTCCCCTACCTGGTATCTTATCCATACGCGAGCAAGCAGCCGTGACAGATGCCATTTTGGAAGATCGCCTAGACAACCTTCTCCCCCAACTGATGCGGCGCGAGGGTATCGATATGTGGGTGATTGTATCCAGAGAATACAACGAAGACCCAGTGATGAAAACCATGCTACCTTCTACTTGGCTATCAGCCAGGCGGCGTACCATTTTTGTTTTCTTCGACCCCGGCGAGGGACAGCCTATTGAAAAAGTGGCCATTGCCCGCTACGATGTGGGCACCTTGCTAAAAGGTATTTGGGCCGTGGATGTGCAGCCCGACCAATGGGAAGCTCTGGTAGAAATCATCAGTGCGCGCCAGCCGAAGAAGATTGGCCTCAACTACTCCAAGCACTTTGCGCTAGCCGATGGCTTGGTGCATTCCGAATACGAATCCTTGATGGAAAAGCTTCCTAGCGCGTATGCCCAGCGCGTCGTCTCTGCCGAGCGGCTAGCCATTGCCTGGCTGGAAACACGCTCGGAGAAAGAGCTGGCTATCTACCCCATGATCTGCCACCTAGGTCATGTCATTTTGCAGGAAGGCTTGTCGGAAAAAGCCATTCACCCAGGCATTACCACCACCGACGATGTAGTATGGTGGCTGCGGCAGCGCGTGAATGAATTGGGTTTGAAAGACTGGTTCCAGCCCTCCGTCTCCATCGAACGGGCAGATGCGGGAAACAAAGAATATATGCGCTCTTTTGCCCGAAGACCCCTCGACGAAGTGATTCAGCATGGCGACTTACTGCATGTGGATTTTGGCATCACCTACCTCAACCTCAACACCGATCAGCAGCAGCACTTCTATGTCTTAAAGCCCGGAGAAACCCAAGTGCCCGACTATTTGCAGGCCGCTTTCAAAAAAGGGAACAGGCTACAAGACATCCTCACCGAACAGTTTGTAACGGGAAAAACGGGGAATGAAGTGCTCAAAGCCGCCTTGGATCAAGCCGCCGCCGAAGGCTTGGATGCCTCGATCTACACCCACCCAATTGGGCTGCATGGGCACGCCGCTGGCCCCACCATCGGCCTGTGGGATCAGCAGCAGGGTGTGCCCAATAACGGCGACTACCCCCTGATGCCCAATACGGCCTATTCCATAGAACTCTACGCCGCTTCAATGATTCCGGAATGGGGAAAAATCGTGCGCATCCGCCTAGAAGAAGATGGCGTTTTCACAGGCGACGGCTTCTATTATCTAGATGGGCGGCAGACAGCCATTCTTCCTATTCCAAGGAACCCGTAACGGTAAAAAATAAAATCCTCTTTTAAGTTTTCCGATTTGCACGCGAAAAATTGACTTTCAATGCAATTTGGTCTTCGCACAAATCGAAAAACGTCGGATTTATTTTATACCAACACGAGCTGTACAGTAAGTACTAGGCGACCAGCTAGATAGGCTATCGCAAATAATCTTTGCACAGGACTCCCCCACCCCAAGATACAGCGTATCCACCCCGGGCTGCAAGAGCCAAGGAAGACGGCTCAAAATAGCTAAGCATGGCTCCTGCGTATAGCCACTCACGGCCACGGTCGTAGCCGGCGGCAAATTCGCCCGATAGGTTCTCAACCAAGCGGATTCATCTTGGGCGGTATCCATAATGACCAAAACATAAATAGGTTGGCTGGCTTCTTCCATGGGTGGTGGCGTATTGGCTTGGCAAGCCAGCAGCAGTGCTAGTCCTGCAAGGCAGCCCTTACAAAAAAGACTGCTGCTGATAAGCGGAAGGCGTAAGGCCATATTTTTTCTTGAACGCTCGGTTGAAATAGGATAAGTTATTGAAGCCACAAGCTAGGCAAATATCGCCAATTTGTCGGCTTCCATCCGCTGCCAGCATATTGGCCGCTTGAGAGAGGCGCAATTCCAAGACGAACTCCACCGGCGTGTAGCCCAATTCGTTTTTAAAAACCTGGTAGAAGTGGCTCTCGCTCATACAAGCTTGGCGACTGAGGGTTTTAACACTCATTTTTTCTGACAAATTGGCTCGGATGTAGTACAGGATGTGGCGAATGCGCTCGTCCTGCTCCTGACTAGAAGCCGTAGGATCAAAAAGTTGGTTCCGAGCGGTCGTTTGCAAGATACGCACCAATAGCTCATTGATCATATTTTCTATGAAAAAGGCCTTGGCTGGGTGGTTTTCTGCAAAGAGATACAGCAAACGCTGTATGATCTGATGTACTGCCGGGTCGTTGGAAAAGTGAAAATTATCTTCCTCTTTTGTCCACAGCTGCTCATCCACTTTAGGTCTTTCCTCATTGAGGTAAGCCAATACTTTATTGATTTTGGCTTCATCTACCACCAGCGCCAGGCATTTGGTGGGATGATCATCGGTGGCTTCGGGAAAATCGATCTTCATTACCTCGCCAGCGGGAAGCATAATAGACTCGCCGGGGAGGAAGGCAAAAGGGGCTTTGTTTCTTAGATGCATCACCTTCTTGCCCATTACCATGCTGGCCAGCGTGGGTTGGCTGAAATCCAGCACTACTTCTTTGGCCACTAGGTGGGTCTCGAAGATGTTCATTTCTGCCGTTTCCATGGTGTAAACGGTTCGGTTTTCCACAAGGGTGTCTAAGGCTTGGCCTCGACGATAATTGGTAGGTAACTGCATGATGGATAAAGGTAAGGCCTTGGGCTCAAAGAACAAAGCGGGAACGCACAAAATAGTAGTATCGTACCAGCAAATGATAGAATAGTACTAACAAGATGATATATAAAAGACATAATTTTGCTAATATAAAGAATAAAGACAGTTTATTCCATTTTTGTAAAACCAATCGATCATGTCAACCACATCCACATCTAAGGCGGACGCACTAGCCCGCCCACATTTCAAAGCGCAATACGAGAACTACATCGGCGGCGAATGGGTATCCCCAAGCAATGGCGAATACTTCGAGAACAGCAGCCCTGTTGATGGGCAATCCTTCACCCGCATCCCCAGATCTACCAAAGAAGATATCGACAAAGCCGTGGCAGCGGCTTGGAAAGCCGCAGCCACTTGGAACAAGGCCTCGGCTACGGTACGCAGCAACATCCTGCTAAAAATTGCCGACCGCATGGAGGAAAACCTCGAGGTGCTGGCTCGGGCAGAAACTTGGGACAATGGCAAAGCCATCCGGGAAACCATGGCCGCCGACCTTCCTTTGGCCATTGACCACTTCCGCTACTTTGCTGGCGTCATCCGCGCCGAAGAAGGCTCTATGAGTGAGCACGACGAAAATACGGTTTGCATCAACGTTCCGGAGCCACTCGGTGTTGTTGGGCAAATCATCCCCTGGAATTTTCCGCTGCTCATGGCTACCTGGAAGCTGGCTCCCGCGCTGGCTGCTGGCAACTGTATTGTTCTCAAGCCTGCCGAGCAAACACCCGTAGGTATCCTGATCCTCATGGAACTGATTGAAGACCTATTGCCAGCAGGCGTCCTGAATATTGTCAATGGTTTCGGCGTAGAAGCTGGCAAACCACTGGCTAGCCACCCCGATATTCGCAAAATTGCCTTTACTGGCGAGACAACTACGGGCCAGCTTATCATGCAATATGCCTCCAAGAACATCATTCCCGTCACGCTGGAGCTGGGCGGCAAAAGCCCAAATATTTTCTTTAGCAGTGTGATGGAAGCCGATGATGATTTCTTCGATAAATGCCTCGAGGGCGCTGCAATGTTTGCCCTGAACCAAGGGGAAGTCTGTACCTGCCCTAGTCGGATGCTCATTCAGGAAGACATCTGTGAGGCCTTCATTGAAAGAGTCATCGAAAGAGTAAAAGCCATCAAGATGGGGCACCCGCTAGACCCCAGCACCATGATGGGCGCCCAGGCTAGCAACGACCAATATGAGAAAATCCTCAATTACATCCAGATTGGTAAAGAGGAAGGCTGCGAAGTACTTTGCGGCGGCGAAGCGGCCTATGTGGAAGGCTTGGAAGGCGGCTACTATATCCAACCAACCGTGTTGAAAGGCAACAACAAAATGCGGGTGTTCCAGGAAGAAATCTTTGGCCCAGTGGTCTGCGTTACCACCTTCAAAGACGAGGCAGAAGCCATCGAAATTGCCAACGATACCCTCTATGGCCTCGGCGCTGGTGTATGGACGCGCGACATGCACGAAGCCTACAAAGTAAGCCGCGCCGTTGAAGCGGGTCGCGTTTGGGTAAATTGCTACCACAACTACCCAGCCCACGCGCCTTTTGGTGGCTACAAAAAATCGGGCTTCGGCCGCGAGAATCACAAAATGATGCTCGGCCACTACCGCCAAACCAAAAATATGCTGATTTCTTACGACAAGAAAGCCCTCGGCTTCTTTTAGTTGTCAGCTAACAGTTTTTGAAAACTAGTAAAGTTCCTCGGAGGTCTTTTTTGTACTGCCTTAGCAGCTAAAAAAAAGCCCCTCCGAGGACTTTTTTTTCTCCATACTTCGATATAGGCTCCGCGCTTTCTACACTTCGGCTTCGCCCAGTGCGGCGCTTTTTACTTATGAATATCCTACTATGAAAAACCGCGTAAGCATCAGCGAAGCGGCCAAGGCCGTTATAGACCAACTCAAACAAGCGCATGGCAACTTGATTTTTCACCAATCAGGCGGCTGCTGCGATGGATCCTCACCGATGTGTTTTCCGGCGGGCGAGTTTTATATAGACGACAATGACGTGCTACTGGGGGAAGTACATGGTTGCCCTTTCTATATGTCGGAGTTTCAATTTAAATATTGGCAACATACCCACCTAACGCTGGATGTCGTGAAAGGCCGAGGCGCTAGTTTTTCTGCTGAAATTCCCTTAGGTTTGCGCTTCGTAATCCAATCGCGCTTACTAACCGAAGCAGACCAATGACAACAATGAAACGGCCCCAGCGTCCCTGCCAAAGATCACTATTCTATTTGGAGGAACACGATGGCTTCCTCAATGGGGCTTATCTTTCGCCTCAGCTAAAGGCTGTTCACCTAGCAGGGGTACAGGCATTGGGCTTAAAAAATCATCCGATGCTGACACAGGCAGCGGATTTTTTCACTCTACCCATTGAGGTCAAGAAGCGCTTCGCCCAGCTGGTGGATTGCTCAGACCCCGACCGTATTGCCCTCATTCCCTCCGTAAGCTATGGCATGGCGAATGTGGCAAAAAACGTAGCGCTCAATAAAAATCAGCACATTCTGCTTGCTGAAGGGCAATTTCCTTCCAACTACTACGCTTGGACAGCCAAAGCCGAAGCCAGTGGCGCTAGCCTAAAAATTATCCCGAGACCCCATGGTGCCGAAAACGTTACAGCTGCTTGGAATGCTGATCTATTGACCGCTATCAACGAAGACACGGCCTTGGTGGCACTCAGCCATATCCATTGGGCCGATGGGACACTGTGGGATTTAGCTGCCATCCGACGGCGCACAAGAGAGGTAGGTGCTTTATTGGTTGTAGATGGTACACAATCGGTAGGTGCCCTCCCATTTTCTGTGACGGAGATACAACCCGACGCCCTCGTCTGCGCCGGCTATAAATGGCTGATGGGGCCCTATGCCTGCGGCTATGCCTACTACGGCTCGGCCTTCGATGCCGGCCAACCCATAGAAGAAAACTGGATCAACCGCGAAAATAGCCACGATTTCAAGCAGTTGGTTAATTATCAGAATCAATACCGTCCCAAGGCACACCGCTACTGCGTGGGAGAGCACAGTAATTTTGTTTTCCTCAACATGCAGCAGACAGCTCTAGACCAACTGCTGGCCTGGGGAGCTGATTATATTCAAGATTACTGTGCCGACCTCTGGGATAATATACTGCCAGCACTCGAAGAAATGGACATTCATCTACCTGAAAAGCGCGCCCACCACCTCGTAGGCATACAACTACCCAAAGGCATGAAGGGTGAGCAGCTACCCGCCGAGCTTGAGAAGCGCCACTTAGCACTTTCCTTCCGAGGTGAATCTATCCGCGTAAGCCCCAATGTCTATAACCGAGCCGACGAGATGTATCGCCTTCTGGATGCTTTTCGTGCTACACGCTAGGCGGGAACTGCTTCTGCCAATCGCTTTTTAACGAAAGTTAGTAAATTGCGAATCATCTTTCTGCCCTCCGTGGTCATGATACTTTCGGGGTGAAACTGCACGCCAAATACGTCGTAGTCTTGATGGCGTATTGCCATGATGTCCCCTTCCATAGTAACTGCCGTCACGAGCAAGCAATCAGGCAAGCTAGAGGGTTCGATAGCCCAACTATGGTAGCGCCCTGCCTGAAACTGCTGTTCGATGCCCTCGAAAAGAATATTAGGCACAGCCGTCTGTTGCATCTCGTGGGCGATGCCATGGAAAACATCCGGCAAATTGTAGAGCCGGGCTCCAAAAGCCTCGCCAATTGCTTGGTGGCCCAGACAAACCCCAAAAATAATCTTCTCTGGAGCGTAGCGCTGAATCAATTCTGGCATAATGCCTGCATCTTTGGGCACACCTGGCCCAGGACTTAGGACAATTAGGTCATAGGCCGCTACCGCTTCCAGGCTGATCTGGTCATTGCGATACACCTCTACCGCTGTTCCAAGCTCCTCCTCGATGTACTGCACCAGGTTGTAGGTAAAAGAATCGTAATTATCTATTAGCAAGACTCTCATAGCATTATTTTAAAAAGTAGCGTGACTCGGGCATAGCCCAAATCACGCTACTTCAAACATAGAACGTTTTATCGTATGCAATGTATGGCTACAGGCCCAGTATTTTCCGATTTTTAGCATCGTCCGTGGCGGCGCCAGCAAAATCATCAAAGGCTTTTTCTGTTACGCGAATGAGATGCTGCGTGATGAAGGGTGCCCCTTCCTCTGCTCCCTGCTCCGAGCTCTTGATCGCGCATTCCCACTCCAACACCGCCCAGCCATCGTAGTCGTATTCGCTCATTTTGGAAAAGATCGAGGCGAAGTCCACCTGCCCATCCCCCAAACTGCGGAAGCGACCAGCGCGGTTGACCCAGCCTTGGTAGCCGCCATATACGCCCTGCTTGCCTGTGGGGTTGAACTCGGCATCTTTGACGTGGAAGGCGCAGATACGCTCGTGATAAAAATCGATAAACTGTAAGTAATCAAGCTGTTGGAGTATAAAATGGCTGGGGTCGTAGTTGATCTGCGCCCGGGGGTGATTGCCCACTGCTTCAAGGAATAACTCGAAGGAAACGCCATCGTGTAGGTCTTCACCTGGGTGGAGTTCATAGCCTACATCTACGCCATGGGCGTCAAAAACATCCAAAATCGGGCGCCAGCGCTTAGCCAGCTCCCCCATACCCATATCCACCAAACCAGCGGGACGCTGCGGCCAGGGATAAACATAAGGCCAAAGCAAGGCGCCACTGAAGGATACGTGCGAGTGTAGCCCCAAGTTTTCACTCGCCGCTGCAGCCCATTTCATCTGCTGCACAGCCCATTCTGTACGCGCAGCTGAATTGCCGTGTACCGCTGCGGGGGCAAAGCTATCAAACATCGCATCGTAGGCGGGGTTCACCGCTACCAACTGCCCTTGAAGGTGGGTACTCAACTCGGTAATTTCCAAGCCGTAGGAGGCGATGCGCCCCTTCAGTTCATCGGCATACGTTTTGCTAGTAGCTGCCTTTTCAAGATCAATGATTCTGCTATCCCAAGTAGGCAACTGAACGCCCAAATAACCCAAACCAGCCATATAATCGCAAATACCGTCCAGTGTGTTGAATGGCGCCTCATCGCCCAGGAATTGCGCCAAGAAAATACCAGGCCCTTTAATGTTTTTCATCGCTTTGTACTTTAATTAGAAACGCAAGATAAGACTTTTTGGCTAAAGACTAGGGGGAACAGCATGTTTAAGGAGCAATTTTTAAGGTTCTATGAGTTTCCACTTTAACACCTTATCCCTTTTTAGCCACGGCTATGCCAAGGCGAGCAACTACAGTTTATAGTGATAGACAGCCATGATTTTGGATAGTCAAGAAAAGGCACCATCCCGCCTACAAAACAAATAAAGATAAGAGGTACCGTAAACGGGCTGAATCAGAATCCCTCATCCTGTTGTTCATTTCTCTCGCAGGAACTCACTGAATGCAGGATTTATCTAATTTATATCTAAATGCCTTTCACTTGATTATGACACTTTTCGCCAACTGTAATCAGCGTGTACTTATACTTGACAGCCGTGATAGCAATGAGTAGCTCAGCGTTCGAAGTCATTTTTCCACTTTTAACCAGCCTAGCTTTCTGCTCCCCCAAATAAGGCTAAGACCTCACTTATGAGGATAATGGTAAACGACTTTGATATATCCGAGGCTTCTTCTTGGTGCCGTTCTAGCGAGGAGCTATAAAATCCAAAAAGCCGTAACAGCGTCCAGCGCACCTAATTGTCTTTGCTCTTCTTGAACAAGGTCTTCATCAACCAATTTTGAATAGCAGAAGCCATTCTGTGACTAAGACGGAGGGGCTATTCAATGATCGAGGCTGGCTGCCAGGCGATTTTTCTCATAGGCTGTTTTCTTTTGGCTAGCATTTCGGAGTGAGCAAGCAATTCTTGGAGAAATAGCCACTAAAAATTCCTTCTCCTTTTGCCATTGAAAAGCCTTATCTTTGCGGCTGTTTGGTTTGGGAAATGGCTTAGGCCGTGTGTGGGCGTTGTGTGTATGTACGCACTCGGTGCTCTGGCCTAGGCGGGCACCCAATACCCATAAAGGCGTTTCGGCGGGCTGCAGGCAAGTGCAGGAGCAAAAATCCCACAAAGGGAGCCATGTTTTCGAGGCGGCTGCGCAGCAAAAAACACTGGGCAGGCTAGCAAAAAGACCAGGTAGCTGAGTTTTGCCCGGGGGCTTTGCTATCGAGCGACAAAAACCTTGCTCCTGCGAGAGCAACGAGTGCGTATGTACATTTATGCCTATTTCAATAGGGCGATAGCCAAACAACATTGAACATCCAAAGCCTGCACAAAAAATATACAATGGCTAAAAAATTCGTAAAAAAGACACCTACCAAAGCAGCCGTAGGCGCTGGCTTAGATGCCCTCTTGGGTGGCAAACGCCTGGCGGAGGTATTGCAAGAAAGCCCCGAGCAATCCGCAAAAGAGCTGAGTAAGCAATTTGCGATGCTGCCGATTGCCCGGATCAGTGCCAACCCCGATCAGCCCCGCAAAGAGTTTGAAGAAGAACCGCTCCGAGAGCTGTCTGAAAGCATCAAAGTACACGGTATTATCCAGCCGCTGACGGTACGCCACATGGGCGATGGCAGCTACCAAATCATCAGTGGCGAACGGCGTTTCAGAGCCAGCCAATTGGCGGGCCTACAGGAAGTGCCCGCTTTTATCCGCACCGCGAATGACCAGACGCTGCTGGAAATGGCCTTGATTGAGAACATTCAGCGCCAAGACCTCAACCCCATGGAAGTGGCCTACTCCTATTTGCGCCTCCAACAAGAATTTGAACTTACCCAAGAAGAAGTAGCCAAAAGAGTAGGCAAAGAGCGACCTACGGTGAGTAATTACCTCAAAATACTGCGTACCAGCCTCGCTGTCCAGGACGCCATCAAGGCCAACAAAATCAGTATTGGTACGGCTAAGGCCATCGCTGGCATCGATAGCCTCGAACTACAAGAAGTATTCCTGAAAGATATCTTGGCTCATCCGCAATGGAATGTACGACAAGTAGAAAAAGAAGCCAAAGCCTATAAGAAAACGGCCAAAAGCAAAGCACCTAAATCGGCCAAACAAATCCAAAATGAGGAGGCCAAGCTCATCGAGCAAGCTTTCCGAGAATTTTTTGGCATCAAAGACGTTAAACTACTGCTGGAGGACGAAGGAAAATATCAAGGGCGCATCACCCTCGCTTTCCCCAACAAAGAGGTGTTGCAGCAGCTATACAAAGCAGTGGAATAGTGCCGCTAGGCCGGTAGATACTCATCAAAAAAGACAAATGAAAGTACCCCATTTTGTGGCTGCCAAACGGCTGACGGAACATCGGCTTGGTTTATTTTGCCTGCTGTTCGCCATTTGTTTTTTCGGTGATAAGCTATCGGCCCAACAAGATACCTTTCCCAGTGTCGCTATCCAAGCAACTGCGCTCGATAGCTTTATGCTGAAAGCGCCGAAAGGGCGCAAGCCCGCCCAAGCGCTGAAGTGGGCACTTATCCCCGGCGGCGGACAAGTGTATAACAAAGCTTGGTGGAAAGTTCCCATCGTATATGGCGGCCTGATAGGAGCTATTGGGGTAGCCGATTTTAATACTACCAATTACCGCCGCTTTGTGACAGCCCTAGAAGCAGAGTGCTTCGGCAACAACATCCCAGCAGACTGCGTGCCCCAAGACCACGAGTTCACGGGCCTTGTTAATGGCACCCAAGCCCTGCGCAACTTGCGGGATCGCTTCGACCGAGACCGCCAAAATGCTTACCTGTTTGTTTTTGTGGCCTATCTGCTGCAAGGCATAGAAGCCTACAGCGATGCGCATCTCAAAAGCTTTGATGTAAGCGAGGATCTTAGTTTTCGACTGCAACCTACCGTCTTGCCCGGGCAGGAGCTGGGGCTGAGCCTCTGTTTTCCTCTGGGGAGAAGTAAAAAAGTTTCATTGCCCCTCAGCCGGTAGTTTAGGCTGGTAGCTTTTGACTATTGCTAGCTCTTTTGCTGGCAGTAGAAATCCCAACAAACCCTAAGCAATAGCCACCAACTGCTGCAGATTGCGCACCAATATACGGCCACGGTTGAAGTAGATCAAATTTTCCTTTTTCAACTCATTGAGTACTAGAGTAACTGTTTGCCGGCTGGTGCAGGTGATGTTGGCAATATCCTGGTGGGTGAGGCTGTGTTTTAGTAAGGTTTCCAGCCCTACGCGATGACCTCGGGCTTGTACTACTTCATGGATGAAATCAATTATGCGGCTTCGGGCATCTTTAAAGATGAGATTCTCTAGCTTGTCTTCTGCTGCCATCAGGCGGTTGCCAAATAGCTGTAGCAGTGCTTGTCCTAATGCTGGGCTGCTCACTACGAAAGCCTGAAAAACATCGCGGGCAACAACGTAATAGGTAACAGGGTCTTTCAAGGACTGAGCGGACTCGCTGCGAAGATCTTCGCCGACCAAGGCGCGCTCGCCGAAGATGGCTTCGGGATGGATGAGCCGCTTGATCACTTCTTTGCCCTCTTTGTTGTGGGTGGCTATCTTTATCGCACCTTTTACAAGGAAGTAGATGGCATCCGAGGCGTCGCCTGCCTGATAGATATAGCTGTAGCGAGGCTTAGTCCGCATTTCCATGGCATCTGCCAACTTTCGCCGCTCTTCAGGGCCGAGGGTATTGAGAAGCGGGAAATTATTGATTAAAGATAGTTTAGCTGCATCCATTAGTTTGTAATTTTAATACTTCTTTGGCTTCGGGCAAGCTAGAACACTTGTTCGATGGCCATTATAACTAAATGACACAGAAAAGAAGGCGATCCCCCAAGCAAGCGGAAATAAATTGCTCGGGCGCTTAAAAAGAAAGTAACTTCAGTGAATCTGAGGAGCTGGCATAACCAGCAAATATCCCATTTCCGTTTGCCACATTGGTTTGGATGACATTGCTAGGCGTTAGGCCAGAGCCGATCGTGGCACCTCCTTGCTGGCTAACACTGCGCTGATAATAGTAGTATTCTGGCGAAACGGTTCGCAATTCAGCATACACTTTATCGAGTTTCTGAGCGCGTGGGTCGATAATGGTTTCGTAGTGGATATGCATTGGGCCTTGTTCTGGGCGATCTTGAAATAGGATACCACCTGCGTTGGCTGCCCGCTTGTATAACCCTTGTGGCGACTCTGAAAAAGCAATGGGCGAGAGGGAATAATCCGTGTAGACGGTATCACCATTGTAAGCCACTACAAAATTTTTGCTTCGCTGGAAGACACGGAGATTATAGAAATTCACTTCACCCTCTGGATCATCGTAGTCGAAAGCTAAGCTGACGTTGTAGATATTATAATCCTCTTGTGTTCTTTTGGTAAGCCGATCGAGGTGAAAATGCCGGATGGGAACCGGCGGCGGGATGGAAGATACCGCGGTAACGGGATCAAAGCCAGGCGCCGAGACGTGTAGCGTGTAAGCCACCCCAATGGCAGGCTTGAATTCCTGAGTAGAATAAAAAGGATTCGTTACTTGGCCAGTATCAACAAAGGTTAATTGCTCGAGTAGTTGATTGCCGGAGAAGATGTTGATAATGGCATTGGGTACCGATACAGCCTGATCGCTATCAAGAATACTGAAGGTGGAGCTAAGCCCAACCCGAACCAACTGATCAGGAAAAAAAGTAGAGGACACCACTAGCTGGGCTCTTGGGATATCTATATCCCGATCGAGCGGCTCCTCGCAACTGTAGAGCAAGGGAAACAGGAACAATAGGAAGTGGAATTTATGCACAAGGATATTGTCTGCTGCCAGAAGTAGAATCAAATATAGTACTATTTGGTAATTCCAAGCAATATTCTTTCAAAAAAATGCTTTTTTTCCTACATCTACCATTTTGAATGCCCAAATAAAGAGGCTTTCGCCTCGAAACTACTCCGTGATGCGATGGCTCTGACCGCCGATGGGTAGTGTTTTTCTCCCTACCTTGGCGACCTATTTATTTGCCTGCAAAGCGTAGTTCATAAGAAAAAACGGGAAGTAAGGGAGCAATATAAATCTGTACAAAATTGCGATCGGCTAGTAGGTCTCCTCGTCCACTACGGTAGGCTGTCCGCAGTTCGTAATAGATAGGATTGTGGCGGTTGTAGGCATTGTAGAGCCCTATATCTAGAGTATGTGCGAAGCGGCTATCGGGTTTTGTTTTGAGTGCCACCCGGCAATTGATATCCAAGCGGTGATTGGGAGGGAGCCGAAAGTTGTTTCGGGCGTTCACCAAAGCTAAGCGTAGCTCGGGGTCGTCGTATGTTTCTTCAATGTTGGGAAGCTGATAGCCCTCTAGACTAAAACTATAAGCCGCACCGCTACCGTATCGCCAGCTCAGATTCAGCGTTGTGCGGGGACTTGCTTGCCAAGTGATAAAAGCAGAGGCGGCATGCCTCAAATCGTAGCGATATGGAAAAGAACGCCCCAAGTTGATGTTCTGATCAAAAGTCCGGTCTGTTGTGGCATAGGTATAGCTCAGCCAGCCGCGTATGCGGCCTTTTCTCCTGTGTAAGCTACTTTCTATTCCGTAGGCCTCGCCTATTCCTTGGCTCATGCGGCTTTCCCATTCGCCGTTGAGGTTGCTGCCTCCCTGGTAGAGCAGGAGATCTTCCATGCGCTTGGCATAGGCGCTTATTTCCACTTCCCAGTTGGGCAAAAAATTATAGCGCACACTACTACTAAATTGATACGCCTTGGAGGGTGCCAATCGGGAAGTGCTGGGTACCCAGATATCGGTAGGCACTTCAATAGCAGCACTTCCCAATAAATGTACCGGCTGAACAGTGGCATCAAAAGTGCTCTGCCAACTCCACTTAGCTCCTAAACGGCGATAAAAAAAAAGCCTTGGCTGTAAGTTAAAGTAAGTTGTTTGGCTATTAGCCAGCCAAAAATGCCCCCGTAAGCCAGCGCGAAATTGCATATCAGGCTGCCGCAGCACGTATTCCAAATAAGTCACCCCTTCGTGAGGCTGGTAGGAAGGGAAGCTTTGCCCTTCCTCTACAATCAGGCGTTCGGTGCTGCTACTGAGTATGAGCGGGCTGAAATTGTGGGTATTGGCCTGCAGCCCAAAGCGCCATTCTCGCCCTGTAGCAGGGTGCCACTGCCCATCGAATGCCAGACCTACTTGGCGAATATCTGATTGAAAAAGACCCGCAGCATAGGAATTATTTGGGCTATTGAAGAATATTTCATTCACTTCTTCCTCCCTCGCAAAATCCGCCCGTAGTCGTAAACTGGAGTAAGTAAGGCTCAGGTTGGCAAAAAGCTTATCGGAAAAAATATGATTCCAGCGGATAGCCCCTACGCTATTGCCCCAGCTGAGATCTATATGCTCTGACTGCCGAATAGCATAACGAAAAACGGAACCAGCATCACCCAGAGTAGTAATCGTATCTTCTGTGGAAGAATAATTAGCCAAATGATCTAGGCCTTGATAAAAGGAGAAATACAGCCGATTTTCTTGATCAATTTGGTGATTGAGCTTAAAATTTAAGTCGTAGAGCTGATAATCAGCCTCCCCAGAACGCCCCAAACCAGCCTTGTAATTGCGGCTCCAGCGGGGCAAAAAATTGGTGGCCCAGAAATAGCGGCCAGCCACTAGAAAAGAGCTTTCCCCTTTCACCAAGGGCCCTTCTGCAGTAAATCGGCTAGAGAGTAGGCTAGTCGTTAGCTGTAGCTCATTTTGATAGAGGTTGCCATCGCGGGTATGCACATCCACCACCCCAGATAGGCGGCCACCAAAGCGGGTGGGGATGCCGTTTTTATACAAATCTACCCGCTTGATCGCATCGGTATTGAAAATACTAAACAAACCACCCGCATGGCTCAGGTTGTAAACCGGCACGCCGTCTAGCAAAATAAGGTTGTGAGAAGACTCCCCTCCCCGAATGCTCAGCCCCCCCAGCCCATCCGCTCCGGATACAATACCCGGTAGCAGCCGCGCAAGACGCATCGGATCCGCCTCTCCGCCTGGCCCACTCATTTGCTTGGTTTCTTCAATACCGATCCGAATCCCCCCAGCTTCCGGCGATACCCCCAGCAGCGAATCGCTGTGCGCTGTAACCAAAATAGGACTCAAGGCAACCGATGGCCGCAACTGCACATAAATAATCGTATCTCTGCGCAGTACGACCTCCAATATCTCTTCCTCATAACCGACATAGCTAAAGGTGATGCTACTGCGCCCCCCAGAGGTGGTGAGTGTGTAAAAGCCGTACTCGTTGGTACTCACGCCTTTGCGCTGTTGGGGTAAAAACACATTGGCTTGAATGAGCCGCTCGCCACTCTGTCGGTCAGTTACCAAGCCGGATATGCTGAATCGGCTAGCCAACAAAGCCGGATCGCGAAACAAAAGCAGTCGCTGCCCATCCGCCGACGACTCATAAATTAAGTCCGTTTTAGCAAGCAGCAAGCTGAGCCAGTTGGAAAGCGTTCTTCGGCCGGCCGCCAATTGCAGCGCTTCGTTGCCGAGCTGATCATTTCGATAGGAAAGTGGGGCACCTTGCTTGTTCAAGGCCATCAGCGCTGCCGCTCGGTTCTTCAATGCTTCTCCCTCTAGGGTGTAATCTTGCATCAACAAAGGAGACTGCGCCTTGAGGACTGGCCCAAAAAAGACCGCCCCACCGCTCGGGAAGAAGTATATCAAAAGAATGGCTAAGACACGCATCCTGGCTACTTTTATCTTACATGGCTCCCGCACCTAGGTGCCCAAATCCATACACACCTAGCACCCAAGCAGCACCCAATAGCAAACAGCAACTACCGGCACCAATCCAACAATTCATAAGTACCATTTTGCAGGTTTTTTTCGAAATAGCCGCCTGCCAAACGAGATAAATCCGACAAGAGTTCTTCCAATGGAAGCGCCTCAAAAGAAGCCGTGAGCGGGAAGTCACACTGCTGCAGCGAGCTAGCGGAAGTAGTAATTTTTTCTCCATAGGCCCTGCTTACCAGATCGAGCACCACGGAGAGTTGTTCGGCATCAAAGTACAATTTCTTGGTGCGCCAAGCGTGGCGATTAAGGTTGCTAGCTGACCCTTCCTCCCAACCCACTGCTGCCGAGAAGCGAGCAAACTCCTTGGCGAGCACTACCACAGAATCCGTTGCCGTTGCCATCAGCACCTTGCCACTGGCCACTTCTACTTCCATCAATTTCGCCCCAGGCTCACACAAAAGGTTGAAACTAGTCCCCAAAACCCGCATACAGACCTCCTCCTGACAAACGGAAAAAGGGCGCTGCGGATCTTGTACCACATCAAAAAAAGCCTCTCCCCGTAGCACAACAGCCCGACTTTGATTGCCAAATTCAGGCAAGATTTCAAGTTCACTTCCTGGCTTAAGGAGCACAAAAGTACCGTCGGCTAGCCTGACTTCTAGCGGGCTATCCTCGGCTGCATACCGCCGCGATCCGTCTTGGCTCCACCATAGGGAGGCAGCACCAACCAACAAGAACAATAAGGCGGCCGCCACCCCTTTCCATGGGCTCCAAAAGCGTTTTCTGGCCGTTAGGGGCTTCTTGGCCGAAACCGCGCGCACCGTATCGGCTTCCGAGATGGCAGCCCGCAGGCAATCCAGCGACCGCTCCGTATCCACCCGGTGGTTCTCCTTATAGTGTTTCGTCAGCTGAAAGAGCTCAGCTTTCTCTTTTTTTGTCATAGTCTTCAAATATACTGAAAGCCTTTCTTATTCTTGACACCATAAAGTAGCCATTCCCCCACCTAAGTTATTTTTCTGCGCTTGTTCGTCAAATGGCCGACCAAAGGGGCCGCTCTTCTAGCCTCCTTCTTCCAAGAAGAACCCACACAGCACCAGCAGCACCCCAAGATACGCCCGCAGAAATTTGTATGCCCGGTTCATCTGGTTTTCAACGGTCTTGGGGCTGATATCCAGCTGATCGGCAATTTCTTTGTAGCTCATATCTTCAAATTGTTTTAGCACATACACCAGTCGGCAGCGTTCTGGCAAGGAATCGATGGCCGTATTGACCCGGGCTTGCAAATCCCTAAGCTCAAGGTCTGCCAGCGGGGAATTATCTAACAAGGGTACTTCTGGCATTTCGCCCTCCCCTTTTGGGATTCGTTTCTGGTGGCGCAGAAAGTTCAGGCATCTGTTTCGGATGCTCCGATGGAAGTAGGCCGAGATATTATCTACCTCCGTCAGCTGCTCCCGTTGTAGCCAAAGATGGAGAAAAAAGTCTTGCACAATGTCTTCAGCGCTGGATTCTTCCCTGACAATTCTCAGGGCAGCCAGACAAAGCGGGGCGTGATGCACCCTAAAGAGTGCTTCCAAGCCAGCAGCTTCCCCTCGTTTGAGTTGCCCGAACCATTCTTTATCCCAATCAGCTGGTAACTTATACATACAGCAAGCAAGGTAGCAGATTTAAGCCATACGATGCGATGCAAAGCAGCATTTTTTTGAAAATAAACAGAAAAATTTGGCCAGCGCATAGGAAAGCAATACCTTCGGTCGGTAAAATTAAGAGAAACCATATGTTCAAAAGATTTTTATCCTTCCTTGCCCTTAGTCTATTTAGTTTGCCCCTACTGGCTCAAGAAGCAGCAGAGCAGACCATCGATGAAAGTATAAATGCCATCTTCTCTCCTATTACCGCTGCGGTAGAAAGTGTTGTGTTCTTTACCGTCACTTTTGGGGGCTTCACCATTCCCTTTGTGCTGATCTGGCTAGTAGTAGGTGCTTTTGTTTTCACTATTTACAATGGTTTCATCCAATTCCGAGCTTTTGGTCATGCTATCAATGTGGTGAGAGGTAAGTATGATGACCCCAACGACAGCGGGGAGGTTTCTCACTTCCAAGCGCTCACCGCCGCGCTTTCTGGCACGGTGGGGGTTGGCAATATTGCGGGTGTAGCTTTTGCGGTAGCTATTGGTGGCCCGGGGGCTACTTTCTGGATGATTATTGCTGGTTTGCTGGGGATGGCCTCCAAATTTGTGGAATGTAGCTTGGGTCTGATCTATCGCAATGTCAATGCAGATGGCTCCGTATCTGGTGGGCCGATGTATTACCTCGATAAAGGTCTGGCCGAAAAAGGTCCCCTCTGGGGTAAGTTTGGCAAGGTACTAGCAGTGCTTTTTGCTATTGCTTGTATTGGGGGGAGTTTTGGCGGGGGCAATATGGTGCAGATCAACCAAGCGACCATCCAATTAGCAGCCATCACAGGCGGTGAGGAAAGTATCTTCTTCAACAACGGCTGGATTTTCGGCACGCTGATGGCAGTGGTAGTAGGCATCGTTATCATTGGTGGTATCAAGTCGATTGCTAAGGTAACAGATAAAATCGTCCCCTTCATGGTTGGGATTTATGTCGCTGGTGCCTTGTATGTCTTAGCTGTCCATTTCACAGATATTCCAGCTGCTTTTGGCCTGATTTTATCTAGTGCTTTTAGTGGCGAAGCCTTGTATGGTGGCATTATTGGCGTACTGATTCAGGGCTTCCGCCGGGCAGCTTTCTCGAATGAGGCGGGTGTAGGTTCTGCTTCCATTGCCCACTCGGCGGCCAAAACCAACGAACCCATCAGCGAAGGCGTGGTAGCCCTGCTAGAGCCCTTCATTGATACGGTCATTATTTGCACTATGACGGCTCTAGTAATCATCATTACCAACTACGGTGGGGCAGGTGCGGAGGCTTCCTTCTATGGCCGCGACACCGTTGGCGATATTGGTCTCACTTCCAATTCATTTGGTTCTGTCATCAGTTGGTTCCCGACTATATTGGGCATCGCTGTTATTCTTTTTGCCTTATCCACTATGATTTCTTGGTCTTATTATGGTTTGAAAGCATGGACTTACCTTTTGGGGGAAAGCAAAACTAACGAGATTATCTACAAAGCCATTTTCTGCTTGTTTGTGATCGTGGGCTCGGCTATTTCGGCCAAGGCGGTATTTGATTTTGGCGACGCCATGATCTTTGCGATGTGTTTCCCCAACGTCTTTGGCCTCTACTTCCTGATGCCAAAGGTGAAGGCGGCATTCAACGACTACATGCGGCGCGTCAAAAGCGGGGAAATTGTTCGGCACGATTAGTTTTCTGCTTAGCAACTTAACGTCTATTTAATCTACCCACCAGTTAGCTTACTAAAGTTTAATATTCGCTTAGCTTTCGCTTGATAGCTGCTGTGCACCTTTGCAGCATCTTATCAGCCAGCTATGCGTTTACTACTGTTTACTTCCCTACTCCTCGTGGCTTACAAAGGCTGTATTCAGCAGCCAACGGCAGTGGCTGAGCAACAACTGGCTTTGGGTGTAGGCTTGCCAGCATTTCTTCTGACTGGATCAGACGAGCAGATAGCCTTCCCTTATGGCGTAGCTTCCGGCGACCCGCTACCCGAATCTGTGCTCCTTTGGACAATGCTTGCTCCTGCGCAAGCCAAAAAAGACAGCTTGGTCTATTGGCAAATAAGCCCCTTTCCCAGCTTTAAAACACTGACAAACGAAGGCTACTACACCACCAACGCTACCCACCATCACCGCGTAAAGTTAGAAGCCGACAAATTATCCCCCAACACTACCTATTACTATCGTTTCCGCACTCCGAGCGGACAGTGGAGTGCAACAGGCCGTACCAAAACAGCGCCTGCCCCCAACAGCCAGCAAGCCCTCCAACTAGCAGTGGTGAGTTGTAATGCCCTAGAATGGGGCTATTTCAATGCTTTCGAAGCCTTGGCTAATAACCAAGAAATTGCCGCCATCATTCACTTGGGAGATTATATCTATGAATACGGGACGGGCGAATACGGCGATACCAGCTTGGGGCGCATCCATCAGCCAAAACACGAAATTATTACAGCCCAAGACTATCACCAACGCTACGCCCAATACCGCAGCGATCCGCAGCTACAAGCTGCCCATGCAGCTCATCCTTTTATTTGCGTTTGGGACGATCACGAAATAGCCAACAACAGCCACCTAGAAGGAGCCGAAAACCATCAGGAAGAAGAGGGAGATTACCTACTGCGCATGAGTGCTGCCAAGCAAATTTACTACGATTGGATGCCCGTACGGGAAAATAGAAACGGCCAATTATATCGCTCCTTCCAGTTTGGGCAAATGGCCGATCTGCATATGCTCGATGAGCGCCTCGCTGGTAGAACAGCACCCGCTATCGATTTTAAGCCCGCAAGCCTTGCTGATACCAGCTTGCACATACTGGGCGACTCTCAACTCGAATGGCTCTCTACACAGCTGAAGCAATCCACCGCCCACTGGCAACTCATCGGCAACCAAGTGCTGTTCGCTCAGCTCGATCTTTCCAATATCCTCCCCCAGTATGCTGTCAACATAGATGCTTGGGATGGCTTTCGCTACGAAAAACAGCGACTGCTAGATACGATTCAGACACAGCAGCTCCAAAACCTAGTTTTCCTCACCGGCGATACCCATTGTAGCTGGTATTTTAACGTCGCTACTGGCGAGCAAGCCGACAGCCCCCTCCTTCATGAGTTTGCTACCCCCAGCGTAAGTAGTGCGAACTACGATGAGTTCATCCAAGGCTGGGACACCCTAGCCGTGGCGAAGTATCGGCTGTTCCGCGATAACCCTGCCCTTCAATACACAAACCTAACCGATCACGGCTACCTGCTGCTCAGAATCAACGAAAAAGAACTACAAACCGAGTTCCATTACATGAAAAGTATCCGGCAGCCAACCATCAAAGAAAAAGCTACAAAAATATTCAAAGTTCCCCATGTCTCAACACATCCAAGCTAAGCATGTACTTTCAGAAACAGAAGCGGCCCAACAACAAGCCGCCAAGAGCCGCCAAGCCTACCCGCTTCGAGACCTTCAACGCCCCCTACGCGATTGGTTCTTCGAGCGCATCCACGGCAGCAAACTCGTCTATAACTGCTGCTGGGAAGACCCGCGCGCAGACCGCAAAATCTTAGGGCTGGATAACAACAGCCAAGTGGTTATGATCAGCAGCGCCGGTTGCAACGCCCTCTCCTACCTGCTAGACGAACCCCAGAAAGTTCATTGTATAGACGTTAATCCCCGGCAAAATGCGCTGCTAGCGCTAAAAATAGCAGCCATCAAAACGCTTGATTGGGAAGATCTTTTCGAGCTTTTCGGGAAAGGCGCCACCCCAAAAGCCGAGCAGCTATATGCGCGCCTGCGGCCACTGCTAAGCCACTTCGCCCAAACCTACTGGGACGAAAAGATCAAATACTTTAAACCTAAAAAGCAGCGCAGCGGCTTGTATTATCGGGGTAGTTCGGGCTACTTTGCCTGGGTCGCCAAGCAATATTTGCGCACAAAAAAGAAGCTCTTTGCCGATATTCAGCGCTTTATGGCTACCGAAAATATGACCGATCAAGCCGCTGCCTATCATGCGATGGAAGAAAGGCTACTGAAAGCGCTGGTTGGGGGTAAGTTACGACAAAAAATCAGCCTCAGCCTGGTGGGTGTGCCCGATGCGCAGCGGCAACTCATCGCGGCCAATAGTGATGGGCTAAAGGCCTATGTCCAAAAATCCTTTCGCCATATTTTTACCCAACTCCCCATACAGGACAACTACTTTTACCGCGTGTATCTGGAAGGCCACTACACTTCTAGCTGCTGCCCCGACTACCTCCTGGAACAACATTTAGCAGCGCTGAAGGCGGGTGTGGACAAATTGCAAGCTCATACCACTACCTTGGCCGAATTTTTACGCCAAAATCCTGCTGCCTACTCTCATTTTGTACTGCTAGACCACCAAGATTGGCTGGCAGCTCACGCCCCCGAAGCGCTAACAGAAGAATGGCAGCTCATTCTGGCCAACAGTCGGCCAGGCACCCGCATTCTCATTCGCTCGGCCTCGCCTAATCCGGATGTGGTGCCGCCATTTGTAAGGGAGAAAGTAAAATTCCGAACGGATCTCAGCGATCTCTCTATGCAAATAGACCGCGTAGGTACTTACGCCGGCACTTTCTTGCTGGAAGTACAATAGTGCTTTTTGTGGCTGTCACAGCAGGAGCAATGTATAGACAAAGGAGCCATGCTTCAGAATCAAGCATTGATTCCTCCGAGGACTAGTTGCCCACCCTTTTTCCACTCCTATATACAACCAAAAAATGCAAAAAAACTCCGTATCTTCTATCCAGCAGCACAGCAAAAAGATGCAAGCTTATTATCGCTTCCAGTCGCGTATATATGACCTGACGCGCTGGGCTTTTCTATTTGGGCGTAGCAGCATCCTCAAGACTTTGCCTTACGAGGAAGAAGCCGAGCTAGTTATTATGGAAGTAGGGTGCGGGACAGGTAAAAACCTACTTAGACTAGCCAACCGCTTCCCAAATGCCAGCCTCATTGGTATAGATGTGTCTAGGGATATGCTAAAAATATGCGAGAAAAAACTTGTAGGCGAGGAAGATCGGCTTACCCTGCTAGAAGGCTACTACGGAAAAATACCCATCCTTCAGCGGCCAGATGTCATCTTATTTAGCTACTGCTTAACGATGGTCAATCCTGGTTGGGATCTGCTGCTCCGCGAAGCCGCTAGTGATCTGAAACCGGGGGGACACATCCTGGTAGTAGATTTCCACGACTCGCCCATAGCCCTTTTCAAGCGGCACATGAGCGGGCATCACGTCCGAATGGATGCCCATCTGCTGCCTTTGCTACAGGAACTATTCGTAACCAATAAGGTAGGCATTAAGCAAGCCTATGGAGGTATTTGGAGCTACTTGTATTTTTCAGGCATATTGCGCCCTAATCGGGCTTAAATATTGCCCAACAAAAGATTACAGCCTCTGGTATCGCTGGCATCCATGCGCCCTAATACTTCGAATGTATGATCGGGGTAAACGCGCCCCAAGTCATCGGTTGCGATAAAGGAGATGGTATCCAGATTAGCCAAATCGATGATGTTGAGGGCGCCCGTTTGGGCATCGGTTCGAATACTGAGGGGATCGCTGAGCTCGCGACTGAGAACCCGCATCGTAGGCGCGGGATAAAAAAGGCCATCTCGTGGGGCGTAGGCTTGGCTCAGCAACTCTGTCATGCCGTACTCACTGTGAATATACCGAAGGCCAAAGCTACTTTTTAATTGCGCGTGCAGTTCCTGTCGCGTTAGCTCGCGGCGGCGGCCTTTCATACCACCCGTTTCCATCACAACCACATTATCAGGAAGATTTTGAGGAAACTGCTCGGCCAGATCGAGCAAAGCAAAACTCACACCGATCAGTAGTATTTGCTGACCGCTATTTTTTTCTCTGGCTAGCAAGTCCGACAGTCCCCTCAGGTCGTGAAGATAAAAGCCGCTCAGCGCTGATTGGCTTTGCCGGATAAAAGCCTCGGCCATGAAGACTAAGCTACTGCCCCCTCGTTCTAAATAGGAAGGCAGGAGGGCTAGCACGATCCAATCGCTTAAATCACCATAAATGGCCTGAAAAGCCTTGCTGGCTAATTGTTTGTACCAATCTTCATCCCGCAGCAAGTGTCGGCTGGTGTGCACCCCGGTAGTGCCGCTGCTGCTGAAAATCTGAACGGCTTGCCAAGACCCTCCTGTTTGGAGTGGGTAATGCTTAAACAAAGCAATAGGCAAGTAAGGAATATCTGCCAGGCGACCAACGGAAGCGGCCTCTTTACGCAACAATTTGAGGTATTGAGCGTAAATAGGATTAGCAGAAGCTTGGTAATGAAAAACGGTGAGTGCCGTAGCCTCAAAGTCCTCTTGCTGGAGGGAGGCTACACGCGCCGCTAAGGTCTCTCTGCTATCTTTGTTCAAACTGAAGAATTTCGTCTATGCAATACAAGTGGAAAGTATTTTGGTTGATGGCACTGCCGCTTTTGGTCATTGCTTGCGGCGAAGCCCCTGAATACCCCCTGGAGCCAGTAATTACCTACGAGGGGGTGAATAAGACCCGCGTTTTTCAATTCACCAACGGCCCCTTGGATACACTTATCATCAATTTTTCCTTCACAGACGGGGATGGGGATCTCAGTTTGATTAGCTCCGACAGTGCCGATATTTTCGTAACCGATAGCCGGCTTCCCGCCATCCCTACCAACTATCGCTTTCCGCTCATCGAAGAAGAAGGCACACAGAACGGCATCAGCGGCCGAGCGCGGCTCAGCATCGTCAATACGGGCAATATCTGCTGTATATTCAACAGCCGCATCTGTGCCGAAGACCCCAGCTACCCCATCGATACCTTTTCCTTCGCCATCCAAATCAGAGACCGCGCAGGCAACCTCAGCAATATTGTGCGGACGGAGCGCATAGAGATTGTTTGTGTGCTATAGGATTACCGCTAAAACCCAGTTTTGGCCGATTATAAAAAATCATAATCGGCCAAAACTATATTTTTTATCGAGTTTTGGCCGCTTATAAATATTTATATCCAGCCAAAAGCCTATATTTGCCTGAAAATATGCCTACTAATGGAGCAGTTGATTGGGCGAGTACTCGAGATAGCGATATTAAAAGAAATTCTTCAGTCCGAGAAAGCAGAATTATTGGCGCTTTACGGCAGGCGACGCGTTGGTAAGACCTATTTAGTGAGGCAAACCTATGCCCAGCAAATTTCCTTCGAGCTTACTGGCTTGAAAGGAGTGAAATTGAGTACCCAACTAGAAAATTTCACGGTTACGCTACAAACAAGTTTTCAGCTCTCCTTCCTACCTGCCCTGCCACAAAACTGGCTACAAGCCTTCCGTATGCTAATCAATGTAATGGAAGCCCAGCCCCCTCGGAAACAGAAGGTGGTATTTTTCTTAGATGAGTTTCCTTGGTTGGACAGTCCAAAATCGGGTTTTCTGCCTGCCTTCGATCACTTTTGGAACAGTTGGGCCTCCAAACAAAACAACTTAGTGGTGGTGATTTGTGGCTCAGCAGCCTCTTGGATGATACAGAACATTGTACGCAGCAAAGGAGGTCTTCACAACCGAATCACTAGGCGCATACGCTTACTACCTTTCAACTTGCACGAGACAGAGAAATACCTCCAACATAAAAAAGTGCAACTTAGCCGATATGACATCCTGCAGCTCTTTATGCTCACGGGTGGAGTGCCGCAATACTTGAATGAAATACGAAAAGGGGAAAGCGTTGCTCAGTTTATTGATCGGTCTTGCTTCAGCAATGAAGGCGGGCTTCGAGAGGAATTTCAGTATCTCTACCCTGCCTTATTTGACCATGCAGAAAAGCACACTGCTATAGTTAAAGCATTAGCAGATAAGCCTGCTGGGCTTTCGAGAAAAGAAATACTCCAAAGCTGTCAATTATCTTCAGGAGGGAGCTTTACCAAAATTATCAATGAACTCATGGAATCTGGTTTCATTACAGCTTTACTTCCTTTCGGTAAGAATAATAAGGAGCTGATTTATAAGCTCGATGATGAATACTCTCTGTTCTATCTCAAATTCATAGCGAATAGCCGAGCGAGCGGCGCCGGTTCTTGGCTTGCCAAAGCAGATAGTGCTTCTTGGCATACCTGGAGTGGGTTTGCCTTCGAGCGAATTTGCATGAAACACCTCCCCCAAATAAAGAAAGCGCTGAATATACTAGGCGTTTATACAGAGCAATCTGTCTGGCGATATCTTGCCAAAAGCGAGCAAGATAAGGGCGCACAAATAGACTTGGTAATAGACAGAAAAGACCACATCATCAACCTGATAGAAATTAAATTCTCGTCCAGTCCTTACAATCTAAAAAAGGCCTACGCCGAAAATATCCTGCATAAAAAACAGAGTTTTTGTACGCACACAGCTACCCGCAAAACTGTGTTAATTTGTATGCTCAGTACTTTCGGTGTATTGGAGAACCAACACTATGAACAAATAATTACACAACAAATTAAAATGGATGCCTTGTTCGAGGCTGCTAACTAAATCAGCTGAACACTCGCTGCCAGCTCCTCCTGCAGGATCGGTTTCAGGTGGTCGGCGGCTTGTAGTATCAGTTCTTCGGAGGTGGGAAAAGGCAACGGCTGGTTGCCAATTCTCCTGCGGCTATCGCTGCTGAGGGCGCGGCGATCTCCATTGAAAGTGCTGGCGTAGTGCTCGAAGATAGACTCCCCGGTAAGGGCGCGGCGATCGACCTGCCGCCCCGTGCGGGCGTCATACAACAACAATTCCCCTGTTACCACAGCGCTCTTGGTTTGGAGCACCTCAATTACGTCAGCCCGCACGATTACTTTTTTGGGGCGGGTGACGTCATTGCCCAAGCTGTCCTTGGCCACATTGCCATTCGCATCCAGCACGTATTCGCGGCCGTCCGTGATTTCCTTTTCATCGGTGTAGGTCCGCTCGCTGAGACGCTCAGGGCTAACGGCTACGTCCCTGATCACAATTTTAGCGCGATAGTCGTACTCCAAACCCCGCTGAGGACTGAGGTGGAAGCGGCGCCAGCGGCTATCCATCCCGTTGGTATTCACCGCCAGCAGCTCCCGCTCGAAACCCGCAGGCAAGTAAGCACGGGTAGCATTCTCCATTTCCAAGGTCACATAAACGATTCCCAGGTCTTCAGACTCCTGCAAGCGTTGCTGCACATCCCGGAAATTCATCAAGTAATTCTGTGTATCCATGAAAGCTTGGTGAGCAGCGCGCGCAGCGGCCTTATCGCCAGTTCGGGCGCGTGCGAGCAAGCTATTTCCGCGATTGTACATTTGCTCGGCTGCTTGCTCCCTAGCTTCAGTCAGTAGCGGGGCAACGCGCACAAACTTGAAGTCGGTCTTGTTCCCCTGCCGGTCAACCAAGGGCAACAACGGACGAACTTTCTCCTGCCGGCGGTCAATATCGCTGTAGAACCTAAAGACGCGCGTCCAATCGGCACTCGACCCTAGTTGCTTGAGGCGTTCTGCTTCGCGGAGGTCGCGGTCATTAGCTGCCTCCAATGCCTCGCGGGCAGCGGCGACGAACTTGGCATTCGGTGCTTTTTTTCCTGCCATTTTCCGGTTGGCCAGTGCCAGGGCTTCGTCGTAGTTACCTTGATCCACCAGTTTTTCCACAGACACACAAGCCTGACCGAAGAGGAGTAGCCAAATAGGCAAGAGGAAAATCTTATACTTCTTCATAATGGGGTGTTTTATCAAGGGCAAATATAGGCTAAAAAATGCCGATCTCTTACAAGACAGCGTTAAAGGGAGCTTAAAAACTGTTAAGAAGCTTAGTAGCGTTCTGCCCCAAGGGCAGGAGCAAGGCTTAAGAGAAAGAGCAGCATTTTTCCACCGCTATCTGGCAAGCCTTGTATTAAGAGCGTATCTGAACACAAAAATACCTATTTTACAGCATCGTAAATCAAAATGCTACTAGATTATGCCAGCTACTACCCTTGCGGAGGTCATCCTTCAGCTCCGATTCATCGTTGAAGACTGCATGGCCAAGAATAGCCGTGCTGGCTTGTTTGCCTACGTTTATTACCGCACCACCCTCGCCATCGAAGCAGCGATTGCCAACAAAGTTTTCGAGGACAATGCCCGCATGGAACGCTTTGATATTGCCTTTGCCCAGCTCTATTTACAAGCCTACGAGCAGGCAGCCAGCGGACAGCAAGCGAGCAAGGTCTGGCAAGCAGCTTTTGAAGCCAAGACAATGCCGCTAACCATCTTGCAGCACATCCTCCTAGGGATGAACGCCCACATCAACCTCGATCTAGGGGTAGCCGCCAGCCAAATCATGGAAGGACAAGAAATCGCGGCTTTGGAAAAAGATTTTTTCTTGGTCAATGAGATTTTGGCAGGAATTGTCAAAGAACTACAGCAGCGAATTGGTAAAGTATCGCCATTGCTTTTTTTGCTCGACTGGTTGGGCGGCCGAAAAGATGAGCAACTCATTAATTTCAGTATGGCTAAAGCCCGGGCGTATGCTTGGAAGCTCAGCCAAGACCTCGCTGCCGCCAGCCATCCGCCAGCCCATCAACAACGAGTAGCCGCCGCAGATGATATGGCCTATTGGCTAGCAAAGGGCATCATCCGTCCACCCAGCAAATGGCTTGCCTTGGGTCTTCAGCTCATTCATCGAATGGAAGAAAAAAACATCGGCAAAGCCATCCAAGCCATGCGACGCTAGGGAGGCAGTGCACGGCTCCTATTAGAAAACACGGCTCCCGCACGTATGTGCCCGCACTAAGTCCAAGCCAGCCAAATCAGCTGCACAGCTCAATACCCGCATCCTCAGCAAATATAGCCACAACACTTACTTCCTTGAAGGCTGTTGTTGGCAAAAGTTGGCTAAACACTACAATTTATCCCCGCTTTTGGAGGTTACAAGCATAGATATCAAACCAACACAAGATGAAAAGAAGCATGCTCATCCCCTGCCTAATCGCCGGCCTGGCCGTACTGCTACCTGGCTGTAAAAATGCAGAAGTAGAACGCCTGCAGACGGAACTACGCCTACAAAGCGAGCAAAATAACCAACTAAAAGAGCAGCTACAAAGTGCTCAACTCACCAATGCCGGGCTGCTTAACCGCCTGGAAGACCTTTCTGTCATCAGCAAGGAAGGCGCTACCAGCATCCGCGAATCGCTACAAAACATCAACGATCAAACGGCTTACATCCGGGATTTAAATCGGGAAATGCAGCGAAAAGATAGCCTCAACATGGCCCTGGTCATGAACCTGAAACGCTCGCTAGACGACGTCAACGACCAAGCCGTGCAAGTGGAAGTACGCGGAGGCCGCGTGCACGTTAGCATCAGCGACCAATTGCTTTTTGCCTCCGGCTCTGCCCAAGTTAATGAAACGGCCATGAGTGTCCTGAGCAAAGTCGCCTTGGTACTCAATGACCACCGTGATCTGGAACTTATCGTGGAGGGCCACACCGATAATGTGCCCGTCAACATCCGCGGCGTACGCGACAATTGGGAGCTCAGCACCCTGCGTGCGACAGCCGTTGTACGCGCCTTGAGCGACAAATTCTACGTGGATCCAGCTAGGCTGACAGCTGCCGGGCGCGCCCACTTCTCGCCTTTAGGCGACAACAACACCGCTGAAGGCCGGGCGCGGAACCGCCGTACGGAGATTGTGATTATTCCCAAGCTGGAGGAATTTATGAAACTCCTAGAACAGCCGGGGATGGCGGGTTAGTCACCGCCTTTCGGCACCGCCGGCAAGGGGCTAGGCACTGGAGGAGAAGTTGTTTCTATGATCTCAAAGCTCTGTGGTTCGGGTGTTTCCGCTACTTCCTCGCGGATGGTCGGTACTGCAATCACGGCTTTTATAGGGCGAACGGTTCTGCCTGTACCGCGCTGTATAGGTAGATGGACATCGGCGCTGAGGTTGTAGTTTTCCATTTGCTGGTCGTTGATTCTGGCTAAAGGCCAGGCATCTCGGCTGGCGAAGGTGAGCAGCAAGCTGTGGCGACGCGCATCGAACTCACTTTTCAGTAGTTCTACGGCCAGCGGGCTGTTGCTGTTCCTCACAACAATGTTACTCACTAAAGCCGCTTTGTTGTAATCCACCGGGTTATCGCGATCCTCCAAGGCGAGTTCTACTTCCCAGAGGAAGGCAAAATCGCGGCTATCGCGCTTGGTCAGATCAAAATTGGCGCGCAGCAGATGTACAATCGGCGACGAGCTCGTGCCCAGTTCCTTATCTACCCGTAGCTGCAAGCGCTGCCCGAACAGTTCCTGGTCTAGCGCTAGTGCATAGCGCAAGGGCACGCTGCCGCTTCTATCCTCCGGGCGCCCACTAAAGAGCTGAGGAGCCGGCCGCCCGCTCACGGTTATTTTTAGACCAGACTGACCGCTGGTTTCTTCGAAGAAATGGTGATCTATTTTAGGTATTTCAGCATAGGTACCCTCGCTTATTTCTCGGATGAGCCAAGGCATACGGGCTAGCTCAGCGGGCATCCCTACCAAGGTAAGGTAGTGGCGGTGCTCGGCTCCTTCGGTAAGTAAAGGGAAATCACTGGCATTGTTGAAGGTAAGTTGTAAGCTAGCGAAATAATCACTAATGTCGGCTGGCGAAGGCAAGGGGCTGTACATATTTTGGCGCTGATAAGGCCCATCAAAATCGGCATATACAATCGTTTCCCAGTCGGTGCCCTGGAAATTCTGACTGGTCGTCTTTCCTTGAGTGATTGTGGATTTTACACGGGCAGAAAAAGGTAAGTTGACATTCACCCCTAGCTCGCGCTCGCTTTGAAAAACGGCTTCCGCACTGGAAAGATGCTTGACTAAAACACCCTCAAACTCGCGGAGGTAATATGCCCTGCCAATATATTCCGGATACTGCTGATAAAAAAGCCAGAGCCTCGACATCAGCTCGGTGGTGCGGCTATCTCGGGCGGCGATAATTTCGCTAAGGGGGCTTTCAAAACTCCCTGCCAAGGTCAAAACGCTGCTTTCCCGTTTTTCATCGGTGCCCAGAGCGGTAGAAAACGCGCTGTAGGGTGGTTTTATCCCCGCGTCGAGGCAAGCCTTGAGGTAGCCTCCGCAGTTCTTGGTCATCACAAAAGCATCAAAGCCTTCCCGAGGTTGGGGTAAGAAAATGGTGGCCTGTTCTCGGAGGCTAATCGTACGGTCGGTCTTATACTGAATAGCATCCAAAGGCACCTCTATCTCCGCTTGGCTAAAGATATAATTTAGCAAGTTGCCGCCACTCAGGTTGGCTTGTTCTACGCGGGTGCGCAGCGTCCGCCGTCCCAAAAATTGCTCGATGGTAGGCGGCGTGTAATCGCGGCTTCCCTCGGCGGCGGGGAAGCCACAAAAGTTGTAGTGCTTCTGAAAAACCCGCTGCAAAGCGTTGCCCAAACTCACGCTGGCGTAGCGCCGCTCGGGTGGCCAAGCGATTTCCTCATCCGCCTCCTTTCCTCGGCGGTTCCTTTGTGCCTCCAAAGCCTCAGCAACAACAAACAATAACACGAACAAAAGAACAAAGGACCTGATATTTCTCATACTTCTTTAACAACTGACTTATTAAAATGCTTGAATTGTTGATCTATTGTTTATAGAACGGTAGTTTTTTTCAGTTGGATGTTATTCAGTTATCAGTTGGCCGACACTGCACCCTCTAAATGGATATGGGCCGGCAAACAAGAGTTCTTCCCGCTAGGGTGAATTTTAGTTCCCTAAATTTGGGTAAGCGCTACCGATAGGCTTACCTTTGCCGCCCGGCAGGCAACCTAAATTTGTCTGCTTTGTTATTGCCAATATGGATACATTAATTACGGTGGGTCAGCTAGTTTTGAGCCTTTCTTTGCTTATCGTTCTACACGAGTTTGGGCACTTTATTCCAGCCAGAGCTTTTAAGACCAGAGTAGAAAAATTCTACTTGTTCTTCGATGCTGGCTTCAGCCTTTTCAAGAAAAAGATTGGTGAAACCGAATGGGGCATCGGCTGGCTACCGTTGGGGGGCTATGTAAAAATTAGTGGAATGGTGGACGAGAGCTTCGATACCGAGCAGCTTGCCCAAGAACCCCAGCCCTGGGAGTTCCGCTCCAAACCCGCCTGGCAACGGCTCATCATCATGCTGGGTGGGGTAACCGTAAATTTCTTACTAGGTTTCCTGATTTTTGGGATGGTTATGTGGTATTACGGCGAGGAATTCCTCCCCACCAAGAACATTACCCACGGTATTTACGCCGATTCGCTTGGCCGGGAACTCGGTTTACAAAATGGCGACAAAATTCTTCGAGTAGGCGACCAAGCCTTCGAGCGCTTCAACGATCGGATGGTACTGAAAGCCATCGCCATCGACAATGTAGATCGGCTCACCGTCGAGCGAGCCGGCCAAGCGGTGGTGATTCCCGTAGGAAATGAGTGGGCTGATATCCTCACCCGCCACGAGAACAAAGGCAAAGCGCTCTTTGGCCTTCGATTGCCCTTGGTAGTAGCAGAAACGGTAAAAGGTAAAGCAGCGGCAGTGGCGGGTATAGAAAAAGAAGACCGTATCGTGGCAGTGGACGGGCAGCCCACGCCTTATTTCGATCAATTCACCCAACAAGTGAAAGGCCGCGCCAACGAAACGGTTGAGCTAAGTATCCTCAGAAAAGATAGCCAAGACACCCTGCTAAAAAGCGTTCAGCTCGACGAAAATGCCCGAATCGGCATCGCTGTTGCCCCCTATCAGTACTTTTACAAAACGGAACGCCAGGAATACACTCTGCTGGAAGCTCTACCTGCTGGAACCCAGCGCGGCATCAACTTCTTGGGCGACCAGTTCAAAAGCTTTGGCCAAATGTTCCGCGGTAAGATCAAGGCCAGCGAAAGCCTCGGAGGCTTTGGCAGTATTGCCTCCATGTTTGGTGCCACCTGGGAGTGGGAGCGCTTCTGGACCATGACGGCTGTGCTGTCCTTGGTACTTGCCTTCATGAATCTGCTGCCCATCCCTGCCCTCGACGGCGGCCACGTGATGTTCCTCCTTTACGAGGTTGCCACCGGCCGTAAGCCCAGTGATAAGTTCCTCGAAAAGGCTACCATGGTGGGCTTTATCCTTGTGCTCGGGCTGGTGCTTTATGCCAACGGGCTGGATATCTGGCGCTATTTTACAGGGAAGTAGGTGCTTCGGCGGTTGCGTTTCTTTTAGTTGGCTCTCGCAGGAGCCATGGATCTCTAAAAAGAGCCGTGCTGAGTGAAGGAACGCCCTCGCTCCGTCCTCTGCTATTGAAAAGAAAAAACTGCTCCCGCACTTGTGCCCGTCCATACAGATTTACAGAGCGGAACGCCTGCCTAGGTTCAGTAGGGCGTGTAGCCCTACATCCAGACTGCCCTCAAGCTTGAATAATATGACCAACTACTTTGCTTTTTTCGATCTGCCCATTTCACCTAGCATAGATCAAGCGGAACTCAAAAAACGCTTCTATGCCAACAGCCGCCGCTTTCATCCGGATTTTTTCACCATGGAGAGCGAAGCCAAACAGGCTGAAATATTGGAGCTCAGCACCCTCAACAACCAAGCTTACAAGGCACTTCAAAACGACCAAAGCCGCCTACAACATCTCCTAGAGCTCAAAGGCGCCCTGGCAGAAGAAGGTCAAAACCAAGTTCCGCAAGAATTTCTGATGGAAGTAATGGATATCAATGAGGCGCTCATGGACTTGGAAATGGAGGAAGATTCCAGCCTGCGCAGCAGCACCATCGCGGCCATACAAAAGCTCCAAGAAGAAATAAAAGCCGACCTCACCCGCGTAATGGCGCATTACGATGATAAAACTGCTTCGGAAATTGAACTAAAGCAGCTAGCGGCGTATTATTTAAAGCAGCGCTATCTAGTCCGTATTATAGAAAAGATCAAAGTTGATTAAACATGATTGTGTTACTATCGCCCGCCAAAACGCTAGACTTCTCCCCAGTTGAAACGCCCACTACACATCCCAGGTTGCTGAAGAAGAGTCTTGAGTTGGTAAAAGTCTTGAAGCGCAAATCGATACCTGAGCTGCAGGAGCTCATGAGTATCAGCGAAAATCTGAGCGAGCTCAACCGAGATCGCTTCCGAGAGTTTTCCACGCCCTTCACCCCCATCAATGCTAAGCCAGCGATCTTAGCCTTCAAAGGCGATGTTTATCAAGATCTGGCGGCCCACACTTTCGACGAGGAAGACCTCGATTTTGCGCAAGATCATCTGCGCATTCTCAGCGGTCTCTACGGCCTGCTACGGCCGCGCGATCTGATGCAGGCCTACCGCCTAGAAATGGGCACCCGCCTAGAAACCAGAAGAGGTAAGAACCTCTATGAATTTTGGGGGCGGCAGATCACCAGCTTACTAAATGAGGATGTAGAAGAAACTCAAGCTGATTTGGTACTTAACCTTGCTAGCCAAGAGTATTTCAAAAGCGTGCAGCCCAAGTCGTTGAAAGTGGCGGTGCTCAATATTCACTTCCAAGAGGTAAGAGACGGGGGCACACCGAAAGTAATTGCTTTCAATGCCAAGAAAGCGCGGGGGCGCATGGCCCACTATGTTGTAAAGCACCGCATCACGCAGCCAGAAGATCTCAAGGAGCTGGATATCAACGAATACCGCTTCAACGAAAGGCTATCCTCTCGGACGGATTGGTATTTTATAAAGTAGTGGCCTGAATATTCTTGGCTACACCCTGCAAGAGCGCCTTCCTAGCGGAAGTACCAGCCCAAGCAATGTGTGGGCTGAGCAATAGTTTGTGGCGCTTTACCACGCTTCGGTAAGGGTGCGCCAGCGGTAGCGGCTCCTGTGTATATACATCCATGGCCGCGCCAGCAATTAAGTCTTCGTCGATCGCTCTTGCCAGATCCTGTTCCTTCACAATCCCGCCACGCCCGCTATTCAATAAAAAGGCGCTGGACTTCATGGTGGCCAGTTCGCTGTACGTGATCAGGTTGGCTGTATGCTCATTAAGCGGCGCGTTGATGCTAACCACGTCGCTACTCCGCAGCAATTCCGATAAAGATAGCGCTGGATAAGGCTGTGCTTGGTTTTTACCCGAAGTAGAATGATACATCACCTTGGCTCCGAAGGCGGCGGCTAGACTTGCCACCCGCTGCCCGATGGTACCCATTCCAATGATGCCAAAGGTAGTGCCTGCCAGTTCTTGAAAGGGCTGCCGCCAGTAGCTAAAACTATCGGCGCGGCTATAAGTGCCGTCATACACCGCCTCGTTGAGGTGAATAAAATCCATGGAAAGGGTAAAAAGCGCTGCAAAAGTCCACTGCGCTACGGACTCCGTTGCGTAACCTTTCACGTTTTTCACTGCAATACCTCTAGCCTTGGCGGCTTCTACATCTATGTTGTTTGTGCCCGTAGCCGCCACACAAATGAGGCGTAAGCTGGGCAGCTGTGCTAGATGAGCTGCCGTGATAGGCACCTTGTTGGTGATGGCTACTTGTGCTGACTGCAGCCGCGCTACTACTGCCTCAGACTTTGTCTGTTGATAGGCGGTAAGTTCTCCCAGCGCCGCTATATCGCTGAGATCGGGATTATCCCCCAGCGTAGCTACATCCAAGAAGACAAGCCTTGGCATGAGCTTATTCTTTGTTTTCTTCCATGGGCGTCCAAATGGCATCCATTATTAGACCTTCCAGAAAATTCTCAATTTCCACGAGTGCTTCCGGGCCGTCGCCGAGGTGCGTAACCGTTTTTTTACGGCCTCGCCAGTCGATAGTGGTAACCGTTCTGGGCAGATCCTTCGGTGCGGAATCCGCATCTTCTGGATAAAAATCGGCCATATTAAAGAAGCGGGCTTTTACGGCCATGGCGCCTACTCTGAAAAATGGATCGCTTTTGGGTTGGCCGGTGAATTTCCCGATCAGATCGGTATTCTTTTTACCATCGTAGCGCAAGGAGCCATCGGTCATGACCTGTAAAGTGAAGACAGGGCAGTCGCCATAACAGGGTGTTTTGCGGAGTTCGGCCACCAGCTCGGGATTGGCTTTAGCGGCGGCGAGACCTTCAGGGGTGCGCATCGCCGAGGGATCTTTGCCGCCCACGTTCAAGACAGGCTCCACCGGCCCTGGGTCATCTAGTTGCACCTCGGCTATTTCCTCAGCAGAAGGCACCCTTCTATTGACTGTTGGCCTTTCCTTTTGCACTGCTGGCTCGGCAAAAACTACTTGGTTAGATTTCCGATTGCAGGAGAAGGCAACAATAAGCAAGAGCAGCAGGCTGCCTACAAATATCGCTTTCATAGTTTACTTTTTTTGACTTTTTGATTTTTTCGCTTCGGCCTCTGCCTGTACGCGCTGCTGTTCTTTCAGGGCTTCCTGAAGTCGCTCGGTAAAGCCCCCTTTTTTCTTTGGTTTCTTTTTATTTTCGTTGAGCTTGGCCAGCAGCTTATCTTCATCAATCAAAAACTCTTTGGTGACCAGCGTTTGGCCGATGTTGAATAGGTTGCTGAAAAAGAGGTAACAGGTGAGGCCAGCCGCAAAGCTATTGAAAAAGCCAAGAAACATAACAGGCATCAGATACTGCATCCACTTCATAGCGGGCTGTGCGCTGAAGTCTTGGTGCTTGCTATTGTAGTAGGCGTAAATCAGTGTTGTAACAGCCCAAAGGATCGCAAAAAGGCTGATGTGAGCACCAAATCCCAAAGGTATCTCGAAGGGTAAGCGGATGAAAGAATCGTAGGTAGAAAGATCGGTAGCCCACAAGAAGCCTGCCTGCCGGAACTCAATAGCGGCGGGAAAGAAGCGGTATAAAGCGAACCAGATGGGCATCTGCAAAACCATCGGCAAACAGCCGCCCAAGGGACTGGCTCCATACTCCTGATACATTTTCATGGTCTCCATCTGCAGCGCTTGCTTGTCTTCTCCGTGCCTGTTCTTAAGCTTTTCTATTTCGGGCTTCAACACCTGCATCTTCATATTACTCACTAGCATCTTGTAAGTAAGCGGATACACCAGCAACTTCACCAAAAGCGTGAGCATCAGGATGGAAAGCCCCTGATTGTGTATGAAGCCATCTAAAAAATTGAAGACAGGCCGAATCATCCAGCGGTTGATGGCTCCAAAGATAGAACGCCCGAAAGGAATAACATCCGAGAAATCGTGGCCGATAGCCCGCATCCGATCAAACTCATTCGGGCCAATGTAGAAAGATAGACCGATGCGTTCGGAGCTACCGCCCTTGTAGTTCAGAGCCAAGTCTGAGCTGAGTATTTTCAGCGTACTGCTCTCCGAATCGGTGGTGACGGTACGCAGCTCGGCTGCTTCAAAGGCGTCGTCGGCAAAAAGTGCGGAGGTAAAAAATTGCTGGGTGTTGGAAACCCACTTGAGCCGCTCCTTATCTAATTCTTCTACGTCATCGCTGGTGCAGGAGCAGTGGTCAGTACCCTCGCTGGTAGGCTTGAAATAGACGGTAGTGAGTGTAGATTCGTAGCGGTCATTTTTCTCGATTTTACCAAGGTGGTTTTCCCACTGCAATCGAATATTTTTTTCTCCGCTAGTAAGGGCTTGGCTCAGCCCCTCAAAGCGCAGATCGTAGTCTAATAGATAGTCGCCGTCTGCCAAGCTATATCGTTGTTCGAAATAACCACCGCTGTTGGTAGGCGCTCTAAAAATAAGGCTATTGCCTTCTCGACTTGCGTTGAAGTAGAGATCACTGCTTTTCACTTGGCCGCTGGCGACCCCGCGCACAGGCAAGAGGTATTCGAAGCGGTTTTTATCATTCTCCAGCAGGTAGAGCGGCGAGCGCAGCTCGGCGCCTGCGGAGTCTTCCACCACCTTAGCGTAATTTTTCAGTTGTACCTGTTTGACACGGCCGCCCTTGGTGGTGAAGGTAACGATCATCAGATCATTTTCTAGGCTTAGCAGTTCTTCTGTTCCACCTACCGCAGCAGCAAAGGGGCCATAGGTGGCTCCATACTGAGCCATCCTGGCGGAGTCGCTAAGCGTTTCAACGGGCAAGGTAGCCGTAGCCAATGCCTGCTCCTGCTCTATTTGCTGTTGTGCCAGCGCCTCTATTTGCGCAATTGAGTCTTGGTAGCGTTTTTGGGCTTCCAATTCAGCGGGGCTGGGTGCTATCATTTGTTGCCAAATGATGAACAAAACCAGAATCAAAAAGAGTCCCAGCATCGATCGCTTATCCATATCCATAATAAATGGCTTCGTTTTTTACTATTGTTACCAAGCAGGAGCGCAAAGGTAAGCATTAGAAAGATAAGCCGAAGCAAAATCTATACGGAGGCGCTGTCTTCTTAGACGAGCGGGGAGCTGTGCGCTTTTAGCTGCCGGCTTTCTCCGTAAAGAAAGATATTATTGAGACGTAGCATTGCCACGTCTTTGCTTTTGACTTTTCACTTTCTACTCTTGGCACTACCTTTGCTCCCTAATTGCATCCAAGCCATCCCAATATGTCTATTGCCAAATCTGCGGATACGTTTTTTACGCCCCTTCCTCCGGAGCAGGCGGCCGAAATCGTGCGTCCCGAGCTTTTCACTTGTCCTTTTTACTATGATCCACATCCGCTCAGTATGCTGGCAGCAGCGGATTTACAGGCCTATCTTCGTACTCAAACAGAATGGGTACACAATTTTGGGTTGGGTAGCGAACAGGAAGGCGAAGGACTGGTGATTGGCAAAATGTTTGGCGTCTTGGTGGTGGAAAATGCAGCTGGGCAGCTGGGCTATCTAGCAGCCGTTTCAGGTAAACTCGCTGGCAGCAACCACCACCGTCGCCTTGTGCCTCCTGTTTTTGACATTCTGCAAACGGATGGTTTTTTTAGACAAGAAGAAGCCCTACTGAACGAACTCAACTGCCAAATTGAAAGGCTGCAAAATAATCCGCTCCTGGCTCAACACCAGCAAGCCCTGGCAGATGCCAGCGCCGCCTACCAAAAAACGCTTGAGGCACTAAAAAGCAATATAAAAACCCAAAAAGCGGCTCGTCAGAAAGCCCGCGAGGCGGCTACCACACTAGGGAAAGCGGAATACCAAGCCCTAGACCGGCAGCTGCGCCAAGAGAGCACTCAAGAGCAATACGAACTAAAAAACTACAAGCGCCAACAACAAATCATCCTAGCCCAAAAACAAGCCCAGGTGGACGAGCTGCTGAGCGAGATTCAGCTCATCGCCCAAGAACGCAAACAGCGGTCCGCCGCCCTGCAAGCGCGCTTGTTCGAACAATACACCTTCCTCAATTTGCAAGGAAAGCAGAAATCTTTGCGCGAAATTTTCCGGGAGGCACCAAAGCCCGAGCCGCCCGCTGGTGCCGGAGAATGTGCCGCCCCAAAATTGCTACAACACGCCTACCTTCACGGCTACCAACTGATCTGCATGGCCGAATTTTGGTGGGGACAAAGCCCCAGCTCCGAGATCAGAACCCACCAACAGTTTTATCCTGCTTGCCGAAGCAAATGCATGCCCATCCTCGGACATATGCTGAAGGGGGTAAAAAGCGAAGCCAACCCATTGCTTATTAACCAAGCGGCTAACAAATCGCTGCCGATTGTATATGAAGACGAACACCTGCTACTGGTCAACAAGCCCCATGAATTCCTATCCGTTCCCGGTAAAAGTGTCCAGGATTCAGTTTATACTCGCATCCGCGAACACTGTCCCGAAGCCACCGGCCCGCTCATCGTACACCGGCTGGATATGTCCACCTCCGGCCTTCTGGTGCTGGCGAAAAGCCTGGAAGTCTATGTACACTTACAACGCCAATTTGTAAAAAGAACAATAAAAAAACGCTATACTGCTATCTTAGACGGAACGGTAGAAGGCGACGAAGGCGAAATCAACCTACCGCTGCGCGTAGATCTCGATGATCGGCCGCGCCAATTAGTTTGCTACGAGCATGGTAAAGCTGCCCTCACTCGCTGGAAAGTAATCGATCGGGCACCAGGGCGCACCATCGTGCACTTCTACCCCATCACCGGCCGATCGCACCAGCTGCGTATGCATGCGGCTCATCAGCAAGGACTCGGCTGCCCGATAAAAGGCGACGACATCTACGGCAAAAGAGCCGATAGACTCTACCTGCATGCCGCCTTCCTAGCGTTTGAGCATCCCATTACCAAGGAAATAATGCGCTTCGAAGTAGAAGGCTTTCAGGAAGAATAAAAAATAATCGCTACCTTTCGGCGTGGAAACCTACCAAGAAAGTGGCTTATCTTTTTCCTTCCCTGCTAGCTGGGAAGTGCGAAAATATGATAGCCATCATTTTTATCAAGCGCTGAGTGGGCATGGCCTCAAAGCCGTAGATTTTATCTGTTTACTACCTGATGAGCAACTGTGCCTGATAGAAGTAAAAAATTATCATCCCCGGCCGAGCGAAGACGGCCGTTTCCACGCTGTCCATAGAAAGAAGGCTAGCGACCTGGCCGATAATCTAGCCAAGAAATACGGCGACAGCATGCGTGCCATTCGGGTCATCAGCCGCTACTACCGCACAAAATGGTACTACCGGTGGCGGCTTCGCTTGCTTCCGTCGGCCATTTTTGGCTTTCGCAGCGATCTACATTTCTGGACAGAAGCGGCCCGAAGACTGGATAAAAACCCAGCGGTCATTTTCCTCCTTTGGCTTGAAACCCCTAAAGCCAGCAAGCGCTACCGAACCAAAGTTTATGCCTTTCTCAATAGCTTGGTAAATAGCACTGGCCTGCAGCTCTTATTGGGTGGCAATGGCTATACACCACTAGGGATACCCCCGCCCAAATGGAAACGGTGAGTACGCAACCTTCGTGCCGTCAAGAAGGTTGTATTTCCTTACCCCAAAAGATCCAGATGTTCTTTAGCGCTTCTACTACGGCCCCCTCTTACTACCGCCAAGGCGTGCTGCTGATGCTACTGGGGGCTGTGCTTTTTGCTACCAAGGCAATCTTTATCAAATTAGCCTATCGCTACGACATCAGCAGCATCAGCTTGCTAGGGCTGCGCATGGCTTTCTCGCTGCCTTTTTTCCTCGGCATTGGCTACTGGAAAAGCCAGCGTGATCGCAGCAGAGCGCCCCTTTCCTGGAAAGACCGCAGCCTCATTGTCCTGCTCGGTTTATTTGGGTATTATTTAGCGAGCTACCTCGATTTTCTAGGGCTACAATATCTAAGCGCAGGTATGGAGCGCCTCATCTTGTTTGTTTATCCAACGCTGGTCTTGCTCTTGGGCTGGCTATTGTTGGGTCGTCGCATCCGTGCAGTCCAGTGGCTAGCAACCGCCCTCACCTATGCGGGGATGGCCCTAGCTTTTAGTGCTACAGACCTCAGTTGGGGCAGTGATGTTGCCAAAGGCGCTCTCCTGGTTTTCGGCAGTGCTTTCACCTTCTCTTTCTTTGTGCTGGGTAGCGGAGAATTAACACCCCGCCTGGGGAGTATCCGCTTCACGAGTATGGCGCTGAGCGCCGCTGCCCTGGGTGTCCTCACACACGCCCTACTGAGCCAAGCACCTCTATTGGGGCTTCCCCTAGCTGTTTATGCCTATGGTTTTGCCATCGCCATCATCGCCACGGTGCTACCTTCCTACGCCACCACCGAAGGTATCCGTCGCATTGGGGCAAGCAATGCAGCTATCCTAGGCGCTATGGGACCTTTAGCTACCATTCTGCTGGAATATCTCGTGTTGGAAGAAAGCCTCCATGGGGTGCAGTGGATCGGCGGGGGGCTGATTATTATCGGCGTGGTGATTATTGGGCGGAGTAAGGGGTAAATAGTAGGTATTTTTTGACAATAATATGTTAATGACACACAGCTGACTAAACCTTTAGCCCCATTTTTCGTCTGATAAATGTATGTACAATTAAACGAAAGCAAATTTATTGCTCCCAAGGCTTTTACTTGGTTGAGCGCCTATCACAGCCTTTCTCAGAAAGAACTCATTATACCTACTTTTATGACCTTCCGATCTACTTTTCTCCAGTTTGTTCTTTTGTTATTTCCCTTCTTCCTCTTTGGCCAAACAGCCGGCCCAAACGCAAGCGGAAGCAGCAGTCTCAAAACCAGCCTCAGCGGCCAAGTTTTTGATGGCAACACTCAAAAGCCCCTGGATTATGCCACCGTCAGTCTTTTCCTAGCCAGCAAAAGTGAACTCATCAGCGGTACGATCACCGACGAGGAGGGTCGCTTTACACTGGAGGCCGTACCGGGTAACTACTTTATAAAGGTGGAATTCTTGGGCTACGAACCCCTAATGATAGAAGATATTACGCTAGCACCCAACGAACGCAAAGAACTGGGAAAAGTAATCATCAGCACCGAGGCAGCTGCCTTGGATGAGGTACTGGTGGTGGCCGAAAGAAGCCAAATGCAGCTATCGCTTGACAAGAAAGTCTTTAATGTGGGCAAAGACCTCGCTAGCCGCGGCGGCAACGCAGCAGAATTGCTAGACAACGTGCCTGCGGTGCAGGTAGATGTGGAAGGCAACGTCCTCCTGAGAGGCAATGGAAACGTCCGCATCCTCGTCAACGGCCGGCCCTCTAGCCTCATCGGCAATAGCGGCACAGGCCTGCGCAATATCCCCGCCAACCTCATCGAGCGCGTGGAGGTGGTCACCAACCCTTCTGCCCGCTACGAGGCAGAAGGCACAGCTGGTATCATCAACATCATCCTGAAAAAGGATAACCGCAAAGGACTTAATGGCGCCATCGACCTGACAGTGGGTAACCCAGAAAACTACGGAACCGCTATTACCCTCAACCGGCGAGCCAACAAGCTCAATTTTTTTACCAACTTAGGTGTCAACTACCAAAAAAGCCCCGGCAACGGCAACCTCTTCCAAGAAACGTTCACCCCCGACGCTACACTGATTAGCTTGCAGGAACATGAGCGCATTCGGACAGGACTCGGTGGAAGTTTCCGCTTTGGTGCCGATTATTTCTTCAACGATCGTAATACCCTTACCACCGCTTTCAACTATCGCCTAGACGACCGAGTTAATGAAACACTCACGACTTACCGCGACTTTCTCGATGAGTTGAGCAACCCAACTGCCATAGAAACCCGTACCGATAATGAGGACGAAGACCGAAAAGGCTTGGAATACTCCCTCAACTACAAACTCACCTTCCCGCAGCGCGAAGGCCAACAGCTCACCGCCGATATCCGCTATCAGGACAGTGACGAGGTGGAGGATTCCCAATTACTCAACCGCTTCTTCGATACCAATTTCAACCCTGCCGACCGCCTCAACCTCCGCCAACGAAGCAAAAATGCAGAACTGGAAAAACAACTCATCTTCCAATCCGACTACATCCACCCCTTTGGCAAAGATCATCAGTTTGAGGCCGGTATTCGCTCCTCGCTGCGCACCATCAATAATGATTTCCTGGTAGAAGAATTTGATGAAAATACCAACCTATGGTCTAGCCTCGAAGGACTGAGCAACGACTTCCAGTATAGCGAAGAAATCTATGCCGCCTACCTTACCTACGGTAAAAAAATTGGCCGTTTCTCCTACCAGTTAGGCTTGCGACCCGAGTACAGCCGCGTCATCACCACGCTAGTGGAAACCAATGAAGTGAATGATCGCGACTACACCAATATCTTCCCTACTGCCCACTTCAACTACGACTTACCAAAGCAAAATGCTATACAAGTGAGCTATAGTCGCCGTATTCAGCGCCCCCGTTTTTGGGACTTGAATCCCTTCTTCTCTTTCTCTGACAACCGCAACTTCCGCAGTGGCAACCCCAACCTAGATCCTGAGTTCAGTCACTCGCTGGAGCTAAGCCACATCAAATACTTCGAGAAAGGCTCCCTTAGCTCCAGCCTCTACTACCGCAACACTACTGGCGTGATCCAAAATATTCGTGTTGTAGATGACCTAGGTAACTCTATCACCCAGCCAGAAAACTTAGCCACCGAAAATGCCTATGGTTTGGATATGACTGGTTCCTACGAAATCGCCTCCTGGTGGCGCTTCAATGCCGATTTCAACTTCTTCTACTTCAAAACCGATGCCAGCAATATCGATGCTTCCTTCGGTGCCGAAAACGTGAGCTGGTTCACCCGAGGAACTTCTCGCTTCACGATACAGAAAAAGACAGATGTGCAAGTGCGCTTCAATTACCAAGCACCCCAGCAGCAAGCTCAAGGCAAGCGCCTTTCTATGTCGAGCGTGGATATAGCCGCTAGTCGCGACATCATGAAAGACAGAGCCACCCTCACCCTGGGCATCAGAGACCTCTTCAATACCCGCCGCTGGCGCTTCATCTTCGAGGGCGACAACTTCTACTCCGAAGGCGATCGGCGCTGGCGCGTCCGCCAAATAGACCTCACCCTCAACTACCGCCTCAATCAAGACAAAAAACGTCCTGGCAAGGAACGCGGCGGCTATGAAGGTGGCGGCGATGACGGCGGCTTCTAGGCCTTCAATACCAAAAAAAGAGCGGCTTTGGGACATCCCCAAGCCGCTCTTTTTTTATACCCGCATTCGGCTGCGCTTCACCAAATACTGCTGTAAGATTGGCTGGAAGCCAGCGTGAATATCGGCTTCTACGTAGTCTATTTTATATTGCAAGCACTTTAGGCGCAGAGCTTCTTTGTAGGCCGCCACTTGTTCAACGTAGTAATCTTTTACTTGGTTAGGTTGGAGCTTGATGCGCTCTCCGCTTTCGATGTCGATGAATTCGTAGGGCCGATTGTCGAAGGCAAAGTCAATTTCTTTGCTCTTATCCACCGTATGAAAGAGGACGACTTCGTGCTTGGCATGTTTGAGGTGTTGGAGGGCGCTGAATAGATCTTCTTGCTTGCCGCCATCGAACATATCTGAAAAAATAATCACTAGGCTGCGGCGGTGGATGCTATCGGCAATCTGATGCAGCGCTTGGGCGGCATTGGTTCCTTGGTCTCGCGTGGGCTGGTCAATGAGCTGCTGTAGGTAGGTCAGTAGCAAGCGGTAGTGCGTAGTGCTCGATTTGGGGCGGGTATGTTCGTGTATGCCGTCGCTAAAAAGCGTCAGACCGAAAGCATCGCGTTGCTTCATCAGTAGGTTCATTAAAGCCGCGGCAGCCATAGTGGAGAAACGGATTTTATTGATGTACTCCTCTGATTGCTTGGTGACTTCCGGAAAGAACATCGAAGAACTTTGATCTATCACCAGCTGGCAGCGCAGATTGGTTTCTTCCTCAAAGCGCTTAGAAAACAACTTATTGGTGCGGGCAAAGACCTTCCAGTCGATGCTGCGCGTACTCTCACCGGGGTTGTAGATGCGGTGCTCGGCGAACTCCACGCTGAAACCGTGAAAAGGGCTTTTGTGCAGGCCGATGATAAATCCTTCCACTACCTGCCTCGCTAGCAGATCGAGATTGCCGATATTGCGGATTTGCTCCTTGTCGAGTAGTTGCATATTTTTTTCTTGGCGGGTTAGGCGTACTGTTTCCCCCTATCAACAGCTTCCCCATACCGATAGTTTTTAACTTTTCAGCGGTCTTTGATCGCCCTTGGTCGAATGGATACAACTATGCCCCTTGGGAAGTGGTTGGGTAAAGGAGAATTAGGTAGTAGGTTTGGCTCGCGCCCTACTAAACCCAGATGGGTACGGCCCAGACGGGTTGGAAGACCCAGACGGGCACGGCGGGCATAAATGCAGGAGCAAGGCTACCACCAAAAAAGCATGGCTCTTTTGAAGTATCTTTGCTCCTGCACGTAGTGCCCGTATTGGGGCGTGAGCCACCTTAAAAAATGAACAAAGCAAGCGCCAATGATAGGTAAAGTAAAACAATGGCTGGGCATAGAAGGCGTGAAGCTGGAAATACTGTTATCGGAAGATTTTCAGCCCCAGCGCCCTCCACTGCGGGGCGTCATCCGCCTGATGAGCAAAAACGAGCAAACCGTGAGCGCTATCAAGCTGGTCTTGATAGAAAAATATGCCCGCGGACAAAAAGAGAAGCTCCTCATCGACGAGTATGAGCTGGGCACCTTGGTACTCAAAGAGCGCATCACCGTGCCTGCCGACGGGCAGCCCATCGAAGTACCCTTTGAACTGGATTACCAGCTGGTCCGATCGCCCATCGACGAGTTCGGCAGCCGCAACCCCCTCTATAGTGGGCTGGCCTGGGCTGCTAAAAAACTCCGCAATGTCCAAAGCGAATACCGCCTGGAAGCCGAAGCCAACGTTCTAGGCGTGGGTCTAAACCCTTTTGATCGGAAGATGCTGGGCAACTAAGCACTAAAATTATTATCTTTACCTCATGTCTATAACCATCGCCATCATCATCCTCACGGCTCTTATATCCTATCAGGCTTTCAACAGGCCAGATGTGATCGATCAGCTCATTTTCTACCCTGCGGCCGTGAAAGACCGGGGGGAGTACTACCGCTTCATTACCCACGGCTTTATTCATGCCGATTTCAGCCACCTCCTCTTCAATATGTGGGCGCTCTATATTTTCGGGGAGACGGCCGAGTACATCTTCAAAAATTTCCTCTTCAAAAACCAGCTATTGGGCGGGCTGATGTACTTGTTGTTCTACCTCGCAGCCATCGCCGCCGCCTCTTTTGTCTCCTACAATCGGCACAAAAGCAGCCACTTTTATCGGGCTTTGGGCGCTTCCGGGGGCGTGGCGGCTATGATGTGGCCTTACATCATAATAGCGCCTTGGAACTGGTTTATTCTCCCACCCCTGCCCGCTATTTTACTAGGTCCACTCTATATCGCCTACTCGCATTATATGGACAAGCAGGGCCGCGACAATGTCGGCCACAATGCCCACTTGTGGGGTGCTATTTTTGGCTTGCTCGTGTATGGTATACTGCTGTTTTTCCTTAGTCCAGAGCTAATTGAAATTTTCTGGCAGCAATTGCAAGCACCTCGCGGACCAAGCTTTGGTTAATAGAGTTGTTCGGCAGGTCATCAAACGGCTACCAACGGCACCACGAAGTAGCCGCGGAGCGAAATTTTATACGGCACTTCCTTAAAAAGCCTCGCCGTCCGTACGGACGGCTACGCTTCGCTTCGCGGATGTGCTCTTACGACTTCGCAGCTACATTTAAGCACTCTGCGGCTACTTCGTGGTTTCGCCTCGTTCAGTATAAAATTTGCTGTGTTCTCGCTCGTTCATGACCCACCGAACAACTCTAATATTCAATTGGCTTGCCGAGGCTGATGGTTTTTGACACTTCGACTAGGCTACTTCGACTACGCTCAGCACATTACTTTTTTTGCTGCTGCGGGAAGATTTTGAAAGCCCGGGAAAGCTAAGTATTTTGCCTACCTTTACCCCTACTCATCGGTGCTTCCAAACAAAAACAATACAGACCATGCCTATTCCACTAGACCGCGACCTCGTCTTCTTTGATATCGAAAGTACCGGACTGAACGTTATCCGCGACCGCATTATACAGTTAGCGATGGTAAAAGTCTTTGCCGATGGCCGCCCACAAGCGGCGCTGGAAATGCTCCTCCACCCTGGCGAAGTACCCATCAGCCAAGAAGCCCAACAAGTCCATGGCATCCGCTTAGAGAACTTAGCGGGCAAGCCTACTTTCCAAGAAGTGGCTCCGCAGATCTACGACTTTATTGGCTCCGCAGATTTGGGCGGCTACAACTCCAACCGCTTCGATGTGCCCATGCTGATGGAAGAATTTGCTCGGGCAGGCTTCGATTTCGATATCACGAGCCGCCGCCTTATTGATGTACAGCGCATCTTCTACCGCATGGAACCCCGTACCCTGGCTGCTGCTGTAAAGTTCTACACCGGCCAGACTATCGAAAACGCCCACAATGCCCTAGCGGATGTACGAGCCACCATCGCCGTATTCGAAGGCCAACTAGAAATGTACAAAGACCAAGACTTCCAGGACACCGATGGTAGCATCATCGAAAAACCTCTGGGTCGCGATATGGATGCCATCGCCGATTTCTGCACAGATAACAGCAGCCTCGACGTCACCGGCCGGCTAAAACTCAACCAAGATGGCGTTGCTGTTTTCAATTTCGGCAAATATCAGGGAAAGCCCGTCGGCGAGGTATGCGCCAAAGACCCCGGCTTCTATAACTGGATCCTCACCAAAGACTTCACCCAAGAAGTCAAGCAGATGGTCAAAAAGTTCACAGAGGCATACCGATCAGCCCGCGAATAAAGTCGTGGGCTGAGTTTCAGTCGTAGTAGAACGCGGTGAGGCGAGGGCGATGCCGCCACTACTCCAAATTGAAAATCGTATCCGATTCGTCTTTGTCCACGTTGTCGCGGAGCTTGTCCATAGCGTCTGCTGCTTGGTCGTAGAAATCTTTGAAGACGGGCAGCAGAGCTTTGCCTCTGGCCCAAACAAATTGAGGAAGCGGCTTCAGCAAAGGGTAGGTAATGGATTGTTGTTTGGCTTCTTCGGAGACGATTCGAGCCTGATCGCCAAAAAGGACGAGACCGGAAAAAACGAAGGCAAAGAAGAAGCCTGATAAAATCCCGCCCAGTATCTGATTGATGAAATTGATATTGACCGATTCCATAACGCCCGTGAGCCCCTTGGCTAGCAAACGGAAGAGCACCAAGGTGAGGAAGAAAGTAAGGATCACGCCTAGGATAAAAATCCCGCCCTGCCAACCTTCGCTGGTTTGGAAAATATCCCCCAAAATATCGGCCATTACAGGGCCGAACTTCATGGCGGCCAGCACACCGAAGAAGTAGGAAGCAATGCTTAGCACGGTAGAGATAATCCCTTTGCTATACCCTACCCAAAAACCGTAAGCCACAAAAATGAGGCATATTAAATCTAGTATCATGTAGCAAATTTACGCACTCCCCCTCAGAAATAGCAACAAAATCGACGAATCACACGTTTTTAGCAACTAAGAGGCTATCTACCCCAACTTATACCTTCTGCCAGCCTTTAAAGCAACAGCAGGATAAAAGCTTCTTCGCCTGGTTGCAGGCAATGACCGAACGGCCGAGCAGTACAAGCATCCTAGATCTTGTTTTGCTTGGCCGTTTTTCTTTGCAAGGCTGCGGGAGCCGTGCTACTACTTTTGAGCCATGCTGCTAGCGGAAGACAGCTCGAGAGGTGTAAAGAGCTTACAAGCGCACCTTGGCCTACTTGTACCCGATATAAAACCACCACCTTCCCAGCAAAGTTTGGGGAACTGTTTTTGTCATAAACACTGCTCAAAATAGCATTACATGGCTCCTGCGTGAGCCAAATCGAGAATTACCACTATATTTATGCTTTATTTATTGAAAAATAAACTGGCAGCAGCATAGGCCAATGAAATTCTACAATTCTCTGTTTCCCGGGTGGCGCTTGTGCTTGCTATTTCTGTGCAGCTGGGGTATGCCTTTGCTGCAGGCTCAGCAGATCAACCTGCTCGATTGCCAGCGCATTGCGGTACCCAGCGAAGCCAACGCTTGGATACGGGAAGCGGGCTATGACCTCGATCACGGCAGCAATGCCCGCACCTCCTATTTTTATGCCGATGCGAAGCTGCTCCGCAAGCTCAAGCAAAAAGGCGTGGCCTATGAGTTTATTCACACCCCTGCTAGGCCGATAAAAATGATTTCACGGCAAGCATGGCAAGCGCAAAAAGGCGGCAACGCTTGTGCTGTTCCCTTAGACGCCTACCCTACCTATGGTTTATACGAGCAGCTGATGAGCGACTTTGCCGCGGCCTACCCCGCTATCAGTCGGCTCCACATCCTAGGAACCCTACCCTCTGGGCGCAGGATTTTAGCCCTAGAAATTACGGATTTCCCAGAGCAGGAAGAAGCGGAACCCAAAGTGCTGCTGAGTGCTAGTATGCATGGCGACGAGCTGGGCGGCTACCACCTTAGTTTGCGGCTTATCAGCCACCTGCTGTGTAATTATGGCCAGGACGAAGCACTGACACAGCTAGTGAACAACACAGAAATTTGGATCAACCCACTGGCTAACCCCGACGGAGCCTATTGGTCCGGTGATGATAGTGTGGCGGATGCCCGCCGCTTCAACCGCAATGGCATAGACCTCAACCGCAATTTCCCTGATCCCGACAATGGCCCCCACCCCGATGGCCATCCCTATCAAGCCGAGACCCTGATTTTCATGGATTTTGCCGACAACGTCTCCTTTGATCTGGCGATGAATTTTCATGGGGGCGCTGAAGTTTTTAATTACCCTTGGGATACCTACTCAACTCCCCATGCCGACGATGCTTGGTGGCGCTACATTGGCCGGCAATTTGCGAACGATTGCCAGCACCGAGCCGATAACAATGGCTTCTTTACCGACCTCAACAACGGCATCACCAACGGATATGCCTGGTACCCAGTGGCGGGAGGCCGCCAGGACTATGCCAACTATTTTCACCGGAGTAGAGAAGTTACCCTCGAGATCAGCCGCATCAAATTACACCCCACTAGCCAATTCGAAGCGCTGTGGGAACACACCCATGTGCCAATTTTGAATTTCATCCGCCAATCAACTTATGGGCTGCGCGGCGCTGTTACCGATTCGATCACCGGGCAGCCCCTGCTAGCCAACATTTCCATCCCCAGCTACGACAAGATGCAATCAGATATCTACACCAAGCTCCCCACCGGGCGCTATCATCGCTACCTCAAGGCAGGCACCTATACCTTCCTATTTCAAGCCGCTGGCTACCAGCCCAAAACCATCACCTACCAGCTGCAGGATGATGCTGCCCATTATTTACCCGTTCGCCTAGCGCCCTTACTCAGCAATCAGCCATCCTACTCCGGCTGGGAAAAAAACATCGCCGCTTATTACGAAGCGGGCCAATTACAGCTCTTCAACCTACCGCAGCAGCAGGCCAAAAAATGGCAGCTAGACATCTTCACCAGCGATGGCCGCCGACTCTGGACAGGACAACAAGCCGCAGGGCAAAGCCATTATGCGCTGGCGGTGGGGCAACTGCCTGGAGGCATTTATTTCTGCCGCCTCAGCGATGGCCAACAGCACAAGACCATCAAATTTCAGGTAAGTAAGAAGAAACGGTAAAATTCGTACCTTTGTGCCCGCAAACGGCCAATTGACTATGATTACAGCTTCAGACATATATATTCAGTACGGTGATCGCATCCTGATGAACCACATCAGCTTCACCATCGGGGCGCGCGATAAGCTCGGCCTGGTGGGGCGTAACGGGGCCGGTAAGTCCACGCTTCTGAAGCTGATTGCCAACTACATCCAACCCCAAGAAGGCCATATTGTGCGGCCGGTGGGGGCTACCATCGGGTTTCTACACCAAGAAATGGAGATGCCCACTGGTAGAACCGTGATGGATGAAACCCTCACGGCCTTTGCCGAGATGCTGCGCATAGAAAGCCGCATTGAAGAAATCAACCAAGAAATGGTGCATCGCAGCGACTATGAAAGCGATAGCTACGCTGACATGCTGGAAGAGTTTGCGTTGCTCAATGACCGATTTGCACTCTTCGGCGGGGTAACGATGGAGGCGGATGCTGAGCGCGTGCTGAAAGGCCTGGGCTTCAAAGATGCTGACTTTAATCGGCAAACGACAGAGTTCTCGGGCGGCTGGCAGATGCGTATTGAACTCGCCAAAATGCTATTGCAGCGACCTGACTTCCTGATGCTAGATGAGCCAACCAACCACTTGGATATTGAATCGATCATCTGGTTGGAAAAGTGGCTACAAAACTACCCGGGGGCCGTGATAACCATCAGCCACGATAAGCAGTTCCTAGATAATGTCACCAGCCGAACCCTAGAAATTGAGCTGGGCAAGGTATATGACTACAAGGCCAACTACTCTAAATTTGTGGAGCTGCAGGCCGAGCGGCGCGAGAAGCAGGAAAGCGCCTACGTCAACCAGCAAAAAGTGATAGCCGAGAAAGAGCGAACCATCAACCGTTTTATGGCGAAAGCCACCAAGACTAAAATGGCTCAGTCTATGCAAAAGCAGCTCGACAAAGTAGAGCGCATCGAGCTAGACCAAACCAACGACGCAGTGATGCGGCTGCGCTTCCCACCCGCACCACGCTCAGGCCTAACGGTATTGTCTGCCAAGGAAGTAATGAAAAGCTATGGCCAACTAGCAGTGCTAAAAGGCGTGGATCTGAAAGTGGATAGAGGCGACCGGGTGGCCTTTGTTGGGCAAAACGGACAGGGTAAGACCACGCTAGCCAAAATACTCATCGGCCATATCCCAGCCACGGCTGGCGAGGTGGAATTGGGCCACAATGTAAGCGTGGGCTACTACGCCCAAAACCAAAGTGATGCCTTGGAAGGGAAGCTTACGCTACTGGAAACTTTGGAGGAAATATCGCCGCCGGAAATGCGTACGCGGCTACGCGCCCTGCTGGGTGCCTTCCTCTTTAGTGGGGAAGATGTAGAGAAAAAGGTAAGTGTGCTATCCGGTGGTGAACGCGCCCGATTGGCTTTGGCTTGTATGCTGCTGCGCCCCTTCAATTTATTGGTGCTCGATGAGCCAACCAACCACCTCGACATGGCCAGTAAGGATATGCTCAAGCAAGCCTTGATGGACTACGATGGCACTCTGCTAGTGGTGAGCCACGACCGGGAATTCCTCGCAGGTCTCACCAACCGCACCATCGAATTCAGAGACCACCAGCTTTATGACCACATCGGCGACGTAAACGAATTCCTAGCCAAACGCGCCCTGAGTGATATGCGCAGTGTGGAACTCTCGAGCCCCAAGAGCCAACAAAACGGTAGTGCTGCCAAAGCTGGAAGTGTCAGCAACGAAGAACGTAAACAACTCCTACGGGATCTCCATCACGCAGAGAAAAAAGTGGAAAAACTGGAAACAGAAATAGCGAGCCTACTCAAAAAGATGTCTATGGCCAACTTTTACGAGCAGGTGGATGCACAAAAAATCATCCGTGCCCATACCCAAGCAGAAGAGCAATTACAGCTCGCCATGCAAGCCTGGGAAATTGCCCAGGAAGCTTGCGAAGAAGCCGGTGTGGAAGCCTAGAGAATTACAAGACCGCATGACTTCAATTCCTTTACACCCTAGTGCCCGCGTGTGGATCTACGCTGCAGATCGGGCGCTAGAAGCGGCCGAGCAGGAACTTGCCCTGCTTAAAAGCCAGCAATTTGTACGGCAATGGACGGCTCATAGCCAACAATTACAAGCAGCTGCACTCTTGTTGGAGGGGCGCTTTTTGGTGTTAGCAGTGGATGAATCGCAGGCCGGTGCTAGCGGTTGTAGTATTGACAAATCCGTGCATTTCGTACAGGCGCTCGGGCAAGCATTGGCGGTTGATTTCTTCAATCGGATGCGCTTCAGCTACCGTGATGCGGCAGGTAGAGTGCAAACCGTAGGCAGGGAAAACTTCCAAGCCCTGTACAGCGAAGGTGTCATTGACGGGCAGACGCTAGTCTTTGATCCGCTGGTAAAGAGCTGGGCAGAATTGCAAAATAGCTTCGAAAAGCCCTTGGCGGATAGCTGGCACCAAAGAATGTTGTAGAAAAGCCATCAAATACTTGTTGGTTGGCTAAAACTTGCTTACCTTTGCCGCCCAATTTTAATCATTCATTAATTCAGAACCGAATGTTCGCAATCGTAACCATAGCCGGTCAACAGTTCAAAGTAGAGGAAGGTCAGGAAATCTTCGTCCACCGGCTAGAAGCAGAAGAAGGTAACAGCCTTACTTTCGATACGGTCAACATGATCGCTGATGGCGATAGTGTTTCCGTAGGCACGCCGACGCTAAAAGCCACTGTAGGCGCCACCGTACTAAACCACGTGAAGGGCGATAAGGTAATCGTCTTCAAGAAAAAACGCCGCAAAGGCTACCGCGTGAAGAATGGCCACCGCCAGCAATTCACGAAAATTAAAATCGACAGTATCACGGCCTAGTCACGGCCCCATTCTTCACTACAATAAAGCAATTCAACCATGGCACACAAAAAAGGTGTAGGTAGTACAGACAACGGCCGCGACAGTAAATCGAAGCGCCTAGGCGTTAAGTTATTTGGAGGCCAAGCAGCTAAAGCAGGCAACATCATCATCCGTCAGCGCGGCACTAAATTCCATGCTGGCGAGAACGTTTACATGGGTAATGACCATACCCTCCATGCCAAAGTGGATGGTAAGGTGCTCTTCACCAAGAAGCGCCTTGGTCGTACATTCGTGAGCATTGTCACCGGAGAAGCTGTTATTACCAACACGGCTCCTGCACAAGGTGCCCAGACTGGGGCGCTTAGCCAAAGCACAACACCACAAGCGGCTGTAGCTGCTGCTCCCGAAGCCACGGCTGCTCCGAGAGCGAGTAAAATTACCCTACCGAGCGGTAAGAAAGTAGCGCAAGATGACCTGAAGCTCATCGAAGGCATTGGCCCTAAAATCGAAGGTCTGCTACACGAAGCTGGCATTACAACTTGGCAAGCATTGGCAGATGCGCCTGAAGAGCAAGTACAAGCGATTCTAGATGCTGCCGGCCCCCGCTACAACATCCATAGTCCTGCCACTTGGGCAAAGCAAGCAGCCTTAGCCGCTAGCGGTGCTTGGGAGGAACTGGAGAAGCTACAAGACGAATTAGATGGCGGCAGAGAGGTAGAATAAGCTCGTGCGCGTGTCTGATAAAAATAAGTATCGGTGTCGGAAAGTATTTCGGCACCGATTTTTTTTGATGTGCGCCAAAATACCTACCTTTGCGGGCTCTTAGAGGCGAAAAATTAAGCCCTCTTTTAAGTATCAAAATTTAAGACATGACATACGACTTGATCATTGTAGGTAGTGGCCCAGGAGGCTATGTAGCAGCCATTCGCGCTTCTCAGTTGGGCATGAAAGTGGCCATTGTGGAGCGAGAAAGTCTAGGAGGCATTTGTCTAAACTGGGGTTGTATTCCCACCAAAGCGCTGATCAAGAGTGCCAATGTTTTCGAATACATCCAACACGCCGAGGACTACGGCATCAAAGTCGGCACTCCTAAGGTGGACTTTGGTGGTATGATCAAGCGCAGCCGCGACGTGGCAGACGGTATGAGCAAAGGAGTTAATTTCCTGATGCGCAAAAATAAGATTGACGTCATTATGGGTACGGGTAAGCTACTGAGAGGCAGCAAAGTAGCCGTAACCGACGACAAGGGAGCCACCACCCAGTACGATGCTAAAAACATCATCATCGCCACAGGAACGCGCGCCAGACAGCTTCCCAATTTACCGATTGACGACGAAAAAATCATTGGCTATCGGAAGGCGATGACTCTAGAGAAGCAGCCCAAGCGCATGGTGGTGGTAGGGGCTGGTGCCATTGGAGTAGAGTTTGCTTATGTCTATGCTAGCATCGGCACGGAAGTGACCGTAGTAGAATTTATGGAGCAAGGCTTGGTGCCGCGCGAAGATGCGGATATTAGCAAGGAGCTAACGAAAATCTACAAAAAGAAAGGTATCAATGTGCTGGCAAATACCAGTGTAGAAAGCGTTGATACTAGCGGGAAAAGCATCAAAGTCAGCACCAAAAACCGCAAAACGGGCAAAGAAGAAGTCATCGAGTGCGACGTGGTACTGAGTGCGGCAGGCATAACGCCCAATACTGAAAATATAGGACTTGAAGACCTAGGTATTAAGACCGACAGGGGTATTATTTTGGTGGATGAGTACTATCAAACCAATGTACCTGGTATTTACGCAATCGGGGATGTGGTGCCCGGCCCAGCTCTGGCTCACGTGGCTAGTGCAGAAGGCATTACTTGTGTAGAAAAGATAGCTGGCCATCATCCAGAGCCAATTGACTACAACAACATCCCCGGCTGTACCTACTGCGCACCGGAGGTAGCCAGCGTTGGCTATACGGAAGAAGCAGCCAGGGAAGCAGGCTACGAAGTCAAAGTGGGCAAATTTCCTTTCAGCGCCTCGGGTAAGGCTAGTGCTGCGGGTGCTAAAGATGGTTTTGTGAAAGTGATCTTCGATGCTAAATACGGCGAATGGCTTGGCTGCCACATGATCGGCGCCAACGTTACGGAAATGATTGCCGAAGCCGTAGTAGCGCGGAAGCTAGAAACTACCGGCCACGAAATCCTGAAGGCCATCCACCCCCACCCTACCATGAGTGAGGCCATTATGGAAGCTACGGCGGCCGCTTATGGGGAAGTGATCCATTTGTAGCTTTTATTCATCCAAGCTAGAATTTTGTCACTTCTAGCTTGGATGAATAAGCGCGTATTTGAAGCTTCTAGCTTAAGTACTTCGCCACGATCGGCATCCTCCGGCCCATACCGAAGGCTTTGCTGCTGACGCGGAGCACGGGAGCCGTTTGGTAGCGCTTGAACTCATTGATATTCACGAGGCGCAGCGTTTTCCGAACCAAGGCTTCGTCGAAGCCCATTTCGATGATATCATCGGGGCTTTGGTGTTTTTCGATGTACTGGTAGAGCACAGCGTCTAGCTGATCGTAGGGCGGCAAGCTATCGCTATCGAATTGATCGGGGCGTAGCTCGGCACTAGGAGGCTTGTTGATGATGCTATTGGGAATGAGCTCGCCATCTTTATTCATGTAGCGGGCAAGTTCGTAGCATTCTGTCTTATAGACATCGCCGATGACGCTGAGGCCACCGCACATATCGCCATAGAGGGTGCCGTAGCCAACGGCCATTTCGCTTTTGTTGCTAGTATTGAGTAGGATGGGGCCGAATTTGTTGCTCAGTGCCATCAGCAGCACCCCGCGAGTGCGCGCTTGGATGTTTTCCTCTGCTAGGCCGAAGCTGGTGCCGAAGAAATGGGGTTCCAGCGCCGCCTCGAAGCTTTTAAAGACCTTTTCGATGGGGATAATGTCGTATTGAGTGCCCAGATTTTGTGCCAATTGCCGCGCATCATTCACGGAATGATCGCTGCTATATTGACTAGGCAGTAAAACGCAGCGGACGTTCTCGGGGCCGAGTGCTCTGGCTGCCAATACGGCTACCAAGGCCGAGTCGATGCCTCCGCTGAGGCCCAAAATAGCGCGGCGGAAGCCCAGCTTGCCGAAATAATTCCGGATGCCCATCACCAATGCATCATGGATGAGGGGGATTTTTTCCTTAGGCTGCTCGGCGCCCATCACCTCAGCCCGTGCTACTGCCTTGGTATCATAAAGGCGCATACACTCCTCGAAGTAGGGCATTTCATCAATTACGGTGCCATCCGCCGCAATTACCAAAGAGCCACCATCGAAAAGGATTTCGGTTTGCGCGCCTACGTGATTGACGTAGTAGATGGGCATATTATAGCGCGCCACGTTGGCCTGTAGAACCGCTATCCGATCGGCAGCATGATCGTGGGCAAAAGGAGAGGCAGAGATATTGATGATAAAATCCGGCGATTGCTTCACCAGCTCGTCCATCGGATTGATTTTGTAGAGTGGGTTTTCGTTGCCTACGTTCCAGCTATCTTCGCAGACGATCAGGGCGATGCGCTTACCGCCATATTCCACTACTTGCCATTCGCTGGCAGGCTCAAAGTAGCGGTATTCATCGAAAACATCATAGGTGGGAAGCAGCGTTTTGTGCTGTACTTGGTAGATTTCCCCATTGGCCAAGAAGTAGGCAGAATTGTAAAGATCTTTACCTTCTACTACTGGATTTTTGCTGGGGGAGCCTAGGATAACGGCGATGCCTTGGGCTACTTCTGCCAGCGCTTCTACCACGGCCTGACCGTCGTCGATAAAATCGGAAAATTCCAGAAAATCCCTAGGCGGATAGCCTACCGTAGCCAGTTCTGGGAAGACCACGATGTCGGCTCCGTCCGCTTTAGCACGGGCAACATACGCCAGCATTTTATCTTGGTTGGCGGCAAAATTCCCTACATGTACATTGATTTGGGCAAGTGCAATTTTCATACTATGCGCTTAATTGGTCTTTTGATGGCACAAATATACGGTATATTTTTGATACTTAGTTTAGTTCATAAACTTTCTTTTTTTCTTTATTGCTGTGTGTTCAGAACCGCTCGGGAGGAAGGAAAAAAGCCCCCGAGATAGAGTTAACACAGATTTAACCTCCTTAAACCCGCTTAGCGGCTATCTTTGCGGCAGAACTAAAAGGCTATATGGATCCCTCTATCATGATGTGGGTAGGTTTCATCCTAGCGGGCTACGCCGTGGTGGGTAACGACTCTATCCAGACCTTGGGTACTTTTTTGTCTTCTAACGAGGAGCGCCCCTGGTACGTTTTATGGCTGTTTGCGGGTAGCATTCTAGCTTTCACACTGATATATGGCTGGTATCAGTACAGTGGTGATGTTAGCTATGGGCGACTAGAGAAATACACCTTCATTGATGATATCAGCTGGCCTTATTTGCTACCGCCTTTGGTTTTAATGCTCCTCACCCGCACGGGTATTCCCGTGAGTACGAGTTTCATGGTGCTCACCTTTTTTAAGCCGAAGGGGCTGCTGGATATGACACTCAAGTCCTTGCTTGGTTATGCGCTGGCATTTTGTGTGGCCATCATTATTTGGCAATTAATTACCCATTATTTTGACCGAAAGTTCATTAACAACCCAATAAGCAAGCAGGAGAAAAAAATCTGGGGTACGCTTCAATGGGCTTCTACGGGCTTTTTGTGGGGGCAGTGGCTCATACAAGATTTTGCTAATATCTATGTTTACCTGCCTCGCTCTATTAATGGTTGGGAGTTGTTCTCTTCTTTGGCGATCTTGCTCTTCATGCTGGCTGTTATTTTCTATTCGCGCGGCGGGGAGATTCAAAAAATTGTCAAAGCAAAAACTAATACGACGGATATTCGCTCGGCTACCATGATCGATTTTGTATATGGTTTGGTGTTGCTATTTTTCAAGGAATTCAGCAATGTGCCTATGTCCACCACCTGGGTTTTCTTGGGTTTATTGGCTGGCCGGGAGATTGCGGTGCGCTACCGCATGGAGCTCTATCAGGAACCGACGGATCGAGCGGCTGCGCCGGGTGCTTTCCGCCTGGGCGTATTGCTCAATGTGCTCATCCTGCTGCTTGTTGGTTATGTGGTTTATCTACGCGATAATATCAATAACTACGTTACGCTCTTGATGGTGCTGGCGGTGGTATCTCGGGCGGCTGTTGCGTATCGAGAAACCGCTGCTGGGCAGTTGAACCTTAAACGGGCTTTCAAAAATATTTTTGCTGATCTAGCGAAGGTCTCCTTCGGCTTGGCCATCAGTGTGGGCTTGGTGTATCTGATGAAATGGATAACGGCGGGGACGGTGGGCTAAGCGGCTCTCCCTGAAGCAACAAAACGCCAAGTGTTCTGGGCGCTCAGTAGCGTTGCAAAACCTCCTGGCGATGGAGCAAGTAGTGATCTTCTGGCGCATACAAGAGTGCTTCCTGAATGATGCGGCGGGCGTGGGCGTAATTGGCTAGCCGGAAATAATAGTTAGAGGCTGCGATATAGGCTTCCAGCACCCAGATGGATTGTCGGGCTTCTGCTTTGCCGAGGTGGAGCTGGGTTCGGAAGATAGCCAGTTGGTTATCTCCTTGGTAGCCTTGCTCGGTATCGTAAAGACTGCGGATGCGTTTGGCCTGATCGCGTAGGAGCAAATCCCGTATGCCGGGATGACGCAGCAAGAAGGGATAGCGGTTGGTGGCCTGATCGAGCTGTGTTTTTAGCTCGTGGCCGCTGACACCCGATTTTTCGATGGCGCGCAAGCTAAGGCTAGCTACCACTTGTTGGAAGACGGGATGCTCCGGCTGAGCGATGTAGAGGCTATCTACATAAGGCATGGCCAAATCGTAGCGATTTTGGGCAGCGTAGTATCTGCTTTTTTGCAGGTAGTACAATTCTCGGAGCTGGTTTTGCCAGTGAGGGTGTCCTTGGCCTCGGCTACTCAGAAAATTATAGCGCTGCTCGGCTGCGAGGAAGCTTTCGCCGGCTTTGAGCAAGCTATCACTAGCTTGCACAAAATTGGCCAGTAAGGCCGCAGGTACATAGCCATTATGAGGGTCTTTGTGCCACCTCTCGAAGAGGTAGAATAGGTTTTCTTGGCCATCGACGCCATCCTTCTCCATCAGCTGTAGCTGTGCCGCCCGCTCTAAAGCCCCGAAGGCTGGGCGCTCGTCTCGTAGGCGGGCTTGGGAGAGGGTTTGGAGCACTTTCTTATAATCGGCCTGGCGGTAGCAGCGCAGTGCCCGTTGGTAATGCCAGAAGGCGGTGAGCTGCTCGAAGCTCACCGGGCTTTTGTAGGCGTAGTAGTATTGCTGGAAGAGGCTATCCTGAGCCGATACATCGGTGGCCTGAAAGCCGGGCAATAAGGTAAGCCGCAGCAGCGACAGGTAGTCCGACTGAAAAGCCTGCTGCTCGGTAGCCTTTGTTTGCTTGGCTTCGGGGCTTTGCAGCCATGTTTTTGTCTTGGCGGGATCAGCCAGCAGCTTGGGTTGCCAGTGATCAATCAAAATAAGATAAGGCAAACCCAGCTCGGTAAGCAGCAGAGCCTGCACAATCGCCAAGCTGGCATCGTTATAGTGGCCTTTGAGGAAAAAGTCTGCTAGGCTGGCCTCGGCGACGTATTTCCGCTGGAAGTTCTTCTGCAAGCGCTCGGAGATATAGACCAACTGCTGCGCCCGCTGCTTATTCCCTAAGTTTTCTGCCTCCAGCTCAGCTAGCAAGGCTGCGAAAGCACGGCTAAAATACGCCCGCTCGCCAACAGCCTCTTGCGCCTGGGCATCGGGCATGAGGAAAACCAAGTGATCCTCCAGCCGGTCATCGGCATAGAGCGCAGACACCGCCAATAGCAAATAAATGTGTAGTAGTATTTTCATTGCTTTTCTCATAAACCTTGCTCCCGCACGCAGTGCCAACATCTTCTGTAAGCGAATACCTGTCTTGCCGCTAGCGCCATCCCAGTCAATGAGCTGCGCGCCCAGCCCTCTTTTGCGCTACATCGCCGACTCCGCTGCTTGTAAATCATTGTAATAAATCTTCTCGCTCACTGCTGCCCAGGCGCTCACTTCCTGTTTGAAAGCGCGCATGGCAGTATATACCTTGTCAGCAAAGGGATCATCCTTCACATAGGCCGCCAGCGTCTGTTCTGTGGCTTTTTTGGCCGCCGCCAGCACTTCTGCGGGAAAAGGCCGCACCGATAAATTGGGTAGCGCCTGGAGTTTTTCCAGGTACTCCCCATTCTTCGCCTCGAAAGCCGAGAGCACATAAAGGTTAACGTAGTGTGTGGCCACCTCTAGTATGTTTTGCAGATCGGGCGGTAAACTTTCGTAGGCTTTTTGGTTGACAAAAAACTCGAAAGCCGTGCCCGGCTCATGCCAACCGGGATAATAATAGTACTTCGCGATTTCGTGGAAGCCCATTACATAGTCATGGTAGGGGCCCACCCACTCCGTAGCGTCGATCACGCCTCGCTCCAAGCCGGTATAGAGCTCGCCACCCGCCAGTAGAACAGGTGTGCCACCCAGCGCGTCCAGCACACGGCCCCCCAAGCCCGGCATCCGCATTTTTAGACCCTTAAAATCAGCCACCGAGCGGATTTCGCGATTGAACCAACCGCCCATCTGCACACCCGTATTCCCGCCCAAAAAGGGGATGACCCCATATTGCGCATACAGCTCGCGCCACAAAGCCATGCCGCCGCCGTGGAGCATCCAGGCGTTCAACTGCTGCGCATTGAGGCCAAAGGGATAGCCCGAAAAGAAAGGTGCAGCCTTCATCGTGCCCGCCCAATAGTAGGGCGATCCGCTGCCCATCTCGGCGCTGCCCGACTGTACCGTGCTGAAGGCTTGCAAGCCCGGTACCAACTCCCCAGAACCAAAAACCTGAATATCCAAACGCCCTGCCGACATCTTGCGCACCAGCTCCGCCAAGAGCGTGCAGCCCTCGCCTACAATCGGGAAGCCCGGCGGCCAGGTGGTGACCATCTTCCAGCGGTAGCGCTGCGCATTCGTCACCGCATAGGCATCGTTTTGCTGTGCCTGCCCCTCCCCTAGCAGCAGCCGCAGCGCCACCGGCAGCCCGATGGTGGCCGCCGCCAAGCCTTGTAAGAATTTTTTTCTGCTGTTGGCCATGTGCTTTGTGTTGTGTGGCTACGAGTATTGGAGCTTATGGGGGTAAAGATAAGGAAAAACAACTAGTTGGCACCATACTTCGGCTTCGCTCAGCACTACGCAGCGCGGAGGAGCATTCGCCACGCTGCGCTGGCGAACGACACTTCGACTTCGCTCGGTGCGGCGCGCCTCCGAGCAGGGTGCGGAAGATTTTAGCTTCGATCGGAGTGTGAAAGCTTTTCGGGTGGCACCGCAGCTCGGAGGGACAGCCATGGCGCTGCGCTCATGGCCGATACCTCCGAGCAGGATGCGGAGTTCTGATCGTTTTGCCGATGTCAGCAAAACGATACAAATGCCTAAAGGTGTAACTAAAGAAGTACCCGATTTTATGCTCACTCGCTAGTAGCTTGCGAAAACGCTGGCAATGCCATTTCAGACCATTTTGCTGACGCCAGCAAAATGGTTCAGCTGTAAATACTTTTAAAGCAACCCAAAATCCGAAGAGGCCCAATCATTGTTCATTATTCATTGTACATTGCGCATTGTACATTCCAAAAGTCCTTCATTAAATGAAAAAAATCCTCCTCTTCGCTATCCTCTTCCTTGCCCTGCTTTTCGTATCGCTGGCCTATTACCTCTCCGGTTTGGTGGTGCAAGGGCCGCCGCGCCGCGATATCCCCACCGCCTTTGCCAAGATGCAACAGGATTGGCAGATCAATCGCGATAGCATGCTGCAGCGTTTGCCGAAGCCCAAAGAGATCAGCTTTCGGACAGGCGATTTTTCGGAGGGGTTGGCTCACGCAGGAGCAAAGTTTGCTGATTTTAGCCAAGCCGATATCACGCTCCGCGGCTGGTGGTTTACCGCTGACGATACCCTAGCCGCTCCTTGTGTGCTCGTGATGGCGCATGGGTTCACCGACAACCGCACGGGTATGCTGAAATATGCGGGCACTTTTGAAGGCTGTGGCTGCGATCTGCTGCTCTACGACCACCGTGCGCATCACGAAAGCGGCGTGGGCGAAGACGCGGGCATCGTCACCGGCGGCATCATCGAAGCCGCCGATCTGCTGGCTGCCCACCGCTTCGCCGCCCAAAAAAGTGGCCTCGATGATGCCCACATCGGCTGGGTAGGCGAAAGCTGGGGCGCTGCCGCTGCCATCATCGCTGCCGGCTATGGCGATGTCCAGCCTGCCTTCATCTTGGCCGACTCGCCCTATGCCGACTGGTACACCGCCGTGGGTGAAAGAGCCGTGAAACGCTACGGCGGCTGGATCGAAGCCTTTCTGCCCCTTTCCTTCCGCTTCGTGAGCTACCGCTTAGGGCTCGACTACCAAGATGCCTCCCCCGAGCGCTGGGCCGCCCGGGTCAAAAGCCCGATCCTTCTCCTCCACTCCGCCGCCGATGTCGAAACTGCCCCCGAGCAATCCCTGCGCATCTACGACCAGCTCCCTCAACCCGACCTGGCCGAAATCCACCTCCTCGATTGGAACAGCTGGCACGCCCAAAGCGCCGCCCGAAGACCCGCCGACTACCGCCAAATCGTCCAAGACTTTCTAGCAGATAAGGTGGCGGGGGTTTGTGGGGGGGAGTAGGTGGATGATGCTTAGCAGACCACTTGGCTCAGCGAAGCTGCTTAGATAAAACTTGCGCAAATCGGCAAAACGACCTATCTTTGATTCGTTTAGCTTTCCTTGCCTTACCAATGCAGCTTCTGAGCGGGAGAAAAAGAATGAAAACCAAGCTTTAAAAGCATGAAATTGAGCTATGACTAGCAACATACATAAGTCTGATTTTATTAGAGACACGATTGACCAGATCAAAAAGTCGATACAATCAGATCAATTTATTGATGTTGAAAAGTCGAAAATTGAACTGAAGGATCTGTCAACCGGTGGAGATTGGAAATCTCTCAAGGAATCCGTTTGTGCCTACCTGAATACAGATGGCGGCATCGTTATATGTGGCGTAAGAGAAAGAGATAAAAAGTACAAGCTATCTGGCTTCGACCGAAATAAAGAAAGTAATATCATAGCGCTTCAAAAAACAACTTTCAAAAACGACAATGAGGTTTTTATTGACTTAACGAATAACATATACTTCGACTATTACCCATTTAGCATTAATGGTAATGAGACAGACTTAATGGTAATAGCAGTTTATCCTTTGTCTGATGATTTAAAATACGTATCTTTT
>DAITME010000007.1:80918-83814 GCA_036835305.1 Lewinella sp.
AAAAAGATTTTCAGAACAGATGTGCTGAATTTAATGGAGGAGTCTTTCAGATATGTATGGGGTAATATCAAAATCAACAGAACCATCTCAGATGGTGGCAAAAGTGAGCCCGAGTATCCTGAAAATCTAATCCGTGAAACTATTAACAATGCATTAGCTCATAGAGACTACAGCAAAGATAATTTTGTAACCATCAGGGTGGAACCCAATCAATTTATTGAGATTAAGAACCCGGGTAGCTTCAAAGAGAAAATAAAAATTGTTCATACAGAAACAGCTATTGAAATCAGAAGAATCATTCCAGGTATTCCTGAAAGTAAAAACCCGAAATTAGCATCTATTCTTAAGGTTTTTGACAAAATTGAAAACCAAGGAAGAGGCATGGCATCATTAGTAAATGGAGCTCTGGAAAACAAAGTTGATCTACCCTACTATGAAATAAAGGAGGAAATGATTTCCCTTAAAATTCCTACTGGTAAACTAGTAGATGAATCCATCGAGACATGGCTTAAAGGCTTCGAAAGATATCTGGAAGTAAAAATAAAAAATAAACTCTCTGATGAGCACAAAGCAGTGCTGGCTTATTTTTATAAATCTGAAATACTAAATCGAAAAAGGTATTTCACAATTTTACTCAGCGAAAGTAATAATCATTTTGATGTTATTGATGAATTTAGAAGAAGCGGAATTCTTTTTGAACACGAGGCATCTTCTGAAGAAACCCCTATATACGTTTTAGATAGAGTTCTATTAAAGACTGATTTCAGAGATGAATTAACTAAAATAATCGGAATGGACTATATCAGTCTTGAGCAAGAGTCCAAAGAAATTTTAAACATAACCTATCTTTTTTCAAAGTACAACAAACAAGCATTGAAGGCGGCTGAAATTACGCCTGAAGTTTACCGCAGAATCCATGGAAAAGTAATGGTTGGAAAAACGTTTGAGACATTAGGCAGGAAAGTGCGATCTATCTGTAATAAATTTCATAAAACCGGTATCCTTAAAAAAGATGCTAAGAGTGCATATTCCTTTGATTTTGAATATCAGAAACCTGATTCATTGTTTTAAAATCAATAGAAACAAGCACGCACTAACATGCCTCCCCCATCCAAAACATCCAACATCAACGGAAGAAGCTATCCGCTTACTGAAAAACGGACAGCCACTCACCAACCTCGTCGTCGAGGGAGAACTGCGTTTGGAAACTGAGGAAACTTGGGACCAAGAACTGGTCTTCGAGCATTGCAGCATAGCCTATTTTTCGGGTAGCGCTGTCAGCTTTGGACAATTGGTGAGATTCACAAATTGCCACTTCAAAAATTGCCAATTCGTTTTTACTTACTTTTTGGGCGGCCTGATCATCGAGCATTGTACTTTTGACAGTTATCTGGACTTTCAATGCGGTGGACATAACAAGAAGGGGAACCCAGTAATGATCGCAAACAACCACTTTAGAGGCTTTGTAAATTTCTTCGATTGCTGGTATGAAAGCGAAGTGATCGTTCGCAATAATACCTTTCACCAAGGAACCAATATATTAGGCCAGCCCCAGAACCTTTCCGTGACATTTGAGCAGGAACCAATTATAAAAGACAATATCGGGCAAGTCGATCTCAAGCACGAAGGGGAGAAACAGACTCCCCGCTAAGCCCCCCACTAAACCATAAAGCCGCCAAGCAGTTACATTAAGTATGGTGTCGGACAATTGCCGAAGCCCACTCAACACAAGCATATGACAAGCAGCGCATACGACCTCATCATCATCGGCGGCGGCCCCAGCGGCATCAACATCGGCATCAGCGCAGCCAAGGCGGGGCTGAAATACCTCATTATTGAAAAAGGGATGCTGGTGAACAGCGTCTATCACTTCCCGGCCAACATGACCTTCTTCAGCACCAGCTTGAAGCTGGAAATTGGCGAGGTGCCCTTCATCTCCCATGCCGATAAGCCCAGCCGCCGCGAGGCCCTAGAGTACTACCGCCGCTTGGTGGCTCACTTCCATTTGTCTATCCATCTCTACGAAACGGTAGAATCGATGGAAGCCCTTGGCGAACAAAACGGCTACCGCATTCAGACCGATAAAGGCAGCTACACCACGGCGAAAGTAGTGGTGGCCACCGGCTTCTACGATACGCCCCGACTAATGGAGGTGCCCGGCGAAGACCTCCCGAAGGTAAAGCACTACTATGACGATGCCCACGTATATCTGGGGCAAAAGGTGCTGGTGGTGGGCGCTGCCAACTCGGCCTGCGATGCTGCGCTGGAATGCTGGCAAAAAGGTGCCGACGTCACGATGGCCATCCGCGGTGGCAGCATCTATGAAAAGGTCAAATACTGGATCAGACCCAATATCGAAAACCGCATCCAGGAAGGCAGCATCAAAGCCTACTTCCACACGCAGGTGACAGCCATCGAAACCGATAAAGTGCGGCTGCAAACCCCCGATGGCCCGCTGGAAATCGCCAACGATTGGGTGCTGGCCATGACCGGCTACCAGCCCAACTACGACCTCCTGCGCCGCCTCGGGCTACAAATCGACTCCGAGCACGAGGCCTGCCTGCCCGTCTATGACGAAGACACACTGGAAACCAGCCTCCCTGGCGTGTATATGGCCGGCGTGGTGTGCGCTGGCATGAAAACCAACCGCCTCTTCATAGAAAATACCCGCAACCACGGGGATATCATCGTTGGGCAAATCACGGGACAGCTCAATACGGCCTTGTAGGCGAGCAAAAAAAGGGTGTTTTTTTGTAAAAAGTCACTGCAATAGTAAACGTCTGCAGTGACTTTTTGCATGGATGCGATAGATGGAGCCTCCAACAAATCCTTGCTCAAAATAGCAAGCTTTGCTCCTGCACTTGTGCCATTTTCAATAAAGCTTGATCAACGAATA
>DAITME010000008.1:0-44353 GCA_036835305.1 Lewinella sp.
CAGTGAACCAATTGGATTAAACTTGCATTTAGTAGAAAAAAGCACTACTTTTTCAATAAAAGCTTGTATAATCCAAAAAAATATTAGATTTTGCAGCGCGGCTGTGGTCTAACATTTCTCTAAAGGTACACAAGCGCTCCTCTACGACCCATTAAGCACAGCGATGGGATGAATACGCGGCTTTTAAAAGGTTGTTTTGGATTCAGTGGCGTTCCTCGGATAGCGCGTTGCTATCCGTCTAAAACATTCGATATCATGCGATTTTTAACACATTTTCTTCGGGTAATGCTGCTCTTAGCATTGCCCTTGGGCTTTCTAGCAGCTCAAAATCTTATCTCTAACCCCAGCTTCGAGGAGGGAAGCGGGGATGAATTCGCCAACTGGACTAAGGTAAATGGGGCAACATTTATGACGGCTACTACGGCACCTGACGAGGTGCGTACGGGTAGCCGCGCTTTGCGTTCTGCGGGCTCCGGTTTCCCTGGCGAGCAGTGGCAGGTACAGCTGATCAACGAGCTAGTGCCAACAGTGGTAGGGGAGGCCTACACCTTTACTATTTGGGCCAAGGCAGCTTCGGCGGGAGCCAACATCCGCTTTTCCACCCAACCGAACCCACTCTATGGCCCCGATACGGAAGTGCCGGCCGATACTTGGACCCAATTGTCGTGGACTTTTACCGCCAATGAGAGCCTAACCAGTATTGTGTTAGACCTTGGGCAAACGGATGTAGTCATCTTCCTAGATGATGCAGAAATGAATGGCCCTTCTGCCTCCAACAATGCCATCCTCAATCCTAGTTTTGAAGAGGGAACGGGGGATGAGTTTACGAATTGGACAAAGGTGAACGGGGCAGAATTTATGACGGCTACTACCGACCCGGACGAGGTTCGAACGGGCAGTCGGGCTTTGCGTTCCGAGGGGCCGGGCTTCCCGGGCGAGCAGTGGCGCTTACAGCTCATCAGCGATCCGGTTGCTACTGTGGTAGGGCAAAGCTACACCTTTACGATTTGGGCAAAAGCGGCTGCAGCAGGAGCTAATATTCGCTTTTCCACTCAGCCCAACCCGCTGTATGGTCCGGATACGGAGGTGCCGGCCGATACTTGGACCCAATTGTCGTGGACTTTTACGGCCAATGAGGCCAACACCAGTATTGTGCTGGATTTGGGGCAGACGGATGTGGCAATATTCCTCGACGATGCCGAGATGGATGCCCCAGTGGTGCTGGAAAACATTCTCCCGAACCCCAGTTTCGAGGAAGGTGAAGGCGATGAGTTCACCAGCTGGGATAAGCAAAATGGCGCTGAATTCATGACGGCTACTACCGCGCCGGAGGAAGTTCGTACGGGCAACCGCGCTTTGCGCTCTGCTGGGCCCGGCTTCCCTGGGGAGCAGTGGCAAGTACAGTTAATCAATGCCGCTGTGCCAACCATTGTTGGAAGTAATTATACTTTTTCTATCTGGGCTAAAGCGGCAGCAGAGGGTGCCAATGTCCGGTTTTCGACCCAACCAAATGCCTTGTATGGCCCCAATACGGCTGTGCCTGCCGACACCTGGACAAAGCTCTCTTGGACCTTTACCGCCAATGAAGAGATGACACGCATGGTGCTAGACCTGGGACAGACCGATGTGGTGATATTCTTGGATGATGCCGAAATGTTTGCGCCCAGCAACCCCTGCTCTATAGAGTACGAGGTGCCAGCAGAACAGCAACCCATCGCATTGGGGAGGAATAAATTTTTGGGCTCTATCTACAGCCCCGCGCAGCGGCAAGACGTCGAGCGGTATTTTAACCAAATTACGCCTGAAAATGCAGGCAAATGGGGCAGTGTAGAACGCGTAGAAGGGGTATATGATTTCACAGAACTGGACGAAGCCCGGGAGGTCGCTGCTGTTAATGGTTTTCCCTTCCGGTTTCACGTTTTGTTGTGGGGGTCGCAGCAACCCACTTGGCTAAAGCCGTTAAGCGACGAACAGAAGGTAGAAAAGATTCGCGCTTGGTTCCAGGCTGTGGCCGATCACTATGATAATTCCTCCCCCGCGAGAGCTACTTTGGAATACTTGGAGGTGGTCAATGAATTCATCAACGACCCCCCCAACAACCTGAACAACCCGCCATTTGGCGACAATACCAACGATGCGGGTAGTGGTGATTATGTGGATGCTTTAAAGTCGCTCAATGAAGAATTGGGAACGGAGGCAGGCGAATACGATTGGATTGTGAACGCTTTCAAGCTGGCACGGCAGTATTTCCCTTGTGGGGATACGAAATTGATGCTCAATGAGTACAATGTTTTAACCAACTTTCAAGGCGTAACGGATAGGTATCTGGAGGTGGTAGCATTGCTACAAGCCGACGATCTCATAGATGTTTTGGGCCTTCAGGGACACGCCTTTTCTACACGGAAATACGATGCTGGGCAAAGCTTTGAAGATCACACTGCTTTCTTGAGAAGCAATGTGGATCGCCTTGCTGCAACAGGGCTTCCTGTCATGGTGACAGAGCTGGATATAGACGGCAATACCGACGAAAATTACAATGTGACGGAGGATGTAGCCGTGCGAGACGCCTTCCAGAAGCAGGAATATGAGCGCGTTCTGGGGATGTTCTGGGAGCACCCCGCCATCATTGGTGTTACTTTGTGGGGCTTTCGCAACGGGCATTGGCGCTCGGATCAATTGGCCTACTTGATTGATCCATGTACAGGGCTAGAGCGGCCTGCCTTGCGCGAATACTTGAACAATACGCTAAATGATACACCCAACAGCATTCGGGCAAGTGGAGATCAACCTTTGAATGTGTATGATTTTGAATGTGCCCCCTCTTCCGTAGCAGATGGCGAGGCCAGTTTTGATTTTGGCCTAGAACTGTATCCCAACCCTGCTCAGAAAATGCTTCGCATTCAATTTACTGCGCTGGAAATGCCGACGCTTTTGAGCCTTTACGACGGGCAGGGGCGCGTAGTGTTGCAGCAGCAGCTTGGGCGAGGCCAGGAGTCGGTTCGCTTAGACCTCAATAGCTACCAACTAGCCGATGGTATTTACTACCTCAGCTTGTTGTCTTCAGAGGCGAGGGTAGCGCGCTCCCTAGTGATTCAACGATAGCTTTAAGTTACAGAAGCATAAAGCCCACGCTCATCAGCAGACGAGCGTGGGCTTTTGTTTTTTAGCGACTTTTTAAGCGCAGGGCAGCGGCGCTACAGCGGGATGTTGCCGTGTTTCTTTTTTGGGAGTTTCGCTACTTTGTTTTCTAGCATAGCGAAAGCTTTGATGAGTTTCCGGCGGCTGTCTTGCGGAAGGATCACTTCATCAATAAAGCCTCGGGCAGCGGCGCGGTAGGGGTTGGCAAACTTTTCTGCATATTCGGCTTCTTTCTCGGCGAGCTTCGCAGCGGGGTCATCGGCGGCGAGGATATCTTTGCGGAAAATGATTTCGCTAGCCCCCTTGGCGCCCATCACGGCAATTTCCGCTCCTGGCCAGGCGTAGTTGAAGTCGGCACCAATGTGTTTGGAGTTCATCACATCATAGGCACCGCCATAGGCTTTACGGGTAATAAGGGTAACGCGGGGCACGGTGGCTTCGCTGAGTGCATACAGCAATTTGGCACCATTGGTAATGATGGCGTTCCATTCCTGATCGGTGCCAGGGAGGAAACCCGGCACATCCACCAGCACCAGCAGCGGAATGTTGAAGGAATCGCAGAAGCGGGTAAAACGGGCTGCTTTTTTGGAGCTGTCCACATCCAATACACCCGCCAAGGCCATCGGTTGGTTGGCTACAATACCGATGCTGCGGCCAGCCAAACGCGCAAAGCCCACCACGATATTTTCGGCATATTCCGGATGGATTTCTAGGAAACTTTCCTCGTCTATGATGCCAGCGATGACTTCGCGCATATCATAGGGTTGATTGGGGTTTTCAGGTACGATAGCGGATAGTTCTTCTCTGATTTCGGTGCCGAGTTCGCAGGCTAGGCTCGGCGTTTTATCCTCGCAGTTTTGTGGGAGGTAGCTGAGCAGTTTCCTGATTTTCAGCAGGCATTCCATGTCATTCGCAGCGGTGAGGTGGGTAACGCCCGACTTGCTAGCATGGGTGGCAGCACCGCCTAGCTCTTCGGCACTGACCTCCTCGTTGGTGACCGTTTTGACCACATTCGGGCCGGTAACGAACATATAGCTGGTTTTCTCCACCATAATGGTAAAGTCGGTCATAGCCGGTGAATAAACGGCGCCACCAGCGCAAGGGCCCATAATGGCCGACAGCTGCGGAATAACACCAGACGCCATTACGTTGCGGTAGAAAATATCCGCATACCCCCCTAGAGATCGGACACCTTCCTGTATGCGAGCGCCGCCACTATCGTTGAGGCCGATGAGCGGAGCGCCTACCTTCATGGCCATATCCATGAGTTTACAGATTTTTTCGGCATGTGTTTCGGAGAGCGAGCCACCAAAAACGGTGAAATCCTGTGCAAAAACATAGACCAAGCGCTGGTCGATTGTGCCATAGCCAGTGACCACGCCATCGCCATAGAAGATTTGATCTTGCATCCCAAAATCGGTAGTGCGGTGGGTGACGAGTGCGCCCATTTCCTCAAAAGAGCCTGGGTCGAGTAGGAAGTGGATGCGTTCCCGCGCGGTGAGTTTGCCTTTGGCGTGTTGTTGATCTATGCGATCTTGGCCGCCTCCAAGGGCTGCTTCGCGGAGTTTTTCCTGGAGTATCGCTATTTTTTTTGACATCTGTTGGTGGCTTATCGTTGGCTAGTCCATTGGGTGGCGATCGGGAGCGGGAGCTGCAGTTGTTTGCTAGCAGTTTCAAAAATTTTCGCGGCCAGTAGCGCGGCTACTTCGGCAGCTTCTTTTTCCTGGGCCTGGATTTTTTCGGGGGTATAGTATTTTTTCACGAAGTGCGTGTCAAATTGTCCGCTGCGGAAGGCTTCGTGTTCGCAGACGAAACGGCCGAAAGCCAGCGTGGTGGCGATACCCTCTATGTGATATTGATCGATGGCCTCAACCATCCGCTGTATGGCGTAGGCTCTGTTGGGGCCGAAGGTGATGAGCTTCGCGATCATGGGGTCGTAGTATATGGGGATTTCCGCGCCTTCTTCGTAGCCGTCGTCCACCCGGATGCCCTCGCCGCTGGGCGGCTGGTACCGGTGGAGGGTGCCGATGCTGGGGAGGAAATTATTGAGCGGGTCTTCGGCATAAATGCGTAGCTCGATGGCATGACCCTGGATGCGGAGGTCTTCCTGCGAGAAAGACAAATGCTCGCTTCTGGCTACGCGTATTTGCTGCTCCACGAGGTCGATGCCTGTGATGAGCTCGCTCACGGGGTGCTCTACTTGCAGGCGGGTGTTCATCTCCAGGAAATAGAAATTGTGCTTTTCGTCGAGGAGGAATTCTACCGTTCCAGCTCCTACGTAGTCGCAGGCTTGGGCTACGCGTACGGCGGCCTGTCCCATTTTTTGTCGTAGTTCGGGGCTTAGTACAGCGGACGGAGCTTCTTCTACTACTTTCTGGTGGCGTCTTTGTACGCTGCATTCCCGTTCGAAGAGGTGTACTACGTGGCCGTGTGTATCGGCTAGCACCTGAATTTCGATATGCCTGGGTGAGCCTACGTATTTTTCGATGAAGACCGAACCATCCCCGAAGGCCGACTGAGCTTCGCTCACAGCTCGCTGCATTTGCTCGGCCATTTCATCGCCATTTTCTACGATGCGCATACCCTTGCCGCCACCGCCGGCTGCTGCTTTGATGAGGATGGGGTAGCCGATGCGGTCAGCCACTTCTTGTGCCAAACTGACCTCCGTGATGGCTTCTTCAATGCCGGGTACCATGGGGATATCGTAGGTTTTCACGGCTTCCTTCGCCGCCAGCTTATTGCCCATCAGATCAATGGCGTGCGGCTTGGGACCGATAAAAATCAGGCCAGCATCGCTGACTGCTTGGGCAAATTTGGCGTTCTCGCTCAAAAAACCGTAGCCTGGGTGGATGGCTTCGGCTCCGCTGCTTTTGGCCGCTGCTATCACTTTATCCATCATCAGATAAGAAGCCGCCGAGGGCGCAGGCCCTAAGCAGATGGCTTCGTCGGCGAAACGCACATGAGGCGCTGCGCGGTCGATATCCGAGTAAACAGCCACTGTTTTAATGCCCATCTTACGGGCAGTTCGCATGATACGCAGGGCAATTTCGCCTCGGTTGGCAACGAGTATTTTTTTCATTCTTTGGTTTTTTTGGCTTTTGGCTTGTTACTTTTGTGTGGCTTCTCTAGTTGTTTGGTAGCCCCCTAAGAGGAGCGATCTTGCTGGAAAGCTTGGCTCTTCTTAGTGTATTTTGCTCCTGCACTTGTGTGCCCATTTTAGGAGGGCACGAGCCATAAAAAGAACTGACTTTTTACCGAATATTTACTTCTCCAGGCGGATGAGCAACTGTTTTTTATCCACAGCCATGCCTTTTTGAAGTGGGATTTCTTTGATGACCCCTTCCCCTTCAGCTTTGATGACGTTTTCCATTTTCATGGCCTCTAGAATGAGTAAGGGCGTCCCTTTTTCAACCGCATCGCCAGGGCTGACGAGGATGTCGAGTACTAGGCCAGGCATAGGGGCGAAGACGTCTTTAGCGCCTTCGTCAGCCATTGCATCCAAGCCCATGGAGTGCACGAGCTGATCGAATTCATCGGCCAGTTGTACCTCAAAGCGGTGGCCATTGACGACGAGGGTCATTTGCTTCTCCACGAACTTGAAATTCTCCACTTGGCAGTGGAAGGCTTTGCCGTCTTTCAGGACGTGATAGCGCTGGTTTTGGGAACTGGCAGCTGCCTCGGATAGCACATCGAGTTGCGCTAGCGCCTCGCTCGTGATCGCATAGGCTTGTTCTTGAATAAAGGCCGTTGAAATATTGGTGGGCATCATAGAATAGTCGCTTGATCGTTGGTGTGCTAGTGGACAGCAGCGGTGCTTCCCTTTCGCTAGCGGGGGTAAACATACAAAATTGTTTCGAGTCGTCAGTGGTCAGTGCCGATACGGTGCTTTCGGCTTTTTACTTTTTACTTTCCACTTTCTAAAAAGCTTGCTGATGTTGAAAATTTGTGGCATCTTGCGGCTGCGAGCGTTGTTTGTATCTTTTTTGATAAGGAGGTAGGGAACTTGATTGTCTTGGCGGCGCATCGCAGGGGCCTTCAACAAAGCCATGATGATTTGTAAGAATTGCGAACAATCTTTCGAGGGCAGCTTCTGCCAGCACTGTGGCCAAAAGGCTAGTGTAGGGAGGATCAACCGCGCTTACTTGCTTCAGGAAGTGTTAGGCGGTGTTTTTCAGGTCAATAGAGGCTTTTTCTTTACGATCTGGGTGTTGTTTGCGGAGCCAGGGAGGCGTATCCACGAATTTTTGGAAGGCAAGCGCAAAAAATATTTCAAGCCCATTCCCTACGTCCTTACGCTATCGACCTTGTATTTTTTGCTGGTGCTGCTAACGGATCAGACCACCTGGTTGGATGACCTGATTTCAGGCTTTATGAGCGGAGCTACGGAGAAGAATGCGGCTGCAACCACCCATCCAGTTGTTATTTGGTTTTCGAAAAATTATGCCTACACCACTTTGTTGATGCTACCGTTTTTTCCTTGGCTTCTTACTGCTTGTTTTCCAAGTTTGGCAAAAACTACTTGGAGCACATTGTTCTGAACGCTTACATAACGGGGCAGCAGTCCATTATTTACGCCTCTTGTAGCCTTTTAACGCTAGTTGTTGATAGCACTGTCGTGGGGACTCTGCCGCTGCTCTTGTCGGTGTCTTACACCTTTTTGGTCTTTTGGCAATTCTTCGCAGGGGGCAATCGGGCGATGAATATTCTGCGTACGGTTCTGACGTATGCGCTGTATATGGTACTCAGCTTGGTCTTGGTCTTTCTACTGCTTGCTTTATTGGGGGTTGACTAGAAGGCCTTGCTTCATTTCGTAATTATGGCTCCCGCGGGAGCCATAATTGTTAAGCAGAGCCAGGCTCAATGGGAACGCTGCTGAATGCTTCGTGCTAGCTCAGTTATGAATCGTAAGTGCCCGTGGATCAAGCCGCAAGTCCTGTTACACCCAAGTCTAGCCATCACGGCGCTGAACTGCCCAGTCGAAAGCCGCCCGTAGATTTGGCTATGAACGACTTTCGCCCGATTGCTCAGTATTACGCTGACATCAACTTAATGCAACGATACTTAACTAGTTGATCCACGAGCATTAAGCAAAACCTAAGGTATTTTTCCGGGATTCCATTTTTCCGCTTCTTGCTTGAGCAGGCGCAGCCATTTATCGTGTTGCTTCATCAATTTTTTAGGGAGGAATATTTTTTGTAGCTTAGCCAATTTTCCTGTTTGTGATTCATCCGTGATGACTCGGCACCCACTGGCTGTGGGAAGGATGACCCAAGCATGGTGGCCTTGTATTTTGGCTTCGCTAAATTGCCACGCGAGCGCTTGGTAAGGCTTGAATTCCACCACGGTGTTGTTCAGGCTTTGCCCCATCGACTTCCAACAGACTTTGGTGTCTTTCGCTAAGACCTGTTGGGTAGAGTCGTCGAATCGTATATCTTGGATACCGTCGTACCATTGAGTCCATTCTTTGGCGTGGACTAACAATTGCCAGACTTGTTCGGGTGTGGCGTTAATTTCGATTTCGTTATGAACGTAAAAATCGCTTACACGCGGGTCGAAGGCTGCTGGCCAGTTTATTTGGTTCTCGGCTGCCTGATACTTCCGCGAATAGGTCTGTGCTTGGGCAGGGAGTGCCCAGAGTACCACAAGGTAGATAATAAATATTCTGCTCATTTGTATGGATGTGTAAATGATGAAATGGATTTGCTTTCGTGTTTGCGGAGCATTTCCTCTTCACTGGGGTGGAGACCTTAGAAGGGGACGGATAGCACCGAACGATAGGTAAGTAGTCGTTTTAGCAGCTACTTCATTACCAAAAATGGCTTAGCATTCAGCGCCTGAACCAAGGTAAACAGCGCCAGCGCAGCATACAGCAGCCCAGCTAGCAGGGTCATTTTAGTGTCTCGCAGCCAATAGAAGGAAAGTAGCGGCAGTGCTTGGAGGGCGTGCATGCCTATGAAGTGCGCAACGCGTAGATCACCCGTTAGCTTGCTCCAGCCGAAGATAAATAGATCGGAGTTGTCGTTTTCTAAGCCTACGGTGTGGCTCATACGGCCACCCATAAGGAAGCCCTCGAAAGAGAAAATGACAAAGATCAAAATACCTAGCCGGATGGCCCATAAGTAGTGGGGTGGTAAGCCTGGAAACTGTCCAGTGAAGAACAGCACCCCTACATAAGCCGTATAAAGCGTCACGAGTGTAGCTGCCAGCGCCATCATGGAGAACATCAAGGAATAGAAAGGGCTGCTTACGTTGTAGTGGGATGGCTGTCCCTGTGCGGCCATAGTGGCGATGTATAAGATCTCAAAGCTCAGCAGAAGTATAACCGTCCGGTTGAAAGCTTGGATGTTGAAGGAAGGTAAATAATGGCAATACCAAGCCATAGCCCAGGCGAAAGTGAAGGTGGAAAACGCAAACTTGAAGGGCTTGTACCAGGCATTGACGTTATATAGTTGTGTGGAGGATACTCTAGTCATGACAAGGCAAGCGATCGCTACGGCGAGGCAGGCCAGGCCGTAGTAGAAGAGTGTTTCGTTTCTGAACTTGAGCTGGAGGAGGAAGTCTTGCATATACTTTAAATAAAGGGGTTGGGGCAAATCCCGAGCCGCCAACAATTGGGAGTAATAGACGGTGATAGCCATTTATATACCACTACGAAGTAGCTGCGAGGCAAAACTACTTTGGTTTGGGACAGGATTAGGATTTGATGCTGGCTAGGTTCTTCTTGATTCGCATCATGACGGAATCAGGTGTGATCCGAGGCAGGTTGGAGATGAACCAGTTGTTGAAACCCACGATTTTTTTGCCTTTCCCTTGGAGCAGTAGCCTGACGCCGGCAGCGGCCACATCAGCAGCAGGCATGGGCTTGTTGGTACTCATGGCGTTTGTTTTTCGCATTTCGGGGGTGTGGAAGGCGGTCTCTACCGTGCCAGGGCACAGGGTGGTGACCACTACACCCGTGCCTTCCAGCTCGGCGGCGATGGTCTCGGAGAAGGCCAGCACGAAGGTCTTGGTGGCGGAATAAACCGAGTAGTAAGGGAAGGGAAGGAAGGAGAGGATGGAGGCCACATTCATGATTCGCCCCGACTTTCGCTGCGCCATGTCTTGGGCAAATAGTTTGGTTAGTACCACTAAGCTACTTACGTTGAGGTTGATCATGTTGAGTTCGTGAGCCAAGTTAGTCTCTAAGAAGCTACCATAGTCGCCAAAACCTGCGTTGTTGACTAAATGGGAAACGATGAATCCCTCAGCTTTTACCTGCTCGAAAAGCTCCTCAGCAAGGGCGGGGTTGGAGAGGTCTTTTTCGATGAATTGGATGGTAATTCCAAATTTGGAAGAGAGCGCTGTTTGCATCTGTTCCAGCTTATGGACGCTGCGCGCCACTATAATTAAGTTAAACTTTTTCTCGGCAAGCTGTTGTGCCATTTCGAAGCCGATGCCTGAGGAGGCGCCAGTAATGAGGATGTACTCGTTCATACTCGTTTTTTTTTATTTTAGTGATTAGTGATTTTTGTCCAACTCTCCGTCCTTCCGAACATGGATACCCCCACGAAGCCTCTTACATCTAGCTTACGGGCAGATTTCAGCGTAAGTTTACAGGAGTAGGTTTTGCCGTCTTTAGGGTCGTAGATGGTGCCATCAGCCCAAACATTCTTGCCACTGAATACAAAATCCTTGAGTATGGTGAGGCCTACTAGATTCTTGGAGCGCAGTTTTGGGTCTGGGTTTTGAGAGTCCTTGGTATCGCCTCCGGTGCCCCAGGTAATTTTCCCGAAGTACTTATCGTCCTTTTTATAGATGAGGAATTTAGCGTCCTGTTCTGCATTTATCCACTCGCCGAGGATGGCATCGCCTTGGGGTGCTTGGCTAGATTGTGCAAAAAGCGATAAGGAGCCGAGGAATAGTGCCACCAAAAGGCTTGAAATTGACTTGGTCATGGTGATGAATTTTATTTATTAGATAATTTTTTGTTTTCGATGTTCGGTGGGATGAGCTTGTACATCACGGGTGTCACAATCCTTGATAGCAGCGTGGAGCTGATGAGGCCTCCGATGAGTACGAGTGCCAAGGGGGAAATCAGGGGGTTGGTGTTGATGGCTAGGGGTATTAGTCCGCCGATCGCTGTGAGGGAGGTGAGGACTACAGGTAGGAAGCGCAGTTCGCCAGCCTGTTCAATGGCGGTGAGCAGTTCGGTTCCTTCCGCTCTTAGTTGATTTGTGAAATCAACTAAAAGGATGGAATTCTTGACCTCTATTCCGGCCAACCCGATGAAGCCAATGATAGCAATGAAGGACATTGGATTCCCACTTAGCCAAAGCATCGAGACGCCCCCAATGATGCCTAATGGTATGACGGACAGCACAATAAGGATGCCCCTGAAGGTCTTAAACTGGAGGATAAGAACAGCGATGAAAAGAAAAACGGTGAGGATGATGACCGTGAGGAAGCCACCGCCGAAGGCATCACCCTCACTTTCTGCCTCGCCGGATAGTTTGTAGTAGTACCCTTTTGGCATCTGGAGCGCATCGAGTTGAGGCACTACTTCTTTCAAGACGTCGTTGGCTAGTACCCCTTTTTTGGTGGCGGAGGTGATCTTTACGAACCGGTTCTTGTTGAAGTGGTTGATGCTGTTGGGCGAGGTCTCGAAATCGATACTTGTAATTTGGCTTAACGGAATGGCCGTGCCGAAGTTATTGTTGACGAAGAGGTTCTCCAAGGAGCTGAACGTGGCCAGTTTTTCCTTTGGCGCATTGACCACGATGTTGTAATCATCGCCCTCGTCATTGGTGTAGCTACCCATGTTGAACCCCGCCACCGCTAGGCGGACGGTGCGATCCATGTCGGCGGTAAAAACGCCCAGCGTCCGGGCTTTCTCTCGGTTGATATTGACCTTGATGTCCGTTTTGAGGGTATTCAGCTCGTTGTTAATGTAGATCGCTCCAGCGTTTGTCCTCAGCAAATCTTCTACCTCGAACGACAGTCTGCGGAGCGTGTCGAGGTTGTCGCCAAATACCCGGATAGAGATAGGTGCTTCTATAGGGGGGCCCTGCTCGAAATCCTGAACTTCTACTCTTGCGTAGGGGAAAGCTGTGAACTGATGCCGCAGCTCGTCGATGAGTTGAGTTTTAGCTAAGGGTTTAGCGTCTTTGACCAACTGCACAAATATTTGGGCAAAGTCGAACTTTTCTTCTTGCTGAGGCACATTGTAGTAAATTTGTGGGTTGCCCTTGCCTACATTAGTGGTGAAATATTGTATCAAGTTATATCCCTGTAGGCTGTCCTCCACCATCTGCGCAATGCGGTTGCCTTCTTGCATGCTGGTTTGTAAAGGCATTTTGATGTTGATCAGGAAGATAGGCTTCTCAGAGGTAGGGAACAGCTTGAAGCCGATGACAGGGAATAAGGCCAGTGAGCCTCCGAACAAGGCCAAGGAGATCAAGAGCGTGAATACGGGGCGCTTCAGGGCTTGTTTCATTACTTTTGTGTAAGTAGCTCCGATGGCCTTTTTGAGCAGGCGCAGGAAGATATTGCCCTCGGGCTTGTGATGTGCTTTCAGTACACGGCTAGCGAGGAAGGGAACCACTGTCAGCGAGACGACCATGGACGCGATGACGCTGGTGATGACGGCTAGGGGCAAGCCCCGCACGAATTCGCCCGGACCGCCCGGCAGGAAAATGAGCGGCAGGAAGGAGATGACCAGCGTGGCTGTGCAGCCTATTACGGCCAGTGTGATCTGCTTGGTAGCTTTGATGGCCGCAACTCTTAAAGGAAAGCCGTCTCGCAGCCAGCGCTCGATATTTTCTACCACCACGATGCTGTCGTCCACCAGCAGACCCAGAGAGACCACTAGGCCAACAATACTTAGTTGGTTGAGTGAGATACCGAAGGCATTGAGACCTACCAGACCCAGTGCCAGAGAGAGTGGAATGGCCATCATCACTACCAGCGAGGCTCTGATACCTAAGGGCGACAAGGTGAAAAGTACCAGTACGATGGCTATTAGGAAATCGATGCCTAAGCCCGATAGGCGTATGGCCACGTTCTCGGCTTGGTCAAAATGTTGATAGAGCTTGATATTGGGGGGCAGTGATTGCTCGAAGGCTTCCAGCACTGGCAGGTATTGTGCTTGGGTACTGCTGATGTTGCTGCCGGTTTTCTGCGCGGCATGGACCAAGACGCAGCGGTAGCCGTTGAGCCGCGTGATGTGCTTTTCTGCCTCATTCCTGAAGCCTATGGTGGCCACGTCCTTAAGATAAATGATTTTACCATAGGCATTATAGATAAGGGTGCCTGCTATGTCGTCCAATCCAGTGAATTTTCCGCTTGTCTTCACGTTGAAAGTCCTGTTGCCCGCCGTGATGCTACCGCCCGGAATGTTTACCGACTCACTCTGGATGCTGCCCAACACCACGTTTAGTGGTATTCCCAGCTCGGCCAGCTTATCTATTTGCAGGTCAATGCGTATCTCTTCCTCGGGGGCGCCTGAAACCCTTACCTTTTTCAGATCTACCACTTTTTCGAGTTGGTCTTTCAGTTCGTCGGCTTGCTTTTTTAGGCTAGAATAGGAAGCGTTTTCACTCACCAAGGCCACTTGTAGAATGTTCACATCGCTGGGATCCACTTTTCTTATGTCGATACTGAAAATATCTTCTGGGAGATCTTCTCGCAGTGCGTTCACCTCCCGAACCACCTCTTGGTATTTGTTATCGACCTCCACACCGTAATTGAATTCTACCCGAATTACCGCCAGGCCGTCTTCAATAGCCGTCACAATCCGGTCTATGTTTTCAAGCTCGTACAGCTTGTTTTCTATGGGCTTCACCACCAGTTCTTCCAAGTCCTGCGGGCTGGTACCGGGGTAAACCACCACGATGGGGTAGGTGGGCGGGTTGATCTGCGGATCTTCTGCTCGGGGCATGGTGAGCATTGTCACTAAGCCTACCACCGCCACCATGACGAACACTACTAAAGTGAACTGATAGTTCTTGACAGAAAAATTAGTCAGGTTCATAAAACGCGTCATTTAATGATGGTAATGTTCGAGTCTTCATGGAGGAAGGCAGAGTTGGTCAGCACAATCTCAGTTGTATTTTCTAAGCCAGATTTTACCCGTACCGCTTGCTTATCGAAACTGGCTATTTGGATCGCTTGCTTTTTGACCTTTCCGATTGGCACCGGCACAAAGACAAAAGCATTTCTACCGTCTGCTTCTATGAGCGCGTCGTAGGGGATAGATTGGTATGGTTGTAAGGAACTTGTCTCTATTACAACCTTCCCAAACATCCCTAAGGCTGGCTTCAACTCGCTTAGTTCTAGTTGTATCTCCACCTGAAAGGATCCAGCGCTTTGGTCTGCCGCCAACGATTTCCGATAGACCTTGCCTTGGATGGAACTATTGGGGTAGGCGTCTAAGACCACCACCGCTCGGTCGCCGATTTCCGTTATAGCCCAGTCCCGATCTGATAAGCCAGCTTTCAATACCCACGCTTTGCCCTTGTTCTCGTTGATAGCTAGCACGGGCATCCCACCCGCCACTATTTCGCCTTCGTTGGCTATTTTTTGGGCCACGAAGCCGTCGTTGGTAGCATAAATTTGGGCATATTCTTTATTAAAGGCAATGGCTTCTAATTGCTTTTTAGCGATTTCGAATGCTGTTTCTGTATTCTGCAACTGTTCCAGCGTAGCCACGCTATCTTGGAAGAGGTTTGTCACGCGGATGAGGTCTCGCTCGGTTTTTTCCAAACCGAACTTAGCCTGCAAGAAACCCGATTCTATCTCGTCTATTTTTAGGGAGGCAAGCAGGCTTCCCTTTTTGAAGAACTGGCCTTCGCTTACATAAATTCGGTCTATCACGCCGCCGATTTTAAAGGCGTACCTTGCTTCGTTTTCGGTGCCTAGCAGCCCCGTGCTAATGATTTTCACCGGCTCCTCCGACTGTTGGAGCTGGTATAGCTTTACCGCGATGGATTCTGGCGAGAACAGGAGCTTTTCCCGGCTATCAGCCTTGTTTTGGCAAGCACTTATACCTACCGCGAGCGTAATGTAAAGCACTAAAAGTTGTTTTTTGAATTTCACGTCTGTTCTAATTGAGGATAAATGTAGCATTGGCCTTCTCCACTTCCGCTGCCTTGATGTAAGTGTCATACAGTGAGATATTTACTTGGAGTTCCGATTGAATCAACTGGTTTTGTGCGTCCAGCAATTCAATGAATAAGGCTTGTCCTTCTTTGTAAAGTCGGAGCAAGTCTGAATAGTATTTTTTGGAAGAATTGAGCGTACTCACTGCCGATTGGTAGGAGTATAGGGAAGCATGGAAGTTGTTGAGAGCAGTAGTAAACTGCAGTTGCAATTGCGCTTGCACATAATCAGCTTGTGACTCGGTGATCTTGCTATCCAGTTGGGCTTGCCGTGTCTTGTGCTGCTTCCTGCCGGAGCTAAACAAATCCCATTGTAGCGACACCCCGAAAAAGTAATAGGTGGTCTTGTTGTTAAGCTGCCAATCAAATCCCTGCGTCCCCAAATCGAGGAAAGCACTGATTGTAGGCGTGAGATATGATTGGGAAAGACCAATCAACTGCTGCTTGATCTTGCCGGAAATATTTATTTTCTGTAACTCCTCTTTTTGCGCTACCGTAGTCCCGTCGCCTACCGCCTTGGCAACCGCCCGATATCCACTGTCCATCAGTATAGTATCGCTCAAGTTCTTGTTGAGCAAGAAATTGAAGTAGGCCTGAGCGGAGTTCGAGCTTTGTTGTGCGTTCTCGCGCAAGGTCTCGAACCTACTAATCTCGTTCTCTGCCCGCACCACAACGGTCCTGTTGACTTTGTCGTTCCTAAACAAGACCTCATTGATCCGCTTGTTCTCATTGGCCAAGCCAAGCGCGGTTTCATAGATTTTGATGGCTTCTGCAGATTGCAAGTATTGGAAGTAGGCCGTTTTTATTTCCTTAACCAATGCTCTCTTGTATAAGTCAACCTCCACTTGTTGTAGGCTGAGTTGCTCGCGCTTTATTCTTTTGTTGTATTCGAGTTCCAAGTTTAGTAATGGGAGGGTTGCTCTGAATTTCGCATCGTAAAAATTGTTGGGGTTGAGTAAGATGCGCTGGTTTTCCAACTGAGGGAAATTATTACTGTTAGTCAGCTCATTTAGCGAGTTATAAACAGGATTCAATAGGTCTCCGGCAGGGAAGTCTACCGTTCGCCCACCACCAGCTAGAAAATAGTCTGCCGTAAACCTCACATCTGGCCAAAAAAGCGCCTTAGCTTCTTTAAGGGCATAGACACTCTTTTCCAAAGCCAATTGCTGCTGCTGGATACCCTGGTTGTGGGATAAACCAATTTGGATGTACTGCTCAAGAATACGTTGGCTAAATAGGTTGCTTGCTATTAATAAGCCCAAGGATAGCAGCTGCAATTTCTGTTTCATTGAATTATGTTATTTTATTGAACAATGTTCATTGTTGAAAAAAAAATTATCTGTTGTCCAACATCAAAACGAATTCCTCGTAGCTTTCTGTTAGAATTGTTTCCGGGCTTTTGAGGTTCACACCCTTTACTCGCTGGCTAATGTACAAGGAAGCCATCCCGTGTACGGTACTCCAAATAGCAAAGGAAAGGGGCTCCAGTTGATGCCCCTTAAAGTGGCCCTGTTGGATACATTGATCCACTGTAGCTCTCAGTACATCGAAGGTGGCTTTTCCTTCATTCCATTCTTCTTTATGCACAGAATCTAGGAAGTCCATAGGTGCTTTCAATGTGAACATCAAGTCATACATATCTGGGTTTTCTAAGGCGAATTGGAGGTAAACCCTTCCGAGTGCCTTTATCCTTTCCATAGGGTCTGTTACGGTGAGCAGTACCCTCATTTCCTCTCCTAGTTGCTTGAAGCCTTGGGTGTGTAGCTCGTATAAAATGTCGTTCTTATCCTTGTAATACACATATACCGTACCCACACTGTATTCAATCTGATTAGCAATTTTCCGAATTGTAGTTTGTTCAATGCCTTTTTCTACAAACAGCTTTTTTGCTGCTCGCAGGATCAAGGACTTCAACTCCTCTTTTTCTCTTGCTTTTCTTTCCGAAGTACCCATTTATAATATTGATGGCACAAAGATAAATGAACGGTGTTCAATAATCCAAATTTTTTTTCACTTTTTATTTTGCCCTAGCCAAGGCGCTGTGCTTGCTAGCGTTGGTCTCTCGGAATACTCGATTTAGCGCAAAGCCACCACCCGCTTCGCAGATGATGGCTTTCGCTACTCAAAACATAGGGTTCAGTAGGGTAGTAGGAGGGTAATAGACTTGTGATAGACCGATTTGTGGATATAGCTGTAGCCGTTGATCACCCGATCCCACACCTGCAGGCGGAAGGTGTGGGCACATCTACGCGAGCTAGGGTCGCCGGGTACGCTGGCAGCCCATGGGCTATTAGGTACTACTTGGCTGGGGGCCACTACCCAAAGTGGACTGCTGCCGCTCGGGCTGTAGCTATCGGCATCTACTACGGCCGACTGGTTGTTGCCCCACAAGGCCGTTAGTTGCCAGCTTTTTAGGTGGTTTTCAGCGTCGGCGGCACTGATGTTGAATTGGAAGCGGTCGCTATTTTCTGTTACAATACCGCAGCTTCCCACTGCCTCAACACCATTGATGTTGTGGTGATGTAGAATCTGATTAATACTGGCACTGGGCCAGTTGTTATCGATCATAACGGCCACTTCTTGGTGGCTGATGGGGGTAGCGCTGCTTAGTGGACTACTGTAAAGCTCTAATCGGAGGGTATGCAGCCCATTGGGGAGGCCTGCTGTTCGGAGGGTGTAGCCATGAAAAGGGCTGTACCACAGTTGTCCGGGGCTTTTGGTTCTGAAGAAGCCGGCGCCGAGGGGCGTTCTGACTTGAGAGACAAAGCGCCCTAAGCTGGCTTGCCAAATCAGAGTAGAGAAAGGCGCGTCTTGCCGTTCTCCATTTACAAAGAAGCGATAGTAGGGGGCACCCAGCGCGTACATTTTTTCGTGGTTGAACATCAGTTGTAGGTTTCCGCCGAAGGGGGCATCCACCACTTGAAAGTGGTAATCCGCAAGATCGCTGGTGTTGGCGTAGCCGTTTGCGATGTGAGAGGCAGGTACAAAGCCAATACCCAAGAAGTTGGGGCCGCTGGGGCTGATCACCGCTTCGTCGAGATGGAGCCTACAAATAGCATTATCACTACAAACGATGAGCTGGTTGGGGCGCGCCAAGGCACAGCTGGATGGCCGATTGGGTAAGCCATTGGCCACAAGGCGAACACTAGGGGAGGCCGTATCGATGTCTATTACACGGATGCGGTTGGCGGGGTCTCTTTCCGTCAGGAAAATAGCGCTTTCGCCTTCATCAGCCCAGGTGAGGAAAAAGGGATTGTTCAATCCGCTTACCAGGCTAGTGCGGATATTGGCCAGCAAATCGATGCGGATAAGACTGTTGCTAGCTTGCTCGGTGACATAAGCGAAACGCTGATCTGAGGTCATTAATAGACCGACTGCTTGAGCGAGGCCGTCTGCAACGGTTGTTTGGCTACCGTCATTCAGATTGATGCGCAGCAGTCGCCCACTGCTGGCAAACTCCACGACATAAGCCAGGCCATAGTTTTCAAAAAGGCTGATTTGGTGTGGTGCCACGAGGCCAGCACTGACGAGTCTTGCCTGGCTTCTATCCGCTTGGTTGATCGCCACTTTTAGTAGCTGGCCGCTTCTTTCCGTTACGAAGAGGTGCTGCCTATCTTGGCTCAAAACAATATCTTCTGGTTGGGCATAGCCTGTGCCGAGCACTGTGTAAGGGGAGCTAAGGCGATAGGTGCGAAACCGGATTTGTAGGTTGTAGCCGTAGGAAAGAATCTGCACTTTGGTATAGTTTCCCTCGCTGGTTCGGACACCGAAAATGCTACCTTCGGTAAGCAAATTGCTACTGTTGTTATTGGCGGTGACCGGGGCATCAGAATAGGTAGCGGCGGCCAGATCGGAGAAGGAAATGCTGTTGAAATTTACTTGGCCGAAGTAAGTGAGTTGAGCACCATTTCTAGCCACCATTTGCCGGTTGACGCTCGTTTGCTGTTGCCACTAAACATCGAAGGAAGCACCGCCGCCGCCACCCGTTTCCGAATGGGTGCCAGTATCAAAATCAAAAAGGTGTGTTCCTTGGAGGGTAACATTGTTGCCCGTTGCGATGGTGGTGGCGCTACTAGGCAATAGGTTGAGGCGCGATATCTTACCATCAAATTCTGTAAAATATAGCTTTTGTTGGAAGGTATCGACAGTGCTACCGATAGCACCACCCAGCCCTTCGTGAAGAATATGGGGACTAATCATGGGTTTGGTTTTTGGGATGATGAGTTTCTTTGCCGTTCTATGAAATTACAGAAGGACTTGTTACAAAAAGCACATTTTTTTATTCCTTAGGCCGCTTTTGCTCTAGGATGCTCGGCCATCCGGTAGCATTTTAGCGGCATTGCTCTTGCTAGTATTCTTTGCTCCTGCACGCAGTGCCCATCTGTAAACCCGCCTGAGCCGTGCTCGTATGGGTTTCGTAGGGCGAGAGCCAGCGAGGGCGTGTGTATTTTTTGCCCCAAGGGCAGGAGCCGTGCTTATTTTTTTAGCCGTGCTACAGGCGCAGAAAACCGAGACCGATTGCGCAAACCCCGCCGCGCAAAGAGCGCCTAACGATCTGCAGGGAAGACTACCGATTTTTTATGTATTTTTGCGCCTCTATTTATAAAAAGGTGTGAATTTTAAGTCCGCTACATGAGCCACCAAGCTAAGGAAATTGCCCGCCGCCGAACCTTCGGCATTGTTTCTCACCCAGATGCTGGTAAGACAACGCTCACCGAGAAGTTACTGCTTTTTGGCGGCGCCATTCAGGAAGCCGGAGCTGTAAAGAATAACAAGGTAAAGAAAACGGCTACCTCCGATTTTATGGAAATCGAACGGCAGCGGGGTATATCCGTAGCAACTTCTGTGATGGCTTTTGACTACCGCGAACGGAAGATCAATATCCTGGATACCCCCGGCCACAAAGACTTTGCCGAAGATACCTACCGGACCCTAACGGCCGTGGACAGCGTGATTGTAGTGATCGACGTGGCCAAAGGCGTGGAGGAGCAAACCGAAAAACTCGTGGAAGTATGCCGGATGCGCAAGACCCCCGTCATTGTATTCATCAACAAACTCGACCGCCCCGGAAAGGAATCTTTCGATCTCTTGGACGAAGTGGAGCAAAAACTGCAGCTCAAAGTAACGCCCTTGAGTTGGCCCATCGGCATGGGTGATCGCTTTCAGGGGGTGTACAGTCTTTATGAACAGCGCTTGGTTTTGTTTCGGCCTGGCAACAAGCAGGAACGGCCAGAAGAAGTGATCGAATTTACCGATTTGGACGATCCCGAGCTAAACCAAATAGTAGGGGAGGCGGCGGCCGAGGAGCTGCGTTCGGAAGTACACCTGATCCGCGAGGTTTATCCCGCTTTTGATCGGGAGGTGTATTTGAAGGGCGATCTGAGTCCGGTCTTTTTCGGCTCGGCGGTGAATAATTTTGGCGTCAAGGAGCTGCTGGATTGCTTCGTGGAAATTGCCCCCGAGCCGCTTCCGCGCGCTACCGAAGAGCGGGCTGTGGACCCCAACGAAGACAAGTTCTCGGGCTTTGTTTTTAAGATTCATGCCAATATGGATCCCAAGCATCGCGACCGCATCGCTTTCCTTCGGATCTGCTCGGGCACTTTCGAGCGCAACACCAACTATTTGCACGTGCGCCAAGGCAAGAAAATGAAATTTGCCAACCCCACCAGCTTCATGGCTGCTAAAAAAGAAGTAGTGGATGAGGCTTTTGCTGGCGACGTGGTGGGTCTTTATGATAGCGGCAACTTCAAAATTGGCGACACTCTCACCGAGGGCGAGGCACTGCACTTCAAAGGCATTCCTAGCTTCAGCCCCGAACAATTCCGCCGCGTTGTGAATGGCGACCCCCTTAAAAGCAAGCAACTCGCCAAGGGCCTCGATCAACTAATGGACGAAGGCGTCGCCCAGCTCTTTACCCGCGAGGCCGATAATGCACAGATCATCGGCACGGTAGGGGCGCTGCAATTCGATGTAATCCAATACCGCCTAGAGCACGAATACGGTGCCACAGCCGTCTATGAACCCACCAACCTCCACAAAGCCTGTTGGGTCACGGCCGAAGACCCCAAGGAAATGAAAGCCTTCATCGATCGCCGCAAATCCAATATCGCTAAAGACAAGGAGGGCCGCCTCGTTTTCCTAGCAGACAGCGCTTGGATGCTGCAAATGGCACAGGAAAACCACCCCAAAATTCGCTTTCACATGACCAGCGAGTTGTAGCTAACGCAACAGAGCCGCGATGCAATCGCGGCCCTGTTGCGTCAATAATACCTGCCCTCCATCAAATACCGCTGCACATAATCTGTGACCCCTTCTTCCAAGGAAGAGAAAGCTTGGTTATAGCCAGCGGCGCGCAGCTTGTCCATGTCGGCTTGGGTGAAATACTGGTAGGTATGGCGGATATCTTCGGGGGTATCGACGAAGCGGATATCGGGTAGCAGGCCTTGGGCGGCGAAGGTGAGGCGCGCTAGATCAAGGAAAGAACGTGCCTGCCCCGTGCCCATGTTGTAGAGTCCGTGCGAGGCGGGCAGCGTTTGTAGGAGCCAATACATCACCCGGCAGAGATCTTTAACATAAACGAAATCGCGCTGCTGCTGCCCATCGGCAATATCGGGGCGGTGGCTACGGAAGAGCTGCATATAGCCCTTCGCTTTTATCTGCCGAAAGGTGTGTAGGATTACGCTGGCCATGCGCCCCTTGTGGTATTCGTTAGGACCATAGACGTTGAAAAACTTGAGGCCATACCAAGCGGGCGGCTGCACTTTTTGAGAGAGCACCCAGCGGTCGAAGTCGTTTTTGCTGCGGCCGTAGGGATTCAGGGGCTGCAGCTGTTCAACGATCTCGTGGCTATCGGAATAGCCGTGTTCTCCATTGCCGTAGGTGGCGGCGCTGCTGGCGTAGATCAGCGGAATTTGCTTGCGTACACAGTATTGGTGAATGGCCTTAGAGTAATCGAGGTTGAGGGTTTGAAAAATATCCCAGCTGGCTTCGCTGGTGTCGGTTCGGGCTCCAAGGTGAAAGATAGCTTGCAGGGTAGGGAGCTGGTCGGCCTCCAGTTGTTGGAGGAGTTCCATCCTTTCTATTCGTTGGTGATGCTTCTTGGGGAGGTAGTTGGGCGTTTTATCTTCGTAGTGCACGAAATCGTCCACCAAAATCAAGTTAATAATACCTTGTTCGTTGAGATACTGAGTCAGACAGCTTCCTATGAAGCCCGCTGCGCCTGTGATTAGATACATTTGTTCCTATTTTGTTGGTCACCCAATGAGAGCCGCAAAGGTAGGCCTTTTTGTGGTGGCTCACGCAGGAGCAAGGTTTTTTGGTAGTACAAGCAAAACTGTCGTCTGGCCATCTTCCATACACAGCGTTTTCGGGTCTTGGTTGGCTTCTTGAACATAGCACGAGCAGGCAAGCTGATAGGCAGTTTCAGATCATGGCGCTTAAAGGAGTTCCTGGCTCCTGCCCCCGGCGCGCATGTTCGTGAGCAAAAAAATGTAAAATTGCTCTAATCATTGAAAAACAAGTGTTTACTTCTCAAACTGTGTTGTCCGCACAAAAAAAATGAGCTTATTTTTACAAAAATTAGGGAATTAACAAAGATTTAACGAATTTCGCCATCGCTAAGAGCTGTTCCTGGGGCTTTTGAGCCATAGGAGGGCTTTTTATGTCGGCCATCTTACTTGCGCTATAATTGTGGCATTTCAAGTGGTTGGATGTATGCATATTTGTGAATTGATAGGGATTAAACTGCCTTGTATGAAAAGAATCTTACTATTTTTTACCTTTTTAGTCTTCTCGCTCGTTGCTTTCGCACAAACTGCCCTAACAGGTAAGGTGGTGGACGCAGATAATGGAGATGACCCACTACCATTTGCTACTGTTTCCTTGGAGCGGGGCGGTGTATTTGTGCAGGGCACGAATGCCGATATTGATGGCAACTACTATTTTTCCAATATAGATCCGGGTACCTACGATCTGGTCATTGCCTTCACAGGTTATGCTACCCAGCGCCTAGAGGGTGTTCAGGTGAATGCCGGCAAGCAGAACGTAGCCAACGTGAGCCTTTCCGCGGGTGTTGCCCTAGATGCTGTGGAGGTGGTAGGCTACAAAGTTCCGCTAGTTGAGCAGGACAACACCACTCAGGGTAGAACGATTACCTCCGAGGAAATCCGGAACCTCCCCACGCGTAGTATCAATGCCATTGCTGCTACTTCAGCGGGTTTGGCATCTGCAGATGAGGGAGGTGCTCTTAATATTCGCGGTTCCCGATCGAATGCTACCGACTATTATGTGGATGGTATCCGCGTACAGGGTAATTTGGTTCAGGAATCGGAAATTGATCAGCTGCAAGTAATCACGGGTGGTATTGAGGCGCGTTATGGCGACGTATCGGGGGGGGTAATTTCCATCACCACCAAAGGGCCTTCCAGCAAGTTCAGTGGCGGTATCGAGGCTGAAACGACCGAACCATTCCAAGATTACGGCAACAACCTCATAGGCTTCAATGCCAACGGCCCGATTTTGAAGAACAAGAAGGGAAATTCCATCTTGGGCTTTCGCCTTGCAGGACGTTACACGCAACAGGTGGATGACGACCCCTCTGCTGTATCCATCTTCCGTATTAAGGAAGATAAGCTCCGAGAGATTGAAGCAAACCCACTCATTTTGAGCCGTGGCCAGCCGGTGATTGCTGCGGAATTGCTTACGAACGATGATGTGGATGCCCTGCAGGTACGTCCCTTCGAGGAGCGTTCTCAGATAGATCTTACCGGCAAACTGGATGCGCGCCTGAGTGATGCCATCGATGTGTCGCTCACGGGCTTCTATTCAGATCGGCAGAATTTGTTCACGCCTTCAGAAAATGGAGGGGGGAGCTGGCGCTTGCTCAATGCTCAGAGAAACCCTACTCAGTTTAATGAGGATTATCGGGTAAATTTCCGTTTCCGCCACCGCTTAGGAGCGGATTCTGGCAAAGGCTTGATTCAAAAAGCCACTTACACGCTTCAGTTAGGTGTGGAGAACAACAAATCAGATGTGACAGACCCGATACATGGAGACAATTACTTCGACTACGGCCATGTTGGACGTTTTGTTACGGACTACGTTCCTGTCTTTGCACCCGAAGTTGAGCAAGGCGTTGTCACAGGCTTTCAGCACGCTGCTTTTCGCCCTGTACTACGCTCTTACGATGCTTCTGTAGGGCACAACCCCATCTTAGCTAACTACAACATTGCAGCAGCGCAGCAGTTGGGTGTTTCTTTCGATGAAATATTCGAAACTGGAGAATTTGCTATTTTGGGCCAAGGTAATGTGGGCATTACGGATGATAATTTCTTTTCTATCAACGGCCAAACCAGAGACATTTTTCGTACCACTTTTAACACCCACTATCGCAACGTAGGGGAGGTGTATAATTTGGCACAGAAGGCAGACAACGATATTTACACCTTCAATGCCACGGCCAGTTTCCAGATCGTGCCTGGTAGTTCTGATAAGAGCCGCCACAATATTGAGCTGGGCTTTATGTACGAGCAGCGAATCAATAGAAACTGGAGTTTGAACCCCCGTGGTTTGTGGACAACCGCCCGCTTGAATGCCAATGCCCACCTCAGTGGTCAGGTACCCGATACGACGGCTGCGCCCATTGGTACGCAAATGATCGATTTGGGGAACGGCCAAATGTTTGAGGCCAATATTTATCCTAGTGGTTTTGTGGATTTGCCTGGCAACCAATTTTATCGCGCTATTCGTGAGTCCCTAGGCGTGCCGCTAAGCAGCTATGTGGATATCGACCGTTTGTCGCCAGATCAGATGACTTTAGATATGTTTTCTCCTTTGGAACTTACCAATAGGGATATAATTGATTATTTTGGCTACGACTACTTAGGTAATGAGTTCAATGGTACTTTCGATGACTTCTTTGCCATTGACCCAAGCACGGGGAACCGGACTTTCAATGTGGCGCCCAACCGCCCCATTTACACGGCGGGCTATATCCAAGATAAGTTTACGATCAACAAAATGATCTTCCGCCTTGGTGTTCGCCTCGATCGCTATGATGCAAACACACGCGTGCTGAAAGACCCTTACAGCTTGTATGAAATTCAAGGGGCAGAGGATTTTCACAACAATGCAGGCAGCAGCCGCCCAGGAAATATTGGCGATGACTATCGTGTATATACCACCACAGACAATGGCTCGGATGTAAGAGCGTACCGCAACGGAGATGATTGGTTCTTGGCAGATGGTACGCCTACCAACGGCCCACAGGAAATTGAGGGTATCCGGAGTGGTCTGGTTTTTCCAAAGTATGCCAACCCTGCGGCGCACGAGGTTTCTAACCTAATCAAGGAAAACAACTTTACCGTAGAGTCTTCTTTCCAAGACTATGAGGTACAGTTTAATGTTATGCCGCGTTTGGCTTTCTCTTTCCCGATCAACGAGGATGCTAACTTCTTCGCTCACTATGATGTGTTGGTACAGCGCCCACCTAGCAATACTATTGCTACTGCGCTTGATTATTTCTACTTTGTAGAACGAGCAGGTGGTACTACTTTCAACAACCCCAACTTGCGCCCGGAGCGTACGGTGGACTACGAGGTAGGTTTCCAACAGCGGGTGAGTGCTAGCTCGGCGATCAAAATTTCTGCGTACTACAAGGAGCTGCGGGATATGATTCAGCTACGCACTTTCTTCCCCGTACCCATCGTGAACCAATATACTACTTACGACAACCAAGACTTCGGAACAACCAAAGGTTTCAACTTCTCTTATGAAATGAGAAGAACCAAAAATTTCCTGATCAATGCCAACTACTCTTTGGCTTTTGCTGATGGTACGGGTTCTGATGCCAACTCACAAAGAGGGCTTACCAACCGAGGCAACTTGCGCACGCTCTTTCCCCTAAGTTTCGATGAGCGCCACCGGATCAACCTCATTTTGGATTATCGCTTGCCAAGCAATTTCCAAGGTTCTAGTCTGGCGCGTGGTTTGGGTATCAATCTGCAAACGATCGGTGTTTCTGGCCGACCCTACACGGCTACTTTCGTGCCTACTGAGTTCGGTGGAACGGGCACCCAAGGCGGTATCAACGGTGCGCGCAAGCCCTGGAATTTCACACTGAACCTGAGAATAGACAAAGACATCAAACTAGCCAACAACCTAGGAATGAATGTCTATGTACGGGTCAGTAACGTATTAGATCGCAGAAACATCATCAATGTATATTCTACTACAGGCTCTCCAGAAGACAATGGTTTCTTGCAATCTTCTTTTGGTCGCGATGCCTTAGCCAACTTCGAAGGACGCTTACAAGCGGTAGAGAATTACCTGGCTTCTTACCAATGGCGCTTGCTGAATCCTGATTTATTTAGCTTGCCTCGCCGTATCTTCGTAGGTACTTTGCTGAATTTCTAAAATGACAATCCGGTGAGCATTCGCGCTTTCGATTTCAAGGCGAGTGCTCACCACATTATTTCGTCTTACAACACTTTCGAAAATGAAAATGAAAAGACTGCTACAATTTTTTACGCTCTTGTTCGCCCTGTTACTGCCGCTTTCGGCTTGGGCATACAGAGGGCCGGAGGCTGCGGCACCGGCCAATACGCAAGATAATCCGCGTATTGATTTCCGATCCAACTGTTCCAACGCGATTGCGCAAACAGAACAGGAGATCAACAACGTTCGCGCCCGCCTCACTACGGGCGGAGACGTCTGGTGGGATGGTTCCGACGGCCGCTATGTGGTGCCGAAGCCACCTCCAGGGGTTCAGGAGGTTTCTTCCATCTTCGCAGGTGCTGTATGGTTAGGAGGCCGTGCACCAGGCGGAGAGCTTAAAGTAGCTGCTCAGCAATATGGCCGCAGTTCCGGTCGGTTCGACTACTACACAGGGCCTCTGACACCGGAGGGTACCATAGATGCTGATACCTGTGCGAGGTGGGATAGGTTCTTCGTCGTAAATGGGGATAATATCCGTCGGTTTATTGGCGATTTCCTAGCGGCAGAGTCAGCAGATGCCCTGCCTTTGGATCCTTCCAGCATCCCAAAGGATGTTTTGGGATGGCCCGCCACGGGTAATCCACACTTTTTTGATGTACATGGTTTCGATTTGCCCAACACGACGCAGGGCTTAGGCGGCTTCTGGGATTACAATTTGGATGGTATTTACGACCCAACCCAAGGCGATTATCCTATCATAGAGATCCGAGGCTGTCCAGAGCCTCAGTTTGCTGATCAGATGCACTTCTGGATATACAATGATGCGGGCAACAACCACAACCAGTCGAATACCCCTACCCAGCTTCGGATGGAGGTGCAGGTTCAGGCTTTCTCCTACCGCTCTTCTGATGATTTGAATAACATGACTTTTCAGCGCTATAAGCTGATCAACCGCGCCAGGGAAGACCTGCTGGATACCTATTTCGCCATGTGGGTGGATCCCGACTTGGGTTGTTATACGGATGACTATGTGGGTTGCGATACCACGCGCTCTCTGGCTTATGTATATAATGAGGATGAGTTAGACGGTACCAATGGTTGTACTTGTCAGCAGGGTGTTGCAACTTACTGTGATGAGGTGCCCATCCTTGGGGTAGATTATTTCCGGGGCCCTTTGAAACCGATCTTTGATGACGACGGCAACCAGATAGACGAAATAGAATTGGGTATGAGCTCCTTCATCTACGTCAACAACGCTGGTGTGGGTAGCCCGCCAGCGGGTACAACAGACCCCAACACCAGAGAGGAATACTATAATTACCTACAGGGTATTTGGCGAGATGGCCGCCCACTCGAAACAGGGGGGGATGGCTATGACGAAGGCACGATGCCTACGCGCTATGCCCTACCAGATGAGCCCAATAATTCCAATGGCTGGTCTATGTGTACTTCTGATCTGGGTAATGGCGACCGCCGTACGGTACAGGCTTCTGGACCTTTCACCCTACAGCCCGGTGCTGTAAATGAGTTGATTATTGGTGTGGTTTGGGTACCTAACCAGAATTATCCTTGCCCGTCGCTACAGCGTTTGCAACAAGCGGACGATATTGCACAAAATCTCTTCGATGCCTGCTTCGATATCCTCGATGGCCCAGATGCCCCTGATCTTGACTGGATTGAATTAGATAGAGAGGTGATTGCGCTGATTTCTAATTCGAATGCCTCCAACAACTTCCGGGAAGAATATGCAGAGATAGACCCCAACATTCCTGCTGGTACGCCAGATAGCCTCTACAAATTCGAGGGCTACCGCATTTATCAGTTTTCTGGCCCCGATGTGAGTTTGGAAGACCGTGGAGACCTCAACAAAGTACGTCCAGTGGCCGATTTTGATGTCAGAAATGGCATCAAGCGCATCTTCAATTGGAATGCACTAGATCCTGAGCAGGCGCAAACGCCTACGCTAGAGACTTACTTCGTGCCAGAGCTGATGGTTGATGGTAATGACACAGGTATTCGCCACTCCCTGAGTATCACACAAGATGCTTTTGGTTCGGATGATACTCGTTTGATCAACCACCGCCGCTATTACTTCACAGCTATCGCCTATGCGTACAATAACTACAAGGATTTCGATCCTAACGACGACTTCGACCCAGGTCAGCGCCGCGCTTATCTTGAAAGCCGCAATAACATCGGTTCTTTCGAGGATGAGCGCGATTTTTACACGGTCATTCCTCGCCCTATTTTGGATATTGACCTAATGGCGCAGTATGGGGATAATCCGGCCATCACCCGCTTAGCTGGCCGTGGCAACGGCGGTGCTTTCTTGGATATGACACCAGAAAGCGTAGAGACCATCCGCGAAGCCTATGCCAATGAAGGAGATTATCAAGGTGCTATTGACTATCAGCAAGGTGCTAGCCCCATCAACGTACAGGTTGTGAACCCGATTGATGTGATCGACGGCGAGTACGAAATTACTTTCCAAGACAGCGATATGGGCAATGAGCGCTATGATAATCCCGTCACTTGGACACTCCGCTGCCTAAATGCTTGTGGCGTAGATGCCATTGTAAGTGAGCAGCCAATTAGTGTTATCAATGAGCAAATTATTCCAGAGTTTGGCTTCTCTGTATTCATTTCTGATGTGGAAGAACCAGGTGTTGATCGGGAAGGCAACAACGGTGCCCAAGGAGGCTCCTTAATTTATGCTGATCCCGATGGCCCACAATGGCTTACGCTAATTCCCGACGAGCTGAACCTCGGAACGGGGATATCTGTCATAGATCAGAACATATTCAATTATGTCAACAATAGCTTTGGTGAGGCTTTCGCTAGCGATGATCCCCGTAACCAATTGGGTGGTATGTTCCCTGGCGCTGCACCTTATAAGTTGATGGACTGGACTGATCGGGAAGGTGTACCACTTTATATGTCTCCAGTTTGGCGGAACACGTTCAACAATATCCCCAACCGCCAAATGAGCCTACAGGATTTGAACAATGTGGATATTGTTTTCACCAGTGATAAGTCCCTTTGGTCGCGTTGTCCAGTGGTAGAAACCAGAACGGCTAACTATCCGCTGCCAGCGGTAATAGATCCCCGCTTCGCCAGCGATGGAGAGCCGATTATGTTCGATCCGCGCTCGGCGCCTTCCGTAACCAAGGAGGCAGGCCCTGATGGATTGCCGATGGTAGATGAAAATATCGACCCAGATATTGCCAGAGGTATGGGTTGGTTTCCTGGTTACGCTGTGGATGTGGAGACAGGCCAGCGCCTACAAATATTCTGGGGTGAGAACTCTGTTTATGACGGCCGCGAGGTGAACGCAGATGGATTCCGCTTGCAAGATAACGGTGCGGATATGATTTGGAACCCAAGCAGCACCTTGATCGATCCCGTTCCGAACATTCCTTTCTTCAGCCCAATCAACATTCCAGCGGGCGGGCAACACTATATCTACGTAACAAAACTACCCTACGATGGTGGGGTGTTCTTAGAGGGGCGCTTCGAGGACAGAAACTCTCCTACGCCTAGCCGCAAAGGCAATGGCGTGCGGGAGATCACCTGGGCTATTTTCCCCCTCCTAGCGCCGGATGCGCAGTTGCTATCCTATGCGGATGGCCTGATCCCCAATGAGGCTACTCTCAAACTTCGGGTAGATAGCAAATACGATTGGGCAGTAGGCGAGGAAGAATACAATGGCCATGGTGCCTACCGCTTCAAGATTGACGGAAAGATGGCGGGTCAGCTAGACCAAGCAGGTCTTCAGCGGGAGCTGGACATGATCAATGTAGTTCCCAACCCATACTATGCTACCAGCCAATACGAGTCAAATGTGTTCGATAAGGTCGTTAAAATTACCAACCTGCCTCCTCGTTGTGTGGTCACAATTTACTCCCTAGACGGTAAGTTTATTCGCCAGTATAACCGCGACGAAGCACCAACGATGCTGAGAGGCTCTGCGAATCGTCCTTTTGGTCGTAGGCAAGTTTCGCCAGCATTGGAATGGGATTTGAACAACTTCCGGAATATTCCCGTGGCTAGCGGTGTGTACCTCATTCATGTTAATGCCTTCGAGAAAGGAGAGCGCACGCTCAAGTTCTTTGGTGTTAACCGTCAGTTCGACCCCTCTGGTCTTTAATTCATCATATTGCCGTGCCGATGGGCTTCTAGAGTTCATCGGCACGGTTTAATTCCATAAGTTTACAGGAATGAAGAAAATCTACTTACTAAGTTTATGTTGCTTGCTTTCTGCCGCTGTCTTGTTTGCTGGCAATCCTGATCGGCAGGGTGAGGCAGGTGCTGCCCAACTATTGATGAACCCATGGGCGCCTTCTGCTGGTTTGCATACGCTGAATACGTCTAGCATCAGTGGTGTAGAGGCGATGCGACTGAACATCGCTGGTATGGGGCGCATCCAAAAATCGCAAGTAATGGTGGGATACGCCAACTATTTGCAGGGCACCGATATTGCCATGCAATCTGTTGGTATTGCTTCTAAGGTGGGCGAGAACGGTGCCTTCGGCCTGAGTATCATGAGTTTAGACTTCGGTGATATTGCCATCACAACCGACGCCCAACCTGAAGGCACGGGCGCTTTGTTGGATCTGAGCTTTCTCAATATTGGCTTCGGCTACTCTCATGTATTTGAGAACAAGGTATCGGTGGGTATTTTACTTAGAGGGGTGAGTGAATCCACTTCCGACATCTCTTCTTTTGGGGCAGCTATTGACGCGGGTGTACAATATGTGACGGGCGATAACGATGAGTTCAAGTTCGGCATCTCTCTACGCAATGTTGGCTCACGGATGAAGTTTGGTGGGCAAGCCCTCGCGACGGAGTCCTCGGTCAACGGTTTTGCTGTCACTTTGAACCAGCGTGCTGCAGGCTTCGAGATGCCCTCGGTACTGAACATCGGTGCTTCCTACGACTTCCTGGCTGGAACAGCCGATCATCGTATTACGCTACACGGCAACTTTACGGCCAACTCCTTCGGACGCGACCAAGTAGGCGCTGCATTGGAGTATAGCTTCCGCGAACGATTTATCCTACGCGGCGGTTACCGCACTGATATGGAAACTTCCGACCTGACGGAAATACCGCTGTATGATGGTATTTCTGCTGGGGCGAGTGTCCGTGTACCTTTGAGTAAGGACAACCGCAATACGGCCTTTAGTATCGACTACGCCTACCGCAATACGCGTATTTATGATGGTACGCACAACATGGGCGTGAGTTTCTCCTTCTAAATTACAAAATACTGTCCGATGCCCATGAGAGAGCGGGCATCGGGCAGTAATGGTAGCGTTTCTTACGCCCACTTCCCTACAAAACGCTCTACTCTACTATTGTAAATTTTTCGCCTGTTCCTTAGCGGTGGTAAAATCCGCTCGGCCAAATGACTGCAAGCTAGGCCGAGCACGTCTTGAGTTTTTTTGGAGTAAACCACTTCTCGGGTGCCGCTGTCGCTTCGTAGAAGCAGCGGCCTTGAACTTTTTTGCGAAGCAATGGGTTAGATTGAGATAAAACAAACTTGTGTAGTATTCAAAAATAGCTTACTTTTGTAACTATTACACAAGCAAGAACGTTTCCACCTTTAACGAGATGGGAACGTTCTTGTTTTTGTTTTGTAGTGGTAGTCGCAAAAGAAGGAAAGCTCAAAATACCTTGTAGTGGCTATCCGACGTTTATTAAGGGCTTTATGACAGAAGCTAGTGTTGTGCCACTCTAAAGCGCCTGGTTTAGGTGGCTGGCAGACCGCTTTTGAATAAAGCTATTTACACAACCAACGCGATGCGTACCTAAGGCTACTTCCTGATGAAGGGGAGGGGGTGAGGGGGGTATCGCTTTAAACCATTGAATTATGTCCGGAACGCACTATTTATCGCAAGAAGGCTACGACAAACTGGTGGCAGAATTAGATCACCTCAAAACGGTGGGGCGCGCAGAAGTAGCGGCTGCCATTGCAGAAGCACGGGAAAAGGGTGACCTCTCGGAAAACGCCGAGTACGACGCAGCCAAAGATGCCCAAGGAATGCTGGAGATGAAAATCAACGAGCTGGAAAAGGTAATGGCCAATGCCCGAGTGTTGGATATGAGCACGCTCGATACCAGTAAAGTAACCGTGATGAGCAAAGTAACCATCAAGAACCCCAAGAACGGGGCTACCTTGACTTACCAACTCGTTTCCCAATCCGAAGCCGATCTGGCACAGAAGAAAATATCCGTTGACTCCCCGATGGGCAAAGGATTATTGGGGAAATCGAAAGGCGATAAAGCAATCGTGCAGACGCCTGCGGGCCAACTGGAATTTGATATCCTCGACATCAGTTTATAAAAGCCTTGGTATGAGCAGCATATTCAGCAAGATTGTAGCAGGCAGTATCCCTTGTCACAAAATAGCAGAATCAGAGGCCTATTTGGCTTTTTTGGACATTCGTCCGATGGTGGAGGGCCACACGCTCTGCATCCCGAAGCGGGAGCTCGATTATTATTTTGATCTCAGCGACGAAGAACTCAGTGGCCTCACACTGTTTTCTAAACAGGTTGCGGCCGCTATAAAAAGTGCTATCCCTTGCACGCGCGTCGCGGTGGGTGTATTGGGTTTAGAGGTGCCGCACGCGCACGTGCACCTCGTGCCCGTTTCGAGTATGAGCGATTTTCGCTTCGGCAAACATACAGATTTTAGCCAAGAGGAATTGGCTGAGACCGCTCGGAAGATACGGGCAGCCTTCGAACACTAGATTTCCCTCAGCGCAGCTGTGGAAAACACACGGCTGTCGGCATTGCTGGCAGCCGTGTGTTTTTATAAGAGTTGTTCGGTGGGTGCATGACCCGTCGAACAACTCTATTTTACTGTACTGCGGTGGTATCGAGCTGGCCGCCCAGCGCATTGAGGCGCTCTAGTACCAAGGGCGTGATGTCTAGGCTGGGATTGGCAACCAAGATGCCCGTTCCAGCGCCCAGATTGACAATGTAATCGTAGCCTTTTTCTACTTTGATCGTTTCCAACACCTCCTTTACGCGGGTGGTGAAAGCGGCTTGTAGCTGCATTTGCTCCTCCTGGATGCTGCCCATAGCCACATCGCGGCGCTGCATAATTTCTTGCTCTTTGCGCTCCAGGCGTTGTTGCTCTGCTTGAATCTGGTTGGGGGAAAGTAGCCCTTGCTGCATTTTCGTTTGTAGGCTAATTACTTCTCTTTGCAGGGCGTTGGCTTCTTTGCTGAGGTTTTCTTGAGCCTTGCTGAAGTTTTCTTCCAAACGAGCCAGTTCAGTAGCCAGAGCTGTGTAGCCAGTTTGTAGGCTATCGGATTGGATATGAGCAATTTTTAGGCCGGAGGCAGGAGCCGTGTTTTCTTCTTTGGTAGCCGTGCTGCTGCTGGCTGGCTGCTCGCAGGCGAAAAAAAAGATCGCTAAGGAGCCGAGTATAATGGTACGGAGTACAGTTGTTTTACGCATATTTGGCAAAATTTTGGGCAAAGGTAACTAAACCATTCCATGGATAACGAACGTTGGCAAATCATTGGCGCATTTGCTGTGATTTATTTCGTGTGGGGCTCTACTTATTTGGCCAATTATTGGGCCATTCAGAGTATTCCGACTTTTTTGATGTGCGGCAGCCGGTTTTTTGGAGCAGGGCTGCTTCTTTTCTTGCTTACGCTGCACCGAGGTGGCCCATGGCCCAATCTAAAACAATGGGCGAATGCCGGCCTGATTGGGATGCTTTTTTTGTCGATCGGTACAGGCGCCACGGTGTGGGCACAGCAGTTCATCCCCACCAGTCTAACGGCGCTGATCGTTTCTTTTGATCCGCTGGTGATCATGCTGCTGATGTGGTGGCTGATCCAAAGCCGTCCTGCCAAGCGCGCTTTATTTGGCGCCCTAGTTTCTATTGTGGGCGTGAGTTTGCTGGTGGGGCAGCCGCAGTTGGGGGGGAATCCCGACAGCTATAAGGGCCTGTTAGCCATCAGTGTGGCGCTGGTAGCTTGGGCCATCGGGAGCATATACGCCAGCCGCATAGATATGGGTAAAAACCGCATCCGAGCCACCGCCATGCAGATGATGGTGGGGGGGATAGCCGTGGGTATGTTCAGCTTCGCTATCCAGGAAACGGAAGGTTGGCAGTGGAAGATGATCGATAGCCGTTCGGCTTGGTCGTGGTTATACTTGGTCTTGTTTGGTTCCATTGTAGGCTATACTTGCTTTAATTTTTTACTCAGCAAAGTATCGCCGGAAAAGGTAGCCACCTCCACTTATGTGAATCCCATCGTGGCGTTGCTCCTCGGCGGCTGGCTAAACAACGAGCTCATCACCACCCAATCGCTGGTGGCTGGCGGCGTTATGCTGACGGGGGTATATTTCATCAATTCGGCAAAATAAGACCCATCGTAAAACCCTAGGCAAGGCTGAGCGTTTCAAACTAAAGGTGTTTGGTTAGTTGTTGCACAGGGTCATGGGTAGCTTCAGGAAGCCTAGTTTTCTTTTCCGGAGTTATAGATTTTCCTGTGCAAAAGCATGGCTCTTTTGAGCTTTTATTGCTCCTGCGAGAGCCAGCGAGTGCGTACTGCCGTGCCTGCTTGGGTGTCCGTATGGATGTACATGCAGTGTCCGCCGGTACGCCCGTATGGGTTCAGTGGGGCGTGAGCCAAATACCACCATTATACATTTTAATTATCCGACTTGTGGCGAAATTTAGCATCGACCTGAAAGCAGGCAAAATAAAGGAATCTGAAAGCAGCACTAAAGGGCAGCTGATTGTGGGGATTGATTTGGGGACAACCAACAGCCTCGTGGCCCTGGTGCGCGATGGGGTGGCTGCTGCGGTGACGGGCCCTGATAGTAAGAGTGTCCTGGTGCCTAGTATCCTGCATTTTACCGACGATGGCCAGATTTTGGTAGGGGATGCCGCCAAGCAGCAGCTGACCGAACGCCCCGACCGAACGATCTACTCCGTCAAAAGACTACTCGGGAAAAGCTACAAAGACCTAGCGGCGGTACAGCAACGGCTCGGCTACGAAATCATCGATGAAGACAAGGAAACACTGGTGAAAATCAGGGTGGACGATCAGTTCTTCACCCCTATTGAACTTTCTGGCCATATCCTACGAACGCTTAAACAGCGCATAGAATTGGAATTAGGCGAGGCAGTCAGCAAGGCCGTGATAACCGTGCCTGCCTACTTCAACGACGCCCAACGGCAGGCCACGCGCGATGCGGGCAAACTAGCTGGCCTGGATGTGCTGCGCATCGTCAATGAACCCACGGCCGCCTCTTTGGCCTACGGCATAGGGATCAAAGATGAGGACGAAGGCCAAACCATTGCCGTTTATGACCTAGGTGGCGGCACTTTTGATATCTCCCTGCTGCGCATCGAACACGGCATCTTTGAGGTACTGGCGACTAACGGAGATACTTTTCTGGGAGGCGATGATTTCGATCAGGCGATGGTAGATTATTTGCTACAAACCTATGGCTTAGCGGCCGAGACAGCAGCGGATAAGTCTGCACTACGGCTACTGGCCGAGCGGGCGAAGAAGGCATTGTCCTTCCAAACGACCTACGAAGAGACGCTGGCGGATGGCAAAAAAATTCGTTTAGATCGCGCTACGGTGGAGCCGCTTTTTCAGGCTTTAATAGACCGAACCTTAGCTGCTTGCCAACAAGCTATGCAAGACGCAGCGCTGGATAAAAGTGCCATCGACCATGTCATTATGGTGGGGGGTAGCACACGGATGCCCTTGGTGAAGCAAGCCGTAGGGGCTTTTTTCGGGAAAGCGGTCAATGACAGCCTGGATCCCGACCAAGTAGTTGCCTTGGGGGCTGCCATACAAGCGGATGTGCTGGCGGGCAACCAGAAAGATGTTTTGCTGCTGGATATTACGCCGCTGTCTTTGGGTATAGAAACCGTGGGCGGCTTGATGGATGTGATCATTCCGCGCAACAGCAAAGTACCTACCAAGGTGGGGCGAAAATATACGACCAGTGTGGATGGGCAGAAAAATCTAAAAGTGGCGGTCTATCAAGGCGAGCGGGATATGGTGGTGGATAACCGTTTACTGGGTGAGTTTATTTTGCGCGATATTCCCCCGATGCCCGCGGGCATTCCGCAGCTGGAAATCCGTTTTTATCTGGATGCAGATGGCATTTTGCGGGTGCGAGCGCTGGAACATCGCAGTGGGGTAGAGACAGGAATCACGATCAAGAGCCAATATGGCATCAGCGAAGAAGAAATGGCCGAGATGCTGATCGAAAGCTTACAGCATGCGGAAAAAGACCTACAGGCTAGGGCACTTATTGAAGCGCGGAACGAAGCCCAAAACATTGTGCTGAGCACCACTAAGTTCATCGAGCAAAACCAAACTTTGCTGGCAGCCGAACAGAAGGCGCAGTTGCAATCCTTGGCTAGTGATTTGAGCCAAGCCGTAGCGGGCACCGACAAAGATGCGATCAATCTTCGGATGAAAGCCCTCAACGATTACGCTACGCCACTAGCCCATGAAGCATTGGACAAAAATGTGGCTAGTGCGATGAAAGGCAAGGACTTAGCGGAGTAGCGGTAGGGTAGCTAAGGTCACCTCGCAGGGAATGCTGTGTCGGCTAGCAGGCAAATAAATTACATATTACTTGTTTTTGTGTAAAAAGGGGGTAATTTTGTCGCACGTAATAGCCACGTTATTCCCTCTCTGCACTTTTCGGCAGAATATTTGTTTGCTATCTCGGTGATTATCTACTTTATTATTTACTTTCATGTATATTTCTTGCTTACGTTCTGCTAGGCTAGTACGCTTCGGCGCTCTATCTTTAGTTCTTTTCTTGTTTCTTAACACGATCATTGGGCAGGCTGTCTGGGAAAATGTGGAGCCAAGATCGTTGCCAACGGATGCCGACCGCCGTATCCATCCCAAGGTGGCTCGCCTAGTGGAAGTATCGCCCGATAGCCTAAGGAGCGTCCTCTGGTCGGCTCCACACGAGCGGCAGATGAGTGCCGAGCAAAGCCCGCTGCTTCTGAGCGTGCCTACTCCTGATGGCGCCTTAGCTACCTTCCGTATTGTAGCCTACGATATTTGTGAAGCGGCCGACTTGCGAGTCTTTCCGGATATTCGTACCTGGTATGGCATCAATACCGACGGTAGTGGGCAAAGTATCTTCCTGGACTATACCGCAGTTGGTTTTCACGCTGCTGTGCGTTTTGGTGACGCGGCGCCTTACTTTATTGATCCGCTTTTTTACGGCCGGCAGCAGTGGTATCAGGCTTATTTTGTTGCCGATGCAGGCCAAGATGCGGAGGCGTTTGATTGCCAGACGGTAGCAGAGAACTTACTCCCCGACGAAGATCCAAGCAGGCAAGGAGAGGGCCGCAGCATCTCGGCCGGTGATTGCGATTTGCGCTCCTACCGAACAGCCATCGCTGCTACCGGAGAGTACAGCAACTTCTTTGGTGCTACCAGTGCCGCCCAAGCGAATTTGGTGCAAAGTGCTGTTGTAACCACCGTCAATCGAGTAAACCAAGTGTTTACCCGCGAGCTGGCTTTGCGCTTAGTCTTGGTGGCCAATAACCAAAGTGTGTATTACTACAATCCGAACACGGATCCCTACGCTGGTACCAACCCAGGAACCCTGCTCACCCAAAATACCCCCAACCTCAACAGTGTTTTAGGTAGCAATGCCTACGATCTGGGGCATATATTCTCGGCGGGTTTTAACAGCGGGGTTGCTTATCTGAGATCCAGCTGTGGTGGCTCTAAAGGTGGTGGCGTTACCGGCCGATCTACCCCTATTGGCGATCCTTTTGACATCGACTACGTTGCCCACGAAATGGGGCATCAACTAGGGGGTAACCATACGCAGAACAATGGCTGTAATTACAGCTCCTCGGCGGGGATGGAACCGGGTAGTGGCAATTCTATTATGGGCTATGCGGGTATTTGCAGCCCCAATCTGCAATCCAATAGCGATGCTTATTTCCATGGCCGGAACATCGCCGAAATCACCAATCACGTAGAGCTAGGCGGTGGCAATAGCTGTGCTACTATTATCAACACGGCCCTCAATAACCCCAATGTAACGCCGCAAACGGACGAGTCGATTCCTTTTTCTACTCCTTTTCGGTTGGTGGCTGAAGTGAGCGGCAACGGGACGCTGGCCTACGGCTGGGAGCAATATGATGCGGCGCAGGCAACGATGCCACCACAGTCCACGAGTATGAGCGGGCCGCTTTTTCGTGGGTTTTTCCCAGTGGCTGCCCCCGATCGCTACTTCCCGCGGCTGGCGGATTTGGTGGCGGGAAATAACTCTACTTGGGAGGTTCTGCCCAGCGTAGGGCGGCAGATGAACTTCCGCATGACGGTACGCAATTACAATGCCACCTACGGCTGTGCTGGCGAGGATGATGTACGCCTCACGGTGGATGGCGGTAAAGGCCCCTTTGTGGTGACGGACCCGAGCCAAGGCAACCAGCTCTCCGCTGGCCAAGTGGCGCAAGTACAATGGGACGTAGCCAACACCAATCAGGCCCCCATCAATAGCCAACTGATGGAAATATTGCTGTCCACGGATGGTGGGCAGAGCTTCACGCTGCTGGCCAGCAATGAGGCCAACGACGGCTTAGCCACCGTGAGCCTGCCTAACCAAACGAGCAATAATGCCTACATGATGGTGCGCAGCCAGGATAATGTGTTTTTCAATGTATCTAGCCAGTCGTTCCGCATCGTAAGCAGCGCGGGCGCGCCCAGTGTGGGCATTAGCAACCTGGGCCCTAGCAGCCTGAGCGACTGTTTTAGTAGTGAAACCACGGCTTCTTTTGCTTTCCTCACCAGCAGTGCTGGGGGCGCTACGGCACCCATTACTTTTTCCGTCAGCGGCCTTCCGGCCCCCGCTACCGCTAGCTTTTTCCCCAATCCCGTACAGCCAGGTGGAACGACCAGCCTCCTGCTGGATAACCTGGATCAGCTACCCAGCGGAAGCTATACCCTCAGCATCCAAGGCAATAGCGCCAACGGCAATGTGGGTAGCAGCGTACAACTGGAGAAAACGGGTGGCTCCGGCGGTGCTGGCCCGGCGCTCTTAAGCCCTGCATTCGAGCAAACGGGGCTAGACCTTCGCCCTACCTTGAGCGTGGCCAACAACGGTAGCGGAAGCTATGAATTCCAGCTCTCAACGGATTCGGGATTCAGCAACCTATTGCTTAGTACTACCGAAAATACCAATACTTATACGATAGGTCAGTACTTGCAGGACAATACCACTTACTACTGGCGAAGCCGAACGGCTTCCCCCACTTGTGGTGCCACGGAATGGACTACGGGTATTTTCACTACGGGCGATTGTTATATCTACGAGAGCACGGCTGCCCCTATCACCATCAGCGCTGGCCAGCCTCCCATCCAGGTAGAAATGCCGATCGAGGTGCCCGATATGGGAACGGTGCTGGATGTGGATATTTATCAGTTGGATATTAGCCACACCTATTTAGAGGATTTGGAAATTCGCCTAATTGCGCCTGATAATACCAGCCGCCGCCTGATCAATCGCCGCTGTGGTTCGCAAGACGATCTTTTGATAAGCCTCGATGATGAGGCCAGTTCTGCCTATTTCTGTCCACCTGTAGAGCCGAACGCTTTTGTGGCCCCTCCCGATGCTAGCCTCTCGGCTTTCGATGGTCGCTCGATCAACGGCATCTGGCGGCTGCGCGTGAATGACTTGGCTAACCTGGATGGTGGTAGTTTGAATAGCTTTTCCTTGAAGTTGTGTGTCAATGACTTCGCGGTACTGCCAGTGGCCTGGTTATCTTTTGAGGTGCGGCCGCAGCAGGAGGCGCTGCTCTTGCACTGGGAGACGGCCGAAGAGCAGAATAATGCGGGCTTTTATGTGGAGCGTAGCCTGGGGCTTTCCAACGCAAGGAGTTGGGAAACTATTGGTTTTGTGGAGGCCTTGGGCAATGATAGCGGCGGCCGTTACACCTTTGCTGATGAGGGCGTAGAAAAAGGCCGAGAGTATTTTTACCGCCTTCGGCAGGTGGATACGGACGGTACCATCGATTACAGCCCCATTCGCAGCGGCCGTTTGGATGGTGCTGCAACTACTTTGTTGGATGTTTTCCCCAACCCCAGCAAGGATTTCTTTAGTTACCGTTGGCTCACAGAACAGGATACTGAGCTTGCCTTCGACTTGCTGGATATGCGTGGGGTGCGTTTGCAGCAAGGCCGTTTGTTGCCCAGTGGCGGCAGCTTAGATCTATCCCTGTTGCCGAGGGGGGTGTATGTACTTCGGCTGGAAAATGGCAGGGCGTATCGCTTGTTGAAGCAGTAGCTTTTTGAATTGAAAGTTGAAAATTGAGGATTGAAAATGTTTTTTTAATGATGAATGTCCAAGGGGTAATGAGCAATATTCAATGATTTGGCTTTCACGGATTTGCTTGCCTCCCCGGGTAGCTGTCCCAAAGCCGCCTTTCTACTTTTCACTTTCTACTGCTCTCGCCCAGGCTCAGGCGGGTTGAGTTTGGGCACCGCGTGCAGGAGCCGTGCTTGTTTCATTGAGAGCCATGCTCGAAATCACGAGGGCTATTTATGAATCGTGCATCAAGGACATTGAAATAAAGCCCAAATATATTTTTTAAAAATCAGATACTTAAGTACTCGGACAAAAATAATCACACCTTTGCACTCGGCATCTTTTGCTCCCAGCCAGCGTTAAAAAGCCTCGTCTTAGCACCACTAAGCCTACGTTTTTTGCCTCGGCTGAAAGCAAAATCTACCAGACTGAAAAGTCGCATTAAATTTGTCCGAGCACTTAACAAAGTAATGCTATCTCTAACCTTAAATTCTTTAACCTTGGCAGTATTGTATTTGAATTCTATGTCCGGTTTCCTTGCAGTCCTGCCGCAAAACACGTTTTTTATGAGACTTACTTCTTTTTTTATACTTCTATTCGTAGCTCTATCGGGCTGTCAGAAAGAAGGCGTTACACACACACAGCGCAACTAGTGTGAAATTACCCAACGGCATCGAAATTAATTTTGATGACGGAATGGCTCATATCGCGTCTTATGGCGAAGCAGCCCAGTTGGAGAATCTTTTCCAGTCCTTGGGAAATGATAATGTTCATCCCTACAGCTTTCCTGATGACTTTCTGTCATCACACGACCACTTCGAAACCCTAGCAGAGGAAGCCTTTACTTCCACGGATATACCTTCGCCATACATTCATGTAGCCTATTTTGCGCTTGACGAAGGAGAGTATTACCTAGAACCCAAGATCAATCATTCCATGCTTAAGCATTTGGCCAACTCTAAGGGGCAACTCCGTATTGCCGGCGACTTGCTGACAGTAGAGTTGGATGAGATTGTTGTAATTCCCTACAGTGAGTTCTCCGATTTTGCTGCGTACCCACGCCTCTCACCAAATGCCAGTATAATCAACCTTAGCGGTACCCAGCTTAAGGTTGATATTGCTAGTTGCAGAGAGGACTACGAAAGCAAGAGAAGAATAAGAGGCCAACTAGAGCGAAATACTGGTTTTCTAGGAAGTACAGAAACGTGCAAATTTCGGATCAAGACCAATCATTACAGCAAAGGTTTCGCAGGTGCGTGGTATGGTGAAAAAATAGAAAAAATACAGCACGAGGCAGATATTGAACTCCAGAGCGGTGGCTTTCTTTCGGGTAATGGCCAGACTTTTGATAAGAGTAACCTCAATACACTCATTTATGACGGTTCGTGCCTTGGCATATCTTATGTTTGGGGTGGTTCGGTTCATAGAGTGTTCAAGAGTAGGACTTCAAATTCACCAGATGGGAGTTGCAACGCAAACTTGTAGTGTAACAATAAGTGTTGGACTGTAACAAAAACAAAAAGGACGACGGTATTGAAATGCCGTCGCCCTTTTTACGTTCTGCTTTTATGAATCTAAGCCTATCCTTTTTTCTATTCTGCCTGGCTGTTTTCTTGTCAGGAACTGGTTTAAGGGCGCAGGATTTTTGCTGGCGGGCTACCTGTTGGATGATAGTAATGGGGAAGCTATTGCCAATGGCCAAATCCGCCTACAAGATGGGCCTGGTTTGTTGAGTGATTTTAACGGATATTTTCAACTGCTTCATAGCTCAAAAGAGCCCGATAAAAAGCTCCAACTCATTGTTTCGGCACTAGGCTACGAGACCGATACCATCACTCTTCCCGCCAACACTAGGCAAAATGCCTACATCATCCGTTTAAAACCGCTGTTTTTAGCCACCGTGGAAGTGAAAGCCACCGCCGCTAACCTGAACAAGCACCTTAGCCCATCGGTGGAACGCTTGAAGCAAGTACCCGTTTTACTAGGGCAGCCTGATTTGGTGAAGTCACTAACGCTTTTCCCCGGTGTGTCTGGAGGACAGGAGGGCTTGAGCGAATTATATATTCGAGGCGGAGATGCCGACCAAAATCTAGTGCTTTTAGACGGTAGTACTATTTATAATCCAGGGCATTTGTTTGGTTTTTTGTCGGTTTTTAACCCAGACGTGGTTCGTTCATTCGATCTGCATAAGGATTTCATCCCTGCGCGTTTTGGGGGTAGATTGGCTTCGGTTTTGAATGTAACTACGCTAGATGGCAACCAGCGAAAGAAAGAGACCGTAAAGTCGTTCGGCCTACTCACGGCGGCTTACACCACCCAAGGGCCGCTGCGAGATAGTAGTTGGACTTATCACCTTGGTGGCCGTATGTCTCATTCTGCTTGGCTATCTTTGTTGTCACTTCCACCCTATACGCGGGAAAGATCGCCGCTCATTTTGTTTGGTACCTTCGATTTCAATGCCAAATTGGTGAAACGTTTTGAAAATGGCCGAAAAATTCGCCTTTTCTCCTACGTGGGGGAGGATGCTTTTGGAGGCTTATTGAAAAATGATGACATCAACCAAAAAAGCAGCGCCATCATTCAATATGGTAATGTTGCCAGCGGGCTTAACTACAGCATACCCAATAAGCGAGGGGATTTGCATAGTATAGGCGTCAACTTCAACACTTTTCGCAATACCTTTAGAGCTAGGGAAGTGTGGACTATTTCGGATGATAAGATCGTTAATCGCTTTTTCAACAAGGGGCAGATCAAAGAGCTGAGTTTTCATCATCACTTCGACGGCCGCTTGGGAAAGCATGAATATCAATGGGGGCTACATCATAACAACAGATGGATTGAGCCTGTACGAATAAGCAGCACCGACAATGAGCGAAGCGGGATCATGCTAGCTCGTTTTATTAACCGCACCCTTAGTACCGCCGCTTATGGCACGCTCAACTACCAGTTGGATCAACGATGGCGAACAGATATAGGGCTGCGCTGGAATTTGTACCAAACCCTAGGAACAGCTTATAGTAGTTGGCACTTCGCTCCCAGAGTAGCCATCAACTGGATGCCAACTGAGCAAACTGCACTATTCCTGAGCTACAATAGAACTACACAAGACCTGCACGCTGCGCTAACTTTTGTGGCAGGCGTGCCAACTACAACTTGGCTACCTTCCACTAGCAATAGCCCGGTAGAAAGCAGCGATATTTATAGCGCGGGCTACAAGAAGCTCCTGCGCAATGGGCAAATACAAGCGGGCTTGTACTACAAAACAATGCAAAACCAAGTAATACTCCCCAACTTTTCTTTCACACAAGCCAATA
>DAITME010000008.1:44453-83394 GCA_036835305.1 Lewinella sp.
AAAACAATGCAAAACCAAGTAATACTCCCCAACTTTTCTTTCACACAAGCCAATAATAACAATTGGGAAGAAGAGCTAAATACGCAGGGAGAGGGCTATGCTTACGGGCTAGAGTTGTATTATGAAAATGCACTTACGGAAGACTTGTTTGTTTCTTCTTCCTATGCTTACAGCAGAAGCTGGCGCAAGTATAGTAGCATCAATGACAATACTTATTTCCCATACGATTTTGATAGACCCCACGATTTTAATCTGCAAATTCAGCTAGACCTTAGTGCCAAGTGGCAGCTTTCTACTGCATTTTATTACCAGAGTGGCCGCCCTATCACACTGCCTACTGCTTTATCATTGGGCCTCCCTGGTTTGGCTAATTCTTTCATCTATACTATCTATAATAACGGCCGCTTGAAGGACTACCACCGCCTTGATTTGGTACTTAGGAAAAAGGTAATAACCAGAAAAGACAGAGCGGGCAACATTACCATGGGTTTTTACAATGTATATGGCCGAAGCAATCCATTAGCCTTCAGTATTTCTGGTAAGACTACCGCTGTTTTTAATGAGCAAGGGCAAATAGTAAACCAGCATACTCCAACTAGAAGCACACTTACCTTATTCCGGTTTTTACCAATTTTGAGCTATGAAGTTCGATATTAAAATACTTTTTGCGGCACTATTTCTTTTACTTACAGCTTGTTATGTGGAAGAAGAAGAAGGTACGGGCTTGGCCTATGAGGGCGATCGCATTGTCCTGATGGGGTATTTACACCCCTTGGGAGGGGAGATCGTTGTGAGTAGAACACAGAACCCAAATGAGCCTTTTTTGCTAGATGAGGATTATTTCCGCTTAAGAGATGCGCTTGTGCTTTTACAAACGGCTTCAGGGCTTGTAGTGGATACTTTTCGCTTTGATGAGGTGAGGAAAATCCATGTACTAGAACGAATCCCAAATACCAATGAGCACTATCAGATTAGCTGCTCGGCAGAAGGCTTATCGGATGCTAAAAGCGAACTATTAACTTTTGCGCCTCCAGCGAGCAACCTTTCGGTAGATTTTGCAATGGAGGCTAGTGAAGAATTTCTCAATGAACGAGCTATCACATTGGCTGGAACCTTTTCTTCGTCGGGTTTTCTATTTGCCGATGCCTTGCTGGATGTTGGCACGAACTCCGTGTCTTACAATACTAGGATATATGCCGACTTTGAGGCTATTTTTTTAGATCAGTGCGGGTTTAGCGAAGCGGATACAAATGGTTTTGGTATGGCTTGGAGCGCTCGTTGTTTTGGTGATAGCTTTGCCGTGGAGGCGTTTCATAATTACAGGATGGATGCGGGGGAACCTAACCGAATCGGGCTGCGCCTAGGGAGTTTGACGGAAAAAGATTACCGCTTCTTGTTGTCGCTCAAAGTTGATGACAATTTTTTTAGTGAGTATTTTGCTGCGGGGCGATTAGGTCTCACCCAAACAAATATAATAGACGGCTATGGCTGGGTATTTACAGTAAATGCGGAGGAATTTTGGCTGGATTTTTAGTAGGCTTCCTCGCCCGACCGATATGGGTATAGATGCAAGTACGTCATCGTTAGCGCTCGTCCAGACGGGCACCAGTAAGACAAGACTACATACGCACTCATTGTGTTCGTTAGTCTAGGGGGCAAAAATGCCCATACGGGTGTTTCGACAGGAGCCGTGTTTGTTTCTTTGAGAGCCAGGTTTATTCTATCAATACAGGCTTCGAGCGGGTATGATAGGCCAATTGGATAGCGGAGGCGAGACCGTCTTGCTGCGATTTGGCTAGTTTTTGCTTGATGAAATACACTTGGTATTGACCAGGCAGGATACCCTCTAGGGTATTGGCGGGCAGGCTGATCTTGTCGTTGGTGGTGGGCCCAGCTACTACAATTCGGCGGGGGCTTTGGCTGCGCTGCTCGGGTTCGAAGAAGACCACGATGTTCTCATCGGCGGCGAGGGCTTGGCGGCCGGCGGAGAAGCGGGCACCTTCCGCCCGGAGGAGCTTGCTGGGGAGGCTATCGGTATGTGGCGGAGAAAACTCAATGCGGACGGTGGCTTTTTGGGCACCATCGGTGCTTCCGCTGCTGCGCGGAAAGGTAAAGCGCAGCTCTTCAGGGAATGCTACTTTCATTTCACTGCGCCAGCGTTGGCGGGTACCAAGTTCGTCGGCTTGCATCGCAGAACCTAAGAAGGATACACTGCCCTCCGCAGGGCGGAAGACTTCGCTGTTGGCAAGGCTATCGCCCAGGAAAAAATAGACTTCGCCATTGAGCCGCTTGGTATCGGCGAGGTAGCGGATTTCGCCTTTCACGAGCAGGGGAACATCGGGCTTGGAGGAGCCATTGCAAGCGGAGAACAGAAAGGCCAAAAGAAGAAAACAGAAGAATGGATTCATTTTTTTAAATTCATTGCTCGAAAACGTAAACTTTGCTCCCGCCCCTAGGGTAAAAAAGAAAAGCAGCGGATAGATGACTAAGCAGCCTCAAAAGTCGTTATTTATTGGCAAAACACCAAGCTAACTGTCAAGATGGCCGTACCTTTGCGCCTCAATTGAAAATAAAGGTATTGAATGGCAATCGATAAGACCAAAGATTTTGTGCTCATCACAGGCGGAAGCCACGGCATTGGGCGAGCAATAGGGGAGGAGTGCCTTCGGGAAGGCCTAGGCGTAGCGATTGTGGCCTTGGATGATGCCCATTTAGCGGAAGTGAAACGGGATTGGGCAGGTAAAACGGCTCTTTTTCTGGGAATGAACTTAGTGGCTGCCGATGCCGCCGAACAGATAGATCAATGGCTGGAGGGGCAAGGCGTTCGCTTGAAATATTTGGTCAATAATGTGGGCTTCGGCCGGGGCGGCTGCTTCGAAGACATCCCGCTGAAGGAATACCAGCTCATGCTGCGCCTCAACAATCAGGTGATGGTGGATCTGACCTACACTTTGCTGCCTCGGCTGATCGCCAGCCAAGGCGGCCTGCTGAATGTGAGCAGTATGGAAGCCACTTTGCCACTGCCGTACAAGACGGTTTACACGGGCACAAAAGCCTTTATTTACAATTTGTCCTTAGCGATGCGCGAGGAGTTTCGCTATCACGGGGTATCGGTGTCTGTATTGTGTCCGGGGCCAGTGATTACCAACGAGGACGGCTTAAAAAGGGTAGAGGCCCAGGGCTGGAAGGCACGCTTGCTGGTGAAAATGCCTGCGGATATTGCCCCGCCAGCCGTGGCGGGTATGCTAAATGGCAAAGCCGTGATTATCCCCGGCTGGCTACCCAAAACCTTGGTGAAAATCATGTATTTCGTACCCCGCAGCCTGCGGATGAACGCGCTGGAAAAGCTGTTCCGCAAATACCGCGAGGTGCCTTCGGAGGTGGTGGCTAGTGAGGCTATCTAAGCAAAGAAATCTTTGATGCCACACACTTCGCAAGACCACTGCCAGAGGCGCCTCGCTTCCTCTTCGTCGTTGGAGGAGCTGTAGGATTTTTTGGGCTGGCAATTATCCCAGTATAGGCCTGTTTGGTTTTGGACGTCGGGCTGAGTCGCCAGGAAGATGCTGGTGGCGGCGCCTTGGGCGGGTGTTTTATGTCCTTTCATCTGCCGCCTCACTTTCCAAGCCAGGCGGTGGAGCCAAGTGTTGCCTTTTAGGCCGATATCGGTTTGTACCAAGCCGGGCTGTATGGCATAGCTGGCCACATGAGCGGGGCAGCGGCGGGCAAACTCATACACAAAAAGCACATTGGCTAGTTTGCTCTGGGCGTAGGAACGCAGGCCGTGGTAGTTGTTAGTGAGGTTTAGATTCTCCCAGAACATGCCTTTTATCTGTTGGTGGCTGTCGCTGGCAACGCAAACCAGCCGCCCGCCCTGCGGCGCTTTGGCGAGCAAGGGATAGAGTAGATGTCCGAGATAAAAGTAGGCAAGGTGGTTGATCGCCAGGGTCTTTTCTACGCCTTCTTCGCTCAGTTCCAGCATGGAGTTCCACACGCCTGCATTGTTGACGAGTACATCGAGGTGTGGGAGCTGTTCCTGAATGACCTTAGCCATTTGGGCTATTTCCGAGAGCTGCCCTAGATCGGCACTCACTGGGGTGATGTGTGCTTCGGGGTGCTTATCGAGAATTTGTGTTTTGGCTTGTTGGGCTTTTTCTGGGTTGCGGGCGTGGAGGAGAACGTGGTGTCCATCGGCAGCCAGTTGTTTGGCGGTTTCGTATCCGATGCCGGCATTGGCACCGGTGACTAAGATGTTTTTTTTATGCATTGGTAGGATGGTTGTTGGTGTGATCGAGCTGTTCTAACTGGCTTGCTGTGCTTCGGAGTTTGTCTTTGCACCAAGCAATCAAGACTTCTGCTCTGGCCACTTTTTCGTTGAGGGCATCTATGCTTACTTGGCCTTCTTGTAGCTCCTGGAGGATATTTTCCAGTTCGCTGACAGCCGTTTCGTAGGTCATTGTGGTAAAATTTTGGTTTTGACTACTGCATCCTAAGCAAAAAAGAAAAAAAATCCAAGAACGCTTGTAAAAAACTAAAATTCTTTTCTACCTTTGCCTTAACACTATTTAACGAGTGTTAAGAACTTTCAAGAATTTTAGAGAGAGCGCTTTTGTAGGGAGTCCCTGATTTATTCGGGACTCCCCTTTTCTATTTTAGGAACTTGCTTTACTTATTGCTGTGCATCAGGCCACAGATCTCCTTTACTTCCCGAACAGTATTTTGGGCACGTTGGCGGATGGTAGCGCTGCTGTCTTTGATTTGTGTTTTCACCGCCTTTCGGTCGGTTTTCAGTTCTTGTAGGCGGGCTTGGATGCCGATGCTGATTTCCACTAGCCCATCGGCTACGGCCTCTTTGAGGTCGCTGTACTGCAATTTGGCTGCTTGGTAGTCGGTCATTAGGCTTTCGTGGGCTTCGGTTTTCCCACAAGCATCGAGTAGGCTGAAGAGGTTTTCTACGCCCGGGCTCATTTGCCCTGCCGGAACGTCTCCGGTATCGGTGACAGCACTCCGGATTTGTTTTCGGATGACGTTTTCGGGGGCGAAGACATCAATGTGGTGCTTCTCGCCCAAGCTGGCGCTCATTTTTCGACTGGGGTCTGCGGTACTCATTACTTTGGGTACTTTGGTATAGAGCGGTTCGGGCAGCTCGAAGTATTCTTTGTTGGCGAAATTATTGAAGCGCTGGGCGATGTTGCGGGTTAGCTCTAGGTGTTGTTCTTGGTCTTTACCAACGGGCACAAGCGTCGCTTTGTAAATGAGGATATCGGCTGCTTGCAGGGCGGGATAAGTAAAAAGACCGGCGCTAATAAAACCTTCTTGTCCGGCTTCCTCATTTTGGCTGCTCTTGTCTTTAAATTGTGTCATGCGGGAGAGTTGGCCATAGCTGGTGAAGCAGCCTAAGATCCAGCCCAGCTCAGTATGTTCTGGTACGAGGCTTTGGATAAACAGATTTTCTGGTTTTATTCCACAAGCTAAGAGGTTAAAGACAAGATCCCAGGAGTTTTCTGCTAGTTTTTTGGCCGTGAAGGGCATCGTCATGGCGTGGTAATTCACTACCATGTACAGGCAGTCGTATTCTTCTTGCAATCTGATCCAGTTTTCGACGGCTCCGAAATAGCGCCCAAAGTGGAGTTTTCCTGTGGGTTGGATGCCGGAAAGTATGGTTTTGCGATGGCTCATAAACATGAATTGAATCGCAAAGGTAATTCCTTTGGGGGAATTATGTTTTTTTCTGGCTAGAGGCCATGGGATTCGGTTATTATTCCTTTACCATTCCGGCCGTATGCCAGGGGCGTAGGGGTGGGAAATGCTTTTGTAATGTTCCAGGGATTGGGCTGGCTTTTCTACGCCCTTGGGGAATGGGCGTTGGGAGAAGGATTGGAAGTAACTTAAGCAGGCATCACGCCACCATTTGGCTTCCTTGACTTGAATATTTAGGTGCATGGCTACTTGGCGATGGGTGGATGGCGAGATAAAGTCTTTTATGCTGTCCCATTGTTGGGCGAGCTGGGTGATTTCATCTACCCCTGCTTGGTAGGAAAGGCAGAGGGCTTCCCAGAGGCTACTGCCATCTTTCATCCGATGATCCCAACTAAGATGATGAAACCAAAGAAGTAGATCTTCTGGGCAGTCTGCCAGCTTTTCGTACCGAGCGGCAAAGCCCGGGGCATACTGCTTCAGTGCCTTGCTACCGCTTTGGGAGCGGTTGAAGCCGATCCCTAGGCTATCTGCTTTGTGGTAGTAGGTGGAGGTCCAGTCGGCTCGAGACATTTGATCTACCCAAGGGCCGGGGCCGTAATGGTGGTGAGCAGCCATAATATGGTGGAGCCCTAGCGGAGTCATGTATTTAACACAAGCTTCATAGGATTGATCAAGGAGGGCAAGGCTGGCGGCCTTTACCGCTGGGTGATGGCCAAAGGTGGCCATTGTCCACTCCTCGAATAGGGTAGTGGCAGCTAGGCTCGGATTCCAAGCCAGTCGGCCGAAAGCGTACCAATCTGCCTGGGCGAAGCGGTTGCCTGTCCAGTTGGGGGCTGTGCCAATATTAGCTACACCAGCTATCCCGCTGAGGCGCTGTTGTGTGGCCTTGCCACGAATTATTTTTTCCACGGTACTTCCCGCTCCTTTGGTGTAGGTATCTGTTTGTAGGACTTCTTCATACATATTTGCCAGCCCTACGGTGTGCGTACCTTGCCCTAGGTATTCTTTGGTTATTTGAAACTCCAACATGAGCGGTGTATTGGGCATAGCTCCGAAGAGCGGGTGGATGGGTTCTCGGGGCTGAAAATCTACAGGGCCATTCTTTACTTGTACCATCACATTAGGTTCGAAGTGGCCATCTAAAGGCACAAACTCATGGTAGGCCTGTTTGGCGCGGTCTTCGGGTTCTTTTTCGCTGTACACGAAGGCTCGCCACATGACGATGCCTCCATAGGGCTGCAGTGCTCTGGCCAGCATGTTGGCTCCTTCGGCGTGGGTGCGGCCATACTCTCGGGGGCCAGGCTGCCCTTCGGAGTTAGCCTTTACCAAGAAACCGCCGAAATCGGGAATGTAGGTGTAGATTTGTGCAACTTTAGCAGCCCACCATGCTTGTACCTCGGAGTCCAGCGGGTCGGCAGTAGGCAAACCCCCTAGTTCCATAGGGGCGCTGAAGCGAGCGGTTAGGTAAAGTTGTATGCCATAGGAGCGGAAAATTGTTGCCAGCGCGGCTGCTTTTTCTAAATAATCTTCTCTGAAAACAAGCGCATTGGCATTGACGTTGGTAATAACTGTTCCGTTGATGCCAATAGAGGCATTTGCCCGGGCATAGTCATAGTATCGTTGGTCTAAATAATCTGGTAGTTGATGCCAGTTCCAGATAGAGAACCCAGCGTAGCCTCGTTCCACGGTACCATCCAGGTTGTCCCAATGGTTGAGTACTCGGTGCTGCAGGCTGGGTTGTTCGTATATCGATAGCTGATCCAGCGGCTGTTGATGTTGGAGCAGCCGCAACAAGTGAAAAGCACCATAGAGCAAGCCTTTTTCGTCGGCGGCTACGAGGATCAACTTTTTAGCTTTGTTAAGTTCAAGTGCTTGTATCCAATACGATTCGGGACCGAGCGCCTCTAATTGATCGGGAGGTAGTAGCTTCAGGAGGGGGATATTTTCTGTGCGTAGCGCAAGAATTAAGCTAGCCGAGGTGTCAAATTTTTCTGAGTACTGAACGGCAGTGCCTAGTAGATTAGTCAGGCCGTTCTTTAGTTCCTTGCGGATATTATTGTGAATTGGCGAATTTCCCTTGAGGTAAATGTTGCCAAACTGTTTTTGGTATTCCGTTTTCAAGGTGGGGCTTTCTACTTCGCGGTATCCGAGCCACAGTTCATAGCCTTCTTGGCTTTTCAGTATTGTCTTGGGGTAAAGTAGGAAGAGAACAAGGAATAGAAGCGCAGATCGCATAATCGTTTGGTTTAATAGTTAGAGCCTGAAAACAGTAATTCTCGATGTAATAGGGGTTTGGTTTTTTGAGTATTCTAAACGCGTGGTTTTGAATTATTTTTGGGTAAAAAACACTGCTCAATATGGCATTTCACTGCTCCTGCGAGAGCCAGCAATTACGTATTGAACATCGGTTGGGCATACCCCTCGCACCCGCTTTTAGCCCATATTGGCTGCGTGAGCTAGGCTGAGTATTGCTGTGGTAGCAGTACTTTTTATTTATCCAAATGCCAAACCATCAAAGGCGTAATGGGGTGCAGTGCGAGCTGTTTGGTAGCACTACGCTGGAACACCCGAGCCCAGAAGCTTCTTTTTTTGGTAACAATGATAGAAAGATTAATATCGTGTTCGGCTAAGTATTTTTTGAGGCCTTGGTGAACACTTTCGGCTTCAATGATTGCTATTTCGTAGGACAATCCTTTGCCGGCTTCTTCTTCGAGGATGGCCTTCATCGTTTCTGCACTGAGTTGTCTTTTGTCTTCTTCCTCATCGTGGATGTGGAGAAAGTGGATGTGGGCGTCGAATAGGGCATTGAACTGCATGAGGCGCATGACGGCTCTTTTGCTGAGCGAAAGGTTGCTGCTGGCGTAGGCGATGTTTCGGTAATTGGTAAAAATAGCTTGCTTAGGTACCAAGATAGTGGGGCAGTGAGCACGTTGGGCGACGGTGGAAGAAACGGAACCGAATACCTCCTCAATGATATCGTTCTCCCCCTGCGATCCCATTATCAGTAGGTTGAACAGTTTGCTTTGTTCTACAATTTCGTCGGCAGCGAAACCTAGACAAAGTTCGTGACTGATGGATATATCTAGCGCGATTGCCTGTTTTTTGACGAAGTTGGCCAATTGGTTCTCCCGATCTGCCATCATACTGGTGATGGGGGGGATAGAAAGCGCACCCGCTGGAGTATCGGGTGTATAAACATGGATGGCGTGTAGCTGCTCGGCTCCTATGAATTTAGCGAATTTGGCTGCATACTGGAGGGTGGTGGTGGAGTAGTCGCTCAGGTCGATGGGGACTAAAATACGGCGTATCATAGGAAGAGTAATTTAAAGGGCAAGATACAAAAATCGCTGAGAATTGGTATAAATTGAAAAATAAGTTTGGCGATTTTAGACTTTACTGCTGTAGGGCAAGCTTGGGTTACATCTTTGTGAAGCAAAATTTGTTAGAAGTCTAAAGTTCTCGTTCGCTAGGTCTTACGGAAGATCAAGGCGTGTAATATAAGTTTATGACACTAAAGACGAGTGATCGTATTTGTCCGCTATTCGGCTCTGTGGAGGAGGCTCGGCAGGCTGCTTCGTCTTCGGGAACGCTTTCTTTTTCATTAGATGACTTTCCTAATTGGTCTGCCGAGTGGTTCAGGTCGGCTGCACTACTCAAAACGTTGCCCTTGCCGGGAGCGCAAAATTTTTGGCTCCGGCCAGCCTTGTCCGCTTATTTGGCTCGTCGTCCACAAGGGGTGGAGCACAGTCTGCTGCGTTTGCAGCATCGGGATTATACCGATGTGTGGCTGAGTGTGCAAACTTTCCTGTTTCAGCCCCGACAACAAATTAGGCAAGCGCCTGATCGGGCGGTAGTCCGTTGGGGATTTAGGCGTTGGCTGAGTGGTCTTTTTTCTTTTAAGGTGCTCACGCTGGGGCAATTTATGGTGTCGGGGGAGCAAGGCGCTATAGGCCTAGAAAAGCTCGACTTCGATCCCGCTCCGCTACTTCACGCGGCCGCCTTGGCTATGGCGAAGCAGGCAGGTGGCTATATGGCCATACTGGTCAAAGACCTACAGCCCACCCAAGCAGCTTGTGCCAGAAGCTGGCAGGATATGGGCTATTACCAGCTTCCGGTAGATCCTAGTATGCAGCTTTCTATCAAGGCCGACTGGCGCGATTTTTCCGACTATCTACTAGACCTTACTAGCAAGTATCGCGTCCGCTACCGAAGGGCTAGAAAGCAATTGGGTAGTATCAACAAACGCGAGCTAACGATAGCGGAGGTCCAGCAATACCAAGAGGAACTCTATCAGCACTACTTAGCTGTAAAAGAAGAAGCAAACTTCGATGCGATTTCGCTGCGGCCAGATTATTTCACCAGCCTTCATTCGCTCTTTCAGGAGGATGTCCGGCTTTTTGGCTACTTCCAAGCGGATCAGTTAGTAGGTTTTTACAGTACCGTTGCCAACGGATCCACGCTTCACGCCCACTACCTAGGGTTCGATAAGGCAATCAACCAGCAGCATCACCTCTATCACAATATGCTTTTCGATATGCTCGCGCTTGCTATTTCAGGCAAGTATCAGGTGTTGGACCTAGGCCGCACGGCCCTGGAAATCAAAAGCTCCATAGGAGCCGGGCCTATCAACTATTGTTGTAGCTTATACGGTCTTTCTCCACTAACACGCTTAGCCGTCCGTTACTTTACGCCCGCTGTTTTTAAGGCCAGTGAGTGGGAGGCTCGTAGTCCTTTTAAGTAAGAGGGGCTGTACCAGATAATGCTCTAGTTAGTATCTGAGCCAAACATTATTTTGTTAAAATTCATCATTAAAAGCTTGCTGCCCTGCTCGAGTGCTGTACAATCACAAATTCTCTGAGCCATTCCGAGGGTACTTCGTTTCTTTCATCGCCTCTTTTTAGCCCTTGTTCCTTTTCCAATGTCTCTGAAAATATTTCTGATGACAATGATTCCTAACCAAAGTATCCCTCCCCAGCCCAGTATGAGAACGGTTGCTGCTAATCCTTCTTGCCCAGAACATGAAAGCTCACAGGAAAGTACAGCGATTAAAGCTCCGAGTCCAACGGCAATACACAGCATTCAAAAGTTGAGTCGTCAAGTAGTAGTCGTATTAGTCAAGTGGTGCTCCTGCATAAATTAGTCTGCAAGGGTCAAATTTATTCACGAAGCACTGAATGCTTTCAAAATCTTGTTTGAATTTTTGTTACGTATCCGTTTGATGTCTGCTATGTTCATTCACTTTCCAATTCTTTTTTTATTGTCTAAAGTGATTTAGCCTCAAATTCAATTTGAACTAAATTTTCTTTGTCGTCAAAAAATGTCAACGCACTGTCGTGACGAAACCCAATGCTAAACTTGTCATTGATTGGTGTTAAGTCAAAAGCAAATCCGCCTGACGCTGTCGGAACTTTGCAGTCCTTACCTTTAAATTTTCCTTTGAAATGAAACCAACCACCGTAATAGTGAAGTCCATCATCTTGTCGGCAGTAATGGCAAATTTCATTTTCTTTTTTATGGTCAACACCAAGTTTGTCAAGCAGCTGTTTTATTTCTTCTGGGTAAATTGCTTTTCTGTTGTTAGCAAAGTTTTTACAGTTATTGCAACCACAACTTTCAGGTCCGCCAAGAGCAACATGGTCGTAGGTCAGTTTTGTTAATTCTCTGTCTCCGATTAATTCCCGTTCTTTGAATTTTATTGTTGTCATTTTCGTTTGTTGTTGTGTCGTCATAGCCTTGCCGCCAACTCTTCCACATCCGCACAAAACCAACATCAAAGCTAAGCTTATAGGCTACTTTCTACTACATACGTGTCTCTGCTGCGTCTGTGCCCACTACCCAGCCTTTTGCGCACTTCGACTCTGCTCAGCACGGCACTTACAGTTCTAGGGTTTCCTTTTTCTAGTTTCTAATAATTTTGCTGGGGAAAACCACGGTGGATTCATTTCCACTTTCATCAACAGAAGCCACGCCAAAATAGTAATTGTCAATCACGATTCCCGTCAGTGTATGCTCATTTACTTTTCCCACGTATCTGAAGTGATCCCAAGTGGGGGAAGCGGTCAACCGCCAGTAGATTTTATAACCTACGATGTTCTCATCCTCTGATTTCTCCCATTCGAGTTTAGCGGATGGCTCCACGATGCCTCCGATTCCAACATTCGTGGGCGCAGGAGGAGCCCAGGCCAATCCTGCCAAGCTAATTGCATTGACAGCGGTTAGTTTTTTGGCATATTCGAAATTCACGCCTTCGATGACATCTCCGTATTCAATACCGTTTTCTACTCTGATATCTTGATGTTGGCGGTTGTAATTTTCGTGGGCTTCCATAATTCTAATACCCGGAAAGCCCAAGTCATTGAATGGCCTGTGATGGCCTCCTCTGCCAAACCTGTCCAATCGATAAACCAGCATGGGATTCATTTCAGGCATGTAAACTTGAGTTTGCTTGTGTACATAGCGCGCCAGTTGTCTGGAAATTCCATCAACTTCCCCTCCGTAAAATCTACGCGAATTTCGCGCTCTTTCTGTTTCAGTTGGAGGTACGGGCTCGGAGAATATTCTGAAAGTACGGTTGTCTATCACGCCATCCACTCCTTCAATATTTCCAATCATATCGTTGTTCAGAACGCCAATGATATTCCACGCTTTTTCCTGTGCATACCTCGCTAAGCCGGCTCCTCCAAATAAGCCTTGCTCTTCTCCGGAAAGCCCAACATACACGATACTATTTTTGAATTGATATTTCGATAGCACCCTGGCCGCTTCAATGGTGCCCGCCATACCCGATGCATTATCATTTGCTCCCGGGGCATCAATTTCAAAATCCATGGTGTTGCTGGCTCTGGAATCTATATCTCCAGACATAACTACATAATTGTTGGGGTAATCTGTTCCCCTTTGTATAGCGACTACATTCACTACCCAAGCGTCTTTGGGTATTCTGTTGTTGCCTTCCTTGGTTACAAAATCTTTCTGATAGATTACTTCCAAGCAACCGCCACATTCTTCGGAAATTTTATCAAATTCTGCTTTTATCCACCTTCTGGCAGCGCCAATACCGCGTGTAGTGGAAGTAGTATCGGAAAAAGTATTGCGCGTTCCAAAGTTGGCCAAAGTTCTGATATCGCGCTCTATCCGCTCCACTGAAACGGCTTCGATGATATCGTAGTGGCGCGGATCTACTTCCTGAGCTACTAGACTACAGCTCAAAAAGGCCGTAGCGATCCATACAAATATGAGTATCTGCTTTTTCATAATGTTATTTATTGTTGCTTGGTCCAAAGTCGTGTTTGTTGGATTCATAAAAATTTGATTAATTCTCAGCGGACGCCGTGAAATTACAGCCATGCTCAAAGTAGTCGTGAATTAGCCTTCAGGGTATTTGAAATGTTTCGGCTAACACTATTTTAGACATGAGCACTGCTCAAAATGGCATTATATTGCTCCTGCACTTGGGTGCCCGTATAGCACTGCTACGTCTATATGCACACACTTCAATGCATCCGATCCCCACGCACTTCCATGTTTTTCAGCAGTTCGGCTTCGTAGGCTAGGTATTCCTGCCAGCGCTTTTCTACCCGATCGCGGGGGAAGAACTTCCGAGCCAGGTCTAGGAAGAGGACGTAATGCCCCGCTTCGGCAACCATGAATTTATGGTAGAAAGTGCGCAGGGATTCTTCTTTTAAATGCAGGCTTAATAAGCGAAAACGCTCGCAGCTGCGGGCCTCTATCAGGCCGCAGATTAGCAGTTTTTCCAGCAATCGATCATCTTTGCTGCCGCCTTTTTTTTGGAAGGCAAGTAAGCCATTGACGTATTCGTCTTTTCGCTGCTCACCGAGGGAAAGACCCCGTTTGTCCATTTCGTCTAGTACGGCGCGGAAGTGGCCCCATTCTTCCGTGACGATAGGGGCGAGTTCCCGCACCAATTCATGGCGTTCGGGGTAGGCCTGAATGAGCGTAATACAGCTGGTAGCGGCTTTTTGCTCGCAGTAGGCATGGTCGGTGAGGATTTCTTGCAGCTCCATAGCTGCCAGATTCACCCAGCGGGGATCGGTGGGCAGTTGTAGGTTGAGCATTTTGACGGTAGCGGGTGTGCTGTATTCCATAGGTAAATAGATTATCGATTGAACAGCAGCGCCCCTGGGAAGTTGAGGCCTTGTTCATCGCGGAAGAGATAGAAGTATTGTCCGTTGGCCAAGTCGCCTAGTTGCAGGAAGCGCTCAACGCCTTGGCTGCTAGCCGCTGCTAGCCAGTCGGTTTTCCTCACGAGGCGGCCGGTGGCATCATACAGCTCGAAGAAGATCCTGCCGCCGAGGTAGGCTTCTCTCATTCGGGAGGTAACTAGGCCGCTGCTGGGGTTGGGGGAGAGGCTGATGTTGGCAGGTCTTGACCAAGTGATGGCCACGACGTTGGAGTAAACTAGCTGCCTATCGGCGCTGATTCGCTTGAGGCGGTAGTAGCGGGTGCCACGGGGTGGGCTGCTGTAGCGGTGTTGGCTACGGCTGGGGTCTAGCTCGGCGAGGGTTTTGAATTCGCGGAGGTTGCTGGCTATCTGGAGTTCGAAGGTGGCATCGTCGAAAGCCCAGGGGCCTTCCCAATCGAAGGCGATGTGATCGCTGGCAGCGGAGGCTTGGAGCTGGAGTGCGGCTAGGCTTTCACAGTTGGGGTAGAGGTGTTGTTCAACTTCACTGTAAAGCCCTTCGGGATCGGTTACGCGGAGGCGCACGCGGAAGTAGTAGTCTTCTTCTCCACAACCGAGGGGCTCTAAATAGAGGTAGCTACTTTTTTCGTGGGTGACGATCTCTGGGTGGAAGTGGTCGTTGTGGTGCAGGTAGGTTTGCCAGGTGTATTGCAGGCTGCTTTCGGGGTGTTCTTGGTCGTGCTGGGCTTCCCAGTAGCGATCTACGGCATAGAGCAAATATAAATAGCCGTTGCTGCTGAAGTCGCGATCTAGGCAAAAGCCCAGCAGGCCGTGGTCGTGCCATTCGCTGACCTCCTCGCTGATATCGATGAGGGGCTGACTGGGCTGGCGTTGCCCGCTGGTATCAACGATCCAGACCTTCCCGCCCTGTTCATAGACGAATAGGCGCCCATCCTCGGCAATGTCCATACCCAGTGGCCGCTGGAAGCCGCTAGCTACGCGGCTGTGATAAAAATCGGGGGGCAAGTTCTGTCCGTACAGCGAAAAGGCGCTAAGGAAAAATAGCAGGAGACAGCGTAACACCATGAAAAACTAGTTTATTCTTTGTCTTTATAGAATTGAATGGAGCGCTTCTCGCCGGCTTTGAGGGAGCCGCGGTACATACCTTCGCTATTGAAGGGCATGGTGATATTTCCTTGGGCATCCATCGCAATCAAGCCGCCTTCGCCGCCTGCGGGGGCGAGGACCTCATGCACGATGGCATTGGCGGCGGTAGCGAGGTCTTGGCCAGCATATTGCATCCGGGCGTGGATGTCGTAGGCCACGGCATAGCGGATGAAAAATTCCCCATGCCCCGTGCAGCTCACCGCGCAACTAGCGTTATTAGCGTAAGTGCCGGCGCCGATGATGGGGCTGTCGCCAATGCGGTTATAGCGCTTATTTGTCATTCCGCCCGTACTGGTGCCTGCTGCAATATGGCCGTTTTTATCCAGCGCCACGCAGCCTACAGTGCCAAATTTTTCATCTATTTCGCGGCTGCGCTGCAGAGCGCCGTGCTGGTCTTTGGCGTCCACAGCTTCTTGGGCCTTGACCCTTTCCAAGCTCTTGAAGCGCTCCTCTGTATAGAAATAGGCGGGCGATACAATCTCCAGCCCCTGCTCTTGGGCAAACTGCTCGGCTCCGGAGCCGGTGAGTAGCACGTGTTCCGATTTTTCCATCACCGCACGGGCGGCACTGATCGGATGCTTGATGTTGGTGACACCGCCAATAGCACCTGCTTGCAGATCGTGGCCGGTCATGAAGCTGGCGTCTAGTTCATTGATGCCAGCATGCGTGAATACGGCACCTTTACCCGCATTGAAATAGGGACTGTCTTCCAACACCCAAATGGTTTTTTCCACCGCATCTGCTGCGCTCCCACCCGCTGCCAATACGGCTTCGCCGGCATCCATCGCGGCATTCATAGCTGCTCGGATACCTGCCGCCCGCTCCTCGGTCATGTTTTCTTTTTTGATCGTCCCAGCCCCCCCGTGAATGGCAAGGGCGTAAGCAGGCCTTTCCGTTGTTTGAGCGGCTGTGCTGGGCGCGTTTGTTTCCTTGTTAGCAACAGGTGCAGGAGCCGTGTTTTCCCCACAGGAAGCAGTGAAGACGAACACAAAAAATAAGGCGATGATTGGAAGCGGCATGGATATATTTTTTCAGTTCTCCAAAGGTACAGCTTTTTACCATTTTTCAAAAAATCGCGTTCGCTGCTGGCTTTTATTCAATGGCGAACGCCGTGCTGACTTGCGCTGAGCGAAGTCGAAGTATTACGAGAAACGCTCCCACCACGCCCCCCGAAAACTTTGACCTGCTAAGAACACGGCTCCCCCCCTTTACGCTTACGAATCCGGGAAGGCTTCGTAAGCGTACCCTCCCCGCTGCGCGCCCAGAAAGCACCGACCCAGCAGATGCCCAACCTTTACACCTTTACACCTTTTACACCTTCCCAACTTTTCAGCAATGGCTTGCAATAAAAAGTATAACTTTACCGCATGGCCACAAACGCGATCGCTAGGCGGATCTATGATTTCCTCAAGGATATCCCGCCCTTCAATTTAATAGACCAGGAGGATCTCTTGCACTGGAGTGCTAGGGTAGAGGTGCTCTATTTGCCAGCGGGCAAGCTGATCTTTGATGTGGGGGAGCCACCCAAGAACGGCTTTTTTGTCGTCCGGGAAGGCGCGGTAGATTTGCTGTCGATCACCCCAACGGGCCAGGAGGTGCTCGTGGAGCGCTGTGCAGAAGGGGAGCTGTTTGGCATCCGGCCGCTCCTAGCCGGTGATAACTACCACCTCCGAGCCCGCGCCGCTGAAGAGTCGCTGATCTATGCCATTCAAACGGAAGGCTTGCGGGAAAATCTCGTGAAATACCCAAAGGTAGTGTTCTACTTGGCGGCTATGATGGCCGGGGCCCGAAATATTCGCCGCGAGACCGCTACCGCTCCCGTCATCGCAGCTACGGACACTTCCTTTGCGGTAGGCGGCTTGCTGGAGCTACAGTCCGTACAAAGAGCCAAAGACCCCGTTACCTGCCAGCCCGATACCCCCATCTACCGAGCAGCTGAAATTATGAGCGAGCAAGATGTGGGATCTATTATCATCGTTGATGAGCAGCAACACCCGGTAGGAATTCTAACCGATAGAGACATCCGCCGCAATGTAGCCACTGGCCTGTATGGCCGCAACCGACCTATTAAAGAAGTCATGAGCTACCCCGTGGTGTGTATTTCCCGCGATGTAGTGGTGGCGGAAGTGCAGATTGCTATGGTGAAATACAACATTCATCACCTTATCGTAACCGAAGACGGCACCGACCAAAGCCCTATTCTTGGAGTGATCAGCGAACACGATTTGCTGGTGCTTTCGGGCAATAATCCAGCAGTACTGGTGCGGGAAATCAGCCGATCAAAAACAGTGGCATATCTGCGGGAGCTGCGCATCCGCGCCGAAGGTTTATTGCGGCAGTACCTCGAGCAGGAAGTCAGCATCACTTATATTATGGCGATCATGACGGAGATCAACGACCAGATCATCAGCCGCTGCATTCGCCTTAGCATCAAGGATATGCTGGCGCAAGATGCGGGCGAACCGCCTTGTCGCTATGCTTGGATGAGCCTCGGAAGCCAAGGGCGGGGTGAACAATTGTTGCGGACAGACCAAGACAGTGCCCTGGTTTTTGAAGACCTCCCCGAAGGACAACACGGAAAGGCCAAAGCTTACTTTGTAGAAATGGCCCAGCTCGTAACTGAAAAGCTCTATCAGGTAGGCTATGCCTATTGTAGCGGCAATATGATGGCCTCCAATCCTAAATGGTGTTTACCCACCAGCGGCTGGAAGCAGATCTTTACTCAGTGGATGAAAGACCCCAAATCGGAAAACATCCTGCATGTTTCTGTTTTTTTCGACTACCGCTGTATTTATGGAGATGCCAGCCTCACGGCTGGCCTCACCAACCATATTTTCAACGAGCTGGAGCAGACCACGATCTTCCAAGCTTTTCTAGCTCGGGCAGCGCTGCAAAACCCTGCGCCCCTTACTTTTTTCCGGAATTTCATGGTGGAGCGCTCTGGCGAATACAAAGATCAATTTGATTTGAAGGGTCGCGCCATGATGCCTCTCACCGATGCAGCTAGGGTATTGATTTTACAAGCTAAAAAAGGCGGCGTCAACAATACCATTCAGCGCTTCAAAGCACTGGCAGCGCTGGAACCCCAGAATGAAGAACTCTACCTAGCCGCCGCCGAGGCCTATGAAATACTCGTGCGGATGCGGGCGCGTATTGGCCTTAAGCGCGAAGACAATGGCCGCTACCTGAAGCCCACCGAGCTCGGGCGTTTCCAGAAGGTTTTACTGCGCAATACCTTCAACCCGATTCAGGAAATACAGCAGTTGCTGGAAGTTCGTTTTCAAATAAACTTTATACGCTAATGGCTGGATGGTTGGGTTGGATACAAACCAAGTTGGCTAAGAAGGGTACGCCGCCCGCAGCAGCGGATATGCCCGATTGGTACCGAGCGTATTTCGAGGGCTTCCAAGCGATTCCGCTAGATACACCCGTGGCAGACATCCCCTTTGTAGTGTATGACACCGAGACAACGGGCTTAGACCCTCGGACAGATCGCATGGTGAGCATCGGCGCAATAAAGGTACAGGGAGACCTCATCAAGACCGATAGTCCTTTCGCCTGTTTCCTCAACCCTGATTTGGCTTTCAAAAAAACAGAGGCGGTGCGCATTCATGGTATATTGCCAGCTTCCGGCTTTCATACCTACCTCTCGGAATCGGAGGCTTTAATATCTTTTCTAGACTGGCTGCCCAAGCGATGTGTGTTGGTGGCCCATCACCTTGGCTTCGATAGAAGCATGATGGACATGGCGATTCAGCGCTTTGGAGGCTATAAACTGCTGAACGTAGGTGCCGACACCGTGCACATGGCCAAGCAGCTACAACCGGCTGCTTACTATACCCCCGACGATGCTTATAGCTTGGATCACTTGGCTCGGCAGTTTCGCATCCCGCTGAGCGATCGGCATACCGCACTAGGAGATAGTTACATCACAGCTATCTTGTTCCTCAAGCTCCTACATCGCCTAGAGGATCGGAAAGGCCGCCCTCTGCTATTGGAGGACATCCTAATCAGACAATGATTCAGGCTTTTGCCTAAATCACTGTCTAGAAGGCTTAGCGCACCAGTGTAAACTCACCGTCCTCCGACACATCCATTCCGTTTTGTTGGAAGCGGACGCGATAGAGATAGATGTCCATGGGCTGATCTACGCCATCACGGCGGCCATCCCATACTTCTTCTGGGTTGTTGCTGGAGAAGACTTGCTGCCCCCAACGATTAAAGATAATGAGTTGGAAACCTTCTAGTGTGCCATTGTAGAACACCCGGAAACCATCGTTGATACCATCGCGGTTGGGGCTGATGAGGTTGGGGATTTTGTAATCGATTTCGAATACCTTAATGGCAATACTGGCCGTAGCCGTACAACCCCCTGGCTCGCTGGTAACGGTAAGGTTGTAGATTACAGTGGTAGAGTCCATCGGATTGGGGACGGTACTCTCGAAAGTCTGTCCCTCCCCATTGCCAGCCTCCGAGGACCAGGTGTAAGTATAGGTAAAACCAGCAGGTGGGTCACTAGCCGTCAGCAGCAGCTCGGAGCCACCAAAGACGCTGGAATCTACTGGCATACCATTGGCGAAGCTGATTACTATATCGGGGGTAGGAAGGCTGTCATAGACACCCACAACCGTAGTGGCGGTACTAGCTGCAAAGCACCCAGCCGCATCTAGAAAACTAACGTTATAGCTGCTAGTCTCGAAGGGCATGACGGTAATTTGATTGCCGTTTTCTGTCACAATACCAGGGCCTGACCAAGAGAAAATACCACCGGTGCCAGCAGGCAATACGGTTGCACTTATTGTCGTACTACCACCAAAACAGATAAACTGCTCAGAATCCACCGTCAGGGTGTAAGGCTCAATTACTTCGATGGTGAAGGAACTAGTAATCGGGTCGCAGGGAGCGTCGGAGGAGGCTGTCACCGTGTAGGTAGTAGTTTGCGTGGGGCTCACCGTGGGCGCTGCGAGTGTGCTGCTAAATCCATCGCTGCCAGACCAGATGTAGGTGGTGGTAGCCGCATTGGGAGCGAGGTTGAGGGCTACCGATTCGCCCTGGCAAATCGTGCGCACGGGCGTTACTTCTAGGCTAGGGGCTGGGCGCACCATTACGGTCGCGGTGGCGCTGCTAGTTTGGCAGTCGTTGACGTAGGTCAGTCGAATATTGAAGTTGCCAGGCTCGGTAGCTTCGAAGGAGAAGGTAGGGTTATTGCTTTGGAAAGCGCCGTTGACAAACCAAGAGAAACTTTCTGTGATGCCCGCTGGCACCGCCGCATTACTCTGGAAGCTTACTAGATCACCCACGCATACCTCCTCATTTCCTTCGATCTCTAAATCAATGATATTCGCAACGCGAATGGTAGCGGTTCTGACCACCGTGGTACAGGCATTGGTAGCCGTGAGGGTGTAGGTCGTTTCGGAGGTGGGCGTTAAAATGGTGAAGGGATTGTCCGTATCCAAACCGCCCCCGGTGAGTCGATAGACCACGCCGGCTTCCCTAGGGCTGAGGAGCATCTGCAGGCTTTCTCCTTGGCAGATAAGCCGATCTCCACTCACCAGCGGATTTGGTGCTGGGATGAGGTTGATGCGCGCTTGCAGCGGGAAGGTACAGTCGGAGCCTTCAGCCGTTATTTCTATGTTGTAGGTTGTGGACTGGCTGGGCGTTGCTACAGGAGAAAAGCAATCGGTACAACTTAGGCTGCCTTCGCCGCCCATCCATTCTAGCGATCCCATGGCTCCGTCTAGGAACATAAACTCGTATTGTACACTTTGCCCAGGGCAGATACTGGTATCTAGTGGGGTGAGGGTGTAGGGCGGTGGCGTTACGACATTGATCTGAATGCTGCTCGTGTCCACACAAGCACCGTTGTTGGTGACGCGGAAGAAGAGCGAAGTATCCTGAGCAATAACGTAGGCATTGTAGAGCGAGTCGCCCGTCTGAATACCTGGGGTATCAAACCAACGGTGTTCTATGCCCGGGAAGTCTCCTACATCATAAATGGGGGAACGGAGGAAGAAAGTATCACCTTGGCAATAAGGATCTTTGAAAGGGTCTGCCGTGATGTCCATGCGCGGCAGGGAGTCCACCTTCACCAGCACACTATCTATTTGTGGACAATTGTTCACCGTATAGCGAGCAAAGTAACGCACACTGATGCCCGGCTGTACAACGTAATTCGGGCCCGTATTCGGACTTTGTGCGCCTCCTTGCGGAGACCACCTAATGGGCGAGCCGCCTTCCGGCGAGACGGCTGCTTGTAAGGTAATGGGGTCGAAACCAGCACAGACTTCCACCGTGTCGGGGTTGAGGATACGAATACGAGAAGGAATAACGCCAATCACTACACTTTGCGTATCGGCGCACGCGCCGTTGAGGCTGGTGGAAATCAGCGTATATTCTTGGCTGGAAAGCACAGGGTTGAGGATAGACTCGGGGTCTGTTGGATCTACAAAATCCGCTTCAGGCATCCAGCTGTAAACGGTTTCGCCCTGAAAAGCGAATACACTAGCTGGCTGAATGGGGTAAGACTCACAAATGGTCGTATCACCAATCAGCGTAGGAACTGCCAGCACATCTACATCCACCGCGATGGTATCAGACACTATACAACCCTCGAGTTCCACTTGCACTACGTAATTCGTATTGAAAAGCGGAGCAATCAAAGGGTTGGGGGTGTTGGCACCATTCACGATACCAAAAGTAGGCGACCAGGTGATGTTGCTATTTTCCAGGTTGTTGGTTTGTAGGAGTTGGATGGTATCGCCCCTACAGAGGCTCAGGCTGTCGCCATTCAGGATTTCGATGATAGGATCTACTTCCCGGAGAAAAACGAAGGCTGTATCGGTACAGTTACCCAATGCACCCACTACCTGTACCAGCGTGCTGCTGGAGGGGGTAGCAAAAACGACGGCCTCGAAAGGCGTATTGAAAATCTCCGCTGGCGTCCAGGAGTAAGTAGCCGCACCCTCCGCAATCAGGCCAATGCCTTCTCCCGCGCAAAATACGACCGTGTCTCTGCCAGTATTGATGTTCACGTCCAGACGGTCGCGCAAGGGAATAGTGAGCGAAGAGACAACAGTGGCCCCACAACCGAAATCGATCACGAAATTGATGATGATATCCTCCTCCCCTTCGTCTATCAGATCGCTCAAGACCGTAATTGGGAAGCGGAACACATTTTCGCCAGGGACAAATTCGATGATTTCTGGTAGGCCATCAATAATATAATCTTCGTTGGGGGTAGCGCTACCCAATACCTGTACCTGATAGCGAATAATCGAGTCTTGATTGTTAAACAACTGGATTATCAGGGTGTCGGCCACCGTTACGCAATCTTCCACGAGGTAGTCGATGCCGCTAGCGAAATCCACAAAGGCTTCCGGGGCGCCACCTTTGATATCGCTAATGAATACACCCGAGTCCCAGACATTGTCTTGCCTATCGGCGATGGCTAGTTTCAGGCGGTAAGTGTTGCAGGGAATGACATCTGCCCGAGCGGTGAGACTTTTTTTGCGACCAAGAAAACCGCTGGTAAGTCCATCATATTCTACCGATTGCCCCAGCTCGTTGTTGCGATAGTATTGGTAATTAAAGCCGTTGTTGACGCTATCGATTTGCACGATGGTTTGCGATTCGTTGGGCAGCACGGCAATATTGCGTTGGTTGTTGAGCTGTGGAAGCCCTTCAATGCCCGGCCCGCTAATGAGGAAGGCGAAGATGTCGTTGAACGAATTAACAAACTCGGGGTATTCCTCCGATCCAAAGACGTACTCAAAGACCAATTCGTCTGTGTTGGCAAAAACATCTAGCTCCAAGACGCAGGCATCGAAAGACGGGTTGCCATCGCCAAAGAGTACCGAGAGGCTGTCGAGATCAGCATCGCCTGGCCCGCCAAAGCCACCGCCTCCAGCACCCGTACTGGTATTAGGGCCAATAGCATAGTCGGCATCCCCCGTAGCCAGGATAATACCCCGGCCAAGTCCTAGATCGGAATTATCGGCATTGAAAATACCGATGGCGCCAGGGGGGCAGTTGATATCTACCACGGAGAGCGTGGTCTCGGCCGCTCGGATGGCATTGGCTATTTGTGTTTCCGTTACATCCAAATCAACAGTGATGGGGAGAATTTCTTCACAAGGGAAAACAGAGCATTCCCAGCTGGCTTCAAAACCCTCCATATTAACGGTTGCATCCGATTGGAAACGAATGGTAATACAACCACTGGAAGCCGCTGTTTGGAAGCATACGGCGCCGCCGTCCCCTGTACTAAAACCTCCGATGGTGGCCAGCACGGGGGTGCCTGGGTTGCTGTTGTCGCCATCAAAAATGGTGATGATCTCGCCGCCTTCATACTCCAGATTGTAGTAGGTGAAGGTGAAGTTGATGCAGTTGTTGGGCTGGTTGGGGCAGATGACATAGGTAAAGTCCTCGTTGTTGCCGTAGTTGCCATCGGGGCCGCCGCTATCGTAGAGCAAGCCCGAGCACTGGGTAGAGCCACCTTCGCTTACTAGGTTGATGGGCGGGCGTTGCTCTATACAAACATTAAAGCCGCCCGAATTGGGCGTGGCAGTGGGGGAGGCATCACTCACCCGCAGGTAATAGGTCACACCAAAAGTAAGCTGGAATAGATCCACGCTCACTTCGCTACTACCGGGCTCCGCATCTGCGCAAATGAGTTCTGCCAGGCCATTCTCAATGCAAAGCCCCCGATAGACGGTAAGCTGCGGGTTAGCAATAGCTGCCTGCCCACTGCTGTTGCCAGTGATGCTGATGCGATAGTCGGAGATCGTATCAGAGGGGGTGAAAGAGAACCAAACATCTCGGTTGACCACCCCGTTGGCGTAGCAACTCGGTACGTTGAAATCGCCAATATTGCTATCGGTGGCATCCACATTGCTAAACACCATGCTGGCATCGCAAAAAGGTGCTACTCCTAGGTCGGTGGCAGTGGAACATTCGTCGTTGGCAGGGGCTTGTGCCGCCAGCCAACTACTAAAGAAAAAGCTGATAATCAGTGTAATGCAGTACTTCATACTGATGGGCGAAAATGTTAAAGTTAAAATCAACCGACAAAGTACATATTTTACTAAGCTCCGAACGCATTTTTGTGCCAAAAAAATGGTTTTTGCCAATTTTTTACCAAATAAGTTCGCTTGCCACCTTGAAAACATGGCTCTTTTCAGCAGGCCTTGCTCCCGCATAATTGCAAAAAAAAACAGGGGCTTCATCCGCGCACTAAGAAGAAGCACGGAACAGACTTATCCATTTCGGCTCTTTAGTTTTTCGCAGATAAGTGCCGGAGGCGGGAGCCGTGCGGAAGAAATAGAGCCAAGCTTTTTTTAAGACGATCTTCCAAATTCTCTGAAAAAGATTATCTTGCGGCATGAGTAAGAATAAAGCAAATTTCGATCTAAGCAACAAGGTGGCTATTGTCACGGGCGCCTCCAAAGGAATAGGGAAAAGTATTGCAGTGGCGCTAGCTGAGTTTGGTGCCACCGTAGTGGTGAGTAGCCGCCAACAAGCCGCTGTGGATGCGGTGGCACAGGAAATACAAGCTGCCGGATACGCCGCCACAGCCTTTGCCTGCCACGTAGGAGACGAGGAGCAGCTGGCGGCTTTGGTAGCGCATACTGTTCAGGCCCACGGCGGCGTAGATATACTGGTGAACAATGCAGCTACCAACCCTGTTTTTGGCCCTTTGACGGAGGCGGAGAGCGGCACCTTTGACAAGATCATGCAGGTAAACGTCAAGGCCTGTATGTTGTTGGCCAACCTATGCCATCCCTACATGGCTGCCCGGGCAGGTGGTTCTATTATCAACATCGCATCGGTTGAAGGCCAAAAGCCTTCGGTGGGTTTGGGTATGTATAGCATCAGCAAGGCTGCTTTGATTGCGCTTACCCAAGCACAAGCCAAGGAATGGGGCGCTGCTGGTATCCGCAGCAACACGATCTGTCCGGGCCTGATACAGACCAAGTTTAGTTCGGCAATTTGGTCCAACCAACAACTGCTGGAGCAAGTAGAGCGCCACTTGCCTTTGGGGCGCATGGCGCAGCCTGATGAAATGGCTGGTTTGGCAGTTTTCTTAGCTTCCTCGGCTTCCTCTTATTGCACGGCTAGCGTCTTTGTAGCCGATGGCGGATATTTAATGGCTGGTTAATCAATTGACAAATGGACTTTTCCTACACCCCTCGCTCGCTCGACTACCAGGCGCGGCTCATCCAGTTCATGGAAGCGCATATCTATCCACTAGAGCAGGCCTACAACGATTTTGTGCATGCCCATCCTTGGGAGGCTTTTCCGCCTATGGAGAAATTGAAAGCACAAGCCCAAGCAGCAGGCTTATGGAACCTCTTCTTACCACCCGCCTACGGTGATTTTAGTCCGGGGCTTAGCAATTTGGAGTATGCGCCGCTGGCGGCTATCATGGGGCGCGTGACTTGGGCCTCGGAGGTATTTAATTGTTCCGCGCCCGACACGGGTAACATGGAAGTATTGGCCAAATACGGCACGCCACAGCAGCAAGCCCGCTACTTAGCACCGCTACTGGAGGGGCGTAGTCGCTCGGCTTTTCTGATGACCGAGCCAGATGTCGCCTCTTCCGATGCGACCAATATTCGCAGTAGTATTGTACGTGAAGGTGATTATTACCGCATCAATGGCCGAAAGTGGTGGTCCACGGGTGCGCTTCATCCGCACTTGGATTTTTTTATCTTTATGGGCAAGACAGATGCCACTGCCGATCGGCATTTGCAGCAAAGCATGATCCTGGTTCCTGCCAAAGCAGCAGGCGTGGAGATCGTACGCCCCCTACGGGTGTTTGGCGACTGGGAATCGCCTGTGGGTCATGCGGAAATATTACTACAGGATGTGCTTGTTCCCGCCGATCATCTCTTGGTGGGGGAGAGCCAGGGCTTTGCTATCGCCCAGGGGCGCTTGGGCCCTGGGCGAATTCATCATTGTATGCGACTCGTTGGGGCGGCTCAGCGCGCTTTGGAGTTGATGTGCCAGCGAGTGAACGAGCGCAGCACTTTCGGCAAAAAATTGGAAAGCTACAGCAGTATCCGCCAGGATGTTGCCCAGTCGCGCTGCGATATAGAGCAAGCGCGTTTACTTACCCTCTCGGCTGCGGATGCGATGGATAAATACGGTAGCAAAGGTGCCAAGGACTTAATCGCGATGATCAAGATTGTAGCCCCTCGGATGGCTGCTACTGTCATTGACCGCGCTATACAGGCCCATGGCGCGATGGGTGTTTGTCAGGATACGCCTCTGGCGGCTTTTTGGCTCTATGCGCGAGCCATGCGCCTAGCAGACGGGCCAGACGAGGTGCATATGTATCAATTGGGTAAAAATACCATCAAAAGCTGGGCATAAATGACCTACGATTATATCATCGTTGGCGCGGGAAGTGCGGGCTGCCTATTGGCCAATCGTTTGTCGGAAGACCCTGCCAATCAAGTACTCTTGTTGGAGGCAGGAGGCCCGGATAAGCATCCTTACATCCACATCCCCGGGGCTTATCCCAAGCTCCACCGTTCGGCGGTGGATGGCGGCTACTGGTCTGAGCCGCAGTCTGCTTTGCGGAATCGGAAAATTTATATGCCACGCGGAAAAGTGCTAGGTGGCAGCAGCAGTACCAATGCCATGGCCTACGTACGCGGCAATGCCGAAGATTTCAATGATTGGGCAAAGGCAGGCAATAAGGGCTGGGATTATGATTCGGTATTGCCTTATTTTAGGAAATCGGAGAATAATCAAGATTTTACGGATGCTTACCACGGTAAGGAGGGGGAGCTGCATGTCAGTTTTTTGCCCAATAAAGCGAGTCCCTATTCCGCTGCCTTTATAGCAGCGGCTCAAACGATGGGGCTGGCATTCAATCCGGATTACAACGGGGAACAGCAGGCAGGGGTAGCAGATTTGCAGTTCAACATCAAAGCTGGCAAAAGACACAGCGCAGCTGCGGCCTTTTTGCACCCAGTGATGCATCGCCACAATCTTCGGGTGCTGACTCATACCCCTACACAGCGCTTGCTGATCAGTAAAGATCGCGTCTGTGGGGTCTTGGCTGGTCAGCGGGGGCAGCAAGCACAAGAATACCGCGCCACGAAGGAGGTCATTCTTTCGGCGGGTGCTTTTGGGTCGCCCCAACTCTTGTTGTTGTCGGGAGTTGGCGATCAGGAAGAATTGGCTCAGCACGGTATTAGCTGCTTACACGCGTTGCCAGGTGTGGGGAAAAATCTTCAAGACCATTTGTTTGTTCCCTTTAGTGCGCTTTCCCGTCGGCAGCAGGGCAAGAACCATCACCTGAAACCACTGCGCCAAGCAATGGATTTGCTACAATATTATACACTTAGAAGCGGTGCCCTCACGGAAGGCCCGCTGGAGGCGCTGGCCTTTGGCGCTTCCCCGCAAAGCTCCGGCCGAGTAGATTACCAGCTACACTATACCAGTTTTCAAGTAGGACGGAAAGCACTAGACTTCCACGATGTGGCTACTTACCCTAGGCAGGATGGCTTTAGTATATTTCCTACTTTACTGCGCCCGCAAAGCAGGGGCGCGCTCACACTGCGCAGTGCCAGCCCATGGGAGGCGCCTCGCATACAGCCCCGGTTTTTTTCCACCGAAGCCGACCAAGAAGTAATGCTGTATGCCGCCAAAAAGGCACTGGAAATCTTGGAAGCCTCCCCTTTCGATGCCTATCGCAAAGAAATCCTTCACCCTGTAGGTGGCCGAAGCGAAGCGCGCCTCTGGGAGCACATACAGCAATGGGTAGAAACGGTTTATCACCCGGTGGGCACCTGCAAGATGGGCCAAGACGAAATGGCTGTGGTGGATGAGCAACTCCGCGTTCGGGGGCTGGGTGGGCTGCGCGTGGTGGATGCCTCTATTATGCCTAGCATCGTTTCTGGTAATACCAATGCTGCTGTTTATATGATTGCGGAGAAAGGGGCGGAGGAGATAAAGAACTCCAAGCCTTAGCAACGTCCTATTTTCGTTATGTCGAGCTTGGTCAAAAAAGTCAGATAACACAAGAAGATGTAAGCGAGTTTGTTAAGGTGGCAAATATCTCTAAACCAAGTTAAGACTTTTTTTTGAAAAAAAAAGTCTTAACTTGCCCTCCCATGAAGACTACTGCTGAAACTATCCTCTTCGCTATCAACGCGGCTATTCGGCTGGGGCGCAATACCCGGCAGGCCTACGCCAAGAGTTTGAAATCTAGGGCGATCGTGCTGCCCTTGCCCCGTTTTATCACCTTGGCGCAAGACCTACAACTAGCGCGGACCTTCTTCGCTGATAGAGATACTTACAAAGGCGGTGCGCGCTTTTTAGACGAGATTGAGCACCTGCGCAGTTTGCATGAGCGCGACAGCGACCCCCGGCATCCCCGCCCCCTGACGGAATTGGAGCGCGGGATGTACTACGATTATTTCAAACGCTTTTACCTCACGCTTCAAGCAGGGAACGAGGGGAGCCTTTCTGTCGATCAGGTTAGTGCCGAAGAGTTGGCTAGCATGCTGCGTATTCGGCAGTGGGAGCGCGGGCTGGCGTCGGGTACTTCGCCGCTGCAAACGGTAGCTGGCACACTGGTGGAATTGGGCATTGATTATTTCCACCAAGTTCCAGGCGCAGTTAACAGAGAATCTTCCTTGGGAAAGGTGATGTTTCATTTTCTGACAGCCTTAGACCAAATTCCCTTTTCCCAACAGCCTTTGATGCAAGCCAGAATGCAGCGCATTCTTCCCTTGCTTTTTGTTGCTGCCGCTGAATCTACCGCTGAACTGAGTGAGGAGATTCGTGCTGACGAGCACATCCAAACCTTCATCCAAATAGCCGCCTCGGGTATCGCAAGCGATCTGAGTGAACGTTTGCAAGGACTGAACGCCCGCCAAGAGGTAAGCGCCCTGCGTTGGGCTCCCATCATCCTTCGTTCGGTAGTCAGCAACGCTGCTGGCTACGTTTTTGCCCAGCCCAGCAGCCTTTTTACCGATCTAAACAGCGGAGCGACTGAACTCATTCGCCAAACGGGCAGCGTGTTGCTGGAAGTGCTCATCCAAGACCCCGATAGCCTCAACGTAGCGGCTGGATTGAACAGAGACAATTTAGATCGGCTGCTGCAAACGGCTTTTGGCGTCGTGGCGGCCTATCCACAGCTCATCAATAACCAACAAGGTTTCCGACAGCTTATCGAGGGGGTAAGCGGTGCCTTGGCCCAGTCTTCTTTCCAGCAGCCAGCTTATTTGCCTGAAATTGCCCGCTTAATCTTGTTTCATTCCGCTCACAATCTGCCGGAGCTCTGGCGCCCAGAAGGCCAAGGGGTTCGGAACATATTGCTCACGGCTGCTCAGCAAACGCTATTTGCCCTCAGTGGCGACACCACGGGGGCTTGGCGGCCACAACTGCAGGGCGAACAATTACTAGGCCTGCTGAATAAAATACTGGAGATCACCGCCCAAAACCCTGCATGGATCACCGAAGAAGTAGGCGGCCGAACGCTGCTGCGAACACTCTTGCTAACGGCCATTGATGGCCTAGCTGCCGCACCCGCTCAGGAGCGCCTGGGGTCTGCGGTCTTCTTATCCGTGTTGGATGAACTGATCGTGGCCTTCAGCGAAGACGCCGGCCTTTTAGCAAGTTTGCAGTTTTTTGAGGATCAGGATGAGAAAATGCTGCTGCGGCGCAGTCTGCGGCTGATCGTTTCTGCTACTTTAAATAATACAGTGACGCACCCAGCTGCTAGGCGGATGGAGCTGCAACGGCTCTTGCAATTTACACTCCGATCGGCCCTAGCCGTTCAGCCCAACGAGCAAGGGCTACGCGTCTTGGAGTTGGTTATTCGCTACGGCTTCCCACCGGACGGTGCTGGCCACTACGGCCGCTTGGATGCCGAGGAATTGCTGCAGTTGGGGCTAAGTGTTCTAGCAACGTATCCTGAATTAATCACCCAAGACGAAGCGTTATCCAGTTTGGTGAGCCAGCTGGCAACGCGCCTTTCGCCCAGTATTTTTGGTCAGCCGCAGTGGTTGGGCAAGCTTATTCGTCTTTGCCTGAAAATCACTGCCGAGAACGCCGGCCTCATCGTTCAAGCCGATCAATCGCCCCCCCGCTATTTGGTAGCAGAAGCCTTGGCGGAATTCCTGCTCATTGTACACGGCGAAAATGCTCATGGTCCCTGGCGACCCTACCTCAGCGGAGAAAGGTTGCTGGCTAGCGGGGAGCTGCTACTCGAGCGCCTACTCAACGACCACCACTGGTTGCTAGCCTTGCAAGGAGAACAGACGATCTGGCGAGCCGTCCTGCAAGCTACCATGGACAGCTTCGCTAAAATTCAAGTAGGCGAGCGGCTGCGCCCGCAAGTGTTGGAAATGGTGGTCTGGAACGGTATTCGCGCCTCGCTACAAGCACCAGAACTCCTCACCGCTGTGCGCTGGACAAGCGATACGCACGAGAAAATCCTCTTGAGTCACCTGCTCGATATGGTCGTGAGTTTTGTCTATCCCGATAGCAGCAGCCCTGCTGAAAGAACGGTCTTACTCGACAACCTACTGCGCTTCACCGTCGAGGATTTATTGTACCGATACCCCAACAAAAAGGGCCTATTGTTGCTGGATTTCGTATTGGCTACCTACGATTATCGCCACGACCAGCCTTTCGATGCGGCTCAAGCCAATAGGCTAATCGCCGCCATCTTACCTGCCATCGAGTTGCATCCAGAATGGGTCGTTGAACCAGAACTTTTCCAGCGGATCATCCGCGATTTGGCCGCTAGTTTGCGAGCTGCTAATTTACCGCTGGGGAAGCTATTGCCGGAGGTATGGCGCCTGGCACTTCGCATAGGAGGAGGCCATGGGCACTTGCTTCTGGAGCCGCCGCCCGGCAGTGCGCAGGCCATTTTGGTAATGGCGCTACAGCAGAGTCTGGAGGTCCTTACCCAACGCCACCCCGATGATAGCTGGCGGCCGCAGATGCAAGAGGAAGAGCTGCTGGCGATTTTGGAAATTGTCTTCCAGGAAGTAATGCAGCAAGCTGCTTGGGTAGCACGCGGTTTTGTGCGCATCGTACTAGCTGCTATTATAGACGGCATCCAAGCTGCGCAGCTAGAACGGCCACTGCCTGCCTCCACCTTCCTGCTCCTCATTCGCGAAGGGATGGCCGCTATTCGCTTCCGCCCGCAATGGGTTGTTCACCTGGCTGGACAGGAAGGGGAGGAGGATCGGCAGCTGCTGTTGAGCTTTGCTCTCTCGCAAGTATTGATTACACTGAACGAGCCAAGTACTTCAGAATCAGTGCAATGGACAATACAACAGCAAGCAGTACTGGAAGCGATTTTGCTCACTTATTTGCTGCGCTTGTCCGAAGGCCCTGCTAGCGAAGGTTTGGTAGGGCAGCTCATCCGCACGCTAGAAGAATCTATGGCCAGCTTGGAGTATGATGTTGGCTGGACGCTGGAGCAGTTATTGAACGAATTGAGCAGGGTTTGAGAAGCTTCGAGTAAATAACAATTTTAATCGAGTGCCAAGGCTTTCAATGGATTTACGGAATTGACAATGGACGAGGGACAATGGACAATGATTTGGCATGCTAGGGCTTGGTTTGGATTTTGGGACTGTGCCTATTGAATTAAAAATTGGAGTCGGACACTTAATAAACGCGACGTTCTTAGAGAAAAAATAAGGGCCAGCCGAGTGTTTCTTCGGCCGGCCTTTATGCTAGTAGGAAGGTAGATTCCTAGAAATTGCGCATTACATCAATGAGGTGCTCCACGCTGGATTGTGGCATCGCGTTGTAGATGCTGGCGCGGAAGCCTCCCACACTGCGGTGGCCGTTGATGGTGCTGATCTTCGCAGCCTTGCAAGCTGCCATGAACTTGGCCTCGTCTTCAGGATCGGTTGGTACGAAGGTAACGTTCATCATCGAGCGGCTATAGGTATCTTTTACAGTTCCTTTGAAGCGGGGGTTGTTATCAATTTCGTCGTAAAGCAGCTGCGCTTTGGCTTTATTTATTTTTTCCATAGCTGCCACCCCACCGTTTTTCTTCAGCCAGCGCAGTGTGAGCATACTGACGTAGATGGGGAATACCGGCGGCGTGTTGAACATAGAACCGTTGTTGATATGGGTGCGGTAATCGAGCATCGTGGGGATGTGGCGATCCACCTTGCCCAGTAGATCTTTGCGGATAATTATCAGCGTTGTTCCCGCAGGCCCCATATTTTTTTGCGCACCCGCATAGATGAGTCCGAATTTTTCGATCGGTAGTTCGCGACTGAATATATCAGACGACATATCGCAAACGATGGGCGCATCTGTATCCGGCCATTCGTGCATCTGGGTGCCGAAGATAGTGTTGTTGCTCGTTAGGTGAAGATATTTCAAGCCGGCAGGAACCGTGTATCCCTGAGGAATGTAGGTGAAATTATCTTCTTTACTACTAGCTAGTACTTCTACTTTACCAAATGCCTTGGCTTCCTTAATGGCTTTGTCGGACCAAGAACCAGTGTTGAGATAGCCTGCGGTTTCGCCTTCGTTGAGGAGGTTCATAGGCGCCATGAAGAATTGGCTGCTTGCACCGCCAGAGATAAAGATGACAGCATAGTCGTCTTTCGGAATATTAAGCAGCTCATACACCAAGTCGATGGCCTCGTCGGTGATGGCGATGAAGTCTTTAGAACGGTGGCTGATCTCTAGGATCGATAAGCCACTGCCATTGATATTGAGCACGCCTTGGGCGGCTTCTTCGAATACTTCCTGGGGCAAAATAGCGGGGCCAGAGGAAAAGTTATGCACTTTCATATATGGTTATTTGAGGCTGCAAAGGTAGCGAACTTTAGTAGAACCCAGAGATAAAGAAAAGGTTAAGTTAACAATTTAGAACGCAGATGACTCAGATTTGATTGATTTACGCGGATTAAACTCGCGTAATCGTCCTAGTGGTCTGTCAAGCGTTAATTTTTGGGTTGAACGTTAGCGAATTTTGTGGCTAATCGAGGCGGAGGTGCTCGCGCATAGCGGGACTATGTAAGGGGTTCTCTAACGAAGAATAGCCGCAAAAGATGCCGCGAGCAACCCAAAGTTTTAGCCTTGACAGAGCACTAGGTACAATGTTAAGTACCAACAAGCCCTGAAGGGGCGAACCACATTAAACGAACGGAGCAGCCCTTCGCAAGGGTGTAAAGCCCGCAGCCAAGCCCTGAAAGGGCGTAATAAAAAACTTAAGGCTAGGGCCTGATAATAACATCTGAAGCCGAGCCGTAGGGGAAAGTGCCCTTTTCCAGGTAGTACTGTAGCGTGGCTAGTACACGCTCGTGATGCTGGCCTCTATCCGCTGGGGGGCTGGCTTCTAAACTAAGTTTAAGCATACTGGCGTAGGCGCTTAGCAGGCTGGGGTCGTAGGCTAGTTCGTGCATTTGATAGAGCAGGCGTTCGCTGCCTAGCCGTTTGAAAATAACATCGCGTCGTAAATGGGAAAGGTAGTTATCGATGAGTTCTCTGGCCGCCTGCTCTTCCTGTATGGCTAGCAGGTGTTGGCAGGAGCGTAGGATGAGTTTTTCCAGGTAATCTAAGTAAAAACTGCTTTGCTGCCCGGCCGTATCGATGGGGCTAGCTTGTTCTAGCAATCGGCCCCAGGCGAGGGTGCCGGGCAGATCAATGCCGTAGGCTGATTTTTCATCGCCCAAGCTATAGGCCAAGCCTATTTGCTGCCAGGAATTGCTGTAAGCAAAGTTTTCTTGCTGTATAGTGGTAGCTACGGCGATGGGGCGTTTACCCCAGTTGCTGACAAGGATGTCTAGCATTGCAAGGTCTGAACGGCCGAAGAGGTAGCTTTCCGGGCGATAGAGGGGGCCATCTATTTTGTCGGATAGTTGTACGGCTCCGAAGGGTAGGGCGGCGATGGGTTGTTGCTGAGGGGTGGGCAAGTCTTGTAAGTTGAGTAGGCTTTCCTTCACTTGTTCTACGGAAAAGACTTTCCCACGGGGGCCGGGTAAGTAAGCCTCCGTACCCCATTGCTCGATGCGCTCGGGGGAGGCACTAAAATGAACGGCCTGCCCGACCTGAAGCCCTTGCCGGAGGACTTCCAAATAGCGCGGAAAATGCAAGAGATGCCGATTGAGGACGAGTACATCCATGCGGTAGCGGTGGATAAGCTGTTGGTAGAGCAGGGGGTAGGTGTCGTTATCGCCCTCCGTGATGAGAATGGCATTTCGGGGGCAGCTTTCGAGCAATAGTTTGGCGCACAGACTCAGGTGAGCATCGTATTGAAGGGGGATGTTCTGCAGGAGCTGTAGGGCATCATTTGTTTGGGCATACTGCAGCAGGGTTAGGTAGCCGTTCATGTAGAGATTGGCGGCTTTGGTATCGGGGCTACCTACAGGCGTGGCCGTTAGGGGCGATAGCTGTCGGTAGTGCTCTATGGCTGTTTGGAGGTGGATGCGGTAGGAAGCGAGTTGTTTGGCATCGAGTTGTTGGCGGCCATCCTGGAGTTTAAAACGATGACTCGGAGCCGCTGTGCCATACTGATTGCTCAGGAGGTTGCTGGCGTGTTCCTCGTGTGCCCGAGCTAGCCAAAGGCGTTCTTGTTCGCCGAGTGTATTCAGGTCTTCCAGATGCCGAATGGCATCAACGGTGAAGTCGGCGTAGCCATAGTATAGATGGCGTTCGAACTGCGGTATGCGCCAAACGCCCATGGCTTCGGTGGCGTAGTGGGGCAGGATTTCCCTTTGGCGCTTGTTGAAGGGAAGATCTCTGGGGCCTGAATCGCCCGAAAGCCAGAAAGGAAAGATTGTTTCGGGATACACTTGATCTTTTTTTTGTACTCCCACATAATAACCAGTGGGCTGGCGACTGATGCTGAGGTAGTCCTGCCCTTCCAAGTCGGGGTAATACAATGCCAAGAGCGTATCAAGTACCATTGGATAGGCAGGCAGCGGTAGGGACGGGCTTTTCTGTGCCTGGTTACTAGACCAAGGGCTAACTGAAAAAAGCAGAAATAGCAGTAATAAGCGCATAAACAAAATTCTATTTTTACTGAACACTTAAAATGGCTTGGATGGTTTGCCCCGGCGCAAGCTTTCTGTGGAAACGAAGCCTCTGCTTCGTAGGGCCTCTAGTCGAGTAAGAGCTCGACTAACCCGGCAAGTTTTCTTCCTTGCTCTTTAATAGCTATCTTTGCTCCTGCGTGAGCAACCAATCCGTGTGGCATGCTCGTCTGAGGGATGAGCGACCAACCCTCGGCAAGCTTTACTCCAAACAAGAACGAATGAAAAACACTTTTTTGATGCTTTTAGCCTGCTTTTTTCTGGTCTATTCCTGCCAAAACAGTGCGGAAAATAGCTACGAGAAAGTCAAGAACCCTCAGCAACTGTCGGCAGTAGAAGGTGATTATTTAAACATGATAGTCACCATGCCTGCGGGGAGTACAGAGCTGTTGTGCTATCAACCCAGCAGTAATACGTATGAGCAGCTAAGGGATAAGGACGGGGTATCTTTGCCGCCCACTTTCCTTCCCTCGCCCGCTAATGGTGGTTTTCTGCCTGGTACTCAGCGGGATAGTCTGCTGGGGACGGAGCTGGAGGTACTACTGCTCAGTGCGCGCCAAGCAACCGCCAGCCTGATTCCTGTGCGGCCTATTGGCGTTATTCGGCTGCTGGAAGGGGAGGAATCGGTGGCCAAGATCATCGCTATTCCTGCCAGAACGGAGGAGCAACTTATACAGGTGGAAAATTTTCTTGATTTTGCAATACAGCACGATGCCGCTAAGCAGATACTAGAAACTTGGCTACTCAACTATAAGGGCTCAGGAAGCAGTACCCTGTTGGGTTGGGAAGATGAATTTTTTGCCTGGGAATTGGTCAGGAGTCGCTCCCAAGCGATGGAAGCCCTCCAGTAAACAAAAACCGCCCCGAGCGCTGAGCGACGGAGCGGTTCCACACACTATGAGAACACCCATTAATACTTATTCAGTCGGCCTCATCTCTATCCGACATACAGCACAGAGACGTTTAAAAGTGGAATATAGATGCGAACGGATATGTTAAAATTTTTAACTTAACCATCTAAATAACTGATTTTGATTGAATTGTGTTTTTTATTTTAACGTGTTTTTGACATCTATACGACATTTGGGGTGGGGCGCAAAACAAATTCTCGCATATTCAGGCCTCGGATGAGCATAGACACAGCCGAGGACGAATATGTACCGACAACTTGGTTTGCGCCCTTCGGAGCATCGCTTGTACTGTATGAAGCCAGAAGCTTTAGAACTCTTGTTGGCGAACTTGTCTAAAGAGGAGCTTAGGAACGTCGCGTTTGTAAGTGTCCGATTTGATAGACAAGCTTCATTGTGCAATCTTAGAAACCGCTTTGCGGCCTAGATCTATCCAATTTCAGGTAAAACCCCCATTGTCACTCGTCCATCGTCAATTCAATAAATCCATGAAAATGCTAGCACTCGATTAAGACAGTTATTTATTCGAAGCTCCTTAGTCAACCGACAATAGCCAATAAAATTTAGACAGGATTTACAGGATGAACAGGATTTGGCAAACAGGATGTGGACGGGGTTTTGGGCCCAGGCGGCAGGTAGGATTTAACGGGATTTACACCTCGATGCCGCTCGGCACAGCGCAGGATTTTGCGGGCGTGACGGTGTAGTTGTAGGATAAGTTCGAACTTGTCTTACAACTGCATCGGCTCAGCGGAGGCAGAAAGAGGAATCTTCCTACCAAAATACCGAATCGCCCAAAGCGTAGCCAGCCCACTGAGCGCTGCTACGCCATAACTCAGGCCAGTGAAGAAGTTCAGCCAGCTCAGAGTGGGCTGCCCGAAATTTTTATAGAGCATCGTCATCACACTGCCGGCATAGCCAGCGGCATCGGCTAGGTAAATGAGGAAGCCGACATTGGCCACACTGCCCAGCGCGGCGATGAGGCGCTCGAACAAAATAGCATTGAAGGGGATGTAGATAACATACAAGCCCGCTCCGACCAGCACCATCCAAGCAGCGCCGCCTAAAAGCGATAGATCAAAGGCCAGCGTACTTAGCGCAATGATCAAGCTGCCTCCGAAGATGATGAACAAATACAGCATGAAAGCGGCCCGGTTGGAGCGGATATACATCGTGAGGGCCAGCATCAGCAGCGTGAGCACGGCAATGGGCAATTCCGCTAGGGTGTAGATAGAAGGGGTATCCCCGTAGCCCAGGTCCGTCCACAGCTCCACGGCGAAGCTATCGCGGAAATCGCGGTAGATCGTGATGAAGACATAGCAAATGATCAGGGCCACCAAGCCCGGTGCGTAGCGTCGGAAAAAGGTCGCCCGATCCGCTTTGAGCATCGGCAGCCGGAGGGTTCTGCTGTCGATATCCGCTTGGTTGGGCGGCGGTACCAGCTCCAAACAGTAGCTGCCCAGCACGAGGAGGGGCATGAAAATACCGCCGGTTACAAAAGGCATCCAATAGACATCCAGGCCTTGGCTCTGAATGAGCCAAACCCCCACGGATTTCACCACGCCAGAAGAAACGATGAAACTGGAGCAGAGCACAGCGCCGAGCACCTCCGTAGTCTGCCGCCCTTCCAAATAGCTAAAGACAATACCCCAAACCAGACCCAAGGGCAGGCCATTGAGGAAAAGCCAAAACATAGCCCAAGGCGAGCCTTGGGCATAGGCAAAACCCAGCAATGCCAACCAGCCAAAGGCCGCTAGCCCGAGTAAAAACTGGAAGCGATGGCTGGCCTGCAACTCTGCAATCACTTTGATGCCGATGAACTTCGAAAGGGCATAGCCCAGAACTTGGGCGATGATAACAGCAATTTTGAAATCCAGCCCCAGACCCACCGGGTCGGCATCTGCATAGTCCGCTGCGGTAAATGGCTTGCGGAAGGCGTACATACTGAAGTAGGTACTGAAAGCCGCCATCGCCGCAAAGGTCGTGAGCGCAAAAGAAGACCAGCTAGCAGGCAGTTTTTTCACTAGGACTGCAAAATCCCCGCGCCTTCCCGCTGTAGCAGTGGCTCATCGCCCGTGCAATCGATGATGGTGGAAGGGGTATTACCGCCGGGGCCGCCGTCGATAACGGCATCTACCATTTTGCCGTAGTCTTGGTAAATGTCTTCTGCTTCGTTGAAATACTCCAGTATCTGGTCGTCGTTCTTGAGGCTGGCCGTGAGGATGGGGCGGCCTAAGCCTTCCACCAGTGCTTGCACGATCTTGTTGTCGGGGATGCGCACCCCAATGGTTTCTTTGCGGTTTTTAAGGATTTTGGGCGTTTTATTGTTGGCCTTGAGGATGAAAGTGAAGGGACCCGGTAGGTTGTGCTTCATAACGCGGAAAACATCGTTGTTGATCTGGGCGGCATACTCGCTCACTTGGCTGATGTCTTTGCAGATGAAGCTGAAGAGGGCTTTTCCGGGATCCATTCCTCGGATTTGAGCCACCCGCTCCACGGCTTCCTTGTTGGTAATGTCGCAGCCGATTCCGTAAACGGTATCAGTAGGGTAGATGATGACGCCGCCCTCTTCTAGGATGGATACGCATTTGTCGATGAGGCGTTGTTGTGGGTTGTCTGGATTGATATCTAGTAGCATAAGCAAGTAGTTTTTGTGCGGTCAAGATAGGTGTTTTTCTTTTACACTTCCAAGCTTTCGGGGGGTATAAAAAATAATTGTGGCTTTTTTTGACAAAGCGGTGGTGGGGGGGGCTCGCACCACAGTTCTGATCAGCTTCTAGTGGCTGCGCCTCCAACAAGAGTGTTCCGAGCAGGGTGCAGGGCCGCTGACTTTGGAAAGGGCTAGTGGTATGTGACTTCATTCGGAGTCAGGGGCTTTGATCCCCAAGCGGGGCTGACAGGGGTGGGGGGCATGGCTCTTTTGGGTAAACACTGCTCCGGCACTTGTGCCCGTCTGAGCGTGAGCCAGCTACAAGATTGGCGCTCGTTGATATATA
>DAITME010000009.1:0-78425 GCA_036835305.1 Lewinella sp.
ACCGTAACCGTAGCAGAAGCCGTACAGCCGTTGGCATCCGTGACCATGCCGGTATAAGTGCCCGCAGGAACGTTCGTTAAATCTTGCGTCGTAGCGCCGTTGCTCCAGCTATAAGTGTAAGGCTCCACACCGCCGCTAACCGTCAGGTCAACCGCGCCCGTACTGTCACCAGTACAAAGCACATTCGTCACTACAGCTGATAGCATAATCGGCGTTGGCTCCGTAACCGTAACCGTAGCAGAAGCTGTACAACCGCTGGCGTCCGTGACCATACCAGTGTAAGTGCCAGCAGGAACGTTCGTCAAATCTTGCGTCGTAGCACCGTTGCTCCAGCTGTAGATATAAGGAGCCATACCGCCGCTAACCGTCAAATCAACCGCGCCCGTAGAATCGCCAGCACAAAGGATATTCGTCACTACGGCTGATACATCTAATGGAGTTGGCTGTGTTACAGTGATAGAGAGCATCACATCACAATTGTTCGCATCCATCACGGTAACCGTATAGGTGCCAGCAGGGACATCAATAAGGTCTTGAGTAGTAGCGCCGTTGCTCCAACTATAAGTATAAGGAGCCGTGCCCCCTGTTACCGTCAGATCAATAGCACCAGTACTATTCCCATGGCAGAGTATATTCGTGACTACAGCGGAAGGAGACAGCGGAGGGGGCTGTATAACCGAGCCTGTCGCAGTAGCTGTACAGCCGTTGGCATCCGTTAAAGTTACCGAATAATCCCCGGCACTCAGGCCTGTTATTGTTTGTCCAATACTACCATTGCTCCACATATAAAGGTAGGGCGGCGTTCCCCCCGTCGGAGTAGCAGTCAAGGTGCCATCCTCTCCTCCGAAACAGTTCACATTTCCTGTATTCACACTCACACTTGGTGGGTTAGCTTCCACGGTAGCACATTCTACCCTACCACACAAATTAGCATCCACTACAGTTACGCAGTAAGAGCCGCTATTGACGGTTATGCTAGGAGTATTAGCTCCCGTTGACCAGTTGTAAACAAAAGGGTTTACACCACCACTGGCGTTGGCAGTCAAGACGAAAGGTTCCTGGCAACCCTGATCAACCGCTATATCCAACATCACCATATCGGGCTGCGTCAGTGTGATACTTGCAGTACCGCTCAGACCAGCGCCATCAGTTACCGTAAGGGAGTAGGTTCCAGCTAAAACGTTCTCCAGAAAAGACGCTGTGGCTCCATTGCTCCAAGCATAGGAATAGGGCAAAGTGCCACCGCTGACCGTAGAGACCAAACTTCCACTGGCCAAACCAAAACAAAGTGGGTTGGTACCATCTAGCGCGACAGTGATTTGAGCAGTCAGGGAAATGATAGAAGAGAATAGCAAGGCGACCAATAGTATCGGGCGCATCACGTTTTTAAGTATTGTTTTCGGCATAATGGAATGATAATTCGTTGAATAATATTTTGAGCCAAGCAGCAGCAAGCCACCCAAGCGAGTACACAAACGTGGCGCCATCGGCGCAAAACAAACTTGAAGGGGAAAAGCATTGAGCTCGGCAAAATATGCCAAGAAACAAAACACTACTAAAGACGCACTTTGAGGAAGCGCGCGGGATAGACTAATATGGTGGAACGTTTGAAAACACCGCCCCTACCTAAATACAAACACAAAGAAAGCACTATTTCTTCAATTAAACAAATTTTCCGTACAATCTCTACCGTAAAACCCTAAATTACTACCAAATTTAACTTATGTCAAGCCGTTCCTTACTTCCACAAAAAAGAAAAGGTCATACCGCGCTCCCCAGTGCGGTACGACCTTATGCTAAAATCGTAATCTCAAATCTTATGTGAAAGCGGGCGGCAAAGCCCGATATATCAGTTAGTAGTCAAGCAAAAGAGCTTTGTGTAGTAAGTCACCTTCCATAAATTTTGACAAAAAAGGTGACTTACTACTACAAGCGATATTCTCTATTTTTCCAAGTGACCAGCTCATTTGCCGATCGCTGCTTTCGTTTGACAATACAAACATAGGCCGAATGAAACCCAAGGCAAACAACACATTCCCTTATTTGTGAAAATAAATTAATCGTCGAATTTATATAAACCACTGTTAATGAATATTTTAAATTCGTAAAAGGTGAATTAAATTTCGAAGGAAGTATTAAGCTCTCGCTTTATTTTTTCTGCCAAAAATCTAAAAATAAGGGGAAAGGGTCTAAAAACAGCCCTTGTCTTAGTCACCTGATTATAAGATGGCAGGGGGATTTAACCATCCGTGCATAGGATATCGATCAGGGCTCCTGCCGTTTCTACAGCTCGAACCCGACTAAAAAAAGCCTGCAATACCTGAGCGCCCCCACAGCTAATTTCATTCGCTTGAATCTTTTCCAATTCCAAGGGTAGCTCCACCGAAGAGCGAACAATATAATTCTTTTGCAAACATCGGATAGCCGCCCCTGCAACACCATAATAGTAGAAGTATTCAGTGTAATCCTCCTTGATATGCAATATGCCATCATCCTGTGGAGCCTCCTGATCAAATGACCAAGTACCTTCCTCAACATGAGCATAGAACAAGCTATCATGCGCTACATAAGCATTGATGACCCCACCGTGCCGGTCTCCATTGTAATATGAATAACGCAATAATCGCAAGTCGTCCTCCTCTCTGAAAAAGCTCAGGCGCCCCCCATCTCGGGTATGCTCGCATTCAAAAGCCAGGCTGTCGTGCCGAAGCTTAGCATCCGCCAGCAAGGCATCTACCACTGCTCTTCTTTCCTCCAAAGCTTGTATCAATAGCTGCTGCTCATCCAAAGTCTCTTCCGTGCTGAGCGGAGGCACATCGGGCGCACAGGCTGTGAAAATTATCCCTATCAATAAAAGTAAGTTAAGCGTCTTCATCTAAATGGCTTTGTATCAGGCATGGGACAAAGGTAGGTATTATGATTCTTTTGGCTCGCGCCCTGCTAAACCCATACGGGCGTGTCGGCGGGCACTACGTGCAGGAGCAAGCTTTACTTTTTAGAAGCAAGGTTTTTTGGCTACAAGCTGTTATTGAATTACAAGTTGCGAAGCAACATCTCCGATGCGTACCTCAGAGGCACCAAACAGAAAGCCAACTCTAGTACTTTTATACCTTGGCACTTTACCAACTTTCGTACCTTTGTTGAATGAAAAGTCTCCTCCTCTTCGTAAAAAACCCGATTGCCGGCCAAACCAAAACACGACTGGCTCAAAGCGTAGGCCATGAAAAAGCACTCAAAATGTACCATCAATTGATGGAGCACACCCGCGCCCAGGCTGCTGCGCTTTCGGATATACAACGCCTTCTTTTCTATTCCAACTTTATTCCTGCTGAAGACACCTGGCCTAGCCCTCCCTTCGACAAGCGACTGCAAACAGGCCATGACTTGGGCGAACGAATGAAAAATGCTTTTCAGGAAGCCTTTGATGGCGGTAGCGAACAAGCTATCATCATTGGCTCCGACTGCCCGGGCGTGAGCACCCAACTGTTAGAAGAAGCTTTTGCAGCTTTGGAATCCCACGATCTGGTACTAGGCCCTGCGCTGGATGGCGGTTACTACCTCCTAGGTATGAAACGGTTTTACCCCAGCCTGTTCAATGCCATCGCTTGGAGTACCGAAGCGGTGGCCGAACAAACCTTAGCCGCTGCCGAATCCCTTAGCTTACGAACGGCGCGCTTACTCGCCCTATCGGATGTAGATTACCTGGAAGACTGGCGCTCCTACGGCTGGGAAGTTCCCGACTAAGAGCTGCCGATTAACAGCAATGCTCAAAGTAGTCGTGAATTAGCCCGCTGCGTGCCTGAAATGGCTTCGGCTAACACTATTTTCAGCTTTAGCATTGCTCAAAATGGCATTACATTGCTCCTGCGTGAGCCAAACTGAGCATTCCTGGCCGATTAATCGAGCTGCCGCAGATCACCCACCCCGATCATCCGCTCCACCTGAAAAGCTTCGGCCAGCATGTAGCCCGCTTCGCGCCCAAAAGCAGCTGCCTTGGCTCGTTGGTACTCTAAAAAATCTTTGCCACTGATGGGCGTGCTGGGTTCTTGGGCATATTCCTCCGCTGTAGGCACATGAAACTGAGAGGTGTAGCACAAAATAGCCGCCATTTTTTGCTCGAAATAGTCAGTAATGTCCACCACAAAGTCAGGGCGGTAATTATTATCTTGACTGAAGTGATAAACCGCTTTTGGTCGCCATTTTTCCTGTTCCTGCCCTTGGTCATCATGGGTGATGATTTTAACCAAACCGCTGTAAAAGCAGGCATCTGCGATGAGCTTGGCGGCGCGACCGTGGTCGGGATGGCGATCGCGCAAAGCATTCGCCAGTACGATGTCAGGCTGCGCCATGCGGATAACGCGGATAATTTTGCGAAGATTCTCCTCTGTGTGCTGAAAAAAACCGTCAGCCATATCGGCATTCTCTCGGAAGCGGGCGCCCAGCACGCTGGCAGCAGCAGTGGCCTCCGCCGTCCGAATACTGGCACTGCCTCTGGAGCCCAGCTCGCCTCTCGTGAGATCCAGTAGCCCAATGCTAGATCCCTGTGCTTGATGGCGCAATAGAGTACCTGAGCAGCCCAGTTCAATATCGTCGGGGTGCACGCCGACAGCAAGGATATCGACTTTCATGCTATTTACTTTTCTGGTATTTGATCTTGCCGCCAACGATGGTCATGAGGACTTCGGTTTGCATAATTTCCTCATCTGCGCAAGAGAGTAGATTATTGCTCAAAATCGTGAGATCGGCATAAAGCCCTGGTGCCAGTCGGCCTTTTTCATCTTCCTCAAAAGCGGCATAAGCGCAAGCAGCGGTATAAGAGACCAATGCTTCCTCGCGGCTCATGGCTTGTTCGGGAAAAAAGACCACATCTGACCGATCCACTCGTCGGCGAGTGACGCTGGCGTAGTACGACTCGATCGGATCCACATCCTCAACGGGGGCATCCGTCCCGTTGGTTACGACGGCACCGGCATCCAGAAGGCTGCGCCACGGGTAAGCGCCGTATTTTGCCCGCTCGGTGCCCAACCGCTTCTCCGCAAACAGTGCATCTGAGGTGCAGTGTATGCCCTGCATACTAGCAATCACCCCCAGTTCAGCAAAGCGGGGGATATCATCTGGGTGAATATGCTGGCTGTGTTCTATACGCCAGCGCAAATCAGCTTCGGCTTCTGCTTCGGCGATATAGGGCGCCATTACATCTAAGGTTTCGCGGTTGGCCCGGTCGCCAATGGCATGTACGCATAGCTGCAAGCCTTTGTCATAGCAGAGCTGGGCAATGCTATCCATGGTGGCCACTTTGGTGATATTTTGCCCCATGAAACCGGGGTTATCGAAATAATCCTCTAGCAACCAAGCACCGTAGCTACCCAGTGCGCCATCCAGTTCTGTTTTGATAGCTCGGCAGGTAAAAAAGCCGCTGGGATGTAGGATGGGGTACTCATCCAGGCGGCCAGCCATTTCGTTGTAGCTATGGCGCAGCATCACCCATAGGCGTAGATCGAGACTATCGGCATCGGCCAGCTCCTGATACCAGTCCATTTCAACAAATCTGGTTCCCGCATCTTGGAAGCTAGTAATTCCTTTGCGCAGACACTCGTCTTGTGCGGCTCGAATACCTGCCAACCATTCGGCTTTGCGCGCTTCGGGCTGCATCTTTTGCACGAAATCTTGGTAAGCATCTGTAATAAGATCCATCGCCCGCTCTTCGAAGACGCCCGTGGGGTCGCCATCTGCATCGCGCAAGATGCGGCCACCATCGGGGTCGGGGGTTTCTCTGCTTACATTGGCCAGCTCCATCGCTCTGGCATTGGCGAAGAGGGCGTGGCCGCTGGCATGCCGAAGGATAACGGGGTTTTCTTGCGTCAGACGGCTTAGTTCCTCATGTACGGGATAGCCGCCCACGTTGTGATCGTGTAGCTCTGTCCACTTCTCTTGGTGCCAGCCTCTGCCCGTTACCCAAGCGGTGGGGGGAAGCTCGTTGGCTCGCTCGGCCACCATCTCCACAATATCTTCCCAGCTTTTCGCACGTAGGAAGTTCAGGTTGCGCAAACTGCTCCCTAGGCCACTGAAATGTCCGTGGCCCTCAATAAAGCCCGGCATAGCAAAAGCGCCACCCAAATCTATACGCTCTGCCGCTTCCACATCAATGTTGGCTGGAATCCCTTCTGGCGTGCCAACAAAAAGAATCTTTCCATCTTCACCCGCGAGAAGCAAAGTCGCACAATAGTCTTTGCCCGCTTCCGCACAGCCCTCGGCAGTCCAAAAACGGCCATTTTCAAGGACTAAAGTAGCTCGAGTAGGACTCTCAGTTTTTTGGCAGCTACTGAGCCCAAGTAAAAAGGCCGATACAAACAGCCCGATAGCCAATATACGCAACATAATTTATCTTTATGAGGTAAACATACACAAAAGAGTTGTTCGGCAGGTCATCAAACGGCTACAAACGGCAAATTTCATACCGCACTTCGTTGAAAAGCCTCGCCGCAGCACCACTGCGCCTGCGTTTTTAGCCTCGTTCAGCATAAAATTTGCTGCGTTTTCGCTCGTTCATGACCCACCGAACAACTCTAAAGCAGAGAGGATTAAACTTAAAAAAACGAACAAGCCGTACAAGCCTGACCTACCACCAGCCCTTGAAGAGGCGTCATACCCCAACGAAAGGCGCAGCCTACTACCAGCCCTGAAGGGGCGTAAGATACTACCGAAGGGCGCAGCCCATCGAGCAAGAACGAAGGGCGCAGCCCATTGAGCCTTACCGAAGGGCGCAGCCCATTGAGCAAGAACGCAGCGCGCAGCCCATCAAACACGGCTCTCCCTAAAACACACTGCTCCTGCGTGAGCCATACTCAATATGATCACACATCTATACGAATTCCATTAGCTCACGCCCGGACGAGCACCCAGTACGGGCACGCAAGTGCAGGAGCGAAGTAGAGAAAAAGGAGCCATGCTTAGACCGAGGGCTAGCAGAAAATCTAGGCGCTACAAGCGCTCATAAATACCTGCAATGCCCTGGCCGCCACCCACACAGGCCGTGACCATGCCGTAGCGCTTGTTCTGCCGCTTAAGCTCATTAAGGACTTGGATAGACAGCTTGGCGCCCGTACAACCCAGCGGGTGCCCAAGGGCAATAGCGCCGCCGTTGACGTTAACAATATCGGGGTTTAATCCAGCTTCTTGTATCACGGCTAGTGCTTGCGCGGCGAAGGCTTCGTTCAGCTCTATCAAGTCAATGTCTTTGAGTTGCAAACCGGCTTGTTTCAGCGCCTTCGGGATGGCCACACAAGGGCCGATGCCCATATAAAGCGGCTCTACCCCACCCACGCTACAACTCACCAGGCGAGCAATAGGCTCTACGTTGAGCTGCTTCACCATTTCTTCGCTCATCACGATGACATAGGCCACCCCATCGCTGGTTTGGCTCGAGTTGCCGGCCGTCACAGAGCCGCCGTTGCGGAAAACGGCGCGCAGCTTGGCCAAGCCTTCCATACTCGTGCCTCGGCGGATACCTTCGTCGGTATCTACTATTTGCGATTTTTCTACGCGCTTGCCGTCTTTTACCAGCACTTCTTCCACTGTGATGGGCACGATCTCGTCTTTGAAAAGACCGCCATCGATGGCTGCGATGGCTCGGTCGTGGCTGCGCACACTAAAGGCGTCCTGCGCCTCGCGGCTAATGCTGTATTTCTTGGCCACGGCCTCAGCGGTAATGCCCATGCTCACCACATAGTCGGGCGTATCCCGCGCCACTTCATAGCTGGGGGCTAATTTATAGCCCGTCATGGGGATCATGCTCATGCTTTCCGCGCCACCAGCCACGTAGCAATGTCCCATGCCCGCTTTGATTTTGGCAGCGGCAATCGAGATCGTTTCTAGCCCTGAGGCACAGTAGCGATTGACGGTCATGCCCGGCACCGATTTGCCTAGGGCGCGCACGCTGATTTGCCGCCCCACCTGCAAGCCTTGCTCGCCTTCCGGATTGGCACAGCCGACAATGAGATCATCCACCAGTTGTGGGTCAATATTAGGATTTTGTGCGAAAAGATGCTGAATAACGCGCACCGACAGATCATCGCTGCGCATATTTCTGAACCCGCCTCTACCTGATTTTCCTACTGCCGAACGGTAACCGGCTACAATATATGCTTCCATGATTTTTTCTTTTGTTAGTTTCTGAGCGGTTTGTTGGTTTGTAGCATGTGCTGGATGCGCTCCAGCGTTTTTTGCTCGCCTACCAAGCTCAGGAAGGCTTCGCGCTCGATGTCCAAGAGGTATTGCTCGCTCACCTTCTGGGTGCCCGTGAGGTCGCCACCGCAAAGGACGTAGGCAATTTTCTGGGCAATCTTGATATCGTAGGCGCTGGCAAAATAGCCTTGTTTGAGTTCATTCGCTGCGGCGTAGAGCGCAGCCAATCCACCACGACCTAAAACGGTTACATCTTCGCGCTGAATGGGCTGCACATAGCCGGCATCTGCCAGGGCGATGGCCATTTTCTTAGCTTCGCCGATGTTGCGGTCTTTGTTGACTACAATTTTGTCGCGGCCATGGATGAGCGTGCCATTTTTATAGCCTTCCCAGCCGCTGGTGGCTACATTGGCCATCGCTATGGCTTTGAAGCGCTCGATCAAGGTAGGGATCATCACATCTCCCTCGAAGAAACTATCGCTGGCACGAAGCGCAAACTCTTTAGTGCCTCCGCCACCGGGTAGCACGCCAATGCCCGCTTCGACCAAACCGATATAGCTTTCGGCCGCTACGGCCGCGCCATCGCAGTGCATCAAGGTTTCGCAACCGCCCCCGAAGACGTAGCCCTGGGTGGCCGCAATGACCGGAATGGCGGAATAGCGGCAGCGCATGGTGCTTTGCTGGAAGAGGTGGACAGCCATATTCAGCTCCTCGAACTCCTGCTGGTAGGCTAGCTGGGCAATCATCATCAAGTTGGCTCCCACACTGAAATTGGGGGCGTTGTTACCAATCACCAAGCCGCGCCAAGGTCCGTCCTCCGCTAGGGTGATACACTCCTGCATACCTCTCAGAACGCCTTCGCCAATGCTGTTGTGTGGGCTGGTAAATTCTAGGCAGAGAATGCCATCGCCAATGTCATGTAGCGTAACTTCGCTGTTTTTAAACACGGCTGGCTGCTCGCGAAGCCGATCTAAGACGATGAACGCATCCGCCCCAGGCTTGGGTTCGTAACTAGCGCTGCTGGCGTTGTAGTAGAGCAACTGCCCGCCTTCTGTTTTGTAAAAAGCGGTATGCCCTGCGGCCACCATCGCTTTCACCCAAGGCGCAACGGTATTGCCATCGGCTTCCGCCGCCGCGATGCCCGCTTCAATGCCCACGGCATCCCAGTATTGGAAAGGCCCCATCTCCCAGGCATAGCCAGCACGCATGGCATCGTCTATGCTGTACAGATTGTCGCTAATTTCGGGAATGCGATTGGAAACGTAGGCGAAAAGCCCAGCCAGACTACGGCGAATGAGCTCCCCGCCCTTGTCCTCGGCTTTGAAGAGTGCGGGCACGCGGCGCGATAGCTCATCAATTTGCTTGGCCGTTTTCAGGCAAGGGAGATCTTCGCGCACACTTTCTTCGTATTCCAGCGTGGCCAGGTTCAGGCCAAGAATTTTGCGCTCGCCGTCCGCGCCGTTTACCTTTTTATAAAAGCCCTGCCCGGTCTTATTACCTAGGAACTTATTCTCTAGTAGGAAATTAAAATATTTCGGGATTTCCATCACCGCCGCCTGCTCATCGTCCGGCACATTCGTACGGATGCCGTTCATCACATGAGCGGCCGTATCGTGGCCTACCAAGTCGCCCAAACGGAAAGTTCCGGTCTTAGGGCGGCCAAGGGTGGGGCCAGTGAGCTTATCTACCGTTTCTATTCGCAAGCCCAGTTCCTCGGTAAGCTGATAGACCTTCGCCATCGCATACACCCCTACCCTATTACCAATGAAAGCAGGCGTATCTTTGGCCAAAACCGTGGTTTTCCCCAGGAAACGATCGCCGTAGTCGAGGAAAAAATCGAGCACTTCCTGCTTCGTATCCGAACCGGGAATAATCTCGAAAAGGCGTAAATAGCGCGGCGGGTTGAAGAAGTGCGTACCACAGAAGTGCGCCCGAAAATCATCGCTGCGCCCCTCGGCAATGAGGTGGATGGGGATGCCCGAGGTATTGGTGGTTACCAAACTGCCTTTGCGGCGGTGGGTGTCCACTTGCTCAAAGACCTTTTGCTTGATGTCTAGGCGCTCTACCACTACTTCAATGACCCAGTCGCAATCTTTGATGCGGGGCATATCGTCGGTAAAATTACCTACTTCAATGCGGGAGGCAAAATCATTGTCGTAGAGGGGTGCGGGCTTAGATTTTATAGCCGTCGCCAGCGCCTGGGCGGCCATGCTGTTTCTGATGGCTGGGTTCTTTTCCGCTGCCGCCATATCGCGGGGCAAAATATCCAGCATCAAGACCTCTACACCGATATTGGCCAGGTGGCAGGCGATGCCAGAACCCATCACCCCCGAGCCTAAAACGGCCGCTTTTCTTATTCTTCTCATTTGATCGATAGCTTTTAGCGAAAATTCGCTGAGCGCAAATATAGTAGCCTTTTTGATACTAGGGAAGGAATGGGCAAAAAAAGTGCGGAAATGTGTAAGTTGGGTAGATCCACGGTTGCGGAACAGCCCTTCCTGCTGGGTAAGCATTATTGTTTTGCAAATTTGTCCATACGGGTGTACCGATCCCTAGAGCCGAGCTTTAGAGGGGTCGCTAGGGGAGGCAGCAAAATCGCCAACAAAAAGATGCTTTAAGCAGGCTGAGTAGGATTAGTGACGCTAGCGATAGGAGCACTTGAAAAGAAAAGTACCCTCCTCTCCTTCATGGCTATTGGTGTAAAAGTAAAACGCGTTTTTAGTAGTGGCTTCTATCAAAAAGAACTCATTTTCGGAAATTGCTAGATCCGTTTCAAATATTTTAACGTGATTCTCTAAATCGTAAATTTCTATCCATCTTTTTTGTCGTTCATAACGCCCATCAAGAAAATCCATTGTTCCCGCATACGTAGATTGCCCCTTGATGTACTGGGTGATAAGGTATTTACTATCCTTGGTTACCTTCATTCTTATGTAGGCTGGGTTCAGTTGAGCAATCCTAGCCATCTCTTGTAGGGAGCGATCTTTGGCACTCTGCAATTCTCTGAAATTAGGCTTGAGTGCTATCCGATCTATCACTTCCTGACTATTCAGATCCACAATTTGCACAATCTTGTCAAATTGGAAGTATAGCAATACCTTGTCGTCTCCAAGAGGTTCAATAAGTCCTCTTTGCCTAATCGGAAAATAGTACTCGTGATATACGCTCTTCTCATCTACCGAGACAAAAAAAGGATTTACTTTACATGTTTTCAAGTCTAAGTCCGTAAAAAAAAATACATCTGGATTTTTGTAATACTTTTCGTCATCTTGTGGTATCCGTGGGCTGATAGCAGGCAAAATAACTTTGTAATTGGCCTTCCTGAAGCCTGCTGATAGCGTACCGACGTTTATATCGGTAAACAAATTAGAACAACTGAAAGAAAATTTTTCATTGGCTGCATTGTAGAGATAAGCGCTCCTGATGTCATGTACCACAAACTTGTCCTCATCAAAAGCATAAACGATATGAATATCTCCTGTTTTGTCAGGCCCCTCACCCGCAAGGTGGAATGTCTTTTCCTTTGCTAGTTGAACGTCATAAACTATTACTTTTGATCTATCCTTGGAAACTCCATATATTCTATCAAAATTGAAATCGTAAATTGTATATACCTGATCGCTGATTTTGTAAAATGTATCTATTGTGATCTCGCCTTTGGTACCACTTTCCCCTATTGTTTTTGTCGGAACAGCACTTTTCTGGCATGATTGCAACAAAAAAAATAAAAAAATAAATCTTATTCTAGAATTTATCATTAATCATTATTTTACTTATTTAAAATGGAAAGTAACTACTTAGGAGGTACCAAATTCCGGCTCAAAAAAGCCCTTTTTCCGTCTGACAGCAGCTATTTTCGTCGCCGTAGCGCTGCTATGACTCCTCAAATGAGCTTTGTCAGACAAAAAAATCATCTTTTTTTAGCTCGAAAGCGCACCTCCTAAGTAGTTACAATAGAAAGTTGTATCAGGACATATCCAATTCCATATCTCTGAAGAAATGCAATTACGATAATGTCCCTAACACAACTTTCCCCTTTAATAAAGCCATCTCAATCTATCATGCACTGAAACCCCGGCCCAGAGCAAATTATTTGGTCCCGTGGTGTTCCCGCATCCGGATCTCCTAGTTCCATGTTGAATACGCCCGGGATACTAAAACCGTCTCTGTATCGCTCATCCGCAGCAGAAGCAGCGTTCCAAAAAATTAGGAGGAGTAGCCCCACGCAGTAAAGCAGTATCTTTGTCTTCGAAAAAAATGTTCGCATGATGAATTTCTTTTAAGCAGGTTCGATGATACAAGATGTCCCATAGTTGGTACACGTTATCTTAATAATGGCTTCAGGATCTACCTCATAGTCGAGCGTAACCTCGAACGGTTCGCGGTAGCGGTGGTCGGCAGCTGACGCCTCTCTCTGTAAAGAAAATGTAAAAACGGCAACCGCGCAAATTAGAAAGTACTTCATAACAACAAAATTAACGGGTTACAACGCTTATTCACTTAATAAGCATTGGCAAACAGATGTGTTTGCAATACAAATGTACGGGGGGGGGTGAAATCACAAAATAAAAATCGATTTTTTAATATATTTTTAGTTTTTTGTCAGAAGGCCGACATAAGGGCGGTGGTTTCGGCTCCGCTCAACCACCACCCGGCTCCGATCAACTACCGTTCGTTTTCGAATCTTTTGGGTAGCTCCACAAGCGCTCCCTCACCAACATTCCCTATATTTACCCATCAAAAACACAATCAAGATGCGCAACAGACGGCATTTCATCCAACAATCAGTTTACATGGCGGCGGCGGCGCCCTTCTTATTTTCGGCTTGCAGCTCGGAGCAGGGTGAACAAAACAGTAGCCCAACAGACGAGGAGGCAGCAAGCAACGAGCAGGCAAAGGAAATTCCGTTCCCCTACGCCTCCAGCATCGGCCTACAGCTTTGGACGGTACGCAACCAACTAGCGGAAGACCCCCAAACCACCTTGGAGACACTGGCAACACTCGGCTATAAACAAGTGGAGCTGATGGACACCCGCCAAGCCGCTACCCTACTGCCGATTTGTAAAGATCTGGGGCTGGCTGTCAACAGTTCTTTTATGCTCTGGACGAGCCTCACGGGCCGCTGGGATTTGGTTCCACAGGAAAATAAAAAAATGGATTTCTCGGACGTGCTCGACCAAGCCAGCGAGGCAGGCCTCAGCCACCTCGTATTCGGCTACCTCACGCCCGGCGAGCGCCAAAGCTTAGACGACTACCGCAAATGGGCCGAACTTCTGAATAAGGCAGGAGAAAAAGCCCAGAGCCAAGGCTTGCAAATGGCCTACCACAACCATAATTTTGAATTCGCCCAGCTGGACAACAGTGGGCTGCTCCCCTTCGACCTACTCGCAGACCGCCTAGATGCTCAACTGATGCCCTTTGAACTGGATGTCTTTTGGGCAGCCATCGCAGGGCAAGACCCAGCTGCGCTCATCAAAAAATACGGAACGCGTATGGAGCTACTTCACCTCAAAGACCTACAAGCCAATACGGCTGTACTTACCGACACAGCAGCAGTGCCAGAGTCAGCTTTTCAAGCCCTGGGCCAAGGAATACTGGCAATTAAAGAATTGGCTGGTTTGGGAAAAGAACAGGGCGTACAACACTGTTTTGTAGAACAGGATGCCAGCCCAAGCCCCCTAGAAGATGTAAGTATTAGCCTAGCTTACCTCAACAGCTAGTTGAGCTTCACTACAATTCCTCCCATTTGCTTCTGACGAGCAATGTCGTCGGCACTCATTTGGGCGCTGGCTCGGTCGGCAAAAGGGCCTACCAAAATGCGGTTGAGGGTAGAACCATCCGCGCGACTAATGCTAGCAACATAGACTTTCTCGACGCCCTGTGCCTGCAGGCTGCGCACTTGGCGGATGGCATTCTCGGCATTGCTGTAGGCCGCTAGCTGCACGGCATAACCTTTTTGGTTGTTGCTAGCCACTTGCACTTCGCTGAGCGGCGCCAAATCGGCGGCATTATTGTAAACCGTAGGCACTGCTTTTGGCTGATTGGCCGGCGGATTGTAAGCAATAGGAGACACCACACGCGGATTATTTACAGCCACTTCCCTAGCCATCACAGCTGGGCGGCTATCAGTGTCCAAACCTCCTTTAGCCATAAAACCATTGCCACCACGCTGATTGGTCTCCGCTTGGGCAGCGGGGAGGTAAGCGTATGGATCCTGGCGAGGATCGGGTGCCGAACGTGGCACTTCGCGGCTTTGCAAGCTACCGAAATCAGGTTGGTTAGTTCCCACAGGATTGGGGCGCACGACCCCTTGGTTGGCTGGCGGATTGTAAGCAACTGGTTGAGTATTCTGATAGCTCGGCTGGGTAGGAGCAGTACTATAACTGACTGGCTGCGCAGCCGTGCGGCTACTCGCTTGCTCGGTCAGGCGCTGTGGGCGAGGGTTCCAATTGCTAAAACCTACTCGTTCTACCGTCACACGAGATTTGCCCGTTTGCGTAAGGCCAATTTGGTAGGCAGCTGCGCGGCTCAGTACCACTACACAGCCGTCGCAAAGGCCGCCTTTATCGTTCACACGCACCTCTACGGCCAAGCCATTGTCTGGGCGCGTAACACGCAGAATGGTGCCAATAGGCAATACAGCATGGCTAGCCGTTAGCTCATCGGGCTGATAAGTTTCCCCATAAGCAGTAGCCTTTCCGGCCAAGTAGTCAGCATAATAGGTGGCAAAGCCCGTTTGTGATTGGTTGTAAGCCGCCTCATAGGCCGGAGAACTAAGCTCCTTAGCAGCCGTTTTAGGTGCGGCTTTGTCGCTAGGCTCGTTCCAACGAAAATTTTGAGCCATTGCAGCCTGAATGGACATCACCGCGAAGAGCGCCGTCAGTATAAATTTCATGGGAGTTATTCTAGTCATCAGTAGTGGTGAATCAATAATTGAAAAATGCAATAATCCGTGTAGCTGCTGATTTTATTTTTTTGCTGTAGCCTAAGTACAGGCACCATTGCAGGAGCCATGCCTAGATGAAGGAGCAAGGCTTTTTGAGACCCTCGCAGCTACCCATGTTTCAACGCAAGCTGGATCGCTATTTGCAACGGAAGAAGAGATGGAATGAACCCTTGCCTTCCTCCGATACGATATTAGACTCAATGCTAACACAAAAGAAACATACCTTATTGACCAAATGATCAATTTTTAACATATTTCACCCAACTTTAACAGTTTTTGTCGGAAGAACACGGCTCTTTTAGAAGATCATTGCTCCTGCGAGAGCCAGCGATTGCCTATGAGACATCCGTATGGAAGCACATTTGAGTCTATTTAAACGGGTAGGAGCAACCAATAAAAAGATCTGTGCTTATCTTAGCGGCATGTTGGAGGAACTCATACATATGGGTCGGGAAAAGACTTGCTTTCGCATCTTGCTAACGGGTCCGGAGAGCAGTGGGAAGACGTTATTAGCCGAACGCTTAAGCGCGCAGTTAGATGCCGTTTTGGTGGAGGAGTATGCGCGGGAGTACCTGCACCAGCGGGAAGGACGATATGAGGAGGCGGACTTGCTGGCCATTTGGCGAGGCCAAGCAGACCGGGAGCAGGCTTACCCACACGCTAGCTGTTTGGTTTGTGACACAGGGCCGCTGGTGATGGCCGTTTGGAGTGCGGTAAAATATGGCCGCATCCACCCTGAAATTGAAGCGGCAGCAGCGACTTTGGACTATGACTTGATCTTGCTTTGCGCGCCCGATTTACCTTGGGCTCCCGACCCCCTGCGAGAAGCACCCGATGCTGCCGAGCGCTGGCGTTTGTTCCGTCGCTACCAAGCTAAGCTAGCCAAAAGCGGCCGGAACTGGCACATCATTCGCTGGAAGTGAGCGCGAGCAGCTCCTCTACCAGTTCCCTATTGTTGGATAGCCTTGGCACTTTGTGTTGTCCACCAATTTTGCCTTTGGAAGCTAACCAGCGACGGAAAAAGCCAACCGGCAAAACCCGCAATTGCAAAGGCCGCATGCCAAAGTCGTTGAGCCGTTTTGCATGGTAATTATAATTCCGCTCCTGCAAGGCCAAATCTAAGTTACGACTAAACGCAGCCAGATTCGCTGGAGGCTGAAGGAACTCAACCAACCACTCGTGGTAGCCATTGTGGCCGATGCTGGGGTAAAAGGGTGCAATAGTAAAATCGGCTACCTCCACCCCTTGCTGCTCGCAGGCTTGTTGAAGGGCTTCTTCTGCCTCTACGCGCAGCAAGTCTTCGCCAAAAGCATTAATAAACTCTTGGGTACGCCCTAAGATACGGATACGATAAGGCTGCAGGGATGTGAACTGAATCAAATCGCCCATCGGATAGCGGTACAGGCCTGCATTGGTCGTGATGAGCATCACATACACCTCTTGTGTGTTGACCGCTCCTACGGATACCGTCTGGTAGTCGCCCTGTTGGAAGCGGTGAAAGGGGACAAACTCATAGAAAATACCGTTGGTCAGCAGCAGGAGCATCCCGGGGTCATTCAGCTGGTCTTGCACAGCAAAAAAGCCTTCCGTGGCGTTGTAAATTTCTTGAAAGATGAAATCATCTTTGGGAAATAAGGCCTCAAATTGAGCACGATAGGGGCCAAAATTAACGCCACCGTGTTTAAAAGCTTGGGCTTCTGGCCAAACATCCAGCATCGTGTCGCCACCATGAATTTCAAGAATGCGGCGGAAGAGGGGCAAATTCCAGGTAGGCACCCCACCGAGTACCGTCAGGCCATGTTCTTTGGCAGCGAGTTGGGCTATTTTCTCTATTTTCTCCTCGTAATTGGTGTGGGTAGCCAGCGATAAATCTGGGATATAAAAAGCCTGCATCACCCGAGGAATGGTGCGAATCATGATGGCACTGATATCCCCATAGGGCACGCCAATGCCGGGGTAATTGCCTTTAATAGAGCCCCCAATCAGAAGATTTTTGCTAGAAAAAACTGTGATGTCTGGCTTTTTACGGTACAAGCAGGCTAGAGAGAGCCAACTTCCTTTGCGATAGCTTTCCGTGATGGCTACCCGAGGCAAAGGAATGTACTTGGTAGCGCCTGTGGTGCCGCTCGTGGTGGCTATCCACTCGGGATTTTCGGCGGTCAGGACATTGGGTTCACCGCCCAGTACGCGTTGGATATAAGGCAGGAGTTGTTCGTAGGTATGCACAGGAACCCCCTGGCTGTAGTCGCTCAGCGGCCGATCGAGTAGCGATTGAAACCGATAAATCTGACCAAAATGAGTAGTGGCATTATCACTCAGAATAGTCGCTAGCGTAGCCTGTTGCAGTTCTGCTGCTTGGGAAGCATAGGTCGTAATTTCCGACTGGTACCGCCCGATGTAGGTACGGAACAGCGCATTTACAAGTGATAGCATCGGACATTAAGCTTAGTGGTGGTTAGGAGATGGTGCTGTCTATCCACAAAAGTAATACAAGCAGAGCATTGAATGCTAATAGCCAACAAAAAAGCTTAGCTTTAGCAGGAACAGCCTTCCTTTACCAAATCGAGGTACACGGGGCGGTCGCTAGCCAATTTATGTACGAAGCTAGCTTTTATGGTGGATTGGTTGATAGCAAAGACGCCAGGCATTTGGAAACCGTCGCCCAGCAATGGACCGATGCCATGCCCCTCTACGACCCCTGCCTCAAAGCCTCTGATCCAAGATTGCAAACCAAAGAGCTGCCGCGGTGTGCCCTTAGTGAGGCCAAAGGATTTATAGAAACGGCAGTCGGGGTCAGATACATGTTCTGCTGCTTCGAGTTTGTATCGTTCGAAATAGGCTTCAGCTGTTTCCGTATTGGCCATGTGAACCAAGATGAGCTGTGTACCCGTGCGTTTGATCTCCTCCTGTACTTGAGCCAGATCGTTCAATGCCTCCCGACAAAAAGTACACCCAAAGTGCCGTAAAAAAACCACTAGTACAGGCTGCCCCGAGCTAGCCTCCGCTACCGATCGGCCGCGGTTGGTACGCATATATGCCAAGGTTTCAGGAGCCACATTCATCATCGTCATCGCCTCTATCTTTGGGTCAAGCTTACAATAGAAAACATCATGATACCACCATGAAAACACCAAAAAATGGAGTTGGGTTTTATTCAGCAGAAGAATGACGCGTAGGCGACTAAAGCGCCTACGCGTCTTTCTTATTTAGCTCTCCAGCTGGGGCGAGAGGCTTACTTGATGTCCATGCCGTTGTAAACATCCATAACGTCTATAACATGCTTGGCAGAGGCCTCTAGGAGTTCCATTTCATCTTTGTTCAGTTTCAACTCCAGCACTTGTTCGATGCCGTTGGCACCCAACTTGACAGGAACACCGAGGAAAATATCCTTCATTCCGTATTCGCCATCCAGTTGTGCGCAACAAGGGAAAATACGTTTTTCATCTTTCACAATGGCTTCTACCATTTGTGCCGCAGCCGCCCCAGGGGCATACCAGGCGCTGGTACCCATCAGCTTCACCAGCTCGCCACCGCCTGTCTTGGTGCGTTCCACAATAGCGTCTAGATCGCTATCGCTAATCAGCTCCGTTACGGGAATACCAGAAACTGTTGTGTAGCGAGGCAGGGGAACCATCGTATCGCCATGACCGCCCATGAGCACGGCTTGGATATCTTTCGGACTTACATCAAGTGCCGTTGCTAGGAAAGCACGATAGCGCGCTGTGTCTAGGATACCCGCCATACCAAATACGCGATTGCTAGGCAGCCCGCTGGCTTTGAAAGCAGCGTAAGTCATCACGTCCAACGGATTGGACACCACAATGATGATAGGGTTTTTGCTGTACTCGAGAATGGAGCGCGTCACTACGTTCACAATCTTTGCGTTGGTAGAAATGAGGTCATCTCTACTCATACCGGGCTTGCGAGGGATACCAGCGGTGATGACCACGATATCGGAGTTGGCCGTGAGGCTGTAGTCGTCGGTGCCGGTCAATTTAGTGCTGTAGTAGTCGATAGGGGCTTGCTGCCAAGTATCGAGGGCTTTGCCGCGCGCAAAGTCGCCTTGGATATCCAGCAAAACCACTTCATTTAAAAAATCTTTGTGTGCCAATACATTGGCTACCGTGGCGCCTACATTGCCTGCGCCAACTACGGTTACTTTGCTCATACGATGTTTAATTTATAGTTTTGTGGCTCGAAAGTAGAGAGCCTGAACAAAAATCAGGGCAAAACTAAGCTATTATTCAGTATAAAGTAAACAAATGCCGTGATTCCGACGAATTGAGCGTGCTCTTTTACTTACTTTTGACCTTGCAAGTTTGTTACACTGTTGATCTTGAATGATTCAAGCGATAATCGTAGCAAGACCCAAATCAACTATCCACACGAAAATAATATATATGCTTCGTATATTCCTTCTTCTTTTGATGCTCGCGAACGCACTGACCACTGCGCAGGCACAGCAGTATTTTGGCACCCCCAAGGAAGACCTTAGTGCCTGTGGCGTAACCGAGCGCAGTGCTTGGCTGGATGCTTATCAGCGCGGCGAAATCGCTGCTGTACGCAGTGATATGCCCATTACCATGCCTGTTCAGCTACACATAGTGGGCACCTCTGATGGCGGTGGCCGTGCCCCTTGGTCTAGGATTGTATCTGCTTTCCAGCTGTTGAACCAAGATTTTGCTTCTGCCAACATTAATTTCTGCCTAGAAGGGACGATCAACTATATCAACAACAATAGTTTTTACAACCACACCTTCGCTTCGGGCGGCACGATGATGGGGCTGAACAATCGCCCCAACAGAATCAATGTATATTTGGTTGGCGACCCTGCGGGTGCCTGCGGATACTACAGCCCTAGCCGAGATGCCGTGGCGATTGGCAACAATTGTCTGGGCGGAGGCGATCATACCTTTGCCCACGAGATAGGTCATTTCTTGTCTTTACCCCATACTTTTGATGGCTGGGAAGGCGTGGACATCGACGATCTCCCCATCGATAGCCCTGCGCCAATGTTCCAAGGAGGCAGAAGAGTAGAAAAAGCCGATAGCAGCAATTGCGCCATCGCAGGCGATGGTTTCTGTGATACAGCAGCCGATTATATCGCCGACCGCTGGCCTTGCAACAGTGCTGGTTTCTATCGGGATAGCTTGATGGATCCCGATTCAGTGAAATTTGCCGTACCCGCTTTTAATATTATGAGCTACGCGCTAGACAATTGTGTGACCAGTTTTACCGACGAGCAGCGCGACGCCATGATCAGCAATGCCAACAGCCGCGGCAACTTACTCCTGACGCCCAATCCAGATGCCGCCCCCTCCACCCCAATGGGTATGCAACTGCTAAGCCCCAGCAACGGAGATTTACAAGTGCTGGACGAGCTGGCGGTGTCATTAAGCTGGACGGCCGTGGAGGACGCTGATTTTTATCTCGTGCAGATCAATCGCACCCCTTTCTTTGGCAGTGTTTTGCACCAGGAACTGGTGGCCTACGACACAACGATTGTACTGACGCCCGCCAACAACATAGACCAAGGCGTCCGCTACTACTGGCGCATTATCCCTCAAAACAGTTGTGCGCTGGCACTAAATGCCAGTGGCAACCGCAATTTCCGCGTCACAGACATCCTATCAGCTGCGGTAGATCCTGTGCTGGATGCAGCTATACAAGTATTTCCCAACCCCGCCAAAGCAGGCCAACAAATGCTGAGCATCCGCGCCAGCAACTTACCCAATACAGCGGCGGCGCAGCTGGAATTGTTCCAACTAGATGGAAAATTGCTACTAGAGGCTAAAGACATTTCCACTATCGGCGGGCAACTGCGCTACGATTTGCCTATCCAGCAAGTGGCCGCGGGTATCTACTTCCTTCGCTTGCGGCAGGGAGACCGAATGGTCAATCGCCGCGTGGTGGTGACACATTAGAAAAAGGTGCAATGGACAAGTGAATTTAAAATGAAGGATTGAAAATGAAGCTTCCTTAAGAATTTACTTGGAATTAGGGCGGTGCACGGGGATAATTTTGGCTTTGCGGAGAAGTCTAGTACCCTAGCCCTTAGCTATTGGCTCGCCTCGCCGCTACGGGCTTCTTGAATTCGTCGTGAATGTCCGTGCAAAATTGTTGCTCACGCGGGAGCAGTCCTTTCTCGTAAGAGCCAAGTTGGTAATACGGTATTCCAGCCCTGCTACTTGTAGAAATGTTTGCTCCTGCGCGAGCCAAACTCAAATCAATCAGTTTTAACTAGATTTATTATGCGATTTCCTTTACTAGCCCAACTAATCCTGGGTGGCTTCCTGTTGGCATTTAGCTTGCCCGTCTTTGGCCAATCTTTTCAAGAGGACGACCTTGAACCCTGCGGCTACCGAGGAAAATCGGATTGGTTGAGTGCCTATCAGCGCGGAGAAATAGCCATTCCACGAGCTAGCTGCGACTCGCTGATCGTGGGTGTAAAAATACACATTGTAGGCAACTCATCCGGCGGCGGCTACATCAATATGCAGCGCATGACCACTGCCTTCCAGACCTTACAAGCAGACTATGCCGCACAAGGTATTTATCTGTATATCGATGGCGCCATCAACTTCATCAACAACAGCAATTTCTATGACCATACCGTGAGTGTAGGCCGCACGATGATGAACCTGAATAATGTTCCGGGCGTCATCAACAGCTACATTGTCGATAGCCCCAATGGCAACTGCGGCTACTATTCTGGCAGCGGTGGAGCCATCGCGCTGGCGATCAGTTGTACCAATATATCCAGCAGAACTTGGAGCCACGAGATCGGTCACTACCTCTCGCTGCCCCATACCTTTGTGGGCTGGAGCAGCGAAGACCCCCTACCGTTGGACACACCTGCCCCGGCATTTCAAAACAACAGAACCGTAGAAAAAGCCGGCGAAACCAACTGCGATACCGCTAGCGATGGCTTTTGTGATACGCCACCCGATTACTTGGCTTTTCGCTGGAGCTGTAATAGTGCGGGGGTCTATGCGGATAGTCTGCTGGATCCTGACAGTGTTCGCATTGCCGTCCCAGCTTGGCCGATCATGGGCTACTCCAACAATGCCTGCCGATCTACTTTCAGCGAAGAGCAGGCTGCGGCGATGCGCGCCAATATCCTATTTCGGGGGGATCACGCTCAGTGTATTCCCTTCGGCAACACGGCCGCCGTGGGGGAAGACATTAACCTACTGTATCCCGAGAACGGGGACAACCTTTCTGTCACGGACGAGCTGAGTGCGGAGCTGCGCTGGACGAGTATCCCCAATGCTGATTTCTATGTAGTACAGCTCAACCGGACGCCGTTTTTCGGGCAAGCCTTATTGAAAGAAATTACGGTTACGGATACTTCCCTGCTTATTACGGAAGCGGATGGGCTACAATTCAACCGCCGCATATATTGGCGGATTCTGCCGATCAACCGTTTCCAACCCGTTAGTGAGCCCACGGAAATCTATAACTTCCGCATTACGGAACTACTTTCGGCCACCCAAGACCCCGTGTTGGCCTCTGCCATACAGCTCTTTCCTAATCCTGCTGCTATGGGCACACAACATTTGGTTGTTCGCGCTAGCGGTTTGGAACAAGCTAGCCAGCTTCGCATATCAGTTTTCAACCTACAAGGGCAGCTGCTTCGCGAAGCGCAAACCATCTGGGCTGGTGGCGGGAGATTGGAATATCCGTTGGCTATAGATAACCTAACAGCGGGGGTATATTTTCTGCGGCTGCAACAAGATGACCGTATAGTTACCAAGCGTTTTGTTATTGGTGGCTAGTGATTTAGCTATCTTTGCCGCCTGTGGATAATAGAAACAAACCTTCCATCCAGAAGCGTGTCTAAATATAGCCAAAATGACCAAAGAAAAGCCAGCTGGCAAAAAAGTATCGGATAGTATCACAACGATGACGGAACTTGTCATGCCCAACGATACCAATCCCCAAGACAACCTCATGGGCGGCAATATGCTGCGCTGGATGGACATCGCTTGTGCTATTTGCGCTGGCAAGCACTGCGCCAGGCCCGTTGTGACGGCCTCTGTGGATAACGTAGCCTTCGGTTCGGCTATCCGCAATGGTGAAGTCATTACGCTGGAGGCCTCCGTCACCAGGGCTTTCAACACCAGTTTGGAGGTCTTTGTCGAAGTCTTTGCCGCCACGATGCAAGGTACCAACCCCAGGCGAACGCACTCGGCCTATTTCACCTTCGTAGCGCTAGATAAGGACAATGGCGTGCCCGTGCCCTGCCCGCCCGTTATTCCACTCAATGAAATAGAGCAACAACGCTACAACAGTGCTATGCGCCGCCGCGAACTTCGGTTGATCCTAGCTGGGCGCATGAAACCCGCGGAGGCTACGCATTTGAAGGAGTTGTTTTAGCTTAGTTGTCGGAGACAAGGCGTGCCCTGTCATTGCATTTGCACTTTTTACTCAGGCATTGCCTGATAGAGGACGAATTTATCGGTGCTATCAATTTCTTTTACGCTAGGAAATAGCCGATTGAGATGGGTAGCATAATTGAGGTGTTTATTGGCTACGACAATCAGCGGAGCGCCAGGTTTGAGTACCCGCTTTGCGTCAGCAAATAGCTGGAGGCTAACAGTGATGTTGTTCTCGAAACCGAAGTGAAAGGGCGGGTTGGTCACCACTAGATCGGCGGAGGCATCCCCTAAAGCATCGAGCCCATCGTTGTACAGATATTCGTGCTGATCTGTCGCTTTATTATTGAGGCGAGCGGAAGCAATGGCCAAATAAAAATCATCTACAAAGCTAATTTTTGCTGTTGGATAGTGTCGTTTCAGTTCATAGCCGATGATCCCGTTTCCGCAGGCCATATCCACGATTTGGGGTGCCGAGGGCAGCGAGATGGATGGCCAGTTGGCTAACAAAAATTGGGTGGCATAATCAATGTGCCCGGCCGAGAAAACACCAAAATATTGCTGATAGACCACTTCTTGGTAGGGGATTTCTCGGATCAACGCTTGCGGCTCGGCTTGATCTTTCCTAAGTCCTTTGAGGTGTAGGAGTCGCGCTTTTTTGTTGGCTTTGGATTGCTCGAGGCTAGTGGCGTAGCGCGCCGCAACGGCCAACATGCCTGCCGAGAAATGTCGGGTCATGAAACCTACCACAAGCTCGGCGTCTTGGGTGGCCGCCTGTGCGAAAGCGGCTAAATAGCATTCAAACAAATCCAAGGATTTTGGTAAGCGCATCAGCCCTAAGCTGCTATCGGGCAGCGCATCAAAAAGGTGGCATACCCTTATAGTAGAGGCGGGAATTTTATTGGATGCCAGCTGCATCGCCAGTGCCTTTTCTTGCGAATGAAAGCTAGCGACAAAACAGGGCGCGGCGCTATGCAGACAAGTTGCCAGCAAACCAAAACGATCGTGCAGTAAGCAAATGGGCTTCGCAGCCCCCCGAGCCCCCTCTAAACACTTAGCGGCATAGGACAGCAGCAGGGTATCCGCAGCGCTGCTCACCCGTAGGGAGCGATCGTCGGTGAAGGGATACCGTTGCAGGCTATATTGGCGGCCTTGGTAGGAGATGCTTTCCATAGTCTTGATGCGTTGGCTGCAAGATAAGCTATTGGCGCCAATACCAATACAGTTTCAGCAAATCCAGATAGTACAAACTCCCTGGCGGCTGGCTGGCAAGCTCTCGTTTAAAATGCTTAGATAGATAGGACAGAGAAGGATATAGAACTGGGCGCAAGCGTGCTAGACTAGCTGCTTTTTGAGACAAACGCGTGCTGAGATCGGGCTGTAGGACTTGTAAGCGGCGCAAATTGGCCACGGCCACTTCTTGTTTAGCTAGAAAGACGGCAGCACTTTCCAGTCCCCGGTGCGCAACGGCATTGTCTATGTGTGCTATTGGCTGCCCCAGCGTTTGGAGTTGCCAGCCCCACAGGGTATCCTCATGGCCGTAGCCTTGGGCATGTTCCTCGAAGGGGTGCTGCAGCAAAAGGGCTCGTGGTGCCAAGAAATTATTGGTCTGGAAGCCCTCGTATGGTTTTTTGCTCCGTTGTTTCGCTTTCGCACTTTCTCTTGCTGTTCCGTAGAGCCAATGCAACATTTGCTCGGGTGCGATAGCCCGCTCGTCGTAGCAACGGCCGCCACACACTACCCCCCCCTGCCCCAAGTAAGGGATATAAGCCCCAATGAATCCGGCGGGAATATCCCCATCGGCGTCCAAAAAAAGCAAGTTGTCGTATGCGGCCTCCTGCGCCAGCAAGTTGCGGATTTTCGCCCGCCCAAGATTCTCTGGCAGCAGCTTATAAACTACCCCCGTTCTGGAGGCTAGATCGCCGTGAGGGGGGTAGCTTCGTGCTTTGGGACTAGCATCATCGTAGATGCGAATTTCCCATTCTAAGCCAGGCTGTGCGGCCAATTGCTCTAGTAAGGCTCGCAACAGCGCATTTACATCGTAGCAATACAGCGGTAGCAGGACGGATAGCAAAGTGTTGAGTTTTTATCAAGAAAGACGGCTGTCAGCTAGCGGTGTCGCGCCCAGGGCTACCACCTTTATGTGCGTATCTAAATATCCGCATCCAAGATGCTGCTATCCTGATACATCCCGGCAGCTTCGGGATCTTTGGGATCTGCGCCATAATCGTTGAAGCCGTACGTACCCGCTGTCGCCAACCAGACCAACAGCACAATAGGGCCCACTATTGGAATGAACGCAATGAAAAACCACCAGCCAGATCGGTTGGTATCGTGTAGGCGACGAACCAGAACCGCCAAGCCGGGGACCAGCACCGCTAGGCTGTAGAGGATATAAGTTGCCATGAAAATCAACCCAAAGGCGCTATCTGAAAAGACGATCGCCAGGATGTAGGGTACAATCGTAATGAGGACGTTTATGAGGGCAAACATCCAGTACTCTTGCCGCCTTGCACGGCCTTCGAAATCGGCATACTGATTTAGTACTTTTAAATACCATTCCATCGGTAAAGAATTAAGTATGTGAGAAATTAGGTTTCTAGAGTCGCAAAATAGAGTATATTTTTATTTCTATCAGCTTTTTACATTATTTTTTTGCTCACGCCCTACTAGGACCCATGCGGGCACGGCGGGTTGGAATACGGGCACGGCGTGCGGGAGCAGGGCTAGAACGAAGGAGCCAAGAAAATACGGCTCAAAAATAGATACTTTGCTCCTGCACTTGCCTGCCCGTCTGGGTGCCCGTACTGCGCACAAGCAACGACCGCGTCTGTAACCCGCTTGATCATCAACTGACTGTGCGAAAGCCGACAAAATCTGTTAATCCTGGCAGGAAACTTTTGAAGTACGGAAACTTACTGTAAATTTGATCTTATGTTTACATTCTCCCCAAAGACCATACTTGGCTTTTTAGCTCTTTTCTGCTTTACGGCGCTCGCTGCCCAGCTGGAAGTAGCCAGTGGGCCGCCCTATACCCCACAAAACTTGATAGAAACAGTCTTTTTAGGCAGCGGCTTAGAAGTGCTAGAGGTAACCTACGGCGGCAACCTGCAAGCAACTGGTTTTTTTGATGGCGGCCAGGCGGCTGTAGGTATTGAGCGTGGTATCATCCTCTCAACTGGTCGCGTAAAAGGAACTTTCAACCAAGTGGACATTGAAGATGTGGGCGCGGAATTTGCCAGCACCGATTTCATGGGCGCCCCCAGCACCGATCCGGATCTGTTGACCTATTTAGATGACCCTAGCTTCACCATCAACGATGCGGCCAGCTACACCATCCGTTTTCGGCCTTTTGGGGATAGTATTCGCTTTAGCTATGTTTTTGCTTCGGAGGAGTACCCCGAGTTTGTGTGCTCCAATTTCAACGATATCTTTGGTTTCTTTATCAGCGGCCCGGGTATCAACGGGCCTTTTTCTAATGGTGCTGAAAACATCGCCCGCATTCCGGGCACCAACTTGCCCGTGCGCATCAATACCGTCAATGGCGGGCAATCTGCTGGCGATGCGCCTTGTGATCTGAGCAATAGCCAGTACTACCGCGACAACAACGGCAGCAATTTCCAGCCCGTTTTTGATGGCCTCACGACCGTCTTTGTGGCCGAAGCCGCCGTTATTCCCTGCGAGGAATACACCATGAAACTCATCATTGCGGATGTAGGGGATGGGCTCTTCGACTCGGGAGTTTTCCTGCAAGCACGCAGCTTTGAAGCGACGGGCTTGCAAGTAAATTTCACTGGTCTTTCCCTAGATAACACCATGGCGGAAGGCTGCCGCGATGCTACCATCACCTTTACCCAGCCGCAGTCCCTAGACGTGGCGCAGCCAATCAGCTACCGCGTTTTTGGAGACGCGATTCCGGGGATCGACTATACCGCCATCCCCAACGACCTCGCCGTAGCGCCTGGCCAGCAGCAGGTGAGCTACACCATTAATGCCTTTGAGGATAATATAACAGAAGGCGACGAGTTTATCTACATCGAAGTGCGGCAAAACCCCTGCCGATTGGATACTTTCACGATTCGGATTACCGAGAACATATTGGTGCCAGGCTTTTTACCAGACACTTTGGTGGTTTGCCCGGGCGATACTGTGGCTTTGGATGCCAATTTGCCAGTAATGACACCGCCGCCGCCCACTTTTGTCAACAACACACCCATCACCATAGGGCCTAATATTGGCAGCTCTTCGTCTTTCATCAACGTTTCTGGCGTGGCACCGGGCATCCTGCAGCCGGGGGTAATCCGATCGGTTTGTATTGATAGCCTCACCCACCAATGGCTGGATGATGTGGATATTTATCTACTGGGGCCCAATGGACAAATCCTGGAACTCACCACCGATAATGGCGGCGACGGCGGCAACAATGCGCTAGAAGATGCCTATATCCGCACTTGCTTCACCCCCCGAGCAGTAGATAGCATTGCCCTGCCCGGAACTTTTACTGGCCCAGAAGGCATACCTTTTACTGGCGACTGGCAGCCAGAAGGTGCCTGGGATAATCTTTATGGCGATTTTTTTTCTACTAATGGCAACTGGGAGCTGCGCGTCTTTGATGATGCTAATGGCTTCGGTGGTACGCTTTGGTCTTGGAGCATACAATTTGAACCTATCTACAGCATTGATTATAGTTGGCGCCCCGATACCAGCCTAAGCTGTTACGACTGCGCTACCCCACTCTACCTAGGTGAAGCCGTGGGGTATTTTTACGTGGAAGCCACCGATGTCTATGGCTGCTCCTTACAAGATAGTATATTTGCGACCTACCGCCCCACCCCCACTTTGGATGCCGTGGTTTGTGAAATGGCTACCGACTCCAGCCTACAGATCAGCTGGGATGCTGTAACAGATGCCCTGGGCTACGAAGTAAGAATAGCAGAACGCACTTGGCTCCCGATTGGCAATGCTACTAGCCATACTTTCCAAGGCTTAGTACCCGACTCGACCTACTCCTTGTATGTGCGGGCGCTGTTCGTCAACTGCCCCAGCCCTCAGTTCAATATTTTTTGCAGAACAACCCCTTGTATTCCCCCTAGCCTCTCGGCCTTGGCTAGCGATCTAAGTTGCTTTGGCGCTGCGGATGGCAGCCTTGCGATCGAAGCTCAGGGGCGTAGGGCGCCCTTCACCTATTTACTAAACGACGAAAGCGTAGCGGCTGGGCTCATTAATGGCCTGTCGGCAGGCAGCTACCAGCTCATCGTACAAGACACTGTCGGCTGCCGCGATAGCTTGGATATTGCGCTCCGAGAGCCTGATGCCCTGACTACACGGGTACAAGTTAGCCAGCCCATCCGTTGCCAAGGCAGCGCCGATGCTGCGCTGGCCGCCCCCAGCAGCGGCGGAACCGCGCCCTATGCCTTCAGCTGGAATACTGTGGCGGGGGACAGTTTATTGAGTGGCCTCAGCCCAGGCGAGTATATCCTGCTATTGGAAGATGCCAACGGCTGCCAAAGCAGCGATACCTTGGTTATAGACGAACCTGAACAGCTCCTCATCGATAGCATTAGCAGCAGTCCGAATGGCTGTATGGCTGTCAGCAGTGGCACCATAGCGGTAATGGCCAGCGGTGGCAGCGGAGTATATACCTACAGATGGAGCGACCCCAATATGGGTAATACGCCCACGCCCAATCAGCTAGCTGCGGGTAGCTATGAGCTGACCATCACTGACGCCAACAATTGCCGTGATAGTAGTAGCATCCGCGTGGAACAAGAAAACATACAGCTAGGCAACCCCGACGTACGCAACAACAGCTGTGCGGGCGATGCGCTAGGAGGCTTGCTACTATCCGTAGTGGATGCCCAAAACACCTTGGTTTATAGCTTGGAAAGGGACGACGGCAGCCCCGTCAGTGGCACCAGCATCCCACCACAAATAAGCCTCAATAATTTGGCCAATGGAGCTTACCGCTTGTTGGTGACCGACGGCCGAGGCTGCCAAGACAGTACCCAATTTATTGTAACATCGCCCCTTCCCATACAAGGAAATGCCGTGGTGCAGCCCATCAACTGCCAACATCCTACCGCCAGTATCCGCTGGATGGGCAGCGGCGGACAAGGAATGCTGCAATACAATTGGTCGGATGGCAGCACTAGCTCGTTTACAGACAATCTAGCTGCTGGAGATTACCTTTTGGAAGTGCGCGATACCGCTGGTTGCCAGATCACAGAAAGTTTTACTATCCAGCCCTTTACTTTTCCTAGTTTGCAGGTAGTAGCACAGCCCGTTTCTTGCTTTGGCTTGGCGGATGGTGCGCTGTTTCCAAATTTCACCAATGCCGCAGCGCCGCTGGCCTATGTTTGGTTGGATGCCGATAGCACAGAAGTAGGTACCGGAGGCCAGCTTCGCAACATCACTGCGGGGCAGTACCGACTGCTAGGGCAAGACGGACAGGGTTGCGTTTTTGATGAAATCTTCCTCCTCCCGGAGCCAGAAGCCTTAATTTTGGACGTAACGCTAGATGATATCCGTTGCGCTGGCGAGACCAACGGCCTACTGGAAATCAACCCCAGCGGTGGCCGCCCCCCCTATCGTTATCGCCTAGAGCAAGGCCCCTGGCAGGCCGAGAATACCTTCATCGGACTGGGCGCTGGCAGCTACCGCGTGGAAGCAGCCGACCAAAACAATTGTAGCCAACTTAGCGAATCCATTAATATCAGCCAACCCGCCCCACTACAATTGGAACTCGGGGATAGCCGATCTGTAGCCTTTGGTGATCGGGTACAGCTCTTTCCTAGCATCAGCGGCGGCGGCGGGCCCATCGTGAGCTACCGCTGGACACCGCGAGATAGCAGTTTACTAAGTTGTTTCGACTGCCCCCTCCCCTTCGTACAGCCGATTGATCAGGTTAATATCCGTTTGCAAATCAGCGATAGCCGAGGCTGTATGGCCGAAGACGTGGTGGATATTTTCGTCAGCAAGGACTTCCCTGTATTGGTACCCACAGGTTTTAGTCCCAACGGCGATGGACAAAACGATCGGCTCCTGGTACACGGGCGTCCGGGGATTAGTATCCTGCTTTTCCAAGTTTTTGACCGTTGGGGGGAGCTGATTTTCGAGGCCAGCGATTTCGCAGCCAACGAAAGCTCGGTAGGCTGGGATGGGCTTTTCAGAAATGAGGCTGCGCCAGCGGGGATCTACCTCTGGCAAGCCAATGCCTTGCTACCAGATGGCAGCCGGCAAAATTATCGCGGGCAAACGACGCTTATCCGTTGATCCACTCGATACGGAAAATATGGGCAGGCCATTTGCTAGGGTCGAGCATTACGAAGTTCTGGCCGGCATTCCAGTGGTAGATTTCACCTGTTAGCAGGTCTCTGACACGGAAGGGGCGGTTGCCGATGAGATCGCCCGGAACGGCCACGATACCCTGCTGGGGGTGCTGGGCATCGAAGTTGACGATGGTCCAAACCAAGTTGGTGTAGGCATCATCCCATTTGAGGAAACTGAGCAACTGATCGTTGTCGGTGGCGGTGAAGCGGATGTTGTTGGTTTGTTGTAAGGCGGGATTTTCTTTCCGAGCCTTGTTCAGTCGAGTGTAAGCATCGGTGAGGCGGTTTCGGTAGCTCCAGTCGTAGTGGCGCGCCACGTATTTTTCGCTATCGTAGTATTCCTCTTTGCCGTTGGTGTTGCCTCGGTTTTCGTTCAGTTCGTAGCTCGGGCCATAGAGGCCATAATTGGAGGAGAGCGTGCCCGCCAGGAGTAAGCGCTTGACAAACTGATTAGAGCCGGCGCCCATCATTTCATAGGCCAGGATATCGGGAGTATTTGGCCAAAAATTGGGCCGCATGGTCTCTGCTAATTCGCTTGAACTCAGCTCCTGCAAATATTGCCGCATCTCTAGAGCACTGGTACGCCAAGTGAAGTAGGTATAAGACTGTTGGAAGCCGCGTTTGGCTAATTCAGCCATCACTCTGGGGCGGGTAAAGGCTTCGGCCAGGAAGATGGTATCGGGATATTTTTGGAAAATACGGGCGATGAGCCACTCCCAAAAGCGGTAGGGTTTGGTGTGGGGGTTGTCCACACGGAAGATCTTCACGCCGGCTTCGCACCAGAATTCCACCACACTGAGGAGCTCCTCCCAGAGATTTTTCCAATCGGCCGATTCGAAGTTGATCGGCACAATATCTTGGTATTTCTTGGGTGGGTTCTCGGCGTAGGCGATGCTGCCATCGGGCCGCCAGATAAACCATTCGGGGTGCTGAGTAATGTAGGGGTGGTCTGGCGCACATTGGAAGGCCAGGTCTAGTGCCACATCGATGTCCTTGGCCGCGGCCGCTTTCACGAGGGCTTTATAGTCTTGGATATGCCCTAGCTCGGGCAGGATCGCTTTGTGGCCTCCCTCGTCGCTGCCGATGGCCCAGGGGCTACCAGGTTCGCCGGGCAGGGCGTCGGTGGCATTGTTGCGACCTTTGCGGTTGCGTTTGCCGATGGGGTGTACGGGCGGCATATAAAGCACATCGAAGCCCATTTCTTCTAGGCGTGGGAGCAGGGCTTGCACATCTTTGAGGGTGCCGCTGCGGTTGATATCCGGGCTGGCGGAGCGGGGAAATAGCTCGTACCAAGTGCTGTAGCGTTCTTTCAGACGACCGACGCGCACCTGCAGGCTGTGGTCATAAACGGTTTCGTACTGACGCAGGGGCCATGTTTCAATCAATTGAGCAAAGCTATTGGAAAGTACAAAATCCGAGGCCTCCTCGGTGGTCAAAGTTTTCACAGCATCCAGCAGAGGCTTGGCTTTGGCTTTCGAGTAAAGTTTGGCAGCCGCCTGTAGGAGCTGCTGCCCGATTTGCAACTCCACTTGCATAGCTTGCCCATCGGCCAGCTTCTTGACGAATCCATTGCGCCAGGTGAGGAGATGATCGACCCAAGCGACGACCCGATAGTGATAAAGCCCTTGTTTTTCAACGATAAAAGAGGCCGACCATTCGTCATTGGGGTGCTCCTGCATCGGGATGGTGGTCCATTTTTTGTGGCTGTCGTGGCGGTATTCGACCAAGGCGCGGAGGTAGTCGTGGCCATCACCAAAAATACTTGCTTGGATATTCACGGCTTCGCCCACAACCCTTTTGATAGGAAAGCGGCCATTATTCACCTGCGGCAATACATGATCAATGACGGTACGGTTCTGCATAGCTATATTTTATAGGGCGAAGATAGCATTTATTTGGAAAAGTAGCAGGTAGGGGTTGTTCCAGCGTGTTAGAGAACCTTCGAGAGCTTACATCCTTCGTCAGAGGTATGACGCCCCTTCAGGGCTGGTAGTTAACGAACAACCTGCAAGGTTTACATTTGTAATCAAGGCCAATAATTCTCGCCCCCTCCCCCTCCTCATCAAACAAAGTAAAGTTCGATTCCGGATCATGGATATTATCCCATTGATATTTATACAAATCTCTACCTTGGCCATAGTCCATCAGGTTATCGGTAGCGCCGGGGCGCAGATCGGGGAAGCGATCGAAGATGTGCTGGAGGTGGAAAGCCCCGTGGCCTAGTTCGTGGGCAGCCGTTTGGATGAACAGCTCCGCATCGCCTAGGCTGGCGGCGTTGAGGGAGCCGAAGGAGCGCTTGCGCGGCATAAAGCCGAGGCGGGTGGCGTCCTCCATTTCAGGCACGACTAGCAGGTAGTAGTCCTCGGGATTGTAGTAGGGCTCGCGTTTTAGGGCTTCGCGGCGGGGGCTTTTAGGTTTTGGCTGGTGCCCCCCATGCCCAGGCGGGTGTTCTGACAGGAGCAAGGCCTACTATTTTGAGTAATGTTTCTAAGCCAGCCTTGCTAAAAAAAAGAAAACATTGCTCCTGCGACAGCCATGGAGTGCGTACGTACAATTCTTGCCAAAAAAAAGAACAGCCAAAAACAGTTAAAAAACGATCCAACAGGGTGGAAAACGTCGGCATTTTCATCGTCAATATGTTTGGGGGAGGGCGATGGTTTGGGTAGGGGTGCAAGTGGGTTTAGGATTAGATAAAATACTGTACTGCCAGCTCATAGCCTCGCAGTCCCAAGCCAACGATCACGCCTTCCGAAACGGCGGAAATGTAAGAATGATGGCGGAAGGCTTCCCGCTTGTGGACGTTAGAGATATGGACCTCTATAACAGGCGTCTCGATAGCGGAGATGGCGTCGGCCAGGGCGATGCTGGTGTGGGTATAAGCCCCTGCATTGAGGATAATCCCGTCGTAGGTAAAGCCTACTTCGTGGAGCTTATCAATCAGTTGGCCTTCGTGATTGCTTTGGAAGTAGTGGATTTCTACATCGGCATCCACGAACAAGCCGCGAAGGTGCAGCAGAAAATCCTCGAAGGTATCTTCGCCGTAGATGCTAGGTTCCCGACGGCCCAGCAAATTTAGATTGGGCCCGTTGATAATGATGATATTCAGTGGCATGGGGCTAAGGTAGGAATTTTCTATTACTTTTGCTTTATGGAAATTCGCACCTATGGGATTCGGCATCACGGGCCGGGTTCGGCGCGGCGTTTGAAGGCGGCGCTGGCGGCTTGGCAACCCGACTGCTTGCTGCTGGAGGGGCCTGCCGATGGGCAGCAGGCCATTGGGCAATTGGGCAAAGAAGGGATGCTGCCCCCGCTGGCTTTGGTACTGTATGCTGAAAATGATATTGAAAACGCCAGCTTCCTTCCTTTTGCTGATTTTAGCCCGGAATACCAAGCCATTCTCTGGGCGCAAAGTGTACCATGTCCTTTTTTCCTGATCGATCTGCCTGCGCAGCATTATTTGGTGCGGCATTCAGCAGAAGAGCAACTACGGCTTTTCCAAACCCCTCCGCAGCCTACGGTGGACGAAAAAATGGCCGAGCGCCTGCGCCGCGACCCCTTGGCGCTGCTAGCAGAACTCGCTGGCTACCAAGATAGTGAACGCTGGTGGGATGCGACGATAGAACGCGGCGGCCTTGCGGAAGAAGAAGCTACCTTCGAAGCGCTCAACGAGGCCATTCGGCAACTACGAGCTACCTATCCTGCGGCCGTAGATAACGACACCCAGCGGCGGGAGGCCTATATGCGCGAGCAAATCCGCAAAGCTATTAAGGCCGGCTACGAGCGCATTGCTATCGTGGTGGGTGCTTGGCACAGCCCGGCAGTACAAGACGTTTTGCAATATAAAGCTAGCGCCGACAAGGCGCTCCTCAAAGGCTTGCCTAAGATAAAGGTACAAGCTGCCTGGGTACCTTGGTCTTATCCGAGGCTATCGCGGCAATCGGGTTATGGGGCGGGCGTGGTATCGCCAGCTTGGTATGAGTTGCTTTTTTCCTACCCGCAGCAAGCCGTGGAGCGCTGGATGGTGGCAGCGGCCCAGTTGCTTCGCCAAGAAGGCTTTGAAGCCTCCCCTGCCCTGGCGGCCGATGGCGTCGCCTTAGCCAGTGCCCTGGCTAGCTTGCGTGGGCATCAATTTGCAGGCGCCGACGAGCTAGACCAAGCCGTACTAGGCACATTGGCCAACGGCCATCGTGAAAGACTACAACTCATTCACGAGCGCCTCATTACCGGCCGAAAGGTAGGTAGTGTGGCCGTGGGTAGCAGCACCGTTCCGCTCTTGGCTGACTTGCAGAAAGAACTTAAAGCTACCCGTTTGAGTCAGCTCTGGGAGCAAAGTGGCCAGCATTACCTGAAGGCCAATAAGGCCAATCCCAGAGGCGGCATTGACCTGAGGGAAGACAACGATCTGCGCAAAAGCCACCTCCTGCACCGCCTTCAGCTATTGAATATTCCTTGGGGTGCCTTACAGCCGATCAACCCCAACGCCATTAGTAGTTTTCGGGAAATCTGGCTGCTGGAATGGCAACCAGAGTTCAGCCTTTTCCTCACCGAACGCAGCAGCTACGGCAATACCCTTCCCTTGGCCGCCAGCCGCTACGCCTTGGAGAAAGCCAAGGATGTAAAAGCCCTCGATCAGTTGGCTGAACTCGTACTGGCTGCGCTGCGCGCCGAACTGCCGAACATGGTAACACCGCTCATCCGGCAAGTCCGAGACCTTTCTACCCGTACCCACGATGTAGCCGCACTACTCGCCGCGCTCCCCGCATTGGTAAATACTTGCCGCTATGGCGATAGCCGTAAAACAGACACCAGCGCGCTGCTACTGCTCATACAAGAAATTGTGCCGCGTTTGGCGAATAACCTACCCCGAGCAGCCACCAACATGGATGCCGAACAGGGTCAAGAGCTGATGCGCCTGATTGCACAAGCTAACTATGCTTTGGCGCGCCTTACTGGGCCTGATCTACTCAGCCTGTGGCACAAGGGCCTACAAGCTTTGCTCACTGCACAAAACATTGCTCCCGCCGTCAACGGCATTGCGCTTAGGCTGCTTTTTGACCAACAATTGCTCGATAGCGACAGCACCGCACGTTACTTCCACTTTGCCCTATCTCACAACCAAAGCGCCTTGGCAGTGGCGGAATTCCTCAGCGGCTTCTTGTATGGTGGTAGCCAGTTGCTCTTACACTATCCGCCCCTCTGGGAACTCCTCAGTGATTGGGTAGCGCAGCTTGATTGGGATAATTTCCAACAAGTGCTGCCCTTGCTGCGCCGAAGCCTCTCCGATTTCACAGGAGCCGAAAGGCGGCAAATTTTCCAGCGGCTGACCGATGCCCTAGCAGAAAGCAGCGGCGCTCATCAGCAAAAAACTGCTATTCCATCCGCTCCCTTAGCCGAAAACCAAGCAGCCAAGCTAGAAGAGGAGGAATCTTCCCCAGCCACAGCAAATGGAATGATAAAGGAAGAGGAACTGCTGCTGGCCTTGCGGCAGTGGTTGGGGTAGAAGGGGGTCGGACCGCAATAAAAACTCCGTTATTTTACTTTAGGCTCCTAAACGAACATAAGGATAGCCGTTATTTTACTTTAAGCCCCTAAACGAACACAAGGGTAGCCGTTATTTTACCTTCGGTCGCTCGCTACGACACCTCGGATGAACTTTTTGGCTACAAAAGCAGCATAAAAAATGTAAAAGTGTAAAGGCTAGGCTGTGAGCGGAAGTAAAGACGTAGCACTGCTACGTCTGTAATGTGAGCAGAAAGTAGAGACGTAGCAGCAATACGTCTGTACTAGAGAGCCAGCACTGAAAACTGACCACTGAAAAAAAATTCACCCCTCATACACCAAAATAACTAAAAAAATAGTCATGTAACTAAAGAACTGAATTATGCAACAATCGCTAACCAAGGCCGAGGAAGATGTGATGCGCTATGTTTGGGAAATGGGCGAGTGTAGTGTGGGACAAATCCGCGATGCCATTGCATCCAAAACACCCGAGGCGGTGCCGGCTCACTCTACGGTGAGCACGCTACTGAAGCTGCTGCGCGACAAGGAATACATTGGCTACCGCGCTTTTGGGCGCACTTTTGTCTATTATCCGCTGGTGCAAAAAGATGTCTATAGTCGGAAAAAAATCAAGCGCTTACTGGGTCGTTTTTTTGGTGGTTCGCCCTCGCGGCTGGTTTCTTTCCTGGTGGAAGAAAATGACTTGAGCCTGGAAGAGCTGACGGAACTTACCAAGAGTCTGGGGCAAGAACTCACCCAAGAAGACCAAAATACTGACTCGCCAGAAAATACCGATAACACTAGAAAATAAGCTGCTATGAGCCTGCACTATCTTTTGCAAATGAGTGCCCTTTGGGTCGTTTTTTATGCTTTTTATTATTGCTGGTTGCGCAGCGCCCATTGGCCGCAGTTCAATCGTTTCTTTTTGTTGGGCAGTTTGCTGGCAGCACCGCTTTTACCTTTCCTACCCAGCCCTACTTGGCGGCTGAGCGCCCCTGCCGAGCCGCTCTCGGAGGGTATCCGGGAATGGGTGGTCAACTTACAGGACGTCACCATCCTATCCACCGCTTCGCCGGATATACCCTGGTGGCAAAGCCTGGCATTTTATCAGTGGATCTGGCTGCTGGGCGGGCTATTTTTCTTGTTGCGCTTGTTTTGTGGCTGGGGGCAGCTCTATCGGTTATATCGAAAAGCCAGCGTGAGCCACCAAGACGGCGTTTGCTGCCTGGCCATCCCTAGTTTAGCAACGCCCTTCAGCTATGGCCCTTGTTTGTTTTGGCCAGCAGAAGCCGATTATCAATCCGATGATTGGCGTGCCATCTTGGCACACGAGCGGGCGCACGTCCGCCAGGGGCATAGCTACGATCTCTTGGTCAATGAGCTACTCATCTGCCTATTTTGGTGGCAGCCGATGCCGCATCTTTTTCGCCGCTCGCTGCGCTTGCAGCACGAATTTTTAGCCGATGCCGCTGCCGTAGCAGACAGTAGCGCCCACGCTTATACCCGATTATTACTTCAGCAAACCTTGTGTGGTCGTGTGCCTGCACCCAGCCATGCTTTTCATCATTCATCCATAAAACATCGTATTATGATGCTTACCTCCTCCAAGCGCAGCTACTGGAAGCTGCTTGCTATTTTCCCTCTCCTCCTCGCTTTGCTTTGGGCTTGCGAAAAGGAAAGTGACCTTATCGGCAGCAGTATGGCCGAAACCGAAGCCGAACTGGCTAAAAAAGCCGAAAGCCAAACAGGCAAATTCGATATTGTTCGAGACACCATTACTACCTTCCATCCTGAAACCTATGCCGAAAGCATGGAAGTAGTGGAGCGAAAAATTTACATCCGGGTTGACCAGATGCCCATCTACGGCGATTGCCAGATTGAAATAAGCACGGGCGATCAGGAACCAATCCAGAATTGCAGCAATATGAATCTACTCAACGCTGTTTACAGCAGCGTAAAGTACCCTGCTGCCGCCAGGGACGCTGGCATAGAAGGCATGGTGGTCATCTCCTTCACGGTTCCTGCGGATGGTAGCGAGATAGAAGACATCAAAATCGCCCATTCCCCCAGAGATAAACAGCTTGCTACCGCCGCAGAAACGGCTGGATACGAGGCCTTGGAGCAGGAAGCCTTGCGCGCCATCCGAGCATTACCAGGCACTTGGATACCTGGGAAGCAGCAAGGGGAAGCAGTGAACGTTCGCTTCAACCTACCCATAAAATTCAAGTTGCAATAAGATCTTGTTGATTGCTCGCTAGGGCTTTCAGGCTTCGCCTGGAAGCCCTAGTGCTTTGTCAAGGCCAAAACTTCGGCTTGCCCGTGGCGGCTTTTGCGGCTACTCTTCGTTGGAGAACCCCTTACATAGTCCCGCTATGCGCGGGAACCTCTGCCTCGACTAGCCACAAAATTCGCTAACGTTCAAGCCGAAAATCAACGTTTGACGGACCACTAGTCTTTTTTGGGTAGTGCCAGGAAGTTGGCCGTCAGGATTTCGGCTTCGGCCAGGGCTTCTTGCAGCACATCGTTGAGGAGGATACGATCAAAGCTGGTAGCATAGCGCAGTTCTTCGCCCGCTCTCTTGATGCGGGCTGCCAAGCTGGCGGCGTCTTCGGTGCTGCGGCCGCGCAGCCTTTGGAAGAGTACTTCTTCGGAGGGTGGCTGCACGAAAACAGCCAGGCTATCTTCGGGATAGAACTTTTTCAGATTAGTAGCGCCCTTCACTTCTATATCAAAAACAATGGTTTTGCCCAATGCCCACAAGCGGTTGATTTCGCTGCGCAAAGTACCATAGAAACCACCGGGATAGACCTCCTCCCATTCCACAAAGTCGCCTTGGGCTATTTTTTGCTGAAAGTCATCTTGGCTGAGGAAGTAGTAATCTTTACCATCCACTTCATTAGGACGCTGCTTGCGCGTAGTGGCCGAAACCGAAAAGGCCAAATCCGGGAAATACGTCAGTAAATGCCGTACAATTGTCGTTTTACCAGCCCCCGAAGGCGCTGTGAAGATCAGTATTTTGCCTTGCTGTACATGTTGGTGCTTAAACGACATTCGCGAGCTGTTCCTTTATTTTTTCTAAGTGCTCTTTCATCACCACCACCAGCTTTTGAATTTCCGCTGAGTAGGCTTTAGCCCCTAGGGTATTGACCTCGCGGCCAATTTCTTGGCTAATGAAAGAAAGTTTTCGTCCTTTGGATTCCTCCTTATTGTTCAGAATCTCTAGGAAATAATCACAATTTTGTGCTAGGCGTACTTTCTCTTCGTTGATGTCGATTTTCTCGAGATAGAAAAGCACCTCTTGTTCGTAACGGTTTTTATCCACATTGGGTTTTCCGAGGAAGTCGGCGAGGTTCCGCTCCATGCGATCGCGTACTTGCTGGATGCGGTCGGCTTCGTAGGGCGGCACTTCCTCCAACAAATCTTTGATTACTTGGGTATGGCCACGGAGGTCATCGGCCAGCACACTGCCTTCCTGTTTGCGGTAGGCATTGAAGTTGGCCAGGCATTCGCGGGTAGTGGCGAGCAAAGTTTGCCACTCTTCCTCGGGCATATCTTCGCTGGCGCCGGAGATCACATTCGGGATACGAAGCAGCGCATTGAGGATAGCGGCTCCATCCAGATCTTGGAAATTGCCTTGGACGTCTCGGTAAAGCCTGGCGAGCAAGGCCGTGTTCACTTGCATGCCTTCATCGCCGGTGGCATCTACTATTTCCGCATTCATTTCCAGCTTTCCGCGCTGGGCAAAGTCGGTAACAATCCGGCGCAATTCCAGCTCTTTTTCCCGCAAATTTTGAGGTGCCCGCAGGCGCAAATCCGTATATTTACTATTGAGCGCGCGCAGCTCTACGGTGAAGGTTTTGTTGCCCAAGCTAGCGGTAGCACGGCCATAGCCCGTCATGGAAAGCAGCATATTTTTATTTATTTATTTTTTTGCCACAAAGAGCAAGGTGCAAAGGTAGCAGTATTTTCAGCAAAAACACTGCTCAAAATAGCATTTCATTGCTCCCGCGTGAGCAAAACTACGCTTGTTTGTTGCTCACGCACAACAGGGGCACCCTGTGCAGGAGCAAAGCTTCTACTCAAAGGAGCAAGGCCAAAAAAACTTTGCCCTATCCCTACTGATTTGCTACCTTTGCGACAATATGAGCTAGTTGAGCTTTTAAAACTGGAATCTTATGCGCTATTTACTTTTTTTATTCCTCCTCCCGATGCTGCTTCTACTGGGCTGCGACTCAGGAAATCAGTATGTACTCATTGAAACCAATATGGGCAACATCAAAGTGATGCTCTATCCAGAAACGCCGGGGCACAGCGAGAATTTTGTTAAACTCGTTAAAGAGGGTTACTACGATGGTACGCTGTTTCACCGCGTTATTCCCAGCTTCATGATACAGGGTGGCGACCCCGACAGCAAAAATGCTGCGGCGGGTATGCCCCTTGGTGGTGGTGGGCCAGGTTATACCATCCCCCACGAAATTGGTGCGCCCCACCTCCGGGGAGCCTTGGCAGCTGCCCGAACCAACAATCCAGAAAAGGCCAGCAGCGGCTCGCAGTTCTACATCGTGACGGGTATCCGCCAAAGCGATGCGACCCTCGATCAGATAGAACGCCAAAAAGGCATCAAATACAACGAGACCCAACGCCAACTGTACCGCGAGCGCGGCGGCCGGCCCGATCTAGACAAGGAATACACCGTTTTTGGTGAAGTAGTGGAAGGCATGGAAGTGGTGGATGCGATCAGCCAGCTAAGCGGCAACTCACAAAACCGCCCCAATCAAGATGCTGTGATGACCAAAGTCAGTATCGTCAAAAAATAGCCTCGAACAAGCTTATCCCGCTAATGAAAATTCAGCATTTCTCCCTTTTGCTATTCTTAGGACTGAGCCTCAGCCACTGCGCCCGCCCCATTGCCAGCTTCACGGCTCCCGAGAAAGTGGCTGCTTACGAAAAACTAAGCATCAGCAATACATCTCAAAAAGCCAGTAGCTACCAATGGCAGTTTGGCGACGGCAAGAGCAGCGAAGCCTCCTCCCCCACCCACCGCTTCGAGCAATCTGGTGTATATACCATTGAGCTCCTAGCCCTCAATGAAAAAGGTAAAACAAGGAAAATAAGCCAAAAAGTGGAAGTTACCCCCCCCAACCGTTGCCTCGTAAAAATCGAAACACCAGCCGGTAATATGATTGCCGAGCTGTTCGATGCCACCCCCCAACACCAAGATAATTTCGTGAAGCTCGTGGAGCAAAACTACTACCACGACCTACTCTTTCACCGCGTGATCAACAACTTCATGATACAGGGCGGCGACCCCAACAGCCGCGAGGCTGGCTCCAACCAATCGCTGGGCTCTGGTGGCCCTGGCTACACCATTCCTGCCGAATTTGTAGATTCCCTGGCGCACGTGAAGGGTGCGCTGGCCGCTGCCCGCACCAATAACCCACAGAAGGCCAGCAGCGGCTCCCAATTCTATATTGTACATGGCCGGCCCGTAAGCGATGCAGAACTCAATCAGCAAGAAGGCAGCAATGGCTTCCGCTACCCCTCAGCCGTCCGAGAGGCTTATCTTCAGCAAGGCGGAACGCCCTTCCTCGATCAAAACTACACGGTCTTCGGCAGAGTCATAGAAGGCCTAGAGGTGATTGATGAAATCGCCAGTACCCCCACCCAACCTGGTGACAGACCCAAGGAAGACGTCTGGATGAAAATCACCCTCATCCGCTAATCAAGTAAGGGGAAAAAATACAGCAACAAGCACATGGCAAAGAAGGATATTTTTTTAGGTATAGATGTAGGTGGAACGGGCATTAAGGCTGGTTTGGTGGATCTCAAGGTCGGTGAGTTGGTGGGCGAACGCTACCGCGTAGATACGCCTCAGCCTGCCAATCCTGAAGCGATCACACAGGCGGTCCAACAACTGGTTGGGCAGCTCCAGTACAAAGGTGCCATCGGCGTAGGCTTCCCCGCTATTGTTAGAAAAGGCGTGGCCGAATCGGCGGCTAATATATCCGATGCTTGGATAGGCGTATCGATAGAAAATATGTTCGCCGAAGCACTGGGCGGCGAGCAAGCCATTTACGCCCTGAATGATGCCGATGCGGCCGGCTTGGCTTCGCTGGATTTCGGAGCGGCTCGCAAGCACCGCGACGGCGTGGTGCTATTCCTCACCGTAGGCACTGGTATCGGTAGTGCGCTCTTCGTAGAAGGCCAACTCCTACCCAACACAGAATTGGGGCATCTTTATTTAAAAAATCACAAAAAAGGTGCCGAAACTTATGTATCCAACGGCCAGCGAAAACTTCAAAATTGGTCGTGGGGAAAATTTGGTCGCCGCCTTAATCAATACCTCCAACACGTCAATTTTCTCTTCTCACCAGATGTCATTATTATTGGCGGCGGCGCCAGCAAGTCTTTCGATCGCTTCGAGAAGCAAATTGACCTCAAAACACCAGTTTTCGCAGCCGAATTGCTCAACAATGCAGGTATCATAGGTGCAGCGCTCTACGCCAAGCAAAAAAGTAGATCATGCAAGTAGCCGTTGAGATAAGTTATTATCCGCTTCAAGCGGACTACAGCGAAACCATCCTGGATTTCATCAAAAGCCTGAAGCAGGAAAAGGGCATACAAGTCGCCACCAACCAGCTATCTACCCAAATCAGTGGCAACTATGATTTGGTGATGCAGCAGCTACAAAAAGCAATGAAACTTAGTCTGGAAGAAGGCCCTACGGCGTCTTTTGTCCTTAAAATTTTGAACGTCGCCATCACCCCTGGCCAAGCCGTTGAGGTGGTGTAATTGCTTACTTTCCTCCCGCTGGCATATCGCAGCTGCTACCTTTTTTGCAGCAGGCAGCCAAGTTATCGTAGGCTTTGGGGCGGGCGGGAACCTCGTCGGCATCATAACCCGTGGCAGCAATCGCTTGGCGAAGCGTGGCCACGTTGATCTTGTCGGCATCATAGCGGATACTCACTTTCTTCGTCACGAGGTCTAGCTCCACAGCTTTAACGCCCTCTAGTTTGAAAAGTGCCTTCTCGATCGAGACTTTGCACATATCGCAAATGGCCGAGGTTTTGATCTTCGCTTTCTGAATATCTTCCACTGGAGCAGCAGCTACTACGAAAGCAAATAATAAACTTACAAACAACAGAGTACGCATAACAACTTAGTTTGCTTATATAACACTTAGACGACGGTTTTAGTACACGTCACGGCTGGCTTTTGTTTTGGGCTTGGCTAATAACATAAACACTTGTGTTGAACGGGGTCAAAACATTGCTCCTGCGGGAGCCAAACTCAAAATGCTGACAATTTTCTCTATTGCTCGCGCACATACGCGCCGGGGGCAGGAGCCGGGTTTATTCATAGGAGCAAAGCCGAGTGAAGAGCCTGTCGAAGCCCTACTAAAAATCTATTTCTCCCCGTTCACAGACGCTTCTCCCCACTCAACAACGCCACTATTTGTATCTTGTGCGTTCGTACAAAACCACCTACCACATGACTTTCGAGCAAATCATCGCATCGGCCAAGAAAAAGGATTTTCGCCCTGTTTACCTCCTGCACGGGGAAGAAGCCTACTATATTGATCAGCTGGCGGCGGCTATCGAGGAATACGCACTGGCCGAGCACGAAAAGGCTTTTAACCAGAGCATCATCTATGGTAAGGATGCCGACCACCTAACCATTGTGGACGCTGCCCGCCGCTTTCCCATGATGGCCGAACGGCAAGTAGTCATCCTGCGAGAGGCTCAAGAGATGCGCGATTTGCTGGAACTCACCAACTACGTAGAACGCCCCTCCCCTACCACTGTGCTGGTGATTTGCCACAAGCATAAAAAAGTAAATGGCAATAGCAAGCTGGTTAAAAGCATCAAAGCCAGCGGCATCCTATTTGAAGCCAAACCGCTCTACGACAACCAAGTGCCCGACTGGATTCGGAACTACCTCAAAAACAAGCAATACGACATCGCCACCGATGCAGCCGAGCTGCTGGGAGAATACCTCGGCAGCAGCCTCAGCAAGCTTGCCAACGAAGTGGATAAACTGCTCCTTAACCTCGCCCCAGGCACTCGCGTCACTACCAAGATCGTGGAAGATCAAGTGGGCATTTCCAAAGACTACAACGTTTTCGAACTCCAGAAAGCCTTGGGGCAGAAAGACGCCCTGAAGGTAGGCCGTATCGTCAACTATTTCAGCGCCAACCCCAAAGCAGGCCCTATGCCGATGTTGCTCGGAAGTTTTTACAACTATTTTTCCAAGCTGCTGATCCTCGCCGAGCTCAAAGCTGCCCGAAAAAACGAGCAAGAAATACTGGCCGCCCTCGAGCTAAAGAGCAATTTTTTTCTGCGCGAATACAATGCAAGCCTCCAACATTACAATATCCCTCAACTGCGCAAAATCATTGGCCTATTAAAAGAATATGACCTCAAAAGCAAAGGCCTCGGTGCCGTCTCGGCCGTGCGCACAGATGGCGCATTCCTGACAGAGCTAACGTTTAGGATTATGCATTAGAAAGTAAAAGCGGAAAATTAACAAACAAATAATAATTTCTTAAAGCCTACAAACACCTGATTATAAATTTATTATCTTGCTTTGTCCTGTTGTTTGTTACCTTCAATAAGGATAAAAATATGTCATTCCCCACACTGCGGGCGTTTCTTTTCCCTTTCAGCTATTTCATGGCAGTTGGTGGCGCCATAGCACTTATTTTCAAAAGAGGACAAATGGTGATTTGGATGGATCACCTTCATCGGCCTTGGTTAGATCAGCTTGTTATAGGACTCAGCAACCTAGGAGATGGTATTTGGGTACCGATATTTTGCATAGCGCTTTGTTTTTTTCGGTACAAGTATGCGATCCTATTGGCAGTGATTGGCCTACTCCAGTTGGTCATCGTGGCTTTCCTAAAACAAATCGTCTTCCACGGATCGCCCAGACCCTTGGTTTACCTAAATGCAGGCAGCCTAAATAATTTGGTGGAAGGTATCCGTATTCACCACTTCAACAGTTTCCCCTCAGGGCATACAGTTACAGCTTTTAGTATATGCTTCTTTCTCGCTTTGTTGATCAACCGAAAAACAGTAGCCGCTGGTCTGGCCTTGCTAGCTTTTTCAATAGGATTGAGCCGCGTGTATCTGGCGCAGCATTTTCTCATTGATGTACTGGCGGGTGCCTTTATCGGAACACTGCTCTCTGGCAGCTGCTGTGCACTTGCTTTGCGTTGGAAAAAATTTTGGCAGTATCCCTCCCTTAACCATTCTTTGATCAGAAAACGTACATTAGATCACCCCATCAAATTGACTTAGAAAACGTACATCATTCTCGAACATCAAACGGATGTCGGTGATGTTGTAAAGCAGCATCGCTTGGCGTTCGATGCCCATTCCAAAGGCATAGCCACTATATTTTTCGGGGTCGATGCCGCAATTGGAAAGGACGGCTGGATCCACCATCCCACAGCCCATGATTTCCAACCAACCAGTGCCTTTGGTGATGCGGTGGTCGTGCTCGGTCTCCAGGCCCCACCAGATGTCCATTTCTGCGCTAGGCTCGGTGAAAGGAAAATAGCTGGGGCGCAGGCGGATGTTGGTTTTGGGGCCGTACATTTCCTGGGCAAAGTGCAGCAAAGTAGCCTTCATATCTGCGAAGCTAACTTTTTCAGCAATGTACAAACCCTCCACCTGGTGGAACTGTGCATGGCTGCGGGCGCTGATCGTTTCGTTGCGATAGACCCGCCCGGGGGCTATGATTCGGATGGGCGGCTGGGTGGTCTCCATGGTTCGGGCTTGCACGCTGCTGGTATGGGTGCGCAGCAACATGGCCGAATTGTTGGGGCCTGCGGGAAGGCCGTCGGCCACATAATAGGTATCTTGCATATCCCGAGCCGGATGATCCTCGGGAGTGTTCATGGCGGTGAAGTTGTGCCAATCGTCTTCCACTTCCGGCCCTTCGGCAACGGTAAAGCCAATACGCCCAAAAATATCAATGATGCGGCGCATCGTGATCGCAATTGGGTGGCGACTCCCCAAGGGCATTGGCTCGCCAGGGGCTGTAAGATCCAGATCGGCAGCGGCAGCCTCGTCCTCAGCGCTGCTACCAGCTGCTAGCAGCGCTTCGTAACGGTCTTGCGCCAGTTGTTTAACTTCGTTGATGAGCTGGCCGTAGGCGGGTTTTTCTTCGTTACTAACATTCCGAATCTCGCCCATTAGCGGCTTAATGACGTTCTTAGTACCAAGGTAGCGGATCCTAAACTGCTCGATGGCCTCCGGATCGGCTGCTTGCGCTTGGCGAATTTCCTCCATTAAAGTATGCACACGGGCAAAAGTTTCGTTCATCATGGTTGATTAGCTGAATGAAAGCACAAAGGTAATATAGTTTTTAGTTTACATACCACAAGCCGAGCGGCTAAAGTATCTTGATCATATGAATATCCCTTCGCCTCCATTATCTGGTATGAACTGGCGCACACAACTGAGCTTGCTCAATTGTATGGTTTTGCTCACAGGCTTGGTGTTTAGTCCGCCGCTTTTGTCTATTGGCCTCATTGGTATTTGCGTGGTAGGCATACTGGACATCCCCAAAGGCATCAATCCGCTTTGGAAGCAAGGCATTGTTGCCGGATTACGCGACCCTTTCAACTGGGCATTTGCCACCTTGTACCTAATATTGCTCTTAAGCTTTTGGCAAACCGAGGACTGGAGCTACTACTCCGAACGGCTACGCATCAAGCTGGCGCTACTCACCGTACCGATCGGTTGGTGGGGCTTGCCAAAGTGGACAAGAGCCCAGCAACAATTTGTGTTGGCTTATTTCATTGGCCTTATGATGCTGGTGGCCTTGGGGGTGCTTATCAACTATGCCCTTCACTTCGAGGCCATTCAAGCCGCTATCGGACAGGGGCAAGCCATGCCCGTACCGCGCAACCACATCCGTTTCAGCTTATTGGTGGCACTAGCAAGCCTGGCAGCCATCGAACTATGGCGTAGCAAAGGCCTCGGCCGTGCGAGATACTGGCTGTTCGCAGCCATCTTTCTCTTCTTGTTCCAGCACATCCTAGCAGTAAGAAGCGGTTTACTGGGGGCTTATCTGGGCATTGCGGCTATGCTGCTGCTATTGCTCTTCCGCCTTCAAGATAAGAAAATAGCCATCGCAGGCATCCTGCTGCTATTGGCCGTCCCCTTCTTGGCTTACCAAAGTGTGCCAAGCTTCCAAAAAAAGATCGATTACTTCAGCTACGAACGCTGGCTTCAGGAGCAAGGCTTAGAGCAGCGTAATTTCTCAGACGCTGGCCGCCTCACAAGCATTCAGCTGGGCTGGCAGCTCTGGCAATCCCACCCTTGGCTAGGCGTGGGAGCCGGCAACCTCCGCCTAGAAATGGATAAATTATACGCCCAGCAATATCCCGATAGACAGCCCATGCGCCCACACAATCAATTTGTAAGCGTATTAGCGGGTGGTGGGTTGCTGGCCTTCCTCCCTTTTTCGGTGGCTTTTCTGTACATCCTTTTAGGCCAAGAGCGATGGAAAAAAGCAATCTTTTTATCCACTTACCTTGTCCTCTTTTCCAGCTGTCTCGTAGAAAATACGCTGGAAAATGGCGCAGGCATCGGTATTTTTTGCTTCTTTCTCTTCTTTTTCGCAAAAGCTTACGATAGCTGAAGTAGTAACCGGGGGGAGCCGAAGTATAGCTACATTTTTTGGCTCACGCCCAGTGCGGGCACCCAGTACGGGCTGCAGGCAAGTGCAGGAGCCGTGTTTCTCCTTCAAGAGCTAGTGCTGACTTGTGCTGAGCGTAGTCGAAGTAGCGAAGTCGAAGTATGGACAATGGAATTTTCTCCAGAATGTGGATAGATCAGGGGCACTAAGCGGTTTTGAGATCTTTCCCGACAGCAAGGAGGCTGGGCGCAAACCAAATTGTCGCCTATCCAGACCTCGGATGAGCATAGACACCGCCGAGGACGAATATGTACCGACGATTTGGCTTCCGCCCAGGAGGCTTATCTATCAAATCGGACACTTGTAAATGCAACCTTACTAAGTATTGACTAGCTTCTTGAGTTTGCCATATCCTCGGTACCTTTAGCAAAAACATGGCTCCATATAGCGATTTTTTGCTCCTGCGTGAGCCACACGGAAGATATCTAGCCGCTCTCAAGCTTTCCAAGCGTCATTGGAGAGATGCCTCCAGCTCGTGAACGTCTGAAAAAAACAATTAAAACTTAGCCGCCCAAGGCTTGTTAAAGAAGGGCTATATCCAAACGGCAATTCCTACTTATGTGGCGATTACTATTTCTACTCGGCCTTCTACTCTTCCTAGATATCTACAGTTTCCAAGCGCTTAAAGAATGGCTTCGTCCCTACAGCCTAATTGGCCGCCGCTTGGGTTACGGGATTTTTTGGGGCTTTTCGTTCTTAGCGGTGATCTACCTCCTCATCAACGTCTTTGAGTGGAACGAAGGCTGGTCTAAAACGGCCAAAACCTACGGTCGGTCTTTTGTGTTTTTGGTCTATATCTGCAAAGTGCCTATCGTGGGTGTACTGCTCTTGGACGATTTTAGGCGGCTCATAACAGCCGGCATCAATTATTTTTCTGAACCGGCGGCTTATGATGTGAGCCGTTCGCGTTTCATGTCCACTTTGGGTCTATTGTTGGGAGGATTACCGCTGGCTACGCTGTCTTATGGCATTGTCCGCAACGCTTATCGCTATCAAAAAAAGCGGATTAGCGTTCCTGTTGAGGGCTTGCCCGCTGAACTTGAAGGACTTAAGATCATCCACATCAGCGATATTCATTCTGGGAGCTGGACGCGCATCGCCCCAGTACAGCAAGCCATTGATATGATCAATGAAGAGCAGGCTGATCTCATCTGCTTCACTGGCGACCTGGTCAACAACGAAGCCAAAGAAATGCTCCCCTTTGTGGATATGTTTAAGCAGTTGAAAGCCAAGCACGGCGTTTATTCTGTGCTGGGCAACCATGATTATGCCGACTACGTTTCTTGGGAAAGTCCAGAAGCCAAGCAAGCCAATATGGAGGCCCTTTACGAAACCCACCGCCAGATGGGCTGGGATTTACTGCGAGACGAAAACCGCAACCTCCAGATCAATGGGCAAGCCGTAAGCATCCTTGGCGTGGAGAACTGGAGTGCTGCCATGCGCTTTCCCAAGAAAGGCAATCTCGAAAAAGCCCACACAGGTAGCGAAGGCAGCTGCAAAATTCTCCTCAGCCACGACCCTACCCACTGGGAGGCACAAGTACAAGACTATGAAGACATCGATATCACCCTGAGCGGGCACACCCATGGTTTTCAATTCGGGATCGAGATACCTGGAATCCGCTGGAGCCCAGCGCAGTATGTTTACAAACAATGGGCGGGTTTGTACCGCGCTGGCCGGCAGCATTTGTATGTCAATCGAGGACTTGGTTTCCTGGGATATCCTGGCCGGGTGGGCATCTTACCGGAGGTTACCGTGCTAGAACTGCGGAAAGCCTAGCCTGGAATACTCAAAAAGCAGTATCTTGCCGCTCATTTAAGGGCACAAACCAAATTGTCGCATATCTAGACCTCGGATGAGCATAGACATCGCCGAGGACGAATATGTACCTACAATCTGGTCTGCGCCCCATTTAAGCCACCTGAATGACGACAACGATACATACCATCCTCCGCCAACAGCGGCAGACAGGGCAAAAACAACTGGCTGTGCTGATTGATCCCGACAAAGTCAGCAGGGAACACATCCTGCAATTGGCTCAGCACGGAAAACAGGGGGATGTAGATTTTTTCTTCTGGGGTGGCAGCTTAATAAGCGAACCGCAAGCCGATTATTATTTATCGCTTTTAAAAGCCTCCTGCAATCTGCCAGTCATCTTATTCCCTGGCAATATGTACCAACTCAGTGACAAGGCTGATGGCCTTTTGCTTTTGTCTTTACTCTCTGGCCGAAATCCGGATCTTCTAATAGGGCAGCATGTGTTAGTAGCCTCTCGCATCAAACAACTGGGGCTGGCCACCTCCGCCACTGCTTATTTGCTTATTGATGGTGGCGTTCCCACTTCGGTGTCTTACATGAGTAATACCCAGCCCATTCCTGCCGACAAACCGCAAATTGCGGCCGCTACGGCCTTGGCCGGACAGCAATTGGGTATGCAGCTCGTTTACCTGGATGCTGGGAGCGGTGCTCGCTGGGCCGTTAGTGAGGATATCATCAAAGCCGTTAGGAATGAAGTGGATATCCCCATCCTTGTAGGGGGCGGTATTCGCAGTGCGGAAGCTGCGGCCAGGAGCTTGGCAGCTGGTGCCGACCTGATCGTTGTGGGCAATATCTTAGAGCAACACCCCGAGCGCCTACCTGAAATAGCTGCGGCCGTACGAGCCTATACGCTGTCTGTTTAAAAAACCGATAAGTAGCCAAAATGCACCTTGGGTGCTCCGACATCTAAAATTTCGCCACTCCTGCGCCCAAGCGCCAAGGTTAAACCGAAAATACCTGCGGGTGTGGAAAAGTTCACGCCTACCCCAAAGCCTATTGGAAAGTCTGCCACTGCATTTGGCCTATTTCGGTTTCGGGTATCTACATAAGCAAAATCGCCAAAACCGTAAAGGTAGGCTTCTCTCCCCAGCTGCAAGCGTATTTCGGTGCTCAGAATAGCGTAAGCCGAAGCAAAAATTTGCTGCTCATCAAAGCCGCGTAACAATTGCGCGCCGCCTATGCGATACTGCTCGTTGGCCAACAAAGGTTCTTCGCTAAAGTAAGCCGCCGCTCTCAAGCCTGTGTAGAAAACCGTTCCCGCCAAAAAAGGCTGGTAAAAATCAGCCTCTAGGCCTAGCTGATATTGGGCGCTCCGCTCCGACAAGCTATCGTACAAAGCACCCAGCCCTAGCTCCAACAACTGGCTATTGCGCTCCAAGCGCCGCTGTCCAGCGGCCAGCTCTAAACGTACCAAGTAGCCGCTGCTGGGATTAAAAGCTTGGTTCACTGTTTGCCGCCCCACACCCAAACCGAAAAAGGAACGGCTTACGTCCAGTGTATCCGGCAGGCGCTGCTGACTGAGCACCAGCCCTTCATTAAAGCTCAATAGGTTGGTTTGCCGTTGTTCCCAATAAAACTGCAAGCGATTGTTTGCCTGCCAACGATAAGTACCTGCAAGGCGATAGTTCAAGTTGATAAACTGCGTATCTCGCCGATATAAATCCGCTGTTAAAGCTACCCCAAAAGGTGTTTTAAACAAATAAGGATAGTCAAAGGCCAACTCCAGTTCCTGAGTTTGTGGCCGGAGCTGCTCGAAACCAACAGCGATGCGCTCCCCTTGCCCTAGGCTATTAATAAACTCGCCTTTTAGTTCGCCAGTAATCAGTAAATCTCCTGTTTGAGCACTATTCGGCAATACGCCAATAACGAAATCGAATCGGCTGGCTGCCTTCCGTTCTACGGGTAGTAAAACACTTACCTCTTCTGCTCCAAAAGTCAGACTTGGCTCCCCTTTTAAAAACAAGTAGGGTAACTGCCTTAGGCGATTGGGTAAGGATCTTATGAGCCGATAATTGTAGGGCTTACCCGCTTCTATACCTAAAAACCGAGCTAGAAATACGGCATCAATCCCTGCATTTTCTGGCACTTCGAGGCCAGCAAAACGCAGTAAGTTACCTTTCTGCAAAGCGATTACAGCAGATAAAATTCCGGGCGACAGCCACACCACGCTATCCAGTGTCGTACTGGCAAAGGGATAGCCCGCTGAAGCAGCGGTGGCGGTAAGGCTATCGCGCAGCGCCTCCCATTTGGCATAATCCAGCGCTTTGTTGCGATAAGCCCTCGGCCGGTAGCCAGCTCTTCTTAGCCAAGCCTTGGGGATATCTTTTGCTGCGCGCACTTCCCTCCAGGCGTAGGCTGGCCCTTGGTGCAGTAAGGCGCGGAAACTTAGACTATCCAACTGAAATAAAGTATCTACAGAGGCTTCCCAATAGGCTCTGGCACGCCGCTCCGCCTGCCAATTGCTCAGAAAAGCAATCATTGCTGCGCTGCCCTCGAAGCGCAAAGTATCCTTAGCTTCCCACACAAAGTCTTCCCCCTGCACCACGAGTGCGACCCTTTGTGCCCACACCGACGCAGTAAAGAAGAAACAACAAAAAAAAATAGCTCGATTCATCGGCTCTGTAAGGTCAAAATGGATATCCTAAGCCCAGCTGCCATACAAGCGACCGTGTGAAGCTCACATCCGCAAAATCGTTCCAATACAGCCGCTCTGGCAGGTTCTCCAGCCCCAAAGGGCGCTCCCTAGGATAGTTAAAGCGCAAGGGCACGCTCACGTCGAGCCTAAAGATAAAATAGGATAAATCCATGCGCAAACCAGTACCGGCTCCCACTGCGATCTGCTTGTAAAATGGCTGGTGATGAAAGGTCTGCTCTCCACAAGTATAACTGGTGCGAGAAAAGCGAAACTGAGAGCCACAGCGTTCCTCGTCTCGGTCTAGTGTCCATACATTACCGATATCCAAAAAGAAGGCACCTTTCACAAAGCTATAAAGCTGAAAGCGGTACTCCAAGTTGAGTTCCAAATGTAAATCTCCTGTTTGATAGAGCAAGAGGTTGCTTCTTCGATCTCTGCGAAGGCTAAGCGTATCCAAAAAGCCGCCGGGGCCCAACCCCCTGGGTGCCCAGGCACGCATGCTGTTGGCTCCGCCAACCGAGAATTGCTTTACGTAAGGGACATTTCTATCGCTCCCGAAATGCTTAGCCATACCAAACAACAAACGAGATGCAAAGCTAGTCTGCTCATTGTATTTTTTATAGAAACGCGTATCGAGACGCAGCCGGAGATACTGCGCAATTTGGTTGGTGCTGTCCAGCAATCCTTTTGAGGAAGGATTTAGCTTAAACAAGGCATTCAGCCCCTCCAACTCCCAGCCGCTAGCTTCAAAGTAGGTAGTAAAATTCATCGATCGGCCACGCCGATCTACCTTGCCAGTGCGTTGGTAGTTGAAGTCCCTAAACAATAGACTCACAAAATACTGCTGCCCGAAGCTGCGCCGTAGGAATTCATTTCTCTCTAAGATTTCATCAAACATAGGCTCGGTGGTGGGTACCAACAAATCCAGCGCGGCGTGATTGATCGTGTATCGGTTCACAGCAGAGGGATTGTAGTTGTAGCCAAAACGCGTATTCGCTTGAGTAAAGGCATAAAACTCCCTGATCAGTAAGCGCTCAAGGCCTACACTAAAGCGGGTGCTACCCTTGTCTTGTAGGCCTTGATAAAATTTATTATTCAACAATTTTCCGCCAAGGCTATAAACGCCCAAAAGGTCGCGAAATCGGGGGAGATATAAGCTTACATTGGCCCCCAAATCAAGCGTATTGAAAAATCGGTTACTACCACCGCCTGTTGGATCTATTTCTATTCCGGCATTGAGATTAAACACCAAAAGTTGTGCCCCGCCAAAGAGGTTCCGATTGCTGTAACTAGGATTAACACCAAAGCCAATAAGTTGGTCAGCGCCAGTGGTAGCGCGGTTGGTATAGCTAATATCCAAGCTGGTGGACACCTCCATTTTAGGTTTAATCGGCAGTTGCAAGATATAATTTAGCACCCCTGCCTGAGCCGAATCTTCCACCTGATTGATGCGAACGAAGTTGAACAAGCCCAATTGCCCTAGTTGGGTATTGCTGCGGTCGTATTGCTCTTTGCTATATAAGTTGCCTGGGCGAAGAAATATATTGTCTAACAGAACACTGGGTGCAATACTCACCGAGCCTTGCCGGTAGCTGAAGTGAACACCTTCCACGAAAGTATCCAAAGGCTGCATGGTCATCAGTCGGGCACTATCAATCAAATCGCCGTCTGTAGTAGTTAAGCTGTAATCTGGATAAACATCCACCCGCCCAATGCGATATTGAACATGCTCCTGGTTGTCCTTCCTCGGCAGCAGCCGCAGATAAATGTCTGCCTCCTGCTTAAGTCCAAAAGTATCCACCTCCAACTGATCGAAAGCCAATGTATTGATATAAGCATAACCATGGTTGCGTAGGAAGACACTCAGTCGATCTTTTTCGCGTTCTAAGGCATTGAGGTTGAGGGGCATGCCCTCAGCGATCAGGCTATTCTCCTTGGCCAGCTGTAGCAAGCTATCAATTTTGGGTTGGCTACTCTGGTGGTAGAGCTGCCGGATGATGGTCTGCTTGCCTGGTTTTGCATAATAGGTGAGCTTCGCTTTGTGTTTTCTGTAGGTAGCTTCGTGATAAACCTCCGCCTCCAGATAGCCTTGGTATTGCAAATAGGTCGTCATGTTGTCGCTCCCCTGCTCGCTGGCTCTATCATCATAAAAAACCGGCGGCTGCCCTAGATTGCGTAAAATCTTATCAAGCCCCGTACTGTCCTTCGCCTTGCTATTGGCTAAATAAAAGTACTCTTTAGGGAATAAAAATAGAAATTTGGTATTAGGCTGCTGAGCACTCAGCCGGAGCAGCTCGTATTGTAGGTCGCCTTGATCTGGGATGCCTTTTGCTTCCAGCAGTTTTATGCGCTGTTTTTTCAGTAAATGCTGCTCTTCTGTTATATATTTACTACTATTGCAAGCGGAAAGAAGCACAAAAAGCAATATCCCTAGGCGGCTGATGCCCCACCAATAACCGTTCATGATGCCACTAAGCCAAGCTAATATCAAGTTCATAAATAGTTTGTCTCAAAAGAAATTCAGGCAAAGCTACCACAAATTCACGGTGGAAGGCAGTAAGATGCTCCGGGAACTGCTTTGCCAACAAGCCTATACCATAGAGCATATCTATGCCTTGCCCGATTGGCTAGAAAGTATCCAGGATATAGGCTGGACGGCCACCGCTTCCGCCGATAGCCCATCCAAACTCCTGCACCAAACAGGCAAAAAGCTGGCACTGACGCTCATCAATGAAAAAGAGTTGGCGCGCATATCACAGCTCAGCACCCCCAACAAAGTACTGGCTATAGTAGAAATCCCACGCCCTACTAACGAAGCAATGCTCAGTTTGCGTACAAGCTGGAGTCTATATTTAGATGGCATACAATCCCCCGCCAACTTGGGGGCTATTCTACGTATTGCCGATTGGTTTGGTTTCCAACAGGTCTTTGGTGGGCCTGGTACTGCCGATCTGTACAGCAGTAAAACCATTCAAGCAAGTATGGGAACCTTTCTTCGGGTGCAGTACCGCGAAATCGCTCTCGCGGAACTCTTGTCGGGACAAGCACCCCTCGCTATTGTCGCAGCCGATCTGCAAGGCCAAGATATTTTTTCCTATGCTCCAGCCCCAGCAGGCATATTGGTCATTGGCAATGAGGGGCAGGGTATTCGCCCCGAGACACGAGCACTAGTGAACGATTACATCTGCATCCCCAAAGCCCCTAAACGAGAAGCGGAATCCCTAAATGCCGCTGTTGCTACTGGCATTATCTGCGCAGCCATCCAAAAAGCGCAAAGCAGATTGTGAGGATAAGAGGATTATTTTGCATGTATGCAGGAGCAAGGCCACTAATAAGTGCAAACCTTTTGCGAAATACCTAAAGCAAGATGCTAGCCTCCTTAGATCTGTGGATGGCCAATATCTCAAAGTGCTTCTGATCGTGCATAGCAGGGCGCTCAATCTTCTTGAGGTGATCGAACAACTCGAAATTTTCCAAAAAATAGAGTTGGTAGCCATAGCCATCCACCAGATCAAATAATTCTTCCCGCTCTTCTTTCTCTAGCCTCTTGTAGCATTCTATCATCAAGTTGGGCTGGTAGGTTTCCAGTATTGTGGGTATGGTTTTGAGGATTTCCTTATCGTAGCCTTCCGCATCAATCTTGATCAAGTCCAGCCTTTTCAAATCTTCTGAATGGTTCTTCATCAGATAGTCTTGCAGGTTTTTGCCCACTACTTCCAGGGTAAAATCGTGCTTGTGGTTTTGATTGTTTATCTCAGACAAGAAGCCACCGTTGCAGTAGGAGGCATCGGAATAATTGAAGGTGAAGGCGCCTTCCTCAGCAGTGGCTGCAAAGCACAAGGGGACGATATTCGTCTGCTCGGGATTTAAGGAAGCGTTTTTTTCCAATATTTTATACACATACTTGTTGGGTTCTAGCCCCAGCACCAAGCCCGTCTTCCCAACCGCCAGCGCCATGGGAACCGTTGTATCCCCTGTGTGCGCGCCAATATCAATAACCATACCACCTCTGTTGGTTAGCTTTTCGTAGAACTTGACATTGGAGGCCGTGATGGCTTTCGGTTGCTCGAACGGATGGAGCCACTGCGCGTACTCCACCTTTCCCAGCCCTTCCAACGCAAATACCACGATTTTGAAGCCGTATTCTTGGAAGGTTCTCTTCTGTTTTCTTTTCTCAATCTTTCGCTTGATGAAATTAAGCATATTCATTATTTGATCGTGATACAGTACGAAGCAGCCCCTTTTAACTACTTCGGAGGCAACTGCAACAAATGAGCGCCTAATTGTCCCAGCCTCCAAAGATAAGCTATTTTGGATTTGGAGACAAATTTCAGCCAAGTTTTCTCAAGTAAAAAGCCTTTTGCCGTAGCCCAAGGGTGAATCAAACCAAATTGTCGCGTATCCAGTCCTTAAGGTACGTCGCGTTTATAAGTGTCCGATTCGATAGACAAGCCTCCTTGCAGTCAGGAATAAATTGAAAATTGAAGGTTGAAAATTGAAAACGGTAGCACACGATTAAGACAGTTATTTACTCGAAGCTCCTAAACGAGCATAGAAGTGGCTGATGACAAATTCGTACCGACAAGCTATTTAGAGCCCAGCCTGTTGCGTCTCCGGCTCTTGGCTCAAAAAAGAAAACCTTGCTCCTGCATTTATGCCCGCCTGGGTCTGGATGAATACGTAGTGCTCCTGTAAGGCGAGAGCAAGCAACAAACACACCCCTCATCTGGCCACAATAAAACTCCAGCCTGCTTCCCTCGAATAACAACACACTAGACAATCAACAGTGTATTATAGTGCCCTTTACGCCACTTTTGATTAGTTCCCGTGTGTTAAAATAAGCAAAAAATGCACTTTGATGCACTTCTGTCTGTATTTTTGTACAACTACCGAAAGCATATGTTACTTTCCTCGACCAATCAAGCAGCTTCGCAATCATGCACTACAAAAATCTGATAAACACCATCAAGGATCGCAGGCGAGATCTGAGAATCAGCCAAGAAACGTTATCCCTCCTGTCAGGCGTGAGCTTGCGCGCCATCAAGAACATGGAAAGTGAAAACGGTAATCCCACCATCTCGACCCTCAAAAAGGTAGGCGATGTGCTAGGTTTATCCCTGCATTGGCGTGTGAAAGACCTCAATTAAGAACGAATGAGAAAAGCGAAAGTACTATACAAAGATCAGGAAGCAGGTCACCTATTGCAGCACGACGATGGTTCTTTTACCTTTCAGTATCAGCCGCATTGGCTGGAGAACCCAAGCAAACCGGCTATTTCGCTTCGCTTACCAAAGCGCGAAGCCCCTTATCATTCCAAGACCCTCTTCTCTTCCTTCTACAATATGATGCCAGAGGGGAGCAACAAAGCATTTCTCTGCCAGCTATACCGGATAGATCCTGACGATCACTTTGGCTTACTCGTGCTAGCAGCCACCTATGACAGCATAGGAGCTATTAGACTAGTGGAAGCGGAAGCAACCAACCAATAGAAAGCATGAATATACAACACTGTCCAGGCACTTTAGCAGTGGGTTTTTCCACTTACAGTCCGAGCTGTCTGAACCGACTTTTTGGGGGAAGAAAGTAGATCACTTATTGCCTTTTGACCTACCAGCGCTCTATGAGCAAAAAGCCGTGCACCCAGAGCAAGGTAGGAGGGTTTCTATATCAGGCGTGCAAGAAAAATTTCCCCTACGCCTAGACGGCAGTCAACTTCGTTTAGCAGCAATAGACGAGCAAGGTATATACATCTTGAAGCCCATTTCATCCGTTAACACAAAGGCTAACCAACTGCCTGCCAACGAACACCTGACCATGCAGCTCGCTCGCCAAGTTTTCGATCTGGAGACGGCTGAAAACGCTCTAATATTTTTCCACAGCGGCGCAGCCGCCTGGGAAAGATGAAGTACCAATTCAGCCTACTAGCAGCCGAAGCGGGAATTGGCAAAAAAATCTTTGATTTGCTCTTCGGCAGCATGCTATCCCAGTCCGAAAGAGTAGAGTTGTTCGGTGGGTCATGAACGAGCGAAAACGCAGCAAATTTTATGCTGAACGAGGCTAAAAACGCAGGCGCAGTGGTGCTGCGGCGAGGCTTTTCAACGAAGTGCGGTATAAAATTTGCCGTTTGTAGCCGTTTGATGACCTGCCGAACAACTCTAGTAGGTAAACTCGTAACAGCCTCCTTCTTGAACGACCACAGCAAAAGGCAGTATTGGCAACACTACCAAAGGCGACTAAAGCTACTCGCCAAAGATTAAGCGCGCGCCTGAACTACTTTGGACGTATATCCAGTCAAAACCCTATCTTTGTGCCCGTGACACAAAAAAGCAATTATCTACTCGGCCTCTTCTGTATCTTAATGCTCTGCTGCCCGGCGCTGCAAGCCCAGCAAGACGAGCAAGATCCGGAAAAGCTCAAAGAAGCCCTCAGCCAAGCCACCACGGCTCAGGAACGCTATGCCATTGGCTATCAGCTCACGGCAGTGCTAACTAAAAAACGCGACGATCAGGCCTTCCTCTATGGCGAGCGCACCTACAACGAAGCCAAGCTACAAGGCAAGAAAAACCTCATGGCCGATGCCGCCCGCCTCACGGCCGAGGCCTACGAGGCCACCCGCCGGCTTGGCAAAGCCGAATACTGGTGGAAAGTAACCACCCAAGATGCCATGGCCGCGGGCGATGCCGACCTCATCCTCCGAGCCGTGGATAAACGTAGCCGTATGGCCACCCGAGACCGCAACTACCAACGCGCCACCAGCATTTACGAAGAAGCCCTCGACTATTTCACCAAAGATGGCAACGACATCGGCAACCTTCGTGCCCGCGTAGAAGCAGAAAGCGCCAAGCTTGAAAGTGCCCGAAAAGCTTTGGAAAAACAACGAGCCGAACTCAGCGAGGAGCTAGAAATCCTACGCGAAGAGCAAAGCGTCCTGGAGGAAGAAAACGACCAGCTCCTCACCGACCGCGAACGAAAAGCCAAAGAACTGAAAGCTAAAGACGCAGACTTGGAAACGATTACCGAAGCCAAACAAGCGGCCGAAGAACGCGTGGCGCAAACCGAACTAGAAGTAAAAACCCTCAGCCGTAGCGCGCTGGAAGCCAAACTAATTTTGGAGGAAAAGGAAAAGGAACTCCAGGCCGTAGAGCTCCTCAAAACCGAAACGGAACTCCGCGCGGTACAAGCCGAAATGGCTAGCGTCGAAAGTCGCAACCTCCGCAATTATGCGCTCGGTATGGGAGCCGGCTTGCTACTGCTTTCCTTGCTGCTTTATTCTCGCTTTGTATCTAAAAAACGCTCGGCCAAAGCCCTGGCTGAGAGCAATGAAGAACTCGCCGCCGCCCGCCAACGCTCCGATGAGCTGCTGCTCAACATCCTACCCGCTGGCATTGCCGAAGAACTAAAAGCCTCCGGCACCGCAAAGGCACGGCAATTCGACGGCGTCACCATTCTCTTCAGCGACTTTGTCAACTTCACCCGTATCAGCGAACAGCTCGGCCCCGAACAGCTCGTCAAAGAACTAGACATCTGCTTCCGCGCCTTCGACGACATTATCAACGATTTCCCGCAGGATATCGAAAAAATTAAAACCATCGGCGATGCCTACATGGCCGCCAGCGGACTCGACAACCGCAAGTCGATCCCTACCCACCTCATTAAAGCCGCCCTGCGGATGCAGGATTTCCTGAAGCAACGCGCCGAAACACGGAAAAAACTGGGGCTACCCTTCTTCGAGGCGCGTATTGGGCTACATACCGGCCCTGCCGTAGCAGGCGTGGTGGGCGTGAAAAAATTCGCCTACGACGTCTGGGGAGATACCGTCAACACCGCTAGCCGCGTTGAAACCCAATGCGAAGCCGGTAAGGTGAATATCTCCGAAACTACCTACCGCCTCGTCAAATATCAGTACAATTGCACTTACCGCGGCAAAGTCCAAGCCAAAAACAAAGGCTTCCTGGATATGTATTATGTGGAGGGCGAGTTGTAAGCGGCTAAACTATTTCCCTGCACCTAAGCGTTATGTAAGCTCAAAGTTGCTGGATGCTGGCCGTTGGTGAATGGCTCAAGCCCTACTGAACCCAGACCCAGACCCAGACCCAGGCGGGCACAGCGGGCGTTCCGATCCTTGGACGCGTATGTGCGGGCACCACGTGCAGGAGCAGTGCTTGACAATACATGAGCCGTGCTTTTAGTGCCTACTGCCTTCGCTCGGTGCTTCATCCATCGTGGGCAACACAGCAGCTTCGTAAGAAAAAAATAATTGAACCAATGCTTTTTCGTAAACTATCCCTCCTACTTTTCGGCTTACTTCTGGCTAGCAGCAGCCTAAAAGCTTCCATGATCCTGATCCCAATGGATGATAGCCAAAGCGACCACCTCAAAGCCTACGGCATTACCTATTGGGTACTAAATAATGAAATTCCCGCTTGGTGGCTGCTCAATTATCGCGGTGGCAGCTTTGCCTTTCAGCACACACGGGTGTTTGAGCGCGAATGCCTCACCCGTGGAGTCAAGTATGAAGTGATTCCCGATGCTAAATTCAACAATATCCTAGCCGAAATTGCCAATCCGGAAGTCAATATGGACGCCATGCGGCTAGAAAAAGCCCCCAAGATAGCTGTTTATACCCCCGAGTTCAACTTCCAGCAGGGTGGCAGAGTGCAGCCTTGGGATGATGCCGTCACCTTGGTGCTTAGCTATGCCGAAATCCCCTACGAGACCATCTACGACACCGAAGTGCTCAACGATGTGCTGGTGAAATATGATTGGCTACACCTCCATCACGAAGACTTCACGGGGCAGTATGGCCGCTTCTTTCGCAGCTTCCAGAATGCCTCCTGGTACCGCGAGCAAGTCCGCTACCAAGAAAGCCTGGCCGCCGAAAATGGCTTCAACAAGGTTAGCCAACTCAAATTAGCCGTGGTGAAGAAAGTGAAGGAATTTGTAGTAGGCGGCGGCTTCATGTTTGCCATGTGCTCCGCTACCGATAGCTACGATATTGCCCTAGCGGCTGAAGGCGTGGATATTTGTGCTGAATACTACGATGGAGACCCCATCGACCCCCGCGCACAGGAGAAATTGGACTTTAGTAAAACCTTTGCCTTCGAGAATTTCCAACTTACCAGAAACCCCCTAGAGTATGAATTCAGTACCATCGACCACAACCCGCGCCGCGTAGCACAAGACCAAGACTACTTCACCCTCTTTGATTTCAGTGCCAAGTGGGATCCCGTTCCCACTATGCTCACCCAAAACCATACCCGCACTGTTGAAGGCTTTATGGGGCAAACCACGGCCTTCCGCAAGGAATACATCAAATCAGGCACTCTTCTACTGGGGCAAAACAAAGCTGCGGATGAAGCCCGCTATATCCACAACCAATATGGCGAAGGCTTTTTCACCTTCTATGCTGGCCACGACCCCGCTGATTATCGCCACCTCGTCAACGACCCCGAAACCGACCTTAGCCTCCACCCTAACAATGCTGGCTATCGCCTCATACTCAACAATATCCTCTTCCCCGCCGCTAAGAAAAAGAAGCGTAAGACTTAATAATACCCGATGAAAAATTTCTTATTAGGTGCCATTTTGATGCTTTTTGCATTCCTACTGGGGCGTTACTTCCCAGCAGCCCCCACAGCCACTTCCGTTGCGGAAGCTAGCCAACATTTGGTTAAATCAGAAACGACTACCAAGCCAATAGGCAAGCCAGCTATCGCAGACGCTAGCCCCAATAGCGATAGCGGAGAACAGGCTTATACGGATCAAGAGTTGCATACCATCCGCTTGTTTGAAAGCAGCAGCAAATCCGTCTGCTATATCACCACCAGCAGTCTGCGTCGAGATTGGTTCTCGCTGAATGTGACGGAAATCCCCAGTGGTTCTGGCTCTGGCTTTGTATGGGATGAAAACGGCCATATCATCACCAACTACCACGTTATCAAAGGCGCGAGTAAGGCCATGGTTGCCCTAGCTGATGGCAGCAGCTACGAGGCTACGCTGGTAGGAAAAGCGCCAGAAAAAGACCTAGCGGTCCTGCACATTGATGCGCCCAAAAGTCTGCTGCGCCGTATTCCCCTGGGCGCTTCCGATAATTTGCGCGTCGGGCAGCAGGTCTTCGCCATTGGCAACCCCTTTGGCCTTGATCAAACGCTTACTACCGGTATTGTCTCGGCACTCAATCGCGAGATCAACAGTGTAGCGGGCGTTCCTATCCGAGGCGTCATCCAGACGGACGCGGCCATCAACCCAGGGAACTCTGGCGGCCCGCTACTCGATTCCAAGGGTCAACTCATTGGTGTGAATACGGCTATTTATAGCCCTAGCGGTGCTAGCGCAGGTATTGGTTTTAGTATTCCCGTGGATGTCGTGCGACATGTAGTGCCCGACCTGATCAAATACGGTCAGGTTCGCCGCCCCACTCTAGCGGTGGAGTTCACCCGCCCCTTGCGCAACGTAGAAGGTATTGCTATCTATTCCACCGAAAAGGGCGGCGCTGCCGACCGCGCAGGCCTAAAGGGCATCAGCCGAGATGCTTCGGGCGCGCTTACACTAGGGGATGTTCTTGTAGGCATCAACGGCCGCCCCATCAAGAACGCCAATGAACTCTACCTCGAACTAGAGCGATACGAACCTGGCGAAACCGTAGAAATAGAACATATTCGAGATGGGAAGACCCTCCTCACCAGCGTCAAGCTAGATAGCAGCATACAATAAAAAAAGGTTCGGACTAGTGTCCGAACCTTTTTTTATTTGCTATTAACACCGTAATATTCCGGCTGGGCGCCCGGCGGAATAATCTGCATTTGACCGCCACGTAAGGCCGAAAAAAGCGATTGGCCATCAAAGCGGTTTCTCTTCAAAAAATCGATTTCGTCGTAGAAGCCATTAAGAAACAAATTCACCTCCATACGATTGGTGCCACTCAGTAGTTTAAACTGCTTCACTGTTTTAGTGAAATCCTTCCGCTTCGTATAGAAACCAGCCATGACCTCCTCCATCAGGGTGTCATCCGCCCTAAAGCCCAGGTAAACGCGCTGCTGTAGGCTATACTGCCCTACACTGTTGCTGGGTGTAGCATAAGAGGCATCCACCATTGCAGAGAAATCAAAATCGTAAGGGACAGGAAGGATACTGCCGTTTGGTAGCTGTATCATCTCCAGGTTGTGGCTGGAAGCGATGCTCCAATCGGTATTGCCAATGAAATAAGCGAAAAGCGCTTGGGTCGTTTCGGCCCGACGATCAAGCTGCTCGGGGGCCAAGCCCATAGCATTTTTCAACTTGACGCCGCCCAAGCGTTCGGCCAATTCATCTTTATCTTCTATTACGAAGGCATAGCGTTGCATATCGGGGTATTTCCCCTCCTTGTCTTTGTAAGTGATAGCGATTAGCTGAACTTGAAATGAAGCCGCTGTCAGCTGATTGTAAAGCCGATAAGCCAAATACTCTTTAAGAATAAGTGCTTGAGCAGCCTCATCATCGAAGCAAGGCGTTACCAGCTTGAGCTTATCAAAAGATTTAGCCAAGCCTTGAACCGCCAATTGCTTTTTCTTGAAATTGAATTTCAGTGGCGGAAAATCACAGCTTCGGCGGCGGAACTTACCGCGCACCTCCACCTCCAGCGGCCAATATTGCAGCTTTCCATCGGCGTCGGTAAATTGTAGTACCGCCTGCATTGGCTCGTTGGACTTGCTGTACACACTATCCATTGACACCTCCAATGTTACTGCTACCGCTGCTTCACTCGTTGTGGCGGCAGTTTGTAGCAGTTGGAAAATACTGTTGGCCGTGGTGGAACCCAGCAGCGAAAAAAGGAAGAAAAAGACCAGAAGAATATGTTTGCCGGTCATGGGAAATAATTTAGTTTTCATGGGGCCCGATTGGCGCACTCGCCAATCAGGTTTGATAACGCAAAGCTAAGCGGAATAGTTCTTGTAAAAGCTACACTAAGCAAAATTTAATTCTAAATTTACTTTTAAATTATAATCACTGCAAAATTAAATAAACATTGATCCTGCGTCAGCCAAAAATATAGTAAGTATTCAACAAATAAGCGCCGTACAAAAAGAAGAAAAAACGATGAACTAAGCTATAAAATTTTTTCATCCAAATTTGATGAGGAAGGAGTCTAAATGCAGAAAGTAGGCTTCGGTAGCCTCCCTAAGGAACTCGAGCTCCTGCTGCCCAGCATCCAAAAGCCGTCAGCGCAGCATCGGCAACTGACCACTGCAAACAAGTGTCTCATTTTGCTGTTAGATTATAGTTTTTGTGCAACATTTCCTAAAAAGCAGCTGTTTTACAATGGCTAAGCTACAATTTTAGTACCTTTGCAGAGCATTAACAAGATAAAAGTATGGATTTGACTATGTTTCAGCTCCTCTTACTTGGCTTTTCTTACTTTCTTTTTTACAAAACCAAATAAAGTCAGTCACCATGGTTACGACGATATCCACCACCACCGACGAGCAATTGGAGCTCATCAAAACTTCGGCTCGCGATTTCGCGCAGGCGCACATCTTGCCGCACGTTATGGATTGGGATGAGCAGCAGCATTTTCCGCGCGAACTTTTCCGCCAGATGGGGGAATATGGTTTTCTGGGCGTCTTGGTGCCGGAGGAATACGGTGGGGCAGGCTTGGGCTATGCAGAATACATTACTATTATTGACGAGATTGCTCAAGTTTGCGGTTCTATTAGCTTGAGTGTAGCAGCCCATAACTCGCTGTGTACCAATCACATTCTAAGTTTTGGAAGCGAGAAGCAAAAAGCGAAGTACCTCCCCAAACTAGCTAGTGGCGAATGGATTGGCGCTTGGGGTCTGACGGAGCCCAACACAGGCTCGGATGCTGGCCGTATGCGCACGGTGGCCGAGCGGCAGCCCGATGGTAGTTACATCCTAAATGGTGCTAAAAACTTTATTACCCACGGCATTAGCGGCGAAGTGGCCGTGGTCATTGCGCGTACAGGCGAATTGCTCGATAGCCACGGCATGACGGCCTTTATCATAGAGCGGGGCCAGAAAGGTTTCCGGGGCGGCAAGAAAGAAAATAAACTGGGCATGCGCGCCAGCGAAACCGCCGAACTAATCTTCGAGAACTGCCACGTTCCTGCCGATCAGGTGCTTGGCCAAGTGGGCGATGGCTTTATTCAGAGTATGAAGATCCTCGATGGCGGCCGTATCAGTATTGCTGCGCTCAGCCTGGGTATTGCCAAGGGTGCCTTCCAACACGCCCTACAGTATTCCAAGGAACGGGAACAATTCGGCAAAGCCATCAGTCGCTTCCAAGCCATTTCTTTCAAATTAGCGGATATGGCTACCGAAATCGAAGCCTCAGAGCTACTCACCCGGGAGGCTGGCCGTTTGAAAGATGCGCACTTGCCCGTCACGAAAGTATCGGCGATGGCCAAACTCTACGCCAGCGAAACTTGTGTGCGGGTGGCCAACGAGGCCGTACAAATATTCGGTGGCTATGGCTTTACAAAAGACTATCCCGTTGAAAAATACTACCGCGACGCTAAGCTCTGCACCATCGGGGAAGGCACCTCGGAGATACAAAAATTGGTAATTAGCCGGCAGCTACTGAAGGCGTAAAAACCCTGAAGAAATAAAAAAGGGTGGAAGCAAAGCTTCCACCCTTTTTTTGTTTAAACCAACGGCTCGGCTTGGGTAATCTCGGGGCCGGCGCCCTCAGCAAAGGCTTTAAAGTTGTTGCGGAAGCGCTCGGCCAGCTCCTTGGCTTTCTCGTCGTAGTGCGCTTCATTGGGCCAGGTATCTCTGGGATTAAGCATGGCATTGGGCACGTCGGGGCAGCGGCGCGGAATCGAAAGGCCGAAGAAAGGCTCTTGGTAGAAAGTTTCTTTATCTAACTGTCCATTAAGAGCGGCCTTGATCATAGCGCGGGTAAAAGCTAGTTCGATGCGGCTACCAACGCCGTAGGGACCGCCCGTCCAGCCGGTGTTGATCAGCCAAACGTTGATCTCTCCATTTTCGCCCTTCGCGCTTTCTTCCAGCTTATCGCCCAGCAACTTAGCATAAGTAGCTGGATGCAGAGGAATGAAAGGAGAGCCAAAACAAGCCGAGAAAGTGGCCTGTGGCTCGGTGATGCCTGCCTCCGTTCCCGCAATCTTAGCGGTGTAGCCACTAATAAAGTGATACATAGCTTGCTCCTTGGTCAGCTTACTGATAGGAGGCAGTACCCCAAAGGCATCGGCCGTGAGGAAGAAGATGTTTTTAGGCAAATCTCCTCGGCTATTGTACATGATGTTGTCAATATGGTAGATAGGGTAGCTCACACGGGTATTCTCGGTGATGCTGTCATCCTCGTAGTTGGGAGTAAAGTCGTCGCCTAGGAAAGTGATATTCTCCAGCAAGGCACCGAAGCGGATGGCTTTGTATATCTGTGGTTCCTTCGTTTCGCTGAGGTTGATCACCTTGGCATAGCAACCGCCTTCGAGGTTGAAGATGTTGGCAGCGCTCCAACCATGCTCATCATCGCCGATCAATCTTCGGTCTGGGTCGTTGCTCAAGGTGGTCTTTCCAGTACCAGACAAGCCGAAGAAGAGCGCCGCATCCCCGCGCGTTCCTACATTGGCACTACAGTGCATACTTAGAACATTGCGGCGGGTGGGCAAGACGAAGTTCAGGACAGAAAAAATACCTTTTTTGATCTCCCCCGTATAGGCAGTGCCACCAATAAGGATGGTACGCTTGCTGAAATTGATGACGCTGAAGTTGTCTTGGCGCGTGCCGTGGATGGCTGGGTCGGCTGTGACGCCTGGGAAGGCATAGATCGTCCAGTCATCGGAAGCTAGGTTGTTGATTTTTTCCCCATCGGGCCGCAAAAACATATTGTAGGCAAAGAGATTCTGCCAGGGGTACTCGGTGTACACCCGGATGTTGATGCGGTATTTGCGGCTGGCGCAGGCATAGGCATCGCGGACATAAACTGTGTCCTGCGCCTGCATGTAGGCCTTCACCTTCTCTTCCAAGGCATCGTAGGCTGCGGGCTGAAGGCGGATATTGATCTCGCCCCAGTTGACACTATCTCTGGTGAGTTCATCCTCCACGATGAAGCGATCTTTGGGAGAGCGACCGGTATATTTTCCGGTATTGATTGCCAGGGCGCCTGTATCGCTTAGCTGGCCTTGTTCCAATCGGATGGTTTCTTGAATGAGCGCCGCTACGGGCAAATTTTCTTTTAATTGCATGAAAAACTTTGGTTATTGGTTAGGAAAACAGTGCTGGTAAACGGGTGAAAAGACAGTTGGCCAGCAGAAAGGCAAAGGTCGCGTATCAAATTGTCGCGTATCGACAAGCTGGTACGCGCCCAAGGCAAAGGTTGGCTCACGCCCTACTAAACCCAGACCCAGACGGGCGTTCTGGCGGGCACTGCGTGTACATACGTACTCGCTGGCTCTCGCAGGAGCAGGGAATACCATGTTGAGCAGTGTTCTTTATCAAACACTGAAAAAGAAAGCTTTTCCGAGTTCAAAAGCTGGTGAATATCAGCGGGTACAACCCAAATTATCGCATATCCATGCCTCGAATGAGCATAGACACAGCCGAGGACGAATTTGGTACCGACAATTTGGTTTTCACTCACGATCAGCTTAATACCCAAAGCGAGCATGGCTCCTTTACTATCATTCTATTGGCGGCACAAAGGTAGAAAAGTAAAGGAGAATGAGTGTTATTTATCTTCAAAAGCAGCAAGCGCAACAGTTGGATTATAGACGAAAGAATTTTCGGGGACTAAGCCTTTTACCCCATCGAAATGGCGGTAGATATGGTCGAAGTCGGCTTTGATATCGTCGCTTGTCCAGAAGGGCTTAGAAAATTCGATCAGCTTGTTTTCAAAGTCGAATTTGCAGAAGATCATAGGCACCTGGGCTGCTTTGGCGATGTAGTAGAAGCCCGTTTTGAAGTGATCGACTTTTTTCCGAGTTCCCTCCATGGCCAGGCAGAGGTAGAATTCATCTTGTTCGGCGAAGATATTGGCTACGCCCTGCACGAAATTGGTGCGTTGGGAGCGCACGACGGGCACCCCGCCTAACCATTTAAGAAGGGGACCGAGGGGGAATTTAAAAAGCTCGGCTTTGCCGACAAATTTGATGTATTTCCCCAACGCTGCCCTGGCGTAGAGGCCATAGGGAAAATCGCGGTTGGAGGTATGGGGGCCGGTGGGTACCACACATTTTTTAGGCCATTGGCCTTGGTTGTGATCCAGCACACGCATCCCCAACAAACGGAGCATAAAACGACCGAGCCAAGCGGGCATCATAGTGGAAAATTTAAAGTTGACTCCCTGATTCTGGCTTTGCCCGAATCAGGGAGTTGTAGAATCAACAAAGTTAGTTAATTTCCTCAAAATATCCTGTTTTTCGGTTCTTTTGCACTTTATTCCAGTGGTAATAGCGGCCGTTCATAACCACGTACACCCCTGCTGGAAGCATTTGCAGGAAAGCCAGTGCGCTTCCCAGATTAAAGAAGCCATCGGAGGAAGAGCCAAAGGCATAGGGAATCATGGCGCCGGTGAGGACGATCGTTTTATTGGGAATATTCGCTTCGGCGAGATAGGCGGCGGTTTCCACGATGGTATCGGTGCCATGGGTAACGAGGATACGATCCAGCTTCGAGCGGCGGCAATTGTGCTCGATGATTTCGCGGTCGGCTGTGGTCATTTCGAGGCTATCCAGCATCATGAGGGTCTTCATGTCGTATTCCAAGGTGCAGCGCCCCACCTCCAGCATATCGGGGATGGAGGAGTCTTTGAAGTACAACTCGCCTTTGACGAAGTCGTAGTCTTTATCGAAAGTGCCGCCGGTGGCGAAAATTTGAATCATAGCAGGATCGTTTGAGGAGGGCAAATATCTTAAAAGAAATCCAGAACGGCGGCGGCGCTTACAGAAAGGTGCAAACCAAATTGTTGCCTATCCAGACTTTGGATGAGCATAGACACCGCCGAGGACGAATAGGTGCCAACAATTTGGTTTACGGCGACTAAAGAATGCCCAAATGAATCATGCGCCTTCCGCTCATGTTGCTAGGCTTGGTGCTTTTTCCGATCACGATACCTACTTCTGGACAGCGATAGGTTTGGAGGGGCTGCCCATAGACATTACTGCTCATTTCTAAACAAAAGTGGTGACAGACCGAACTTTAGGTAGAGAACTGAGTGATATGGGAAGGGCTAGAAACACTCCGCGGTGTTAACTCAGGGTTAAATTTCAAGGCACTTGGCTCCTTTTTGAAAGCTTTGCTCCTGCACTTTTGTGCCAAAAATAAGGTATAGAACACCAAAAGGCAGCCAGCTAAAAGAAATTTTGTAGCAGCCTTGCACTGAGAGAGGGAAAATAATAACAGCCCGACACCCGCACACAGAATATTGTTTTGGTGTATGCAATATACTGACACATCCACGCCAAGGGAGGCACTTTACGCTGTTCGGTAAAATTAAAATGCAGTTTACATGCACTATTGTTTTGCGACTTACCTTTGCGGCAGTTTTTGAAACCAAAGTCGGAATCAATGGTCTTTTCCGCTGATTCCTAAATTTTAACCAATTATTTCATTATGAAGTCACGTTTATTTAGCTTATGTCTTCTCCTATTTATGGGAGTGGCGCTTAATGCTCAGATCACTAGCAGTAGTGTTGACGGGCGTGTACTCGATACGGATGGGGTGGAGCTGATCGGCGCCACGGTCATCGCTACGCACACACCATCTGGCTCTCAGTATGGTGCCACGACCAACGAGAACGGCTATTATTCTATTCGCGGTATGCGGGTAGGTGGGCCATACCGAATTGAAGTATCCTACATCGGCTATGACAATGCCGTGAAAGACGATATTTTCCTTAACTTGGGCACGGTCGGGGTAGTTAATTTCACGGTAAATGACGGTTCTGTCACTTTGGAAGAGTTGACAGTTATTGCATCCAAAAACTCGGAGTTTGCAGAAGACAAAACTGGCGCTTCCCTCAACATTACCTCTGAGAGAATCACGAGCTTACCTACCATCAACCGGAGCATCAACGACTTTACGCGCCTCACGCCTCAAGCCAATGGTACTTCTTTTGCCGGTACCAACTCCCGCTTCAATAACTACACGATTGACGGCAACATTTATAACAACAACTTCGGTTTGGGTTCTGGCCAGTTTGCTGGTGGCAACCCCATCTCCATTGATGCCATCGAAGCGGTAAGTGTCAACTTGGCTCCTTATGATGTTCGCTACTCTGGTTTCACAGGTGCTGCTGTTAATGCCGTTACCAAATCGGGTACCAACGACTTCCGCGGCTCGGCTTACTACTTGCTACGCAACGACCAGATGCAGGGCAACAAAGCAGGCGACCTGAGCGTAGATCGGGGCAACTCACAGAACGAGACATTTGGTGCTACCATTGGTGGCCCCATCATCAAGAATAAATTGTTCTTCTTCGCAGCTTATGAGAAAGAAACAGAGGCCGTTCCTTCTTTCTTGAAGAGAGCTGCCAGAGAAGGTGAAACGCCAGATGGTTTGATCATCTCTCGTGTGCCGCTTTCTGAGGCCAACTTCGTTCGCGAAAGCATTCAGAACTTATATGGCTATGATGTAGGTGCTCCTGATGGCTATGAGTTTGCTTCTGAGCAAGAGCGTATCAATGTACGTCTTGATTTCAACATCAGCCAGAAGCACAAGCTGACGGCTCGCTACAACAACTACACCTCTTTTGCCGATATCCCAACCAACGGTAACTCTATCCGCTATATCTCCACGCGCTATAGAAATACGAATCGTTTTGGTGTAGAAAGCATCAACTTCCGCAACAATAACTACACCAACGACCGTAGAGTTACTTCTTACGTAGCGGAGTTGAACTCCATCCTGAACGAAAGCGTATCGAACCAACTGAACGTTGGTTTCACCAGGATTGCCGACCCTAAACGGGGCATTCCTGGAGAACAAGATTTCCCGATGATCGAGGTATTGGAGCCAGACGCTTCTGGCAACTTACTCTACTACATGTCAATGGGTAACGAGCTGTTCACAGTAGGTAACAAGCTGGAAAACAGCGTCTTCAATATTACCAACAACACTACCTTCTACAAGGGCAAACACACGATCACGGCTGGTGTGAACTTTGAGTACATGACCTTCATCAATGCGTTCAACCCCGTGTTCAATGGTTTCTATCGTTACAATTCTTACAACGACTTCGTAGAAGCTGTTATCAACCGCAACCCGAACGTATATCCTGCTGCTTTCGCTAAAGGGTATGCACTAGACGGTACGAACAACCTGCCAGTGGATGAAACGAAATTCGGTCAGCTAGGCATTTATGGCCAAGACGAAATCCAGGTCAATGATCGCTTGAAAGTGACTGCTGGTTTGAGAATCGACCTGCCTTTCTACCCCATCGATATTCCTCAGAACGAGTTGCTGAATGATTTGGATAAAGAATTTACGGATGGAGAAGGTAACACCTTCACGCCAGACGTGGCCGCCTTCCCTAAATTGAATCCATTGTTCTCCCCACGGCTAGGCTTCAACTACGACCTCAATGGCGATCGCAGCACCGTGATTCGTGGTGGTTCGGGCATCTTCTCTGGTCGTATTCCTTTTGTTTGGTTGTCTAACCAAGTAAATGGCTCTGGTGTGATTCGCGGTGGTTTAGGCTTTGAGGGTCAAGAGGTGATTGATAACAACATCATTTTCAACCCTGATATAACGGCTTACAACCCTGAAAATCCAGAATCGGCACTTTCCAATGAGTTGAACTTGACCGATCGCAACTTCACGCTTCCTCAGGTATGGAGAACCAACATCGGTTTGGATCAGAAGCTGCCTCTTGGTATCAACGCCACAGTGGAGTTCATGTACAACCGCGATGTAAGTACACCTGTAGCATACAATCCTGTTCTACGTGAAGGTGATGGTGTATTCACTGGTCCAGACCAGCGCCCTTACTGGACAAGCAACTACAGCAATGATGAGGACTTCCGCAACATCTTCTTGCTCACCAATGCACAAGAAAAGGCAGATTACTACTCTATCACGCTTCAGTTATCTAAGCAATTTACGAATGGCCTCTTTACGAGCCTTGCTTATACTCATTCTCGTGCTAGAGATCTAGATGCTGCCGGAGGTTCTCAGGCTATCTCTCTGTGGACAAATACCGTACAAGTAGATAGAAACAATCCAGAACTTGGCTTCGCGAACTTCGATCAGCCGCACAACGTAGTAGGTAATCTCGCCTACGTTAATGGAGGTACTACCATAGGTATTTTCTATAATGGTAGCAACGCTGGTCGTTTCTCTTACACCTACTCTGGCAACTTTGGTGATGCTTCTAATCGCTTGATCTACGTGCCCAACAATGCTAGCGAACTCACCTTTCAAGAGTTTTCTGTAGCAGGCCGTGTGATTACCGCTCAGGAGCAGGCACAAATCTTAGATGCCTACATTGATCAAGATGAATACCTCAGCAGCCGCCGTGGCCAGTTGGCAGAGCGTAATGGCGCCTTGGCCACTTGGGTCAACCGCTTTGATGCCCGCCTTGCGCAGGACATTCGCTTCACCAAGACCGACCGCAACCGCCTACAGTTCACTTTAGACTTCTTGAACATTGGCAATATGTTCAACAGCAACTGGGGTGTACCCGACGTAGCTTGGCAGCGAAACCTACTCAACTATCGTGGTTTGGGTGATAACGGAGAACCTGTTTACCGTGTTAATACCATTGGCGGTACAACAAACTTTCCTACAGAAACTTTCCGCAAGAGTACTAACGTGTTGGGCAATGCCTGGCGCCTACAAATGGGTGTGAAGTATATCTTCTAAACCTTGGTACAACCATAAAAAAATCCCGCTCACGCTTTGCATGGGCGGGATTTTTTTGTTTATGGCAAGCAATGAGCGGGCATTTGAAAGTTAAAATTATAGCCGACTTGCCCATTGAAATCGCTGAAAGGCGTAAAACTTAGATCGGCTGCATTCGTTCCATCTTCGACATAGCTAAACTGTGTTAGTAAGCTGTGCTTGTCGGATACTTTCCATTGTAGCCCCGTGTGCCCTTCTAAGATACTGCTAATTTGATTGTTCCGAGTTTGGACATGAGAATAACCCAAACGTACACTCAGCCGATTTTCTAGCATCGATTTCTGAATACTGATGGAAGGGCTGATGATCGTTGTGTTCCCAATGGATACTTAGGTAATATTGGCCAGGCGAGAAGCGGTAAAAGTCCAGTTTTGCTCTGGTAAACTTCAAGAGCACGATAGTACGTCCGCAAAAAAGGAATTGGCATTCTGAACATCCACTTCATCATTTGTGATGGCACTCGCGTTCCGATAAGCCAGCGAGGTAGATGCGGCCGTCGGCAAAGTTGGCCGCTACGAATTTTCGGTTGGCATCGAATTCCATGGGGCCAATGTAGTATCTTTTTTTGGTTGGGGTGAAGTTCATAGCCCATTTTCGGCCGCTGGCGGACTGGTTCGGATAAAAAAAAAGCTCCTCCTTGAAATTTTCCGATTGGCACTCGACGACTGGGTTTGCAACACCATTCGTCTTCGCGCAAATCGAAAAATGTCGGACTTTTTCTTATCAAACACGAGTAATTTTCACTCCATTGATGTCCTTAGGCAAATGCAGGTGGTTATACTCGATCGCTTGCCCTTTCAAGGGATCGCCGCTGAGGTTGCCCGCCCCGTCGTAGCCATACTGGCTGCTGGGGGTGGATTGGCCGGGTTGGAAGCCGTAGGTTTGGGCTTAATACTTGCCTTCAAGTCCAGCCCCCCTCTTAAATACTAAGATTGAAGAATCCCTTACTAATTTTTTATTCTTCAATTGAAAGCGCTCGTTTTCCAAGTAGAAAAATTCGGGATTGCGCAACTGCAGAAACAAAACTACTGAATCCGCATAATGAGATTTTATGCTGTATTCGAATTTCTCTCCCAAGAAATATATTTCCAGATCCTTGATGGCATTATCATCTATATATATTTCACCCACTTCGTTAGTAACAACGTGAAAAGAAGTGTCTTGAAGTGACACTATGGATGAAAAAAGCAAGGGCAAACCTTCACTGTCCACAATTTTAAAGAACCTCCCTGTACGACCGACCTTAAATTCTTCGGATTTAATAAGTCCAGGCTTTAGATTTTCGTGGCTTTTCAATACTAGGAAACCCATGGAATCTATTTCCCAAAAGCCCTCAGTAACCGCATCGATAAGACTGCCCTTGATCGAGTAATCAAAACTACCGTCTTGATGAATATGCAACTTATGGGTAAGCTCTCCATCTGCTTCTAAAAAGTAAACGCCAAACAAATCTTTTTGCAACTTACACCCTACAAAGAGCAAAAGAAGCAAATAGAAAAACGAAAATTTTATTATCCTTTTTGGTTTAAGCATGGTCTCAATTTGTAGGATATTAGCCTGTTGGATAGTCAGATAGCTGCGCATGAACACGAAAAAACATCGAACATAACCTCAATTAGAAGATTGATTAGTTATAATGTAGTTTCCAATCCTTGTATAGTTCGGGAGGACGGTTATTCTTATTAAAAGCTTGTGGTTCTCTGACAATTTAGGCGGGCTTATGAAGAACTGGCCAAAACTCTCAGCCTCATGTGCTCAAAATTCGGAATAGCAAAAGAGATTCGTCGGACATATCGAATCAGATTGTTTAGCCCTTCCGTTACTGCGTTGGAGAGATGTGTTTCTACAAAATTGAGAATAAAATCTTTCCAGTTATTGAGGGTCTTGAGAAAAGTATCCCACTTTTCATTTCTGGTAAAGCGGACATCTTCAATCCATTGCTCAATACGCTGGGTTGCGATTTGCTTGCTTGGACTCTGGTCGAAAATGGCATGAAAACTGTTTCGGAGGACATACGCCTCTTCTAGCTCAGGTGCTAGTCCAAAGGCGGAATGCAAGGCTTCCTGTTGGCATTCATCAAGCTTTTCTGGCCGTTTGAATAGAATCCATTTCAACTCTTTGAAGAGAGCCTCTTGGGGGTGTTTTTTGCGAAGCGCCTTCCTCATAGAATCTAGCACATCATTGAGCGGCTTAACGACATGGAAACGGTCGATGGTTATTTTTGCATTAAGAAAACACGTCTTTGCAACATCCACATATGGCCCCCACATGTCGCAAGAAACATCTTCAATCTGTTGGCAAAAACCTTCTCCAAGTTGCTCAAAATGAGCTAGTAAAGTCGCTTTTTTTCTGTCAGGTAGCATGTCGAGCTGAATACCCCTCTCCAAGTCCGTGAGCACGCAGCAGTAGTCTCCCTTACCCTTGCGCAAGGATACTTCATCTATCCCCAGCTTACGTACTTGCTCATACCGTTTTCTCAAATCAATCACTTCTTCAGCGTAGGCGTAATAGACACGTTCGACCGTCTTGGGGCACATATTCAAGATAGCTGAGACTGTAGAAAATGGCTGCTTGTCGCACATCTCAAAAATGAACTTCGATTGGCGCACCGTGTAGCTCTTACCTGGCTGTACCCAATCAAAGTGCTCATTGAAAAAACGCCCACAATCGCACTCAAACTGCCTGACTCGTATGTGCAGCCAAACCTCTTTGCCAGAAGCATTCAAGTCCCGAACCTTCCGTTCGTCGTGACTCCTGACAGCCTTTTTATCCGTAGAGCCGCAATGCGGACAAGCTTCACCTGTAAGCTCGCTATGACAGTGAAGGATAATTTTACGCGATTCATAGGTAACCTGATCTACCTTCAGACCTGGAATTTCTAATAGCTGTTCAAAAAATAATTTCTCATTCATAGATCGCAAAATTAGGGCTTTCCGCCTAAATTGTCAGAGAACCTTTTTTTTCATGTCCTCCAGACCACGAGTGATCGTTTTAGTAGAAGTCCCAAACAGCTTAGAAATGAATTCAACTCCTCCATGGCCAAGTCTTTTTGCCTCAACTGCTGCGTAATACCGCTGGTCTTTCTCGCTAAGATTTTCGTAAAAGAGTTTCATGTACTCCAGTACTTCATCATTGTATGGTTTGTCTATTTTTGGCATACGATTTTTTTGTAGGCTGCAAGGTACTAAATTAGACAGTTAATTACGCGGCGTTCCTTAGACCGGTTATTCACCCAAAGCACTGTCTTCCCATCATAACAGGAATCACTCTCTATGTATTCTGCCCATTCATATTTACCCTTAGGATTTTCCTCTATGATTAGTTTTATTTCAACCTCCGAATATGTTGGTCTCCCGCAAGCATAAAATGCTAGCCATAAAGCAATGATAATTGATTTTTTCATTTCCCCTTAGTTATCAGTAATTCTCAATGTAACTCAAGTGACCTGAACCCCGCATAAAACCAGCATTTTTTCGTAAATTTCGTCGATATCGATGCAAGGCATAGTAAGAAATATCGCCCTATATAGCCTGTTTTATATTACTTTTGGAGACAATTTCTTCTTAAGCGCTTGTCGTTTCATGGCCGAAAGGCGATAAAAACCTAGCGTTTATCACGAAAAATCTACATTGAGAATTGCTGGATGAGAAGTGTTACAAAATACAATTCAATATAGATTTAAAAGCTACTATCAGTACTCCAAATCCAATAAATAATAAGAATGTATAAAACAATAGTCCTAACACTCTCTTTTCTGGCAATGCTTTTTTTGTATTCATCTTTCTAAAGCTATATATGATTCCATATATAGAAGCTCCAAATAGAGGCAAAGATGACAAAATATCAAAGGTACATGGACTCATTATAACCTATTGTTGTTGAGATGATATGTATTTTTCTAAAGAGCTATACATGTGTGTTCTAACGTCAGAACTAATAGAGTTGGACTTATTAGACAGAAAAGAGCCTAAATAATCAAATAGCTCGTTTAGGTCTCCTGTTCTGAAGTGTATTGTTGTTCCAGTCAATTCGCCATAAGCTGCTGCACCTCCCGACTTTAACGTTTTTCCTAAATGACCACTTCCGATTATTCGATCGTTTTGACTATTTCCAGAGACTTCACCTCCTACATATTTCCCAAAATAGGCTCCGCTCCCCCACCCTAATCCAGCAATATCATCAAGTGATCCTGCTCCATGTGAGACCCCAACTTCAAGTCTCGTACCAGATGTACCAGCAAATAAGCCTAAAGAATAAGTAGTATAAACACCATATTCCCAAACACCTTGTGGAGAATGTGATATTGCTATTCCAGCAGTGCCTGATCCAGTTACCCCCAGACTGGCAAGACCGAAAATTCCATGAGTGACTCTATTATATCTTGCCGTTCCATGAATAAGCGTTATCGAAGGAGTATTCGTGTAATAAGATTGACTAGAACTGCTTACAAACACTGGAAAAGGATGCCCAGAAACGTCTGTAGAACCTGAATATTTGATCCGTATTGTATTTCCCTCTAAAGATCTTTCAACTTCTTCACCAGTTACATCAGACTTCTCTTCTCTTTTTTCAAATAATCCAGATGAATCTGAAAATTTGATAGGGTTATTAAACCCAAATCTATACGGAGACCACCCAGCAGCCAGTCTTGAAAACGGATCTGGTCTATTCCACCTCCCAATCGCCGCATCATAACTCCTAAAAGCCGCCAAATCCAGCTCCAGCTCGGCGATGTGCTCGATGCCGTTGAATTTATACCGATTCTCCGGCACCACCCCCACCCCACAAGCCTTCGGGAATTGTAGGCCGAAGGGGAAAGTTTGAAGAGCTGTTGGCGGTTAGCGATTGGCTGTTGGCTGGCTGCGGAGCCTAGCTTTTCCCTTCGGGCTGTACGTTTACAGCGAGGTGAAGGTAGGGGTTTTTATCTGATAATAAAGCCATTTTTTGCGACCTTTCGTCTTAGCCTCAATCATATACCTCTAAAATAATAGTGAAAATAATAAACCCAGAAAAAATCAACAAAAACGATAAAATCCTAAACAACAGATTGCTCTTATGCCCTTTGGCCTTCA
>DAITME010000010.1:0-74091 GCA_036835305.1 Lewinella sp.
CTTACAGCGAACCCTCAAAAAAAACTTGGCTCCTCAACTCAAACACTGCTCCCGCACAAGGTGTCGAACTTATCTATCCTACCGCTTGCTTCCTTGGAGGCCCTCCACTACCCTTCCCAGAAGCAAATCGACGACCCGCTTGCAGATTCGGTAAAAGACCTATCTTTGTCACATGATGCAAGAGAAAGCAAAAGATATAGTCGCCGTATTGATGCGTGAAGGTCAGTTGAGCCTCGCTGGCTTGGGTACTTTTACTCTGACGGAACAGACTGCCAGCCTAAATATGATTGAAGGACTGGCCAAACCCCCAGTGAAAAGAGCAGTGTTCAACCCCAACCTTCAACTAGACGACAGTCGCCTTGTCCGCTATTGGATGTTGCAGAAAGGACTGACACAAGAACAAGCCCGACAACAGGCCGATACTTTACTACATTTTATTAAGCGGGAGCTGGCCGAGCATCAAGCCGTACAAATAGCTGGGCTCGGTCGGCTGTTCCAAGATCATAGCAAAGAACTACGATTCACCCCCAGCGAACAAAACCTTTCGACGCTCAGCTTTGGGTTAGGAGCAGTACCCCTTGCTCCTGTGGTTAGGACCGAGCGGCCTATTAGTTACCCCAATGGCAGCAGTAGCGCCAGCACTAAAAAAGCCCCGCTCCCGGTAGCTGACAAAGCAACTCAACTATTTTCTGTGCTGTGGCGCGCTGTCCAACGCTACATCTGGCACATCGCCGCAACCACTGCATTGTTGTTTCTACTGGGTCTTTGGTACCTTGGTTCCAGAGATAATCCGTCGTCCACTGTTGTGAATCCTACGCCTCCTGCTGGCGCAAAGCCGCCTGGCGTAGCATCTTCCAACCCTACAGCGGTAGCGCCGCCTCCTGTCTCTACGGAAACAGACCTTGCTTACGAAGCGGAAAACGAGGCAACTAGTAGCATAGCCCCAGCACAAATTAACAGTACTATCCCCACTCCACCTCTAGGCAACTACGCCATTATTGCTGTGGGGCGATATGGCCAAGCAGCCAATATAAACAAGATGGTAGCGCGAATTGAGGCCGCTGGCTACCAGGCCTACACAAAGAGAGAAAGTGGCCTCACGCGGGTAGGTGTACATTACAACTACCAAAACGAAAGCGATTTGGATGAAGTGTTGGCCGACGTGAGGCGAAAATTCAGTCAGGATGCCTTTATCTTACCTCGCCAAAACAATCGCTAGATGGGAAAATATTTGTTCGCAGTGGCCTGGCTGCTGTGCTGTGGTTTGGTAGCTCAGCAACCAAAGCTAGGTTTGGCCCTAAGTGGCGGCGGTGCTAAAGGGCTAGCACACATTGGTGTGCTGCAAGAGCTGGAAAAAGCGGGCATCTACGCAGATGTGGTGAGCGGTACGAGTATGGGCTCCATCGTAGGCGGCCTCTACTCCATCGGCTACGACCCCAGCACCCTGAATAAGGTAGTGCGTGGCATACGTTGGAACGATTACTTCAGCGATACTTACCCTAGTGCCTTTACCCCCATCGAAGAGCGGCGACGCTCTGCCCTCTACCTGATTTCCTTTCCCGTTGAAAGTGGTAGAATAGGTGCGCCTAAGGGCTTACTACAAGGCCGAAAAATCCAAACGCTGCTAGCCCAGTTATCAATCCCTGCCATGCAATGGCAGAATTTTGATGACTACCCCCTCCCTTTCCGCGCAGTAGCCACCGACATTACAACAGGCGAAGCCTACGTCTTTCGTTCGGGCTTGTTGCATCAGGCGATTCGAGCCAGTCTGGCGATCCCCTCTGTTTTCTCACCTGTCATCAGCGAAGATGGCCGCCTATTAGTAGATGGGCTGGTAGTGCGCAACCTACCCGTACAAGAATGTATCGACATGGGGGCAGATTTCACCCTCGCCGTGGATGTGGGTACGCCACTGTTAGCACGGGAGCAACTCAATTCTTTACTAAAGATCGTAGAGCAAACCGCTAGCTTTGGTAGTGCTAAATATAATAAGGAGCAACGCGCCTTGGCCGACATCCTCATCGACCCTGTCTTGGAGCCCTACACCACCTTAGATTATGGCGCAGCAGACAGCATCATTGCACTCGGAGCCGCCACTGCGCGGCAGGAGATGCCACGCCTACTAGCGCAACTAGATTCCTTGGGTTTTTCCCTGCCCATGGCGAAGCCCAGTCATCGACAAACGCTCCGTTTGGATAGCTTCTACGTCAGCCGTATTGAGTTTGAAAGCCAGACCCCTGCCTCTACCCGTATACTAGAAAAACTGATTAGGCTCCAAACACCAGCCGTCCTTAGCAGCCAAAGCGTGCGTGAGCAAATAGGCCATTTATACGGCTCCGGCTTCTTTAGTCTGGTTGATTTCCATCTTCGCCCCGAACAAACCGAAGGCGAAGCGCAAGCAGCAAGCTATGTTCTGGTGCTTTCAGCACAGCCAGCCCCTGACTGGCGGATGCGTCTTAGTATAGCATATGATACAGATTATGAACCTGCGTTTTTGGCCAACCTCACGGGCCTGAACGTCATCGGCAAAGGCAGTCTGCTTGCCTTAGACGTTCGGCTGTCAGAAAACCCACGAATGGCAGCCGAGTATCTGCTCTATAACCATACCCGCCCTAGTATTGGCTTGCGCAGCCTGCTGGCTGTTAATTATCACCCTGGACGAATCTACACCAATAATAATTTAAGCTCTGACTTCACGGCTCATCACTACAGCGCATTGCTCTCCGTTTTTTCGGGGCAATCCGACAACCGCTATCTGGAAGCAGGCTTTTTATCGGAATATACCAGCCTAAACCCGCGTATATTTTCGCTTTCCAATGCCAGCACATCTTTTTCGCAGCAGCAATTATTCTTGGAATTCGTCCACGACTCCTTCGACCGCCTTCACTTCCCCCTTGAGGGGAGCCAGTCGCGTCTCTACCTAAGTACAGCAATTAGTGGGCAAGATCGACAAGGCAGCGAACAAAATACAGACATCGGTGGCAATCTGACGCTGACTGCCCGCCACGAACGCGTCTGGCGCCTCCACGAAAAAGTGGTTTTGCTGGCTGACTTGGCTAGCGGCTTCATCAATCACCAACAACCAAATATTCTTAATCAACTCTATTTAGGCCGGGCACTTCCACACGAGCCGCTCTTTTTCAATGCTTATGGCCAACGATTCATGGAGCTAGCGGTAAGCGGTTTTGCCACAGCCGCGCTGGGTCTTCGGGTGGAAGTGGGCCAGGAAAATTACATCAGCCTTCACTACCAATACGGTAACTTTGCCCGAACTGAATCCCCGCTCTTGCTCGATCGGCGCCCCTTCTTGAATCCTAGGCGCCAAAGTGGTCGCTTCCAAGGTTTTGCCCTGGGTTTAGGTTCCGCCACCAGAGGAGGACCCGTCTTGTTCAATATCGAGTACAACCCCGATTTGGGGCGACTCAATTACAACTTACATGTAGGCTACTATTTCTAACAGGGCAAACATTCGATGCTGAAAGCCACCGTTTTTACGGTCTTTTGCCCATCGGGATACTCCAATAGCTGTGCCTGTGCCTGGGCTTGGGCAAAAACATCGCGCATGTTCTTAACGTGGCCGATGGGTATTTTTTTTGGCTCACACAGGAGCCGTATTTCCTCTAGGGAACAATGCTTGATGAGCTCCTCCAGAAATCGAAGGAGCTGCCGCCGATGTGCTACTCTTTGAGCATTGGTAGCCAGCATAGCGGGCACCGGCTGCGAAAAGGCCGCACAAAAGGCGGCAAACTGCTGGTCGCTCCCAATAGCCAGTACAATGCGATGGCCATCTGCCAGGGTAAAAAGATCGCCATAGGGCGCAATATTGGGGTGAGCCGTCCCCATTGGAGTAGGAACCGCAGCAGCGATCAGGTAGTTGGTTGCCTGATTAGCCAAAGAAGCCAGCGCACTGCTGTACAGATTGGCCTTAACAATAGCTCCCTGTCCGCTACCCATCCGACGAATGAGGGCAATGAGTATGCCCTCCTTGAGCTGATGCGCGGCTAAAAGATCAATAAGCGCTACAGGCATTCGGGTGAGTTCGCCAGCAGGCGTACCGCTCATGGCCAGGAAGCCAGCTTCGGCCTGCAGCACAATATCGTAGGCCACGCGGGGGTCGTCTTCCCCGAAGGCATACAATTGGGCTATGATGAGCTTTGAATTGAGGGCAGCTAAGGTAGCCACATCCATGTGCAACTTGCGAGCCGCGGGCTCGCTGAAATTGGTAATGACAACATCCGCCGCCGCAACCAGCGAATGAACTTCAGCCTGAGCCACTGGCTGCTGTAAATCTAGCAAGCGAATTTGCTTACCAAAGTTGACCGCACGGTAGTAGGCGCTGTCGGGCTTGTCAGGGTCTTCACCAGGGATTTTCCAACTGCGGGTAATATCTCCCGCTGTGTTGGCATTTTCAATCTTAACCACCTCAGCACCCAACTCTGCGAAGAACTGCCCTACAGCCGGACCTGCAAGTACAGAGGCCAGTTCCACTACTTTGAGGGAAGAAAGAAGGTCAGGAGGCATAAACTAAATATTTTGAGCCGCAAAGCTACCACCTTCCAGACAATTGCTCCCCAATCTGAGCGCCCCAGCATTGAGCCGTTAGGGCTTTGCCCGAACGACTCACTTTCAAGTCCAAGCAACTTAGGGCCCTTCTTAGAGGAACTCGATCTTAATGTCTGTGCTGATCCGCAGTGTTTTCTTATGCGCTTCGGCATAAGCAATAAGGTCTTCTAGTTCCGACAGGGTAGCGCGTAGTTCCTCAATACGCTCTTTGGAATGCTCGCTAACGGCACCAAGGCGCTCTTCAATAGTGAAGTTCCGCTGCCGGTGATGGCGAATTTTATCTTCTACCAACGCTAAAATAGCATTTTTTGCTTCTTGTGGAGTAAAATCTCCTTTCACGAGTACGTACTCGCTGATAGTAGTAGGCATTCCTTTTAATTTTACTTGCTTGCTCGAAGCGCTATGCATCTTATTTACTTTTCATACCGATGAGCTATATGCCTAACGGCTGTATAAAATCAAAGATATCAAGTTTGAATAAAAGAAAGGTAAACAGGTTCATAATTAGGGTATTTAATTTTTGTAACTTTGTCATAAATTTATTTTATGAAGTACACATTCAAACAGCTCGAAGTGTTCCTGAAAATCAGTCAAACAAAGAGTGTCTGTCAGCAAGGCTGCAAAACTTCTCTACCTAAGCCAGCCAGCGGTATCTACACAACTCAAAAATTTTCAGGCACAATTTAACCTGCCACTAACAGAGCTAGTGAAACGAAAACTTTACCTCACAGAATTCGGACAGGAAGTGGCTAAGGATTGCGAAAAAATACTAGAGGACGTACAATCGCTAGATCGCAAGGCGCTTGCTTATCAAGGACAGCTCACTGGTCGCCTCAGTATTTCCGTAGTCTCCACTGGTAAGTACCTCATGCCCTATTTTTTGAAAGATTTCACTGATCAGCACCCAGCAATCGAGTTGTCTATGGACGTAAGCAACAAAGCAAAAGTACTTGAAAATATAACGAAGAACGAAGTGGATTTTTCACTCATCGCCCATCCGCTACAAGACAATTCTCTGGATAGTATATACCTATTAGATAACAAGCTTTTCATGTTCATAAGTAGTCAGCGTTCTGTGCCCGACAAATGTAGCCTCGAAGCGCTCGTCAATCGCTTTCCTTTTATTTACCGCGAGGAAGGCTCCAGTACCCGACAATTTATGGAGATGTTTATTGAAGGCAAGCAGTTTTCCCCCTCCAAGCAGCTAGAACTGACCTCAAATGAAGCTGTTAAACAAGCCGTGATCGCCGGCTTGGGTTGTTCTATCTTACCTTTGATTGGCTTAGTGCATGAATTAGATCGAAGACGCGTAAAAATTGTAGCCCTACGAGGGCTACCCATTCTTAGTGAGTGGCGGCTCATTTGGCGCAAGGGAAGAGAGCACAGCCCTGTGGCAGCTGCCTTCCTAGACTATCTAAAAACAGAACGAGCGCGTGTCGTTGAAGAATACTTCAATCATTTGGGGTACGTCTAAAAGCACAAGACAAATAAATAAAAAGTGCATACCACAGAATTACCCATGGTATGCCCCAACATCTCACTTGGTTACGGGAATTAAACTGCTAATTTTTTAAAAGGTAGTTCAAATTAGGAAGCTATCGATCAGCCGCCCCACCAAACTGCTGGAATAAAACAGAAAAAAAGAGCAAAGTAGCAGCGGTTGTTAGTTCCTTAACAAAAAGTCCTTCCTTGAAAAGCAGGGAGAAGGCGATGGCCCAGCCTACCAAACCTAGTACGAGCAGCAGCGACACGGTGGGGTAGTGCTTTTTGTTGGCAACGTTAAGTTCCGATTGTTTGGGAGCTACTGCATCAGCAGGCTTTCTACTTCTGTCTTTTACCGCTTCCTGAATGATGGGGATCATAATGTTTCTTTTAGTGAAACAAAAATAGCTTGACTTTAGATAAGTTTTTATTTATCTTTGTTATATTTCACATAAGTAAGACTTATGAATTATACATTGCACCAACTGCGCGTTTTTCTGAAAGTAGTTGAATACAAGAGCATTACAAAGGCTTCGGAGGATTTGTTCCTCACGCAGCCAGCGGTATCCTTGCAACTCAAAAAACTACAAGACCAATTTGATATTCCACTCACGGAGCTGATTGGGAGACAACTGTACATCACTGATTTTGGTCAGGAAATTGCGCTCGCCGCCGAGCAAATCCTCCAGACAGTGGAATCCATCAACTACAAAACCAAGGCCTACAAAGGCCAGCTGGCGGGCAAGCTCAAAATTGGTGTAGTTTCCACAGGAAAATACGTGATACCTTATTTTCTCTCCAATTTCATGCAGCTGCATCGGGGTATTGATCTGGTGATGGATGTAACCAACAAAGCGCAGGTAGTAAGCGGGCTATCCCAAAACGAGGTAGATTTTGCCTTGGTTTCGGTGCTTCCCGAACAGCTGCAGCTAGAGCAGGTGGAGCTAATGCAAAATAAGCTCTACTTGGTCGGCGGCACTTGTTTACCGAAGCGCGGTAAAGCCTCCCTAAAAAAATTATTTCAGCAGCATCCCTTGCTGTATCGGGAGAGCGGCTCAGCCACCCGCAGTGCAATGGAAGGATTTTTGCAACAAAACGAGCTTTCGTCTTACAAAATGATGGAGCTGACTTCCAACGAAGCCCTCAAACAGGCTCTCATTGCCGGGCTAGGCTACTCTATCATGCCGCTCATTGGTATCAAAAATGCGCTCAAAAGCGGTGAGTTGGAGGTTATACCAGTGAAAGGCTTACCCATCATTACCAAGTGGCGCCTCGTATGGTTAAGTCAGAAAAAACGCTCGCCTATTGCCCAGGCTTTTCTCGATTACATTCAGCAGCACAAAGCCAAAATTATTGAGCAGCATTTTGGATGGTATGAGGAGTATAATTGAGCATCCTACTTGCTTTTTCACAAACATGGCTCTTTTTCGTTTTCTTTGCTCCCGCCGGTACGGCACATATGTGCAGGAGCAAGGATCATTAAAAAGAGCCATGCCTACGCCCCCGCTAACGCAGCAAAACGACCTCGCCAAAGCGAACTACCTGGCTGCCGTCGGGCAATTCCAGCCTTAGGTGCCAAACAAAAGTTTGAGGGTTCAGTGGCTGACCGTTTAAAGTGCCATCCCAGCCAAAGACTGGGTTGTTGGGCGCAAAATCGCTGGCATCATACAGCATATTCCCCCAGCGATCAAAGATCATAAAGCGTTTGATGCTTCGCACGCCTGGCCCAGCATAGGGGAAAAAGCGGTCATTGTTATTATCCCCGTTGGGGCTGAAGGCGTTGGGCATAAATAGACCTAGCTGGTTATCTATACCTACCCGAATAACATCACTTCCCTCACAGCCATTTTCATCTCTGATCGTGAGCTGGTAGATATATTCCTTATCTGGACGAACCACTAGCGGATTAGCTCCCGGCTGCGTGATAGGTCCTTGACTAGACCAAATAAGCGTATCCCAGCGAAGTAAATTGGTTGTAAAACGCAGTGCCAGACTATCTCCGAGTCGGATACTGGTGTCTGGCCCTAGCGACACGAGTATGGGCGGCGTGGGGTTGATCTCGAAGCTGGTCGTTCTGTCGCAGCCGCTACTATCTACGATGGTGAGTTGGTGTTGGCCAATAGGCAGATCCTCGTAAGTCATTCTACTCGTCAGTATCCCCCCATCCAGCCGAAAACGATAGGGAGGCGTGCCACCATCAAAACCTACAACCATAACTCCACCGCTGAGGTCCTCCGCACAGTTGGGAGGGATCACTTCCAACTCCAGGCTGCTAATAGACTGGGCTTGCCGCTCCAGTACAACGCTATCTTGGGCACGGCAGCCGTTGAGCACATTCGCCAATTGAAAGATAAACACTCCAGCCTCGTTGGCGCGGATAGCGTAGGTGTTATTGGTGAGTACAAAGTCGTTGTTAGCATTCGCCCAGCTTGCCAAATACTGAGCGCCCTCGCTAGAGCCCACGGCGGTAATGAGCGCACTAGGCCGATCGCAACCCAAGGACGCAGGATTATTTAACACGATGCTGGGCAACACCCGATTTTCCTCCACGCGTAGCTGGCGCGTGACGCTGCAACCATTGATCGTATCTTGTACCAGTAGCTGATAATCACCACCTTGCGTAGCCAAGTAAGCAGCCCCTGCGATCGCATCGCTCACAGAGGGAGGTAACCAAGCGTAACGATAGGGGGCATTTTCTTCGGTGGATGTCGCTAGTAGCGTGGTGCTGGGCGTGTTGCAGTCTAACAAAGCTGGCTCACTGAACTGAATACTTGGCGGGCTAAAGTTGCTGAGTACCTCCATGCTGAGCGTATCACTACAATTGTTTCCTTGATCCCTCACTACAAATCGGTAGCGCCCCCGGCTGTCGATATTCGCTAGGGGGCTGTTGTTATTGCTCAGATCGGTGCCTAAGCTAGGGAAAAGCCAACGGTAGCTCAGCGTATTTCCAGTGGTGGTTGTGCTGGCGCTGAGATCCAACAACAAACTAGGTTGGTAACAATTGATAAGCAGGCTATCCTGAGTCACTAGCTGTGCGATTGGTCGGATGGTGTCTTCAGCAACCGCGATGACTGCTGCCGTGGTACAACTATTAACTGGATCGGTAACAAAAAATTGATATTGCCCAGCAGCATTAATGAGTGGCGTAGGGCTTAAAGAATCTAGCAAAATGTGCCCATCCGACGTTTGCCAACGATAGCGGATTTGGCCGCTAAAGGTTTGTCCCTCGCCTAGCAAGCGGATCTGTCTGCGCGTACAAGTTAGGCTCGTATCTGCGGCAACATTCGCTATTGGTGCTTCCACATCTCGGAATAAAGTTACAGTATCTAGTGCCGAGCAGCCATTTTGCTGATCTGTTGCCTCCAGTACATAGCGATCGGGCAAAAAAGCGTAAGCCGTGGCATTACCAGCCTGGCTTACCGGGAAGCCTGCTATTGATGACCAAGTAAATGCCACCCCCGCCCCCGTTTGGGTAGTCGCCGAACCGTTCAGCGCTATTGAGTCTAAAGTGCAGTAGAGCGTATCAGAAGGGCCAGCAAAAGCAGTGGGTGGGCGGAAATCTGTCCCTACTGCTATTGCAAAATCATTGAAACAGCCTGTTAGCGGATTCGTAACGGTAAAGCGATATACGCCAGTGCTATCAATGATTAAATCTGTTCCCGAAGAACAAGACCCCGCCAAGGTATCACCCAAAGCCGTGGTAGCACACCAACTGCTTTCATACTGTGGGTTGTCCAGGTAGCCGCTCAGCAGGATGGTATCGAAACGACAGGTCAAATTGGTATCGGGCAGTGGTTGCAGCAAGGGTAGCTCATCGGCAGCTACTACCACGACGGTATCGCGGCTGATACAGCCGTTGCGAAGATTCCTCACGGTTAAGACGTAATCTCCGCCGCAAATAACGATGGGCGAAAGCGTCCGCACGCCCTCTATGCAGGCCGCGTTGTCGAAACCCGACCACGCAAAGCGGAAGTTGCTCCCAAGGCTGGAGTTGTTGCCATTCAATACACGGAAGCGATTATCGCAATCCAGCACCGTATCAAATCCCGCATCTGCTATGGGCGGCAAAGTATCAAAAGCCACAACAGTGGTATCTAATGCAATACAATCACTGAGCGGGCTGTAGGTTCTTAGTATATAATTCCCCACCGTAGTGGCTCGTAGGAAAGAAGTCGTATCCTGCAATAGGGGCTGCCCAAAGGCATCCAGCCATTGGTACTGATAACCATAGAAAGTATCTAGCACAACAGACCCCAGCAAGACGCTGCTACTATCGCAACTCAAAAACCGATCCGGCCCTGCTGCGGCAGTTGGCATCACACGCCAATCATCCACCTGCGCAAAAGCATTGGCTGACAAACCAAACTGATTAACCGCAAAGACCCGATAATTACCCGCTTGTGTCACCAGCAAAACTGAACTGTCCGCGTCAGGAATGGGCGCCCCGTTCCGAAACCAACTAAAAGTACAGCCTTGGCATGGCTCACAGAAATCAATTGCTAGCGGCAGGGGATCGGCTAAACAAGTCAAAGCTGTATCCACCAGGTTCATACAGGGCGGGCATGGAAGCTGCTCCACTCGTATGGAGAGTGAATTGGGGCAACCATTTTGAAGATTCGTCACCGTAGCCGTATAAACGCCCGCCGCACCCAAAATAAGTGTAGCACTATCTCGGTTAGCTTGTATGCTCGGCCCTATCCAACTGTAGGCATAAGGCCTGTTTATTGGTGTAGCCAGCACCGTGAGCTGAAAACTGTCTTCGCGGCAGGGAATAAACTGATTAGACATCCGCAAGCTAGGAATGGCCACATCTCGGAAGATCGTCACCGCGTCCGTAGCGCTGCAGCCTGTTTCCTCGTTGGTGACTTGCAAAAAGTACAAGCCTGGCTGATTCACGCTTGTCACTTGTTGGGCGGCTAGTGTGTCGCTGGCTACATTCAACCAGCGATAGCTAAAACGGCTGTCTTGTTCAGAGGCGGCCGCGTCTAGTGTAATGATAGGTGCGTAACAATTAATAGTGTCGTTAGGCCCGGCATTAGCCACGGGAGGTACTAGGTTTCGCCGTACTGTTACGCTGGCTGTATCACGGATCCCCAGTCCTGCGCTGCTAATAACAAACGAATAATCACCAGGGCAAACCGTAAGGAGCTGCCGATCATTAGCGCCAGGTAAAATACAGGCCGGGTTTACATCGCTCAACCACTCGATCGTGATACCGTCAGGATCGGCAGGAATACTAAAACTGGCATCCAACAGTATCTGCGAGCGCGCGCAAGTGAGGCTATCAGGCGGCACAATAATGGCTAAAAGTGGGCAATCAGCCACCACAGCGATGTTAGCTGTATCCACACAACTACCGTCGAAATTACTGATAATCAGCGTGTAAGTACCCGGTACATTCACGATGGGGTTGGTGCCAATCAGATTTACCGCCTGGCCATCACGCAGCCAAGTTGTTCGGCTAGTAGGCGTACTCAGGGAGCGATCTATCGTGGCTAAGCCACTGGTGCAATCAATGAATGCCGTGTCTGGTAAAATGGCTACAACGGCGTTGTCTGCCAAAGACACTGTAATGCTGGAATCCGCCGTACAACCGTTATCAGTATTCGTAAGTTGCAAGCGGTAGTCGCCAGGACAAAACACCCCGATAGCCGTGCTATCGCTATCGGCAGGCAAGCAGGGGCCAGACCAACTAAGACTGTAGTTGTAAAAAAGTGAAGTCGGGCGCGCATCCAAAAGCAACTCCTCTGCAAAGCAGCCGAAGGGTTCTACCGGAGCAAAGCGGATAAAAGGCGGTGTTTGATCTAGCAAAACACGAATACTATCCATTGCCCTACAGCCATTTTGCTGGTCAAATACGGAAAGAATATAGAATCCACCTGGCGGTTCTATATTTAAGAAGCGCTGCGTGCCCAGGGTGTCGTCAGGAGACCCCAGTAGCGTCCAGGCATAGCTAAAATTAGCCCCTTGGCTAGTGCTGTTATCTCCCAATGTGAGGGTGGGGTTGGTGCAAGTTAGGCTGGTGGTGTCAGGCCCTGCATCCACCACAGGGGGTGTTTGGTTACTCAGCACCGCCACGGCCAGAGAATCCCGGCAAAAATTGAGGGTGTCTTCTAAAAGCAAGCGGTAAAGATGGGCACTATCTACTAGCAAAGTAGGCAAATTGCCGAGTACATTCCCAGATTGATCTAGCCAGCGGTAGCGGATTCGGTCGCCCGGACTGCTACTCCTTGCATCCAGTAGCTGGCTGGGTTCGTAGCAGCTAAGCGGATCGGGCACAGGAACAAGGGGCTGAGGCCCGGCCGTATCTTGCTCGATCGTAAAAAGCTCGAAAGCTTCGCATCCATTCGTTTGATTGCGAACCAACAACTGATAAGTGCCGGCACAATCTAGGGTGAGGGCAGCACCCGTAGCCGCCCCGGGCAAGCAAGCGCCAGACCAAGTGTATAGCAACTCATCGGCCCTGGCTTGCAGCGTATCTGCCTGGATGGTGAGGCTCGTGGCCGCACAATTCAAGACGGCCACACCCCTTGTGGTCGGCGATGGCCGCAAGGTATCCAGGCTTAGCTCCACACTGGCACTGTCGCGGCAGCCGGTTTCTTCGTTGATGATCCGCAGTTGATAGGTCCCCGGAGAGCCAACAGTGGTGGTTCGGGCATCGGTAGCCCCCAGAAATACCGCTGTGGGCGGCCCCGTCCATTGGTAAGAAAATTCATTGCCGCTACTACTATTTCCTCCCCCGAGCAAGGCGCTAAATTGTACGCAGCTGAGCGTATCACCACTACCGACGTCCACGCTCGGTAAGCTTTGGAAAGCAAGTATATGTACGCTATCTCGCACGGTACAGCTTTGACCTCGGTAGCTTTCCGTTAGTTCTGCGATGTATAAACCTGCCGTATCAACACTCAGTTGCTCTCCCGCACCTAGTAGGTTCCCTTGGCTATTGAACCAACGGACGCTGCGGCCAAACTGCGTGGCGGAGGGCGAAACATCCAAGGTCACAACGGGGGTATAGCAATTAATCACGGGCGTATCAGCAAAGACCAGTTGCGGCGCTAAAATCGCTAGATCCAAGGTAACAAAACTATCGCAGCCCACAGCGCTCATCAAGGTGCGGCTGTAGATACCTGTGCTAGAGAATTGCTCAGTCCCTAGCTGAAAAAAATCACCCGCACAGCGTGCCACCGCTGTATCTATGGCAATACGGTCGCGAACCACTAGCTCCAGCGTAACGATGCTATCACAGCCCGCGGCTGCCGTCAGTGGCGTATCAAAAACCCCTGTTTGATCGTAATCTATGGTTCCCACCCGGTAGGTATCGCCGAAGCAGATCGTATCGATCAGCCTTGTACGCAGGGTGCTGACGGCGGCGAGTTGTAGCTGCACTACGCTATCACACAATCCCCGTCCTAGCAGATCAACATGGTATAATCCACTTGTACTAAAACTTTGATTTCCCACCTGGTAGCTATCCCCCAAGCAAATCGTCTCGTCTATAAAGGTAGTATCAACGCGGGGCAATATTCGAATATCGTAGCAATCTTCGGTAAGTTCTGCGCACAAATAGGGCGTAAAAGAAGCTAGGTTGTTACGAATATCCGCTAGGCTCAGTACGCCATCAGGCGGTGGGAGATTCCCTAGTTCATCCCGCCGATAGCTCAGGCCGCAGAGGGTGTAATTACCGGGGGCTTCATTGCGGAGGTCGGCTAGGCTATCTAAGCCAAAGAAAAGACCATCTCGGCCTATCAGGTAAGTGTAGCCGTATTCCGCTTCGTCGGGCCGCGGCATAGTGTAAAGGGGGCTAGGCTGTATGTCTAAATCTGGGTGCCCCTCACAGCGCTCCAGCGACTCCACGACGAGGCGACCGGGATCGGCAAAGCAGCAATCTATGCCTCTATCGTCGCAAAAAATTAGGCGAAAGAAAATGATTCCACCGCGCGCGCCTGCTCGGCTACTGTTGATCCGGATCGTCCAGTTGCCATTTGCGGGCCCTGTATTGAAGTCCTCCAGACAGCCTTGGTTGGGGTGGTAAGTACCCTGATGAAGGCCGCCAGCCGGCCAGTTGAATGGAAAATTATTGTTCCACACGCCTGGGGCTCCCATGTCCGGCGCATTCGGCTCGGTGCAGCGATTGAAATCAATAAACCAACGCGTCAGGAAAGTCGGAGGCCTAAATTGATTGTTCATCGGCCCAATCAGCGTCACCGATTGCCCGGCCGGGCTTTCCAAAACCACCTCCACATCATAGATGTACTGATGGTTGAAGCTCAGCTCCACACCACAAAGACCCTGATTGGCCGCTGCCAAATTATTGTTTACTAAATCACTGATCGTGAGCTGATAAACATTCATCCCCTCCGCCTCCAGCAAGAGCGTATCGCGCCGGCCACAGTTTTGCGCCAGCAACTGAAAACAGCTCAGCAAAAAGAAACAGCCAAGAAGAAAGCGAAATGGGAGCATACAGCCTAAACGATCAGCTTTTAGGTAAGATTGCAAAGGTAAGAACTGCGTGGGAACATGGTGCGGGCTTTTAGAGGATTTGAGTGGATTTTGGCTCACGCCCTACTAAACCCAGACGGGCACGGCGGGCACTGCGTGCAGGAGCGATGTTCTCTCTTTAGGAGCTATGCCTTTGGAGCTAGTGCGCTGCGCGGATTTGGTTTCAGCAGTTTGCTTTTGCAAAAAATGCTGCTCTTGCCAGAAAAAAGCTTGCTCCTGCAATTTTGCCAGACTTCCAACCCGCCTGGGCATCCTATGCACGACCAAGAACCGCACGCCCGTATGGGTAGTAGGCGAGCGCCATCCATAGCATCGTTCAAATTATATTACCTTTGTATTCCAGTCAAGCAAACAAAAATCCAAGTTATGAGCCTACTGATAAAAGGAGGAACCTTGATCAACCGCGGCGAGCGGAAAGTGGCCGATATATACATCAAAGACGGCCGTATTGAAGCCATTGGCAGCCAACTACAAAAGCCAGCCACCCGGGAAATTAATGCCGATGGCTTGCTTGTCCTACCCGGCATCATAGATGATCAGGTGCACTTCCGCGAACCGGGCCTCACGCACAAGGCAAATATTTATTCCGAAGCCAAGGCAGCCGTTGCGGGTGGCACCACCTCTTTCATGGAGATGCCCAATGTAAAGCCCCCTACCCTTACCCAAGAATTGCTGGCCGAAAAATACAGGATTGGGCAAAAAACTAGCCTGGCCAACTATAGTTTTTACATGGGCGCCAGCAACGACAATCTCGAAGAAGTACTAAAAACCGATCCCCAAACAGTCTGTGGCGTAAAAATATTCATGGGCTCCAGCACAGGAAATATGCTGGTAGATAACGAAAAAACCCTCGAGCAGCTCTTCAGCCAAGTACCAATGTTGATTGCCACCCACTGCGAAGACGAGGCAACGATCCGCGCCAACGATGCTCTTTTTCAAGCCCGCTACGGTGAGGCCGCTACGGCTATGCTCCATCCGGTCATCCGCAGCCCGCGAGGCTGTTATCTGAGTAGCAGCCTCGCTATAGCACTGGCTAAAAAGCACCAGACGCGACTTCATATTTTGCATATCAGCACCGCTGATGAGCTGCTGCTTTTCAGCAACGATCTGCCGCTGGCCGAAAAGCGCATTACGGCCGAAGTTTGTGTCCATCACCTGAGCTTCAACAGTGAGGACTACGTACGGCTGGGGAATAAAATCAAGTGCAACCCAGCCATCAAGGGCGAAGAACACCGCAGCCAGCTCCTGCCCGCCCTTCTGGCAGACTATATAGACGTCATTGCCACCGACCACGCGCCCCACACAGCTGAGGAAAAGGCGCAACACTACTGGCAAGCGCCCGGCGGCCTCCCCTTGGTGCAGCATAGTCTGGATATGATGATGCGCTTGGAACAGCAAGGACTCATTAGCCTAGAAAAAATAGTAGAAAAAATGTGCCATGCCCCCGCCATTTGTTATAAAGTGGAAGCGCGCGGCTATCTCGATGAAGGCTACTGGGCCGATATAGTACTGTATGATCCGAAAAAGAAATGGATCGTGGCGCCTGACAATATCCACTACCATGTGGGCTGGTCTCCTCTGGAAGGGGAAAGCTTTCAAGGCCAGGTGAAAGCCACTATCGTCAGCGGCCACCTCGCCTACGAAAATGGCCAGTTTAATGAAGATAAAAAAGGCGAGCGGCTACTTTTTCATATGTAAAGACCTACCTTTGCTACTTCAAATTATGTACTCATGCTCCAGAATAATCTTATTATTATCGGTTTGCTCTTAGCATTTGCGGTATCAAGCTGCAAACAAGATAGTAGTGCTACTACAGCAACAACAAGCGATAGCAGCAGCCCCACAGCCAATACAGATGGTATTACCACCTACGAGCTAGGCTCGGCGGATATACCCCGGCCAGCTGGTTGTAATTTCTTGCCAGATGGGGTCTTGCAGGAAATCCTAGGAGGTGAAGAAGCCATGCCCATCTCGTTCTCTAGCGGCCCGATGGAAGCTTCTTGTATGTACCGCCTAGAAACCAAGTATTGGGCGGCTGACCTTATGATAGAAGTAGGCGATGGCAGCCGAGCCGCGGGTATCCAGTTGGAAATCAGCGAAGCCTTGGAAGGCGAAGCCACAACTGTTAATGGCCACCCTGCACGGGTGCGCAACGACAACCGTATCTTGCAGGTAGCCGCCAACCCGCCCTACGTCGTGAAGCTATCCGTGCTACCTAAACCGGGCTACAAAGAAATTGTGGATAGTGCGCAGCGCCGGCAGCTCCTAGAAGCCATCGGCAGCGAGCTGGAGAAAAAATTCCAAACCCAATAGACCTATGAACGAGCTCATCCTGCACCGCCTGATCGTCCACGAACTCGATAAGAACCCCGAAGAGCGAGATGCCCATCTCCGCCTGAGTGAAGTTCCGCTGGAGGTCAACGAAAACGCTACCGAACTGGTAGCTCATCTCGATCAGATGTTCGAGCGCAAGCCCGATTTGCTGCAAGGGTATCTGGCGAGTCCGGATGAGTCGCTTTTTCCCGGTCACTACCAAATTTGGCTAGAAGAAGGCCAAAATCGGGAGGCTTTTATTAAGTTTTCGAAAGAGACCATGCGCGCCTTACAACTGGGCCTCACTGGGGTGATCGGAGCCAAGGGCGGCTATCTCCTCTATGCCGACTATACCATGGAAGAGCAACGGATGCTGGGTATTTTCTTCATCCGCGACAAGACGGGAATGATCTTCCGCCGCCAAGAAGATGCAGCGGCTTTTAGCTTGGGCATGACTACCTTTTTGGATATCGACCACCTGGCAATGGCCTGCCGCATCCTCAACGGGCAGGGCCGCAACGTACAGGTCATCCGCCACGCGAAAACCCAAAGCAAAATCAGCCAGTATTTCACCGATTGGGTGGGGCTACACAATGGCGAAACCAGCACCGAGCTTACCCACACTTTCCTAGATGCAGTAGATAGCCTACCGCTCCCCAAAGACCCCGAAACAGGCTTTGCGATGGAAGATGCCGATTTCAAACGCTCGCTCATCCAGTTTGCAGCCAAAAGCCCACAGCAGACCATTCAGGTAGATGCCTTCGACAAGCACTTTTATGGCAACGAAACCCCGCTGACGGCCTACCTCCAGGAAGAAAACCTCCCGCTAGAAGACGGCTTCCGCATCGATCGCCGAGCCATTCGCAAACAGTTCTATATCAAGGCCAGCCATCAGGGAATGAGCGTAGCCTTCAACAAAGAGCACTTAGCCGCCGGCCTCATCGACATCAATGAAGTGGATGGCAAGATCACTATCAATAGTACGGAACTAGCTCAGTTTTTGCTGGATCAGATTTAGTCTATTCTCTCAAAACACCCAGCATCTGGCTGCTCATCGCGCATCTGGCCCGCTAGGTCAATCGCTTGGCCGGGCAGTGGGAGGCCGAGATTCTGTGCTACGGAGAGCGTATCCAGGCTGTAATCGTTTTCTTGGATGCTACTGAAGAGGGGATCACGAGACTGTAAGTTATAGCAATCGCTACAGAGATTCTGGAAAAAATCGCTCCACAGACCATCGCGAGCCGTGAGGAATTCGTCCACCCGCACCACGCTGTTGCGAATATCTACCTGAAATAAATTAGGCTGATCGCGCAAGCTGGCATCGGCAAAGCCGATCTCATCCCGCCCGGAGCCTACCAGAATGCTATTGCGCACCCGAAGGCGCATGGGTACTACGGCCACTATACCGCATTCGTCATCGAAGCATTCAAAATTTTGTAGCGCCAGCGCCGAGGCGTCTGTACCGTAATTCGCCAGGGTGCAATGGTCTAGATTGAGCGTGCCGCCTTGTATAAACTGTACCGTGTTGCCACTGTTGTTGTAGAACAGGCAGTTGCGAGCGCTTACGTTGGCATTCCGGGCGCTTAGTGCGCTGGCGGCTGTGAAAGCCACCGTTGTATTCTCCATGGTGAGGTCTGCCAGGCTATCTACCGTTACGCCTTGTATGGCATGTAAAATCTGGGTGTGTTCCAGCCGATGTCCTCGGCTCAAAGGCCCGAAAATCAGGCCGAGGTACTGCCCGCGTTGGTCTTGGAAATTGGCTTCTAGTCGATCGGTCTGGATAATGACGGGCTCCTCCTGAGTACCTAAGCATCTAAGCGTTCCGTTGGGTAGCGTAAAAATGAAGCCATCGTTGAAAATACCGAATAGTTCGTTGCGCGCTACCCCGCCATGCATATAGATGCGGGTACCCGCTAGCACTTCCAACACACAGCTATCTAAGAACATTTCACCGTAGATTACGTAAGGCAGGCCCGGCGTCCATTGGGCGGTTTGGTTGTTGCAGCTTAGCACAAACGGCACCCCTTTACCGAAGCCATTAAGGTAGTTGGCATTTTGCCCGAAGGCCTGGAGAAGCAACTCACTGCGGCGGTCGCCGGTAGTGATTACGAGTCGGTCTTCTACGATAAAAGGGCTGGTCTCTTCGGGGGAGGTAGGATCCACTTCTACTTCTACAAAAACGTAAATACTATCCGAGCCCCAAATGGTGACATCTTCCACCACCGGCCCTTGGAAACCATCTACATTAATCTGGAATTTTACGCCTGTTTGCCCCAAGACTTCGATACGATCGATTTTGGCGGGGCTACTGCTCAGATTATAAATTTTGAGCTGCCGCGTGGCACTCCCCCGCTGTGTAAAGACCGTGTCAAAACTAAGCGTATCCATTTCTAGGCGCACGTTCACGGCCGCTCCTGTGAGGAAATCTCGCTCTACATCACAGCTGCTGGCCAACAAGAATAGCAGTAAGCAAAAACTGGCAATATGCTTTGTATAGCCTAGAAGAGGCCCTGAATACTTGGTCATATGTTTTCATTTGGGAGGTCAAAGATACGGATTAGTTGTCAGTCGTCTAGTATTACGCATTGGGCTAGCGCTCTGGCACGCTGAGCCCATTTTGTGGCTTATTCAATTATGAACGCCGTGCTGAGCGGTGCCGACGCTTTTTGCTTTAAGCACGTGTCCTACCTTAAGTACTTTTCTTTTCTTACCTTCCACAACCTTGCTCCTACATGGCAGCACGGCTCCTGCCCCCGGCGCGTGGTAGGTGAGCAAGCAATCTATATGCACACAAGTCTAAGAGCGTGTCTTAAGCAAACACTTTATGATTTCTTTAACAGTAGCCGTTGTAACTAAACAGCCGTTCCAACGTCTAATAATAGGTTAATTCAATAACACCTATACCCCTGTTAACGTATCATTAACCGCTTTTTTGTAACACGGCTTCTAAAAAAGCGTTATCTTTGTATCAGTATAAAATTCAAAATACAAATTCAGTTATGAAGCGTATTCTTATTCTCACACTAGCCATTTTTGCTATGTCGCTCCAATTGAGCGCACAAGATGCAGGCCCCGCTATTTCCGTTGAGTCCCTCGAGGTGGACTATGGCACCATTGCACAAGACTCTGATCCCATCCGAGTTTTCAAAATTACCAACACTGGCGACGCGCCTTTGCTCATCACCAATGCACGCGGTAGCTGTGGTTGTACCGCTCCTCAGCGCGAGGACTGGAGCCGCCCTATTGCTGCTGGCGAGACACGCGAACTCCGCGTTCGCTACGACACGCACCGCGTAGGCCCCTTCCGCAAGCGCGTTACCCTTACGCACAATGCTGGTGACGATACCATCCTCACCATTTCAGGTACCGTTGAGCAGAAAGCAGCAGCACCAGAAGCGCTTCCCGCTGGACAGCAAGGTATTTTCAATGGTGGTGGTAAGTAATTACTCGCTTTAGTTGCAAAAAAGCCCCTGATGCAGTGCACCAGGGGCTTTTTTTATACCTTTCTCCGATCTATTTCTTGGCGAATAAGCGATAGTTCTCGGCTCATGTCGCCGGTTACGGAGGTATTCTCTTGGGCGCGACGAATCAGGTAGGGTGTTACCTCTTTCACTGGGCCATACACCAAGTATTTCGCCACGTTGTAGCCACTGGCCGCCAGGTTGAAGGTGAGGTTGTCACTCATGCCATACAGCTGGCAAAAATTGAGGTGCTCGTGCTTTTTATCGAGCTGCTTTGCGGCAATGAGGTTCACCTGCAGCTCCACACTACTACGATTGTGGCTGGCATTGCAGCTAGCCATGGTTTCGTAGTGCGCTATGCAAAACTGTACGGCCTCATTGAAAGCCGCATGAGTAGCCCTTAGGTCGGGCTGAATCGGCGAAGGGTAGCCCATTTCTTTGGCGCGCTGCCGTTCTTTATCCATGTAGGCACCTCTTACCAATTTAGCTCCCAATAAGTAGCCTTGTTGTTGGGCTTGTTCATAGCTAGCCATCAAGTAGGCCAGCCGGTCGTGGCGATACATCTGAAAGGTATTGTAAACAATAGCCCGCGCGTTGTTGTAGCGCCGCATCATCACCGTGACCATCTGATCCAGTGTATCCTGTATCCAGCTTTCTTCCGCATCGAAAAATATCTTAACGCCCTTCTTATTCGCCAGAGAGCAAATAGCATCTAGGCGTTTCAAAACACTGTCGTATTCTTGACGCGTCTGCGGGGTAAAAACGAAATTCTGAGCCTGTAGTTCTTCTAACAAACCGAAGCGCGCCATACCAGATATTTTGGTACTAACCACCGGCACCGCTTCGTTACGAGCGGCAAACTCAATTCCCCTGAGCACTTCCTTCATAGTCGCATTGAAATCTTGCTCCGTTTCCTTCGCCTCGGCACCATAATCCAAGACCGAAGCAACACCTCGGCTCCACAAACGCTCAATGGCTGGTTCCGTAGCCACTAAGCTCGTGCCGCCTACAAACTGCGGATAAATAGTCTTCTTCACCATCCAAGCCGCCCCTGGCAAACCCCAAGCTACTGCCTTGAGTCCTACGCCTGCTAGCATATTCGTAAGCCAGGGCTTATTCATCAGGCCAAACAAATAGGCACTCCGCTTCAGCTCCGCATCGCTCAGGTGGGAAAAAGTAGTGGCTGTATCGTCAAAATCTAAGCGCGGGTAATCTGCCCGCAGTGCCTCTAGACCTACCTGTATTTGGGAAAAATCCTTTACTGGCCCAACGCTTTTTTTCATTCTTTGGTGACTTTATTTGACTGCCAGATAGCCCAAGCAGCTTCGGCTTGTGCATATAACATCCCAAGACCGCTGCGGGTTGCTGCTCCTTGTGCTGCTGCTTGACGTAAAAATTCGGTTTGCGCCGGATTGTAGATTAGATCGTAGCAACGGTGCTGAACCGTGAAAGCTTCGTAAGGCAGCGCCGGACTGTCTTCCAGCTGCGGATACATCCCCAGCGGCGTGGTGTTGACCACTAAACGATGCGCTGCCAGCACGGCTGCCGTCACCTCCTCGTAGGACAATTGCCCAGCTTGAGGCCGCCGCGAAACCAGCTTCGCTTCTATACCCAAGCGCTGCAAAACATAATTTACTGCCAGCGCAGCCCCACCTGTCCCCAAAACCAATGCCTGAAGCCCCTGAAAATTGGAAACATCTAGGCTAGTTCCCGCAGGGCTTGTATTGTCACTTTGGCTGTCGCAGGAGCCGTGTTTTCCTTTTAGAGCCATGCGCTTTTGTAGCTCCCCCGGCCCCAAAGGCCAAACCTCCCCCAATAACTCTAGTAAATCGGTCTCAAATCCCAGCGCATCCGTATTGTATCCGATTGTTTGGCCTTGCTTTATATGGATGGTATTGACTGCCCCGATGGCCTTGGCTTCGGGTGAAAGTGCATCCAGATAAGCCATCACCGACTGCTTGTGCGGGATGGTTACATTCAAGCCCACCAAATCGGGGTGGGTCTCCAGTATGGCTCGGAAATGAGCTATGTCCACTAGTTCAAAATTGAGATAACGGTAGCTTTCACTCAGCCCTAGGCGCTCGAATTTATCCGTAAAATACGGCCGCGAAAAACTATGCGATAGTGGGTAACCAATGAGGCCAAAAGTGGGCATGTGTCTGCTTGTTGTATCGAGGTAAAGGTAGCAGAATAATCAAAAAAAGTACGATAATGAAGTTAAAAAACTCTCTTTACGTCAAATAGGCTTCAATATTTCGCTTATGATCACTTACATAAAAGTAACCGGCTTCAAATCTTTTCACGAGATGGAGATGGAGTTCAGTCCATTCACCCTCATCGCTGGCGTGAATGCTTCTGGTAAAAGTAATCTATTCGATGCACTACAATTACTTGGCCGACTTGCCGTAACTGACAATATAAGAAGCGCTTTTTCCGAGCAACGAGGAGAATTCCTCGAACTCTTCACACAATATGGTGTCAATGAATATGCCAAGGAAATGTCTTTTGCTTTAGAAATGCTCGTGCCTAGAACCGTCAAAGACGCCTAGGGAAGCAAGGCCAATCTTAAATATACCCGCCTACGATATGAACTTCGTATCAAGAGAAGCAGCAGTTCTAATGGATTCGAAGAGCTTTTTGTAACCCACGAGTCGCTGGTTAACTTGAAGCACAACGAAGATCAATGGATAAAAAAAATTGACAAAAAACTACGTGAATACTGGCGGCCAAGCGTTGCCATTGGGCGGCGAGGTGTTCCCTATATGGAAACAACCGAGGAAAATGGTATTCCTACCGTTATTGTACCACAAGACGGGTCGGGAGGAGGCAAAAAAAGGTTTCCACTCACGAACGCCAGCAGAACCGTATTAAGTAGTTTCGACTCTGTTGACTTTCCTCATCTGTTAGCGGTAAAAGAAGAACTGAAAAACTGGAAATTCCTTCAACTCAACCCAGATGACTTGAGGAAACCTAGCAAAAAAGATGGCCACGACAACATTTCACAAAGTGGCCAATACCTCGCTGCGGCACTTCAAAGAATAAAACGGCAGAACCCTTACATTTTGAGAGAAATAAGCAGAAAACTCAATAGTTTTTTGCCTAATTTCATCGACGTCGATGTCGTTGATGAAACAGAAAACCGGCAGTACCTTATCAGGCTTCAAGACGTTGATGGTAAATATTATTCCTCGAGAGTACTATCTGAGGGTACCCTAAGGATTTTGTCTCTGTGTATCCTCAAACATGATCCTTTTCACAACGGCCTTTTGTGTTTTGAAGAACCTGAAAATGGAATCCACCCCTTTCGTATTGAGGCTATGGCCAAGCTTTTAGAAGATTTAAGCACACAATTTGAAGATAAGGACGAGCCATTGAGACAGGTCATTGTAAATACTCATTCCCCCCTTTTGCTGCAAGTTATCCATTCATGGGTTAACAAAGACAAGCTTGGTATTTAGCTGTCGGACATACGCAAAAGGGTATTAGATTATGAGGGAAAACGAGTAAAAATGGCGGCGACTAGCATAATTCCTATCGATACTGGTCCAACACAATTACCCTTGTTTAGCGAGCAGGATAAAAAAATGAGCATCGCCACCGCCCAAAAAGTTCTGAGTACCGCTAATCTTAATTAAACCCAAACAAAGCTATGCAGCAATTTTTTGTTGGATTGTACACAGAGGGTACTACCGACGTCAGATTTTTAGAGGCTATAGTTAGAAAAACATTGGAGGAGGTGGCGTTTAAATGCCGAAAGCCGATAGAAATAGAAGTCATTCCCCTTCAAAAGAGGCTAGACGAACGGGATTTCATCTCGAGTATTGAGGTAATAGCCAGATTAGCTTACGCAAGTGGTGCCAATTTCCTCTGCTTACACCTCGATGCTGATGCTTCCGACCATGAAGTCGTTTTCAATCGCAAGATAAACCCTTTGATTAATCACATGAAAACTATATCCGGTGCTGATATCTGTAATAACATTCTACCCCTTGTTCTAGTACAAATGACAGAAGCATGGATGCTAGCTGATCTCTCTTTACTGAAGGAAGAAATTGGTACGCAGTTAAGCGACAAGCAGCTAGGTTTATTGAGAGCAGCTGAAAGTATTGCAGATCCTAAACAAACGATCCAAGAAGCCATACGAACCGCACGTGCTAACCTAAGTAAAAGGCGACGGAGAAGTCTTAGTATCGGAGATCTATATGAGCCAATAGGTAATCGAATATCTATTGACAAGCTTGAACAATTAGCCTCCTATCGGAAATTCAAAGGTTTCGTTGAAGATGGTTTTCGCGAAATGGGCTTACTTCCCTAGCTCGAAACAAATAGAAATCTCCACCATTGACCTTCAAGACTCAGATCAATTTGTAACAACAACCTAAATTAAGACATCAAGTAATACAAAAGCTTGTCAATAAAGCTTTTATGTATTACTCATCCTTACAAATTCTTAAGTTATGCGACACTTCTTCCTCTGTATCTATCTAGGGCTAGCGCTTTCAGTACTACATGCCGATCCTATTGATTACGCCCCGAATGTTGATTGGGCCTCTTTCCGAGATATCAGTGGCACGACCTACAGCCAGCTCTTTACCCAGTATAGTAACGATGGTTATATGCTGATAGATATAGATGCCTACACCATCGGTAACAACCAGCGCTATGCCATGGTGTGGCGAAAAAACACCGACAATCGCAATTGGGTTGCGCATCGGGATCTCAGCTCTCAGACATACAACGATCTGTGGACGCAATACCGAGAAACGGGCTACCGCCCTGTTGACATAGAAGCCTATACCACCAACCAAGGTTTACGTTTTGCGGGTATTTGGGTGGAAAACACCGAATCGCTCGCTTGGTCTTCCCGCAGAAATATGACGAGCGATTCTTACGCCGACTATTTTGTGGAGCAAAGTGGGCTGGGAAGAAGGGTGGTAGATTTGGAAATTTACCCAACCGATGCGGGGCTGAGATATGCGGCTATTTGGCAAACCAACCCCAATAATGCGGGCTGGGCGGCCTTCCGCGAAATGACCCGCAGCAGCTACCAGGAGAAGGTAGATGAACTTAGCGCTCAAGGACTTTGGGTGGTCGACTACGAAGCCTATGATACCCCCAACGGAATAAGATATGCCGCCATCTGGGAGCCTCGCCCCAGCGGAAAAGCCATACAAGTGCGCACCAACCGTACCGAATTGGACTTTGCCAATCTGTGGCGACAATACAGAGACGAAGGCTACCGCTTGCTGGATTTTGAGCGCAACGATACACCTAATGGGCCCAGATACAGTGGTATTTGGATAGAAAACTACGATCGCTTCCGCTACCCCTTGAAAACGCAAATAGATAATAGTATCACCCAATACCTACAGGCAAATAATCTACCTGGTATATCGGTAGCCGTGGTGGTGGACGGGCAGACAGTTTATCGTCGTGGCTTTGGCTTCGCAGATGTGGAGGCGGGCAAAGTGGCTCACAGCCGAAGTGTGTACAATACCGCCTCGGTATCAAAAGTAGTAGGCGGCACGCTAGCAGCTAAATTAGAAGCCAACGGCCAGCTACAAAACGGCACGCCGATCCAGCTTGACCTGAGTAATCCAAGTAGTAATTACCTAAATAACCTACCCAGCAACCACAATCATCAGGTAGATGAGTTATTAGCGCATCTTGGTTGTATTCCACACTACAATACCTCGCCCGGTATTGCCAACCAAACTACCCACTACAGCAGTGCCACCGCCGCAGCCTCCTCCGTTTGGGGAAGTTTACTCAACACTTGTAATACAGGTACTACTCGTAGCTATTCTACCCATGCCTTTACCCTAGTGGGAGCTGTTTTAGAGCAGGTGAGCGGTAGAAATATTAGTCAGCTCCTCCAGGACGAGATAGCCACTCCATATAGACTAAACTCATTGCGTGCCCAATTTGCACAGAGCACCCTCCCCAATAACTACGAGCGTGCCGTACCTTACCGAGATAACAACACGGCAACCTCCTACAGCAACAGTAGCTGGAAAGTGCTTGGCGGCGGCATAGAGATGGATGTAACCGATCTGGCTCGCTTCGGTTGGCAAACCCTAAGCGGACAGATTGTTTCCCCAGCCGTTAGAGACGAGCGCCTATGGGCAGCCGTCCGCGACAACTGTGGAGATAACGTAAACGGGAATTGCCAGAACGGACTCGCCTGGCGAAGAGGAATTGCCAACGGGAGGAGGTTCGTTGAACATGGTGGCGAATGGACGGGAGCCAGATCTCATCTACGTATCTATCGCGACAATAGTTTGGTCATAGCGGTTCTCTCCAACAGAAGCAACCATAGTCCTGTCAATTTGGTTAGCAGCATCGGCAACATCATCCTGCCCTTCACCACACACACGGAGGAGATCGCCAACGCATCGACTGATAGTTATCTACTACAGCAAAACTCCCCCAATCCCGCTAGCCACACGACCAACATAGCTTACCGCGTTCCGAGTAGCCAATTTGTAAGACTTAGCCTTCGGGATATGAGCGGCCGGGTTCTCCTTACGCCCGTACAGCAACAGCAAGCTGTAGGCGAATATACCATCGCCCTTCCTTTGGATCGCCTTCCTGCTGGCATCTATGTGTACACACTTCAGCTTGGCCAGCAACTGTATAGCAAGCGCTTGGTGGTTCAGTGACCTCTGTTTTGCCTACAAAAAGAAGCGCTAGAAGCGAACCACCAATGGCAAACGAGCCTGCACACCCTGCGCCTGAGACATATCGCGCAGCAAACGGTAATGCTGGAAGTACTCCTCGCCTAGTTCTTGGCGGAGGACACGATCGGAAAGCCGGACATCATCGTCGCCCCCCATCCCTAACAAGTCTTCGACAAAGCGCTCCAGGGCTGGTTTTACCCCGGGGTAAAGCTTCGTTTGGTAATCTCCTCCCAAGCCAGCTAAATCGGCCGCAGCCAATATGGCTTGGTTGAGATCGCCCAATTCATCCACCAGCCCTAATTCGAGAGCGTCGTTGCCGGAATATACGCGGCCACCAGCTATTTCCTCCACACGCTTGATAGGCATCTTACGGCCGTCGGCTACGCGCTGCATGAACTGCTGATAGACGTAGCCCGAACGGGTCGTAAGTACCGCTCGCTGCTCTGGGGTAATATCTTGAAAGGGGCTAAGCGCTGTTGAGTTCCGAGCAGTGTTTACCGTGTCAAAGTTGATGCCGATCTTATCATTCATCAATTCTTTCAATATTGGGAAGGTGGTAAAAACACCGATAGAACCCGTGATGGTAGTAGGCTCTGCGATAATCTTGTTCGCAGCAGCAGCGATATAATAGCCTCCGCTAGCCGCATAGTCGCCCATACTCACCACTACCGGTTTACCGGCTTCCTTTAAGCGCTCCACGGCGTACCAGATGTTCTCGGAGCTACTCGCGCTACCACCGCCGCTATTGACACGAAGCACAACGGCTTTCACGTCTTTATCTTCCGTAAGCTTATCTATCTCTTTAACGTATTTTTTATCGCCAATGCTACCAGCTTCTCCTTTACCATCTACGATGCTGCCTTCGGCGATTAAGACTGCAATTTCTTGCTTACCACCTTTAAGGGCCTGCAGGCGCGCGCGGAAATAATCATCCACACTCATACTTACTAGAGGTTTGTCGTAGTCCAGCCCTACCTGATCGTGCAGCAGCCGATCCATCTCCGTTTGCGTGAGGATGCCATCCACGAGGCCATCTGTCATGGCAGCCTCGTCTTTCCAGCCAGCCATCTCATCAGCTGCCTGCCGTAGTTTAGCGGGGCTGATGCCTCTGGTGCTGCTAATGTCTGCTAGCATCGTGGCGAAAAGATCTTCTAGGAAAATTTTAGTTTGTTCTCGATTTTCCGCGCTCATCTCCGAACGCAGGAATGGTTCGACCGCACTTTTGTAGTCGCCCACTTTAAAGACTTCCATCTTGATTCCTGCTTTGTCGAGTACATTCTTGAAATAGGGTACTTCCGCTCCTAAACCTCGGAAATCGACAATCCCCAAGGGGCCTAGATAGACCTTATCGGCCGTACTAGCTAGGTAATAGCCCGACTGCTCGTAGAAAGGAGCGTAGGCCAGCACAAACTTACCGCTCTCCTTGAACTTGAGTACTGCACTCCGCAAAGCTCGGCTGCTAGTGAGTGGCGCTGGTACACTTGCGTTGCGCAGATACAGTCCTTTTATATTGTCATCCTTAGCCGCTTCTTCCAGGGCTCGGATGAGATCGTGTAGGCCAATGACTTCTTTGTTTTCAAAGTCGAAGCCCGTCATGGCTATATTGCCCGTCAGTTCCGGAAGCCCCTTTCCCATATCAAAATACAGAATGGTATTAGCACTGACCACTGGCTTATTCTCGCCAGCTATGTTTCCAGCTTTGGAGGCAAAGAAAGAAATTAAAATAATCGGAATCATCACCAGGGCAATTAAGCTGCCCAAACAAGACCCCAACACAATTTTCAGAAAACGACTCATAAGATATTTTTATATTGACCTTCCCCCGGCATCCGATCAAGATAAAGACCCGACGAAGGTTGGCTTTAAAACATGGCTCTTAAAAAAAACACAACTCCCGCATTTATGCCCGCCCCTATACGGACGCGGTGGGCGAGAGACAGCGACTACACACTAGATTCGTACAAATGCAACATCCGTATGAGCACACACCCAGTATCTCTTCTTGCCACAACTAGAAACAAAATACGTTGCCCTTTGGTCGGCAAAGAAACCCAGAAAAGAAGGTTTACTCGCTAATAATCGATCAAAGACCTAAAATTATGGCTCAAAGATCGAAAAAAATCGACCACCCCTTGTTATTTTGTTTCCCTTGCTGTATATTGCAGTCTCTTTGGGTACCTTTTGTTGATACTGAAAGGCTCACCCACTACGATTTTTCGGCCTTTCCCGCTTTTTAGCCGAGTACAGGGACCGCAGCGCCTTAGTATCTGTGGTTCTTTCAGCAACTACTCTCCAACTCTTGCGATCTTACGACGACCTGAGCGCACGCTTCGTCGGGTAAGTTTTCTTGCCTGGCATCATTTTTTATGTCGAATTACCGCAACCGCATATGTCCAAGAGATTAGAGCTTACTTACCTACTATTGGCTTTCGTTGTTTACCTCCCTGCCCAAACAATGGAAGTGATCAATGAAGCCCCCTACACGCCGCAAGAGCTAATTGAGAATGTCTTCCTGGGGGAAGGCGTACAGCTTTTGGGCGTGCAATACGATGGCGACCCACGCTCGGCGGCCTACTTCAAAGGCGGGCAGCAAGCCGTGGGCATAGAGCGGGGAATTGTGATGACCACCGGTGTGAGCGTCACGGACGGCAACATTTACGGCGTGCATGAAAACGGCAGCCGGCAAGCTAGCCGCGATGTCGATAGCCCGCTCACTAACGATCCCGACCTACGCAATATCGTGGGTGCAGGCGTGAATCTCAATGATATTACACGCTATACCATTACCTTCCGACCACTCTCGGATACCATTAGCTTTCGTTATGTTTTTGCCTCCGAGGAATACCCTGAGTACGTCTGCTCTCAGTTCAATGATGTCTTTGGCTTCTTCATGAGCGGCCCGGGTATCGTAGGCACAATCAACTTGGCACAAATCCCGAATGCCAACCTCCCCGTCAGTATTAATAGCGTAAACAGCGGAATGCCCGGCAGCAATGCCAATGGAGGCACTTGCAGTGGCAGCCAGGAATCTTTGGCCTTCAACCAATATTACCGCAACAACAACGGCTCCAACAACCAGCCTGTTTTTGATGGTATTTCTACTGTTTTCACGGCTACCATGCCCGTGCAAGCCTGCCAGACCTACACCATCAAACTCGTGATTGCCGATGTGGGTGATAGCGCCTTCGACTCGGGTGTTTTCCTAGAAGCCCGCAGCTTTGGCGGAACGGCTACCAACCTCAACATCGTTAATTTGGCTATCGACGGCACCCTTCGCGAAGGCTGCCAGGGTGCGGAACTACACTTCTATACCCTACAGCCCGTGGAAGAAGACCTGCCGCTTGAAGTCAGCATCTTCGGCAACGCTACCCCAGGTGTGGACTATACCACCCTCCCCTCGGAGTTTATCATCCCTGCCGGCGACAGCCTACTGGTTGTTCCCGTTTCGGCTTTTCCAGATGATATCGACGACGATGGCGAGCTCATCCGCATATCGCTGCGCCGAAGTCCCTGTTTAGTCGATACTTTTGATATCCGCATCGAGCAAAGCCGCATCGGCACGGCCTCCCTCACCGATCAGGTAATTATCTGTGGCGGTGAAACGGTACAACTCGATGGCACCCTCAGCAACAGTGAGCCGGAACGCTTCACTTTCACACGCAGCGAGGATGTTGTATTTGGCCGCCTTTTCACACCTGCCACCTTCACTTCCACCATCAACATCAATGGTTTCGTGCCTAACGCACTTTCGGATGGCATCATCCAATCGGTCTGCATCAATGATCTGGAAAACAACCGTGTGCGACAAATATCGGCTTTCCTCATAGCACCCAATGGTGCCCAACTGGAACTCAGCAGTCGCAATGGCGGCACCGTCAACAACGCCCCCTTCTCGGGCTACCAAAATACTTGTTTTAGCCCCACGGCCACCAACCGCATTGCGCTACCCGGCCAGGAAGCCCCTGCCACACAGCTCCCCTTCAGCGGCAACTGGCTACCAGAAGGCGACTTCAACGAACTCTACTTCAACAACCCTATCACCAATGGTGCCTGGCAACTACAACTCATCGACAATGCCCCCCTCACCGATAGAACCCGCTTTGGCGACTGGTCCATCACGCTAGAACGCCCCTATCAAGTCTTCTACCAATGGCAGGAAGAGGCCTTGCTATCTTGCTACGACTGCCCCAACCCTGTGCTTACTGCCGAGCAACCCGGCTTTGTTTACATGACCGCCACCGATAGCTATGGTTGCGAAATTCGCGACAGTGTAGAAGTGGTCTTCCCGCCCAATAGCTTTCTGGAGGGCGTTAGTTGTGGCGTAGCTACCGACTCCACCCTTTCCATCAGCTGGAATACCAATGTGGATGCCCTTTTCTACGAAGTAAGTACTAGTGATCGGAACTGGATAGAGGTAGGCACGGCTACGAGCTTCACCTTTCAAGGGCTGCAATTTGACAGCACCTACACCTTCTTCGTGCGCGGTATTTTTGCAGACTGCATTGGTCCAGTTCAGCGCGTAAGTTGCACCACCCTCCCCTGCCTCACGCCGCCTGTTATTAGCGCTTCGAGCAACGATATTAGCTGTTTTGGCTTAACAGATGGGCAAATTAGCCTCAGTGCCGAGGGCGGCTCCGCACCTTTCCGCTTTCTCCTCAACGGCCAACCCTTTGCTGGAGGCAGCCAAAGCGACCTGCCGCCTAATGACTACGAAGCCATCGTTTTCAACGCCCGCGGCTGCTCCGATACCCTGCTCATCACCCTCAGCGAACCCGCTAGGCTGGATGCCAGCATCAGCCAAACAGGAGCCGTCAATTGTGGAAGCAGCGCTAGCCTCAGTGCGGCTGTCAATGGGGGAACGGCGCCCTACACCTATACTTGGAACGGCAATACAGGCGCGGCGACCCTGAGCGATATCAATCAGGCAGGCACCTACAACCTCCTAGTGACCGACGCCAATGGCTGTACTTTTGCTGATGAATTCACCATCACTGCGCCGCCGCCTTTACTCGCCAACCACAACGCCACGCCCGAGACTTGTTCAGGCACCACGGATGGCAGCATCAGCATCGAGGCAGCAGGAGGAAGCCCTCCTCTTAGCTATAACTGGAGCGAAGCGGGCATCGGGGACACCAATAGTGCTAGCGGGCTTAGTAGCGGTAATTATCAGATCACTGTCACGGATGTCGCTGGCTGTGAATTCCTAGTGGAGGCCATCGTGGGGCGAGGCCCCGATGTTTTATTAGAGGTGGCTCGCGCGGGAGCAAGCTGTTTTGGAAGTAGCAATGGAAGTATCAGCCTCGAAGTCAGTCAAGCGACAGCGCCGATAAGCTACTCCTGGACGGGCAGCAACAGCAATACGAACCAAGCCAACAATTTGGCTGCTGGCCTCTACAGCGTCACCATCACCGACGGCCGTGGATGCCAAGCCGATAGCAGCATTCTCATCACCGAACCGCTGCAGCTGCTAGGCCAGGGTAGTAGCAACAATGTCCTGTGCTTCGGAGAAAATACGGGCAGCATCCTCTGGACGATCAACGGTGGCACCCCACCTTACAACTACAGCTGGAGCAACGGCGCCACCACCCCCGACCCCGGCCCGCTTCCTGCTGGCACCTACCAGCTTGTCCTCACCGATGCCAACGCTTGTGTATATACCCAAGACTTCCTCATCGAGCAGAACGAAGCGCTGCGGGCTAGCTTTCAAACCCAAGCCGCTAGCTGTGCTGGCAGCAGCGATGGCGCCATCCGCGTGCAAGCTAGCAATGGCACCCCACCCTACAGTTTCTCTTGGCCAGGGCAAAATAGCAATGGCGCTAGCTTAAACAATATTCCGGCCGGCACCTATGAAATACGCCTAACCGACGCCAACGGCTGCAGCCAAAGCCTGAGTGGCCAGGTGAGCGAGCCGCCAGCCATCGTGGCCGAAGCCGTGCTGGAGAACGTCCGCTGCCATGGCGAGCGCTCTGGCCTGATTGAAATCGACGTGAGCGGTGGCACCCCTGGCTACCAGTTCCAACTCGGCAACAGCGAGCAGTGGAGCAGCAGCAATGTGTTTCTGGGCTTGCGAGAAGGCATCTACAACGCGAGGGTACGCGACGCTCAGGGCTGCCTCTACTTGCTAGAAGGCCTCGACATACAGCAGCCAGCCCCCCTGAGTGTATCGCTAGGTGAGCGGCCAAGTATCCGGTGGGGCGACAGCTTAGAATTAGCCCCCGATATCAGCGGTGGCACCTTACCAATTGTTAGCTATCGATGGATCCCCAGTAGCAACAGCGATAGTCTGCGCTTTTCCTGTCTCAACTGTCCCAATCCTTGGTTTAGCCCCAACAACCAAAGCAGCATACGACTAGAAATCATAGACCAAGCCGGCTGCTTAGCCAGCGATCAACTCACTGTGTTGGTAGAAAAAGACTTTCCTGTGTTGGTTCCTACTGGCTTCACCCCCAATGGCGACCGCAACAACGACCGGCTATTGGTGCATGGGCTGCCAGGTATTGTGGTAGAATCCTTTCAAGTCATCGATCGGTGGGGGGAGTTGGTCTATATGGCGGAAGACTTCCCCATTAATGACGAAGCGGTTGGCTGGGATGGCACTTTCCGGGGTGAACCGCTCAATGCGGGTGTTTATTTGTGGCAAGCGCGCGTACGATTCCCTGATGGTAACACCGAGCGCCTGGCGGGGCAAACGACCCTACTGCGATAAATAAAGCGCGCCGATGCTGGGCATCGGCGCGCTTTATCTTTGTGTGCTAGGCCTCGAAGCGCTTAGATATCATCTTGCCATCAATGCCATAGCGTGTTTTATTCTTTTGCGTAATCTCATCAAGACGTTGTTGGCACTTCTCGCAGCTGCCTAGATGAGCAACTGTGCGGCGATAGGCCTCCACGCTACTTTTCTGTAGGCGCCCGTTCCAGAAGTCTAGTAAATCCTCCTCCTCGACATGGCGGTAGGTAGCCGCTATATGTTGGCCTATCTTATAGACCAGATAGATCAAAACCGTTGCCGCAATAGCCAATACATAGCCTTTCATACAGTTAATAACAACAAGGAAAGCGCTTAGTTGATTCCACTATTGATCTATACCTTGGCGGCGGTTTTTCCACCAGAAGAAAGCGATGGTGCCGATTACGATGTAAGGCATCCCTAGCATATAAAGAATGGCATTGTTCAGGCCACGGCCTTCTGTTCCGCCATTGGCCAAGTTGCTTTCCGCAGTGGCCCGGCACATGGGACACTGCGCCGATAAATCAGGCACAAGCAAGAAAAAAACAAGAACAAACAAGAATACGATAAGCCTTTTCATAAGTAATTAGTAAATGTTGGAAATCCTAGTGGATCACTAGGCTCCCAACAAATTCATTTATACACAAGAAACAAGCCTATTAAGAAAAAGTTATGTAAAAGCGATTGGGTACGGCTGCTTCTTGTTCTAATCCAAAAACGCTACTTTTCCAGTATCCATATCATAAACAGCCCCCACGATTTTTATCTCTCCATTTTTTCCATTTCACTGAGTATAGGGCTTTTGCCTCGGATCTGCTGGCTCGTGTGCAAGACGTTGGACTCGCAGACTAAGTGGACAAACTCCTCATTTTCAGAAGAACGGTCTCCCTAGTAGGCCGCCATATCTACCGCTGGTCTGATTTTGCTTACCAACGCGGTGATATTGCCGAGTTCCACATTATCGATGGCTGCTTTCACGGCGCCGCAATCTTGGTGCCCCATGATCAGGATCAGCTTGGCACCAGCCACTTTACAGCCGAATTCCATGCTTCCCAAAAGGTCTTCATTTACAAAATTTCCAGCTACCCGCCATACGAAGATATCGCCAATACCTCTATCGAAAACGTCCTCAACAGGTACGCGGCTATCCAAACAAGATAGGACTACTGCCTTCGGGGCTTGCCCACCAACGCTCTGCCGAACTTGGGCGGAGTAATCCCGAGAAGCAACAAAAATAAGCAGTCGGCTAGGAACCTCATCTTAGAAGAATTGACTTTGTATAAGTTCAGTCAATAGCAAATCGCTCCTTGCTACACGGCACTGATCTCCCTTGATGGATAGATTTACAACCACCTTGATTTTTAGAAAATTGCTAAGCCTATCCTTAAGTGAAGCGATTTTACAGTGGGCTTACGATTCTTCTCAGCCCTTCCCCACTCTTTACGGGAGAGCGCCGCATTCACATAAGATCACTAGACAGCACCTAGCACCGAAACCTTGGCCCCTCCCCCCGCTAAAGTAAAAAAAGAACTGCTTCAGTACGTGCCAAAAACAGCCGTTTGGCTCATGGAGCCAGACCCAATATCCACGAAGTCAGCCATCTTTTCGGGTAGGTTGCAGCAAATCCGTTACCACTGCGAATACAAAGGTTGCTGCTAAGACAAATACCTGCAAGCTGCGAAGCTGGTGCTCTGTCAAGGCTAAAACTTCAGCTTGCCCGTGGCGTCTTTTGCGGCTACTCTTCGTTGGAGAACCCCTTACATAGTCCCGCTATGCGCGGGAACCTCCGCCTCGACTAGCCACAAAATTCGCTAACGTTCGACCCAAAAATTAACGCTTGACAGACCACTAACTACTGAAAGGAAGCGTACTACTCAGCAAAGGCCGAGCGCCTATGGATTTATATCCCCTTGTATGTCGTACCGATAAGAAGGAGAATGAAACCAACTAGCAACATTTCATAGCTGTAAGCGGATAGCACATCTATTTGGACGTAACGCCCCAAGATGCCCAAAACACCGATGATAACGGCAGCGATCCAGATTGTTTTTTTTGGGGCGCTGGGTAGGAATTTTCTGTTTGCCATAGTTACTTGATTTAATGGATGAGTGAGTGGTCTCTTGAGGATTACTTGTTAAAATTGGAATTAAAAACACTATAAAGCTCTAAGGTACAAGCTTTAATCGAAATAATCCCATTTCTTAGTAGAAGTATTTTTAGAACATCACATCAGGACTAGTAGGGCAACCAAAAATTGAGAGCGTACCTAAAAACCTTGCTCTTTTTATCATACACTGCTCCTGCCATATGGCCAACAATTAGACACACAAGAGGCCTCGCTCAAACCTATTAGCCTTGGGGCGGCCTTGGTCTAATTATAATAGGGTCGTAGCATCCAATACACCATTGGGCCGGTGATTGCTACATAAAACCAGAGTGGCCATACCCAACGTGCCATTTTTTTATGTTCGCTGTACTTGCCCACTAAGGCGCGAATGGTTGTGAAAAGAATAAAAGGCAACAATAGGCCTGCCAAGGTGATGTGGCTAATTAAGAGTACCAAATACCAAGTACGCTGACTACCCACAGCAGCTAGTTCGGCCGCAGATAAGATACCATCTCCATCGGCATCACCAAAGAGTACCTCGGGGGTAGTGAAATGATAGATCACATAGCATACGAGGAAGGCAACGGAAAGCAGCAGCGCCAAGGCGTTTGCATTGCGGTGAAGCACAAACCGCCGTTGTTTAACAAAATACAGCGAAGCCAACAAAGTGAGCGCTGTAAGCGCATTGATCGTAGCATTTACAGCAGGTAAGTAACCTACGTCCCAGCCATCTGGTACAGGCAGTTTGTAGCGCCGCATCAGCACCACGAGGCCTACAACAACGACTGATAGAATAATGGAGGCAACTTTCATCAACCGCTCTTGGTCAGGATAGGTCGGTAGGCCAGCGTATGTGTGAGGTATCTTTCCCATAGCTTATAATTCTTTTTTTGGGGCTACAATAATATCGCCTTTAGGCGGCAGCGGAATAATGAGCGAGATAAGCTGTACCAAGCCAATTGTTTCGTTTCGCTTTTCCAGATTGTAATGACTTCTGATGGTCAGGGAGCTATCTACCATGGCTACAATAGGGTCTTGGCCGGGCGCACCAGGCAATTGAAAATTTCGAGCTATTTCTACAAAAGTACTACTATCTGCCTGTAAAACGCTTAGCATGGGATCCTCCGGGAGCCCATGTTCGCTCGCCCAGGCCGCCACGCTATTATCACTAGCCGTGGTGATTGTGGTGAAGTAGAGATTAGGCGAGTCCTTGAACTGCTGATACAGGCTATCCAGCATGTGTCCATACATGTAGGCTGCCTCCGTACGCTCGATATCTAGCCACCCCGCCACCAACATACTACCGCGCAAAGTCTTGGGGAGCTGACCTTGCAGTGGTGTTAAGGACTGTAGATCGGGCATTTTGCCGTAATCGCCTTGCGCCTGAATAGCTCTTTTCCGATACTCAAAGCCGTCTTTCATATAGAAATAGGAAGCTGTTGGAAATCCAACAAGCAAAGTAATCAGGATCAAAAAAGTTAGTAACTTTCGCATAATACAATACGGGAATGGTGCCCGAGTTAATTAGTCAACTTAACAAACAAAAGCAGAAAAATGATTAAGAAAAATAGAAAATAAGCAGCAAAAGAGAAGCCCTCGGGACAAAACAAAACGGTCAGTTGGATATATCCAACTGACCGTTTTTTTAAAGAAACAACCTAGGCCTTCTAGCTCCTAGTAGTTTAGCCTATTGTTTCCTCCCAGCGATAGATGGTGCCATCCAACAACATGCTACTAGCAGGTGCTTTTTTGATTTCATTGCGTTCTTGTACTTTATCGCGATTGCCCTTCCAAGCAGCCCCTTCGTAGAAAAAAGCGATCAGCGCCCAAACCAGCAGCAATACAGGAAGAAGTACGCTCAGAGCCAAGCCCTTTACTTCATAGCCCATGTGCATGAACTCGTAAATAATGAAGTAAGCTTTGTAAAGTGATAGCGCAATCAGTATGATTGCTACCAAGCCGATGACAACGCTGTAGTCCTGAAGACCAGTGCTGCCCAAAATATGTCCTTTCCCGAATAGAGAGAAGGCTACTTCTACTAAGGTGACGAGCGCCAGTAGGCCTAGTCCTTTATAAACACCCTTGATGGATTCTTCGTAGCTGATGTGTTCTGCCATGTTTATTATTTTTTCGCACCCACAGCAGCGGATGCTATTTAATTAAAGATAGATGGATAAGCGATGGCTTAGAGTAGGTAAAACACGAGGAAAACAAACACCCAAACCAAATCCACAAAGTGCCAATAAAGGCCAATTTTCTCTACCATTTCGTAGCCATTTCCTCTGTTGGCGTACAAGCCACTGGCGGCATTGATCATGATAATCAGCAGGAAAAGCACTCCGGAAAATACATGGAAACCATGGAAACCAGTGATAAAAAAGAACAGCGCGCCGAAAGCCACAGGACCATAAGCCTCTACGCTTGGTTTACCTTTGCTCTCGCCTTCAGCCGTTACCACAAATTTGCGATGGATAAAGCCTTGGTCATCGATTTGATAGTCAGCTGTTTCCATCGGGAATTGATCTACAATCATAGGGCCGTGGTGTTCGCCAACATGATCATCCCCATGGCTATCCGCTGCCGCCAAGTCTGCCGCACTAGCTTCAGAACGAAGTACCGCGCGATGCATCAGATAAGTTTCGCCTGCTTGGAAAGTTTCGCTTCCAGGCTGCCCATTCTCTAAGTACACACCACTTTCTGTATGTGTACCAAAAGGATTGCGCGTAACACTCATATGCTCTTTCACGATCAGGTTGTTCCACTCCCAAGCTTGACAGCCCAAGAAGGCTGCTCCACCTAAAACGGTTAGCAACATCCAGAATACCACCCCTCGCTTGTTCTCTCTGTGCCCCTCTTGGACTGCTCTTACCATTGTGGCGGAACTGACAATCAGAACAAAAGACATGAGTGTTACAAATATCAGCGGCATATCGTGGAAACCACCTGGAAAAGTAGAGAACACTTTGTCTGGTACAGGCCATGTTGGACTACTAAACCGAAGGGCGCCGTAGGCAATCAAGAAACCTGCGAAAGTGAAGGCATCTGAAAGCAAGAAGTACCACATCATCAGCTTACCGTAGGAGGCTTTAAATGGCTTTTCATCACCACCCGACCAGTCGTCCTGTGTACCTAATTTTTCTTCTTCTAAGAAGTCCGTTTCTGCGGCCATGTTGAACTCTTTTAAAAATATAAACTGCACGAAGCTTTGAGGAAACCCGCGTTTAGCACTTGGTATTTCATCGCGGCAAAGGTAGCTAAAAGGATATAAAATATCCGAATTTTATCTTTGTAAACTCAAGAATACGATCAAATATATCCACAATATCCCCACGAAGTGCCAGTAAGTAAGACTTAATTCTAGGCGCAACTTACGCATCGGACTAAGTTTGAAAGACCTAACATAGGCCATGAACACGCTCACCAGTACAACAGTAATTCCACCTATCACGTGTAAGGCATGCAAGCCAGAAATCGTGTAAATGAAGTCACCGGAAGGATTGGTTTTTAGTGGGATTCCCGCAGCCGCTAAGTCTTGCCAACCAATATACTGCAGCCACAAAAAGGCCACACCTAGCAGCAAGGTAAGAACTAGAAGCAGTTTATAGGGCTCCTCGCGTTCTTTGATAAAGGCGAAATAGGCTCCTTGTAGCGTAGCGCTACTTAGGATAATCACCAAGGTATTCCAATAAAATATAGTGGGGATGGAGAACTCCAACCAATTGCCTGCTGCTTGTCTTACGATGTAAGCACTTGTAAGCGCTGTAAACATCATGATAATACTAGCCAGCGCTACCCACAGCGTCATCTTTAAAGGATGCACCTTGTTACGCCGTGTGGCAGCCTCCATTTGCCGATCCATTGGTTTGCTCATCGTACTCATTTTACAACAGTTGATCTAACCAATACACGAGAAAAGCTAAGGGAATGTAAGCGAAAGAAGCAAACATCATGCGAAGCGCTGTTTTGCGAATTGGCAAGCGCCAAAAGTTCCAAGCGTAGTAGGAAAAGCCTAACCCCAGCAGGCCTACAAGACTTGCGGCACCCACGCTCACCACGCCCAAGTAATTGGGTACAAAAGCTAGGGGTACCAAAGCCAGCGCCGCAATCAGGGCATCACGACCTAGCTGGGCGGCGTTCACTTCTCCCTGACCATCTTCAGGTACCAACTTGAATCCGGCACGTTTGTAGTCTGCGAAACCCAAATAACCGATGGCATAAAAATGGGGTAACTGCCAAAAGAACTGAATGACAAAGAGCGTAATTCCTAAGCTCGTAATCCCACCTTGTGCAGCTGCACAACCGATGAGCGCTGGCAGAGCACCAGGGACGGCACCGACAAGCACAGCCGCTGGGCTGACGCGCTTCCAAGGTGTATAAACAAACGCATAACTCACCAATGAAAAAGTGCCGAGAAAGGCGGTCCACGGATTGAAAAGTGCTAGAAACGAAATTCCTACTAGACTCATAAAACCAGCGTATAAGACTGCCTCGCTGGTAGTCCACCGACCTTCGGCTAACGGCCTATTCTTGGTGCGCTCCATCTGCTTATCAAAGTCGCGCTCCAATACCTCATTGAGCACGTTTGCAGCAGCGGTGGTTAGAAAACCGCCACTGAATAGTACAAATAATGCCCACCAACTAAACTGACCTGCGGGCAGTGCCACTAAATATGCTAGCATGGAGGACAAAACCACCGTGAGGGATAGTCGGAACTTCACCAAGGCACTGAAATCAATCCACCACTGTCGCTGCTTACTAACAACGATAGCGGTGGATGCAGTCGCCAAGGTGGAGACTTCTGTATGTTCGTTTATCTTGGGCAAACTATACGGACTAATGAACTTCTGATTCACCCTCCCCTACTGGCTGTACCTGAGGAATGTATTCGCGGCCATCTTTACCATAGTCATATGCCCAGCGCTGAACCGTCGGTAGTTTACCTGGCCAGTTGCCATGACCTGGGCGGATGGGCGTTGTCCACTCCAATGTATTGGCATTGTAGGGATTGCGCTCTGTTACCTTACGACCATACCAAATGCTGTAGAAGAAATTGATCACCATCAACATCTGGAAACCAAAAGTGATAATCGCTGCAATGGTGATGAACTGATTCATGCCAGCGAAATGACTGAAAGTATCGAAGGCGTCGAAGCTGTAGTAGCGGCGTGGTACACCTGCCATACCCAAATAGTGCATAGGCCAGAAAACACAGTAAGCACCAATGATCGTACCCCAGAAGTGGAGTTTACCCATCGTTTGGTTCATATAACGGCCATACATTTTAGGGAACCAGTGGTAAACACCGGCGTACATACCAAAGAAAGCCGCCACACCCATCACAATATGGAAGTGAGCCACTACGAAGTAGGTGTCGTGCAACTGTATATCTATCGTGGAATTACCCAAGAAGATACCTGTTAGACCACCAGAAATGAACATGGATACAAAGCCAATGGCGAACAAAGACGCTGGGTTGAAACGGATGTTACCACCATAAAGCGTAGCAATCCAGTTGAATACCTTCACTGCCGATGGTACGGCAATGATCAAGGTAAAAACCACAAAGAAGTTGGAAATGAAAGGATTCACACCAGACATGAACATGTGGTGTGCCCACACGATGAAGGACAAGAAGGCAATGGCCAGAATGGATAGCACCATCGCCTTATAACCAAAGACGGGCTTGCGGGCATGTACAGACAAGACCTCAGACACAATACCCATAGCGGGCAGGATGATAATATACACCTCTGGGTGCCCCAAGAACCAGAACAAGTGCTGATAAAGAATGGGGCTACCACCTACATGATCCAAGGCCTGACCACCAATGAATATCTCGCTTAAATAGAAGCTTGTGCCCAAGGTACGGTCGCACATCATCAAAAAGAAAGCAGATACCAATACAGGGAAGGACAAAAGACCAATAATGGCCGTTACGAAAAAGGCCCAGATAGGTAGCGGCAAGCGCCACATGGTCATACCCTTTGTTCTAAGATTCAGAACGGTGGTAATGTAGTTGATACCACCCAATAGAACGGAAACTACGAAGAACACTAGGGAAAGTGTCCAGAGTGTCATACCAGCCCCAGACCCGTCCATGGCCTGCGGAAGCGCAGACAATGGTGGATAAGCAACCCAGCCACCTGCGAAGGGTCCCGTGCTAAGGAACAAAGAAGCGAACATGATGGTGCCAGACAAGAAAAAGAACCAGTAAGACAACATATTCAACAAAGGCGAAGCCATATCTCTGGCACCAATCATTAATGGAATGAGCAGGTTAGAAAAGGTACCACTTAAACCAGCCGTTAGTACGAAGAAAACCAAGATCGTACCGTGCATAGTCACCAAAGCATAATAGAAATCTGGCGTGAGTGTGCCAACACCATTACTGACAGATATCCACTTGCCCAACACCGGCTTCAGCCATTCTAGACTCTCCTCAGGAAAGCCCAACTGCATACGGAAAACCAAGGACATCAAACCACCGATAATTGCCCAAATCATACCTGTGATGAGGAACTGCTTGGCGATCATCTTGTGATCTTGTGAAAAAATATAATGGGTGATAAAGCTCGACTGGAACTTATCCCCATGATGGTGATCGTGAAAATGATCATCATAGCCCACCTCTTGGATGAGGCTATCGGGCTCCATAATGAAATTTTCGGTTACTACGCTTGCCATGTTCGTGTAAATTAAATAGTCTTACTAATATAATGCTTAAAGTGGTGTTCCTGTTTGTTTAATCGTAAACTCAGTGCGGCGGTTGGCCGACCGGCCTTCATCCGTGTCATTGCTGTCCAAGGGTCGGCTGATACCATACCCCTTTGCCGCTAAGCGGCTCTCGGCCACTCCCTGCTCAACCAAAAAGCTTTTGACGGCTTCCGCACGATCTTGGGATAAGGACTGATTAACGTCAGCCCCACCCGTATCATCGGCGTGGCCGCTCAAATCAACATTTACCGTCGGGTTGGCCGCCATCCATTTGGCAGCTTCTTCCAACTGATATCTACTCTTGCTAGATAGCTCGCTGCTACCTGTCTTGAAAAAGACATACTCCAGTGTGAAGGTGTCATCGCTCGTATCTTCAGAGGACAAAGCTGCCGTGGCTGCCTTATTGAATTCTTCCTTTATTTGAGAAATCTCATAAGGTAGGAAATCATCCATATCCTTGTTAGGGTCTGCAGCCGTGCCGCGAATCTGCGTGGCGTAGAGGGACTGCTGTTGGGCATACCAATCATTGAATTCCTCCTGAGATACTACCCGAACCTTTTTCTTCATATTCCAGTGCCCCGTACCACAAAGCTCAGCACACGCCAACTCATATTCGAAGGTCTCCCACAGCATTTTTTCAGGGTCGTCAGGGTCAGGTACGTTGTACTCTGGGTACTTCCGCAGCCCTTGGCGATATTCTTCCGTAGTTTTCTCTGGCGTGAACACAAAGAAAGTAGGCAAACCAGGTACTGCATCCATTTTGACGCGAAATTGCGGTAAGTAAAAGTCGTGCAATACGTCCTTAGCGGTAATGCGTACCCGTACTTTCTGACCAACAGGCAGAACTAAATCGGCAGCAATAAAATCATCGTGCGACTTTTCATCAGTGAAATCCACCCCTAAACTATTTACACCGCCAATCAGTCGGAAGTTCTTACGACCAAGATAACCGTCTTCCCCTGGATAGCGAAGTTCCCAGACAAACTGCGAACCAGTAGCTTCTACCTCTAGAACTTCATCATCTGTTCCCACATCTGCCATGATGGTGTTCCAAGAGTCCAAGCCCCCTAGTACCAATATAGCCATCACAACGGCGGGTACGCCCATCCAAACCAGCTCCAATGTATTGTTGTGAGAAATAAACTCCGCCTTACGGCTGCGATTGAAACGGTATTTGTAGGAATACCAGAAAAGCGCAATGTGCGTTAGTACAAAAACAATGTAGGTTGTCAGCAGTGTCCAATGGAACATTGTATCGATCAACTTACCGTTAGTGGAAGCCGACTCATGTGGTCCATAGCCCAGCATATAGTTCTTGTAGTAGTAGGCCGAGACCGCAGTTAAGACCAAAAAAGCTACCATGAAGAACATCAAACCACCACCGATGCTCTGGGTGGCGCGCCTCTCCACTTCCTCTTCCCCACGTAATTTAGCCGCTAGTTCTTTCACGCGGGATATTTGTACCACGATCAGCATCAAAAGCGCTATGCAAAGTAATACGACGATTGTTGTCATGTCTTAAATTATTCGATTTTCACCTCTTTTATCCCGAAAGAAGCAGAGGAACGCGCTTGAAAGCGCAAATTTCATTTGTAATGTAAAGTTACACCTATCTAACGGGAAATACAAGACTATGTTTAGCAATACACCCCTTATTTAGATATTATCTAAATAACACACACTAGGTGTGGTGGTGCTTGCTTTCTATCATATAAGGATCATTCTTCGGCTCCAATGCAGCTTTCTCCAAGCGTCCGAGAACGAAAAATAAAAAAGCACCTAAAAAACCTAGGAAGGTACCGATCTCCAGAAATCCTGGAAGTGTATAACCAGCTGCAAACTCCACATAACGGGGAGGAAAAGCGTGATGGCCGCCGTCTGCGTGGGATCCGTCTGCGTGGTGGGCATCGCCATCGTGATGGGCATCATCTCCTTGCTGGGTATTCGACGTGAGGTGGTAAATCGTTTCACTATCCTTCGTTGAGAGTGCTTCGTGACTACCATCGGCGGCAGAAGTTAACTCGATAGAAGTACGCAGCGATGCAGGCTTGATCATTTGGAAGAAATCTAGCCAATGCCCGAAAAATACAATCAGAGAGGCGAAGAACAGCGTACCCATTTTCCGCTTCGTGTCGTTCCGCATCAAGATAAAAAAAGGCACTAGGAAGTTGATCACTAGATTGGCGTAGAATAAAAAGCGGTAGTTGTCTAAGCGCTCGCGGAAGTAGATCGTCTCCTCCCCTACGTTGGCGTACCAGATCAGCATGTACTGGCTGAACCAGAGATACGTCCAAAAGATCGAAATAGCAAAAAGGTATTTGCCCAGATCATGGAAGTGTTCCTGCGTCACGTTGGGGAAGTAGCCCCGACTCTTGAGGTAGATCAGCATCATGATGGTGAGCGCCATCATTGCCACGAACCAGCTCGCTGAAGCATACCAGGCGAACATCGTCGAATACCAGTGGCTATCCAAACTCATGATCCACTGCCAAATTAGCGCAGCCGAAGTGAAGCCGGCAATCGGTAGGAAGATCGCTGCATATTTTTTGATCTGCCGATGGTGCTTAAAGTCAGCTGTAGTACCCGCATCTTCTGCTACACTGATTTTTCGGATACGGCTCATAAAGAAGTACCAGACCCCCACAAACCCGATAGTGGCCAAAGAATACCACCATTTATTAAGGAAAGCACTTTTGTGCGTTAGAATGGGGTCGTGGGCAACGTGTTCTGCGTCGTTCCAGTGGTAGAGGTGATGACTGTGTAGCCAAAGCCCTACGATGAGTACGCCCATCGTAATGAGCGCTGGCAGGAGGTATAGACTATAAGCTTCCCAGACCCTCTTGAACTGCACAAACCAGCCCGCATAGGCCGTCGTGAAGGCCGCCAAGGTGAAAGAAGCCATAAAGGCAATCCCCAGGAAGAAAGTAGCATTATGCAAGAAATTCGTCCAGAAACGCATATGGTGGTCTTCACCTCCTTGGAAATAGGTGATCACCAAGCAGAGCAAGCCGATGACGGCGAAGCCAGCAGTTACCATTTTTGCGCGGGATGAGAATACAAAGTTCTCCATTTAGATAATATTTAAAGAACGGTTGTTCGTCCAGAACAGCCTTGATCGTTTATAGCTATTAAATTCTTATTTCTTGAGGCTTTGGGTCGTTTCCCCAGTCGCCGCTCCTGCTGCCATCATGCTGTCTTCAGCATCATCGCTTACGCGCTCGCCAGGTAGCATTGCGAACGGCGTTCCGAAACTAGCATTGAAAGTGTTGACACCTTCGTTGTACTCAAGCTTCAATTCAGCAGCTTGCAGCGAACGGATGTAGTGAATCACGTTCCAGCGCTCCTCGTAACTCATTTTGTCTTTGTAAGCACCCATCGCGTTGATGCCATAGTAAATGGAGTGGTAAAAACGGCCATTAGAGGCCTGATAATACTCATCGCGCAGGAAATTGGCGGGCGCTAGGGGGTATTTGGCTTGTTTGTTTTCTTCATCGTTATAAAGATAACCCAAGCCATTGCCCTTCTCGCCATGGCAAGTAGCACAAAATATGTTGTACAGCTCCTCACCGCTGGCTAGGCCCTTGTCCGTAATAGGGAAAGGATTATCAATTAGCTCAGCAGTGGCTGCCTCCCGGCCTTCTGGGCTGTCCTCGAAGTGATAAGGTACATGGCCGTTGGCAGGCACGTGCATCGCATTCGTAGCACCACTATCACTAGCTCGGCCTGCACCCGCAGCACCGCGCGGAATTGTTCCCTTCACAGGAACCCGAGGCTGTACCAAGTCTTTGAGTGGTATCGTAGAAGCCTCATCCCAAGTGTTGTAGTAATAATAGTTGTTGGTATTCGCTTCCATCGCCACCGAGTGCGCCATGTCTGGCATATACTCACTGCCCGTGTAGTTGCCTTCTGACTGCGAGCAAGATGCCAGCACCACGGCTAAAAGCAAACTTAGAATCCAAATATGAAGTTGTTTCATCTTCTTGGCTTTGCTCTCCTAGCTGGAGAGATATTTTATTAGGTTGATCTTGATTTTCGCTATTACGGCGCTTCTTTTGCTCGAAGCAGCAGCTTTACCATTCGTTTTGGCTGTCCGAAAGATACTGGCAGCATTGCGGGAGCAGTGCTTCCTTGTTTGAGCAAGGCTTCTAGAAACAAGCAACTCCCGTAGGCTGCTATATTTTTCCGTATCCAGCAGCTTTCCTGTTACATTGCTCCTTCTTAAAACATGGCTCCTGCGCGAGCCAAGACTATCCAAGCATTTGCACGCTACAAAAATCAATAATTTCAAAAAAAGTGCCCCTACTTTTAGGGGCGTTTTCTAGCGTTCGGCTAGGCTTCTTTGGTGTGTACCGATTCAGCACCCGTAGCCTGGAAAAACTCCCGCAGCCCACCAACAGCTGCGGCATCGCCCCCGGTGGTGTTGAAGGCGATACAAAACTTATCATCTGTGATCCGATCATGCAGGCGCAATGGCTCCGCTCCCGGCCCTAGACCAGATATGATATAGAAAGTGAAAACCATCCCTACGGCAGCAAAGAGCACCGTCAACTCGAAAGTAATGGGAATGAAGGCGGGTACCGACCAGTAGGGCTTACCTCCAAAAATAATTGGCCAATCGCGGGTGAAGACCCAAGTCATGAAACCAAAAGCCGTGAGGGTGCCCAAGGCGCCATAAACAAAACCAGCCTGGTGTAGGCGGCTTTCTTCCAGCCCTAATAAAGGATCAAGGCCATGGACAGGAAAAGGCGTGAAGACCTCCATAATGTCCAGGTGGCGTGCATTGGCTTCCTTTACCGCTGCCAGCAGCTTTTCTTCATCGTCGTAAAGACCGAAAAGTACCTCCGACTGCCCTTCTTCGTAGGCGGCGCCGGTGTGTAAGATATGTTCTTCAGCAATTGTATGTGCCATATTCTTATACTTTGGTTTTCTGCCCCCAGCTTAGTTAGCCCCGGGCAAAAGCGGTTTTTCTAGTGTTTGATTTCGTTAGCAGCGCCAACCGTTTCGTGGCTGTGGTGGTGTGCATCCTTACCGATGTACTGATTGCCTGCCGTTTTGAGGATAGACTTCACCTCCGCAATGGCCACTACCGGTGCTACCCGCGTAAAGATCAGGAAGAGGGTAAAGAACAGCCCCAGCGTACCAATAAAGATAGCAATTTCCACCCAGGTAGGTACATAGTAGCTCCAACTGGAAGGCAGATAATCGCGTGCCAGCGTAGTAGCAATGATCACGAAGCGTTCGAACCACATACCAATGTTGATAAAGATCGACATGAAGAAGGTCCAGAAGATACTTCTTCTCATTTTCTTGCTCCAGAAGATTTGTGGGCTGAGTACGTTACAAAGCATCATACCGATATAGCTCCAGAAATAGGGTCCAAGAACCCGGTTTTGGAAAGCCCACTGCTCGTAGATATAACCAGAGTACCAGGCGATGAACAACTCGGTAAGGTAAGCCACCCCTACGATAGAGCCCGTGAGGAGAATCACCTTGTTCATCGATTCGATGTGTTGCAAGGTAATGTAGTCCTGTAAGTTGAGCACCTTACGAGCAATTAACATCAAAGTGAGTACCATGGCAAAGCCCGAGAAGATCGCCCCAGCCACAAAGTAAGGTGGGAAGATCGTCGTGTGCCAACCTGGAATGACGGAAGTAGCAAAGTCGAAAGATACGATGGTGTGTACGGAGAGTACCAGCGGCGTAGCAAGGCCAGCGAGCACTAGGGAGAGGCTCTCCCAGCGCTGCCAGTGTTTAGCAGAGCCATTCCAACCGAAGGATAGCGCCGAATAGATTTTCTTGCGTAAGCCTTTGGCTCGGTCGCGAACGGTGGCAAAGTCGGGCACCAAGCCAGTGTACCAGAACAGCAGCGACACAGTGAAGTAGGTAGAGATGGCGAATACGTCCCAAAGCAAGGGTGAGTTAAAGTTCACCCACAGCGGGCCGCGTGTGTTGGGGTAAGGGAAGATGAAGATAGCCAACCATAGGCGCCCCATGTGGATGAGCGGGAACTGCCCCGCGCACATGACGGCGAAAATAGTCATCGCTTCTGCTGCTCGGTTTACCCCCGTACGCCATTTCTGACGGAAAAGCAACAAGATGGCCGAGATCAAAGTACCTGCATGGCCGATACCTACCCACCAAACGAAGTTGGTGATATCCCAACCCCAGTTGATAGTACGGTTCAGATTCCAGGAACCAATCCCCACCCAAATCGTCCAGACGACACTAAACACAAAGAGGCCAAGGCCGATGACGCTGAGGATGAAGGTAGCAATCCAGAGCATACCGGGCGCTTGCTCGGTTGGCGCACAGATGTCTTCTGTGATCTGGTGATAGGTTTTGCTGCCTTCTATCAGCGGTTCGCGAACTGGCGATACGTATCCGCTCATGTTTTTGAATTTATGCTAGCACTTTGTGTTATCGCAGTGCCGTTTATTTATTTATTACCAACTCGGTTGCCCGAGTGATTTTTTGTGCTTGTTTCCTCTTAGGCTTCTAGCTCCTCGATGCTGTTGCTCACTTTGGCGGCGTAGAATACGGAGGACTGGGTATTTACTTCCTCCAAGACGCGGTAATTGAGCGGGTTCTCGATGAGGCGGCTCACATCGCCATTGGGATTGTTGCGATCACCGAAAGTGATAGCGCCCGTTGGGCAAGCCGTTTGGCAAGCCGTGCGGACATCGCTGTCCCGAAGGCGACGGCCTTCTACCTTGGCCGTGAGTTTACCTTGCTGTAGCCGTTGTGTACAGAAAGAACACTTCTCGATTACGCCCCGGCTCCGAACGGTTACGTCTGGGTTAAGCACCATACGCGTGAGGTTATCGGCACCGAATGGAAGCTCTTCGCCATTCACTGTTGGCTCGTTGCTGCTGAAGAGGTCCGCAGTGGTATAGTCCAACCAATTGAAGCGACGTACTTTGTAAGGACAGTTGTTGGCACAGTAGCGCGTTCCGATACAGCGGTTGTAGGCCATTTGGTTGAGACCCTCGTCGCTGTGGTTAGAAGCATTTACGGGACACACGTTTTCGCAGGGGGCGTTGTCGCAGTGCTGGCACATCATAGGCTGATAGACTGCCCGTGGGTTTTCGAAGTCGCCATAGAAATAGCGATCGATGCGCATCCACTTCATTTCATGGTGGCGCCAAACCTCGTATTTGCCCACTACGGGTACGTTGTTCTCTGCTACACAAGCTACTTCGCAGGCCCCACAGCCGATACAAGCGTTCAGATCTACGTGCATCGCCCACCAGTGCCCTTGCTTATAGATGCTATCGGCAAACTCATCGTAGGGATATAGGGTCTGATCGTTGAGATAATTGGCGTGGTCGCGCTTCTCTGCAATGTGCGCCTTCAATTCATCTAGGCTAGCGGTGTCTCCTTGGTAAATGATAGAACGGTCTGTGAGACCGCCCTGCATACCAGCGCCAATGGCCATCACGGTGTGCTCATCCACGTTGAAGGGCACCAGCACGGCTGCCTGCGCTTCTGTTAGCGTACCGGCTATTCTTTCCGTCTTGCCTGTTTCGTTGTTGTAATACAGCATCCCCTCTTCATCCCGGGAGGTGAGACCCATGCTGTGGTGATACTGTACGCTGGCGAACTCTTTTTCTTCGGCCACCTTATCACTCACGCTGGCATCCGTACCATAGTACTGTATGTAGCCTTGCGTATCTACACCCAACCAAGGGTAAGCATTCACGCCCACGCCATTTCCAAGTGCCCGACCGGCCATGCCTGTGATTTCACGGCCGTAACCGAGTGGCAAGGAGAAAGTTTCTGCTTTTTGGCCAAACTGACGGATAGCCGTCACGACTTGGGCTTTACCCCCCAAGCTCAATTCTACTTTATCGGCTTTACCCTTGTATTCTTCTTTATTCAGACCCTTATAGGCATCGAAAGAAGTGCCTCCGTCCCAACTGACGGGAATCGCAAGATAATTACCCCAAGTGGTGCGCTGCACGGGATCGGGCATCTCTTGTAGCCAAGGGTTGCCAGCGTAAACACCGTTGCCTTGGTTGACAGTTTCATAAAAGCTTACTTCCTGTCCGCTACCGGGCTTGGCTACACCAGCCACTGCGCTGGCGGCCAAAGCTACTGCGGAACCTCCTGCTGACAAGGTAGCTGTAACAGGCAGGCTCACAACTCCATCGTGCAATGCCATATCCCAGAAAGTCTGAAAACCACTGAACTCGCTTTGTGCGGCGAAGGCAGTCTTTTCCCAGTTTTGGCGTAGGAATTCGTAGAAAGGCTGCTCGGCCGTGGCATCGTAGTTGGGCGAAGCTGCCCAAACAAGTAAGCTCTCCGCTTCTTGCCGGGTGCCAGGGCGACCAACACTAGCAAAAATTGGTGAAATCGTGGGCTGAATAATACTCAACTCACCCGTTTTAGCCTCCACATCACCCCAGCTCTCTAAGTAGTGGTGGTTGGGGGTTACATAGTCACACAACAAAGTTGTTTCGTTGGGTACTCCAGCCATGGATATTTTGAGGCCAACCTTCTCCATAGCGGCTGCGATGCGATCAGCATAGGGCGTATCGTAGGTGGGGTTAGCACCGTCTAACACGATGAGCGTACCTACTTGGCCGCCTTCTAGCTCTTTTACGAGTTGTGCGAGCGCTTTGTCGCTACCTTGGCGTTGTTTGCTCCAGCGCCCTGTCTCGATGGTACTGCCATAGCTGCCTAGGGCTTCGTTGATGGCATTTACGAGCAACTGCTCGCTCAGGTTGTTGCTGCCACTCACCACTAGTGCTTTGCCATTGGCTGCGCGGAGTTGGCGAGCGAGTGCTTCGATTTTTTTCTTTGCCCTGTCCTCTAACTGTGCGTTACCGGCGCTGCTTCCTTGTATAGCATTGTAGAGTGCCAGAATAGCTTGCCCTTGCTCGGAAGGCTTCACCACAATGCGATTGTCGGCATTAGAACCTGTGAGGCTCATGTGGCTTTCTATCTGTATGTGGTGAGACATGGGCTTGCCGTCGATGATTCTACGGCCTGCCGCATACTGACGAGCATATTCTGTGGGAGAAACCCAAGTGCCTAGGAAATCGCAGTTGATGCCCACAATGTATTCCGCTTTGTCGAAGCGGTAAGACGGAATAGCCCTCACCCCATAGGCTTGCTCATTGGCATCCAATTGTGCAGCGGAGGAGATGGGATCGTACTGTACCAAGACTGTATTTGAATACTTGGCTTTGAAGTCTTCAATGGCCGCCAGTGTAGAGGGGCTCATGAGCGTGTGGCTAAGGATACGCACGGCCTTACCGCTGGCTATTGCCTTGGCGATTTCAGCGTCTATCTCAGCCCAGCTGGGGTTGTTTTGCCTCTTTTTTGCATCTGCCTGTACCAAGCCTCCCTGAATCCGGTAAGGGCCATCGAAGCGGCTGGTATCATACAGGCTCAACACACTGGCTTGCACCCGTGCACTGGTTCCCCCCTTGGTGATAGGCGAAAGACTATTACCTTCCACTTTGATGGGGCGCCCTTCTCTGGTTTTTACCAATACTGGGCAGTAATCGCCGCCTTGTACAAAAGTAGAGGAGAAATAGGTAGCAACACCCGGCACGATCGTATCGGGCTTGGAAACGTAGGGAATGGCTTTGCGAACGGGAATATCACAGGCTGCTATGGTAGCAGCGCTGATACCAAAGCCCAGATACTTGAGGAAATCGCGACGGCTGGCCGCCAAGCGAGGGTTCTCTACTGCTTCAATGGCTGTTTCAGAACTATCTACAAACTCTGCTTTTTGTTGAGCAAGGTAGTCTGGATCAGCGTTTAGCTGATCGGTTCCAACCCAGATATCGTTTTGCTTTTTCATTCAAGCTATATATTTAGCGGGTCAACCGCTTAGTTTTTGATGTGGTGGTTTCCGACCGGATAGATGATGCCGCCTAGTAGTGGCAGCGCTGGCAACTCAAGCCGCCAATTTCCTCTACGGTTACTTTCTTGCGATCGCCAGCTTGCATCTCTTGGTGATATTGCTCGTAGGCTTGGTAGTAATCATTGTCAGCGAAGTTGACTTCTGTCTGGCGGTGGCAGTTAATACACCAGCCCATGCTCAGAGGAGAGTACTGATAAACCAACTCCATTTCTTCCACAGGACCATGGCAGCTCTGGCACTCGATCTTGCCCACTGTAACGTGCTGGGCGTGGTTGAAATAAACATGGTCTGGCATATTGTGAATACGCACCCATTGCACAGGCCCCGCCACTTTGTCGTCATCAGGGCCAGTGAGCGCCGCTTTGATATCAGCTAATTGCTTTTCTACCACGTTCTCCACCTCATCTAGCGAGCCGTCGTTTTGCAGATAATTATCAGCAATCCAGCCTTTGTATTTGTCTAGCAAGTCATCGTTGCTAAGGTCTTCATAATTTTCGATGTAGGCATCTGCCACAGGGTCGTAGCCAATGGCTGCGTAGATTTTAGTGATTTCGGCGGTGCCGTAGTTGCTACCATACTTAATGGCACGGTGGCAGTTCATACAAGTATTAACCGCTGGAATAACCGAATGCTTAGAGCGTCGGGCACCGTCGTGGCAATACTGGCACTCGATTTTGTGAATGCCGGAGTGCGTAGCGTGGCTGAATTTGATCGGCTGCTCGGGCTGATAATCCTGCTGACGTCCTAGGCTGACAGCATTATTCACCGTGGTGTAGCCACCCAAAACAACTAGTGCGAAGATCACAAAGGCAACAACGCCTTTACTGGTTAGCATGTCCAAGAGCGTTCTGCGCGTTGCAGGCGCATTCCCTTCTGCAGCCTTCACCATGTAGCTGAGGTTGGAAGTGACCCGAGCTAAAATCAGGGACAGCGTCAGTAGCGCCACGCCCAAAAGCACAAACAACCAGGTGTTGTCGGCTTCTTCCTGATCTGCAACAAGTCCGCCTTCACCCTGCACCACAGCCGTAGCTCCGAAAGTACCGTCGTAGGTACCCTGAATATAAGCAAGTAGGTGTTCTACATCAGCAGCAGCAAGGCCTGGATAAGGCAACATCACCGACTGGTTCCATTGCGCGAAGACGGCCTTCGCACGCTCACTCTTGCCGGAAGCAATCAGCTTTTGCGAACCCTGTACCCATTCAATCAGGTGCTGCCGCGGCTCAGCTGCCCAGCGCGCCTCTACTCCACCCAAGGCGGGTCCAGTAGCATCCGATACCATGTTCTTGTTATGACAGGCTCCGCAACTGTTCTCGTTCCAAAGCTTCTTGCCAACCTTGGGATCAGCCTGAACAGCAGCGGATTCCTCAGCGGCAGCCTCTTGCGCAACCAAATTGGTAGCAGATAGCGACCAAAAAAGACACAGTAGTAAAAACGAATATCTAATAATTGATGTCATCAGTAATTGACATTTAAAGAGTTGTGTTAAGAAAGGCAAAAATATGCCCTCCAACTTGCCGCAAATATACCTTGATCTAAATTCTTTGACAAGTTTGTAGCGAAACTTAGGCTTTATTTAGATATTTTCTAATTAGCGAATCATAGACAAGAAAGTACTGAAGAACCAATTGCTATCTGCCTTAACCAAGGCGTCTAGGGCGCTATCCGCTTTATTACTGAAGAGTTTGAGATCTTTTACAACCGTTCGGAACTCCTCGGCCTCGGGTTCGGCTCCTTCCACACTGCTTAGTTCGTCTAGCACGCGCAATATGGGTTCTAGTTCTCGCTTTTTTCTCTGTATAACAATGCTTTTCACTACTTTAGCCATGTCTTTTTCGGCTACAAAGAACTCTCTTCTCTCTCCAGGCCGCAATTCCTTGTACACCAATTGCCAGTCAATCAGCGCCCGAATATTCATATTGGCGTTGCCACGGCTTATTTGTAGCTCCTCCATAATCTCGTCGGCACTAATGCTGTCGTTGGAAAGTAACAGCAGCGCATGAATCTGCGCCATCGTACGGCTGATCCCCCAGCTGGAGCCTAGCGTGCCCCAGGCCTGAATAAATTTTTCTTTTCCTTCTATATAATTCATTGGGCACCATCTTTGAAAAGTGTACCAACTAGGCACAATTACCTAACTAACTACTCTTTTCCGACTTAGTTTAAAATTAGGGTTTAAGGAATTCCGTAATTGCTATGCCTCCTGACCTAGGCTCCTACAAAATATTCGCTTAGCCACTAAAAAAAAGCGGGTTGCCGTGATTGACCCCACGGCACCCGCTCTCCAAAGCTAAGGTGTGATTGCTGAGGCCGGCAGGCAATATGCCCGACCGGCATCAGCAGGACGCTGAGCCTTGGTTAATATTTTCGAATGCTACACTTGAAACAAGAAGCCTGCTGTGGGCCACTTGCCTAATCTACATTGTCGTGTAGGTAGGTATTACGCCGCAGTGGCGTCTCATCGTCGTCGTTCACAGTCCATCTTCCAGCCTCTTCGTCTCCGCTAGCGGGTGGGCGACTGTCTAGCTGGATGTTGCGACGCAGGTAGGCCGGCTGGTTTTCGAGCTCACTGATCACCTTGGGATTGTTGAGCTTTGGCATTTGAGCTGGTTGCCGGCTCTTAAAGGCTTCCCTCCTGACGCGGTCTTCCTCCAGCATGCGCTGCCGCTCGGCTTCCCTACGCTTTTCCTCCTCTTGCTGCAAGTAGAGGCTGCTATTGCCAGGCATGCGATCTCTGAGCCGGCGCTTGGCTTCTTCGATGTCGTCGAACTCGAAAGTAGGTGCCGTGCCGCTTTTACCATAGCCACTGGGGTCATCTTCCCCGGTTATATCTCGGAGGCTGCTGCCTCTTGGCTGCTGCTTAGCAGGGCTGATACTGTCCTCATCATCTAGGTGAACAACAATGCGCTCGTCCTCTGTTTTGGCTTTCACGCGGTCGCGATGATCAAAGCCTGTGGCAATAACGGTGACGCTAATCTTGTCTCCGAGGCGCTCGTCGTAACAATTCCCCCAGATCAAGTCGGTACCGTAGCCGGCTTCTTCTTGCACGAATTCGGTAATCTCGAAGATCTCGTCCATAGTCACCTCCTTGGTTCCACTAGTAATGTTCAGCAGGATGTGCTTGGCGCCTCGGATGTCGTTGTCCTCCAAGAGTGGACTATGTAGAGCCATATCCACGGCTTGGCGGGCGCGGTCTTCGCCTTCTGCGCTAGCGGTGCCCATGATGGCTACGCCGCTATCGCGCATAACGGTATTGACGTCCTCAAAGTCAACGTTCACATAACCCGGTACGGTGATGATTTCCGCAATGCCCTTGGCAGCCGTGGTGAGGATATTGTCTGCTCGGCTAAAGGCTTCGCTGAGGTTGAGGTTGCCGTGGATTTGCCGCAGCTTATCATTGCTGATGATGATGAGCGTATCCACATTATCCTTCAACTCCTGTAAGCCCTCCACAGCCTGTGAAGTACGGCGGCGCCCCTCGAAGGTAAAAGGAACCGTCACGATGCCTACTGTGAGAATGTTCATCTCCCGAGCGGTCTTGGCAATAATGGGCGCAGCGCCCGTGCCCGTTCCACCGCCCATACCGGCCGTGACGAAGAGCATCTTGCAGTTGTTGCTCAGATAGCGGCGCACCTCCTCGATGCTTTCCTCGCAAGCGAGCTTACCGACATTGGGCTTAGAGCCAGCGCCTCGGCCTTCTGTTAGCTCCGGACCCAGTTGTAGTTTGGTGGGTACCGGGCTTTGTTCCATCGCTTGATGGTCTGTATTGGAAATAGCGAAATCAACGCCCACAATGCCTTGTTTGTACATGTGGTTCACAGCATTGCTGCCGCCGCCGCCGACGCCGATCACTTTGATGATGGGGCTCTCCCCCTGTGGAATATCAAATAACATGGTCAATTATTTTGTGCCCGGGAAAGGCTCTTCTCAGCGAGTTCACACCTTATTAAACTCAGTTGTTTGGTATCAGTAAGTTGTTTCCCGTGCTGTTTAGGTTTGTTTTGAAGATGAAAGCCAGCCAACCGTTTGCCCAGCTTTTTGACAAGTTTTTAGCGATCTTGCAGCAAGTGTAGATAAGTACTTGTTGCTCACGCAGGAGCCGTGCCGAAGAAAATAGAGCAATGCTTTTATCCTCCTCATGCCGTGCTTGGTTAGAAGTCGGAATCCGGTTCCGCTTCGAACCAAGCTTTGGTTTTTTGGAAAATGTTACCCAACCAACCGCTTTCGTTGGCAGCTGCTTCTGCCTCCATAGCTTGCATTTCTGCAGCTTTGCTCTTAACGGCTGCTTCTTCAGCTTCCACTGCTGCTTGCTGTGGGGCTTGTATCCGACCGGCGTCTATATCCTCCTGTGCTTTCAGTAGCAAACCCACGCCAGTGGCGTAGATCGGGCTCGTCAGCTGCTTGGCATAACCGTGGCTGAGGTGCTCAATCGGGGTACCGATGCGGGCACTGTGGCCAGTTTGTAGCGCTACCAGCTTTTCGATGTCGCGCAGCAAGGCACCGCCTCCCGTGAGGACGATCCCCCCGATGAGCTTGTTTTCAAAACCACTGCGGCGAATTTCCCAACTCACATGCTCGATGATTTCTTCCACCCGCGCCTGAATAATTAGCGCTAAGTTTTTTTCTGTAATTTCCTTCGGATCTCGGCCGCGTAAGCCCTGAATAACGATCACGCGGTTCTCATAGACTTCGCTAGCCAGTGTACTGCCGTATTTGACCTTTAGCTTTTCAGCATCCTGGTCCATGACCGTACAGCCCGCCTTAATGTCCTTAGTCACCACATGGCCACCAAATGGAATAACGGCTGTATGGCGGATAATACCGTCTTGGAAGATGGTAATATCGGTAGTACCGCCGCCGATGTCCACCAAGGCAACCCCAGCCTGCTTTTCGTCTTCATACAAGACCGAGGCAGCGCTAGCGATGGGTTCGAGGGTAACGTTGGCCATTTTCAAGCCTGCCCTTTCCACGCAGCGATGGATATTGTTGCTCGCTGTAATTTGGCCGGTGATGATGTGGAAGTTGGCTTCCAGCTTGCTACCGCTCATCCCGATTGGGTCCACGATGCCTTGCTCGTTGTCAACGGTGTATTCTTGCGGAATAACGTGCAGTATCTTGTCTCCCGGAGGCAATACCAGCTTGTGCATATCGGCAATGAGCTTATCGATATCGCGCTGCCCGATTTCCGAGCTGCTGTTGTCGCGCATCATCATCCCACGGTGTTGCAAGCTCTTGATGTGCTGGCCAGCAATACCCACGTGTACGGTATCGAAGGCAACACCCGATTGCTCTTGGGCGATGCGGCAAGCCTCCTTGATGGCCTGCACGGTTTTCTCGATATTGGTCACTACCCCGCGCATAACGCCAGGGCTCTCGACCTTGCCGAGGCCGAGGATTTCCAGTCGGCCGTGTTCATCTCGGCGGCCAAGCAGGGCACAGACCTTCGTGGTGCCGATATCGAGGGCGGCAATGGTCTGCATTGGTTTAGAATGTTTCATAGCATTCGAATTAAAAAAAATTAATAATCTACTGCTTAGGTAACGGTATAAAAATAAAATCCTGACTTGAGTCTTTCATACCAACAACAGGCCGGGTCATGGCCATTCATAAGCAGCATTTTCTTTACGATCCCTCTTACATTTAAGCGGGATTTTTATTTTTTCGGGTATAAACCCTGCTCTTTTGAGCTAATACGGCTCCTGCATTTATGCCCGTATTGCGGCGTGAGCCATCAACAGCCCAACTAGCGTTTCTTGCACACCACTTGATCGGCATAGCGCAAATCGAAAGAGGCATATTTTCGCCAACCCTCGTATGGGAGGCCTTTTTCGTAGAAGACTTTCAATCTAGCTAGTCTTTCACGGGTTTTTTCTTTGTCGTAGCGCCCCAGTTGGATGATCTGATCACCTACCTTCGGAGCCAGGATAATTTCGCCTTTGTTGTTGACATATATTTGCTCGATAAGCGCCTGGTAAAAATCATCCATACGCAGCAGTTGTGCCAGATGAAAGAGGTCTTTCAGTTGGTGCTCCTCCTGCTCGAGGTAATCATTGGACCAAACCACGATGTTGCCGCTAGCCACGGGAACGCGGGCGGTATATACTTCGCTGAGCGGCATGCGTACGCCGTCCTGATCGAGGTAGTAATTCTGGCCGTTGTTGGCGATGACACGCAGGATGGGGTTCCGCTGAACCACCTTCACATGCAGCTGCATATCGGCGTCCACGTAGGCATCGGCATCCGCCACGAGGGGGTGGCTTTCCAACACAGCTTCCACGCGCGCCACGTCCACATCTGCTAGCAGCAGCGCTTCCAGTGGTTTTGTGAAGCTTTTTACCAGCTCCTCCCTTACTTGCGCTTCGGTTAGCAATAAATCGCCCGTTGCCAAAGGTGCAACACTCACCGCCACACCGCTAAGGATTTTACCCTCACGAGCCGCGATGGCACTGATGAGCAGGGCCGCTACCCCCAGCAGCGCGATCAGCCAGCCGAAGCGGCGGATGCGCAGAATACCTTGTGCCAGACCACTGAATTTTTCTCCAAATTTAATCATGTTGGGCTGCATTTTGGTATTGTTCAACGATAGGTTCCACGAGGGCATCGATATCGCCAGCGCCTAGCAAAAGCCAAACGCCTTGATCTTGGGTGGCGAGGTAGCTCAAGGCGTCTGCCTTGCTAAGCACCTGGGTGTTTTCACTTTTCATCAGCTCGGCAATCCGCTCGCTACGGATACCTTCGATGGGTTCTTCGCGAGCCGGGTAGATCGGCAACAATACGGTTTCATCCAGCAGATCGAGTGCTTCGGCAAAGCCTTCCAGGAAATCGCGGGTGCGGCTAAACAAATGCGGCTGGAACACGCCACGCACGGGCTGCTTGGGATAAAGCTCCCGGGCTGCTTCGATAGCCGCTCTAAGCTCCGTGGGGTGGTGGGCATAGTCGTCAATCACCACCAACTTATCTGTTTTCAAAACAGTTTCAAAACGGCGGGCAATTCCCCGGAAGCGAAGCAATGCGCTGGCAATTTGATCCGTATCCCCTCCCGCCTCTATCACCATAGCAATGGCTGCAGTGGTATTTTCCACGTTATGACGGCCGGGCAGCGGGAGCTGTAATCCTTCCAGCCAAATACCATTTGGCCCCTCAAAATCGAAGGTAAACAAGCCGTGCTCAACACGGATGTTGCGGCTTTGGTAATCGCCTGCTTCGATTCCAAAAGTGAGGATAGCGCAGTGGTTGATGGCATCAAACTGATTCACCAGATCGTGGCGTACCAAAAGGCATCCATCGGGATTTACCTGACGGGCAAAGGCCATAAAACCGCTTTCCAGCATATTTTGATGATCGCCATAGATATCCAAGTGGTCAGCATCCATACTTAGGATCACCGCTTGCTGAGGGTAGAGCTGTAGGAAAGAGCGATCGTACTCGTCGGCTTCCGCCACGACCCAATCACTCTGCCCATGAACATAATTGCCCTCGAAGTTGCGAGCGATGCCGCCAAGGAAGGCTGAACTATCCACGCCACAAGCCTTCAGCAGGTGGGTCGTTAGCGTGGTGGTGGTGGTTTTTCCGTGGGTACCGGCAATGGCCACCGCCTTTTTGTCTTTGCTGATTTGGCCAAGCACTGCCGAGCGCTTGAGGGGCTCCACACCCGCAGCACGCAGGGCCACTAGTTCGGGGAAATTGGCAGGTACGGCCGGGGTATAAACAAAGCGCGTGCGGGCTATGTCCTCCTGACTAATTGGCAAAGCTTCGGGCCGAGCCTCGTAGTGAATGGCCATGCCTTCTGCTGCCAACTGTTTGGTGAGGGCTGTTTCGGTACGGTCGTAGCCGCTTACCTTCCAGCCGCGGCTGTGGTAATAGCGCGCCAGCGCACTCATACCGATGCCACCAATACCGATGAAATAGACTTGGTCTTGTGCTACGACTTTTGGCTCGGCAGCGGGAAGACCCATTTCTTGGCAGAGGCGATCTACAATTCTTTTTACGGCTCCAGATTGTTTCATGGCGGCAGCAGCAATGGCGAGTGTAGCAAGCTGTTGTTCGTTGTTCACCAAGCCTAGCGCCGTACTGACTAGCTTCGCTTTGGTGTCGGCATCCGCCACCAGCAGAGCCGCCTGCCGATGCAGCAGGGCTTCGGCATTTTTGGTTTGGTGATCGTCGGCTACCCAAGGAGAGGGCACCAAAATACTGGGCTTACCCAAGTATTGTATTTCGGCAATGGTCGTGGCTCCCGAGCGGCCGATGACAAGATCGGCTTGGCCGTAGGCTTCGTCCATTTTATCCAAGAAAGCCGAGATACGGACATTGGGCAGCTGAGCGGTTTCGCAGTTTTTGTATTCCTCGAAGTAGTACTTGCCGCATTGCCAGACCCATAGCACGCTTGGCTGGGCAGCGATGGCGGCGGTACTGGCACGCATGGCCTCGTTGAGACTTTTAGCTCCGCCGGAGCCGCCCATAAGCAGGATGTTCTTCGTCTCGCCCTGTTTTTTATCCGCGATGGTGATGGCTTCGTCCAGCAAACTTTCGCGTACGGGGTTGCCAGTGACGACGATTTTATCTGCCGGGAAGAAGCGCTCCATTCCCGGAAAGCCTACACAAACAACATCCACATACCTACTGAGCCACTTGTTGGCCAGCCCTCCAAAAGCATTGGGTTCGTGAATGAGCGTAGAGATGCCTTTTTTGGCGGCAGCATAGATCACGGGGCCACCCGCATAGCCGCCCGTCCCAATAGCTGCATCGGGTCGGAAATCGTGGATAATCTTACGACTTTGCCATATCGAACGCAGCAGGCGAATGGGGAATAGTACGTTCTGCCAGCTTAGTTTGCGCTGTAGCCCCGTGATGGGTAGCCCCAAGATTTCATAGCCTGCTTGGGGTACTTTATCCATTTCCATCTTGCCCGTGGCGCCCACGAAGAGGAATTCAGCATCGGGATAACGCTGCTTTAGCTCATCGGCAATCGCAATCGCTTGGAAGATATGTCCCCCTGTACCGCCGCCACTCAGGATAAAACGCAGTGATTTGTTCGTTTCTACAGTTCTCATGCGGCGGTGGTTTCTATGTACTTCGAGACCGACAAAATAATGCCAAACGAAATACAGGTGAACAAAGTACTGGTACCGCCCATACTCACCAAAGGCAAGGTTAGGCCCGTGACGGGCAGCAAATCCAGACAAACCGCAATATTGATATAGGCCTGCAAAATAATAGCTAAGCAAAGCCCTAAGGCTACCATGGCTCCAAAGGTTTTCGGGCTGTTCGTCACAAGGCGCACTACCCTAAAGAAAAGCATCAGATAGACCCCAATAAGGGCAATTCCTCCCACGGCGCCATACTCTTCTACGATGATGGCGAAAATAAAATCCGCGTAAGGTGAGGGCAGGTAATTACGCTGGGTAGAGTTGCCCGGTCCTTGTCCGATAATACCGCCATTGGCGATGGCTATTTTTGATTTCTCGACCTGATATACATCATCCGCACTCGCCTCTACCCTATTGAAGAAACTACCGATGCGCTTTTCCCAGGTTTTGGCTCGGGGGAGCAAATCGGGGCGCTCTCGGCCCACCACCACCATCAAGCTAAAAACGGTGATGCCCGTGAGGAGCAACATCATAATGTATTGGAAAGCCACCCGGCCAATAATCATCATCAGCAAGCAGATCAGGAAGATTAGCGCAGCAGAGGAGAGGTCAAAGACCGCGATCAAGCCACAAACCACAATAACGGGAATGATAATAGGCAAGAAGGCTTCCTTGAAATCCTTGATGTTGTTTTGCCGCGAGCCAATAGACCGAGCTACGTAAATAATCAGGGCAATTTTGGCAAAGTCGGAGGTTTGGAAAGTCAAACCAATCAGCGGTATTTTCAACCAGCGCCTGGCGTTGTTGATATCCACCCCAAAAAACATGGTAAGGAGCAACAAACCAATTGCAATGAGCAGCAGCGTAGGTGCCCAACGGGAATACTTGACGTAGCTAAACAAATGACATAGATACACCACCACCAAACCACCACCTAAGATGATCAGGTGCTTGAATAAATACCCGGAAACCGCCCCGCCCCGCTCGCGGTAGGCAATGGTTCCAGTGGCGCTATAAACCGCCAGAACAGAAATAATGCTCAGTAGCACGATGATCGCCCAGATCACCCGATCGCCCCGCAATTCGGCCGCTATGCGTGTGGAAAGGCTCATAATTTTTTGTTTTCAGAGTGAGTGTTTGTATCAGCGGCCAAGGCTGTTACGCCTGCTCGGAACTGTTCGCCTCGGTCTATATAATGCTTGAAAAGATCGAAGCTGGCACAAGCAGGGCTCAACAGCACGGTGTCGCCTGCTTGGGCAAAATAATGCGCTTTGAACAGGGCTTCCGCCATAGAAGCCGCCTCCACAATGCAGGGAATGATAACCGAGAAAGTATTTTTCAACTTTTCATTATCCAAGCCCAAACAAACTAGGGTGTGTACCTTTTCGGCAGCCACCCCTAGCAGCGGGCTATAATCGTTGCCTTTATCGGTGCCGCCAGCAATCCAAACCAAAGGGGTCTGCATAGCATCTAAGGCGTAAAAAACAGCATCTACATTAGTAGCCTTACTATCGTTGATATAGCGAACGCCCTTCCATTCCAGCACCTCTTCCATACGGTGGGGCACGGGCTGAAAGCTATCGAGCCCCAACTGTATAGCAGCTGCCGACAGCCCCAATTCCTGAGCAATGCGGATAGCAAAGAGGGCATTTAATGCGTTGTGCCGGCCACGCAATTTCCCTGTGCTCAGGGAGAAGGTTTGGCCTTGGCTCCTGAGCGTTTGTTTGTCGGCGGCTATTTGCCCTTGGCTGATGCCAACAGGCAGCCCACCAATTGGATGATCGGGCATATATTGCAGCGTGATGGGATCTTCCTGATAATAGAGGAATTGATCACTAGGCTGCTGGAAAGCCCCGATACGGAACTTGCTGGCGGCATATAAATCTAGGCGGTATTCGTAGCGATCCAAATGATCGGGGGTGATATTCAGCAACGCTCCGATAGCCGCCCGGAAGCTATTAACGCCATCTAACTGAAAACTAGACAATTCTAGTACTACCCAAGCAGGTAGGGGCTGCTCCGTAGCCAGCATACGCGCAAAACTGCTGCCAATATTGCCTCCCACCGCCACGTCCAAGCCGCCTTTCTGCAACAAGTGATAGGTAAGGCTGGTAGTCGTCGTCTTCCCGTTGCTACCCGTTATGGCCACCACCTGGCAAACAGAAGGCAAAGCGCGGTGAGCATATTCAATTTCGGAAATCACCTCCACGCCCTTGGCTTTCAAGGCTTGAATCAAAGCCACTTTATCGGGTATGCCCGGACTTTTAACTACCAGCGCTGCCTCCAGTATGCGGGCTTGGTTGTGGCCGCCAGCTTCATACTCAATGCCAGCCTCCAGTAGCTCGCGCAAGAAACGATCGGCAGGCTGCCCTGCATCCGAGACGAATACGCGCCGCCCCAGCCGCTGCGCTAGCAGTGCTGCCCCAACGCCAGATTCCCCGGCTCCTAATATGATCGTTTCTCTTTCCATTTTTATACTAAAGCCTTGTTAGACTTTTTTATTCTTTTTACTCACGCACATACGCGCACTTGCGTGTACATACGCACTCATTACTCTCGCAGGAGCCATGTTTTTGCATAAGGAGCAAGGCATTTTGCCTGCTTCTACCGAATTTTGAGTGTTAATATCGTGGCCACGGCCAGTAAAATAGCTACGATCCAAAAGCGAATAACAATCTTCACTTCCGACATACCCTTTTTCTGATAGTGGTGATGCAGCGGCGACATCAGGAAGATCCTGCGGCCTTCGCCATATTTTTTCTTGGTGTATTTGAAGTAGCCCACTTGTAATACTACCGAAAGATTCTCGGCTAGAAAAATGCCACAGAGGATGGGGATCAACCACTCCTTGCGCAGCAAAATCGCCATGCTGGCAATGATCCCTCCCAGTGCTAGGCTACCCGTGTCGCCCATAAAGACAGTAGCGGGATGGCTGTTGTACCACAAGAAGCCCAAACAAGCCCCTACTAAGCAGGCACTAAAGACCACTAGTTCTTCGGTGCCTGGCAGTAGCAAAATACCTAGATAGCTCGCCACGATGGCATTGCTCCCCACATAGGCAAAAACCAGCAAGGTGGCTGCGCTGGTGGCCGAGACGCCGGTTGCTAGGCCATCCAAACCATCCGTTAGGTTGGCGGCATTGCTCACGGCCGTGACGATAAAAATAACCAAGGGCACAAAGAGCAACCAGGAGAAAGCCTTACCTAAACCAAAGATAGAGTCGTAGTTGACCGTATTGCCTTTGAAGAAAGGGATATTGGTAAGCCGGGTTTGGTAATTGGCTCGGAGGCTAGTGCTGCCGTCGGCCAAGCGGACTTCGGTGGGGCTGCCCACCATTTGGTCGGCGGTAATTTGTGCCGCCTTGGCTTGTTCCACTTCCATACGCACTACTACTTGCTCGTTGAAGAGCATCACCAAGGCAATGAAAAGCCCCAAGCCTACCTGCCCCAACACTTTGAAGCGGCCTGCCAGGCCCTCTTTATTTTTCCTAAATACCTTGATGTAGTCATCGAGGAAACCGATGGCAGCCATCCAGATAGTAGCCACCAGCATGGTAAGGAGATAGGTGTTTTCCAATCGGCCTACCAGCAAACAGGGCACCAAAATGGCCAACACGATGATCACGCCGCCCATGGTAGGCGTACCTTGTTTTTTCAGCTGGCCATCGAGGCCGAGGTCTCTGACCGTCTCTCCTACTTGCTGTTGGTGCAGATAACGGATGATGCGGCCGCCAAAAACCATACTAATGAGTAAAGACAAAATCATCGCCAATCCTGCCCGAAAGCTCAGGAAGCCAAACAGTCCGGCCCCGGGGAGGTCGCCCAACTGTTGATCCAGCCACTCGATGAAGTAGGTTAGCATGCGTTTGTATTGAGTTCGTTAAAAGCTTTTTGGAGTTCTTCTTTATCGTCGAAAGGCCAGCGTTGGCTCATGATTTCCTGATAATTTTCGTGGCCTTTACCAGCTACCAGCAGCAAATCGCCTGGCTGGGCGAGGCTCACGGCTGTGCGGATAGCCGAGCGGCGGTCGGTGATACGCAGCGTTTTAGCCTGTTCGGCAGGGCTAGTGAGCCCTGCCTGCATATCGTCGAGTATAGCTTCGGGCGATTCGGTGCGGGGGTTGTCGCTAGTGAGGATAAGGCGATCGGCTAGGCGAGCCCCAATTTGTGCCATGAGGGGTCGCTTGCTGGTATCTCTATCCCCACCGGCTCCCACCACGCAGAGGAGCTGCTGCCCTTTGGGAAGGGTATCGCGCAGCGTTTGGAGCACATTCTCCAGTGCATCGGGGGTGTGGGCATAGTCCACCACAGCTGTTTTTCCGCTGTTGGCATCCTGGATGTAATCGAGCCTTCCAGCAGCTGCTTTTAGGCCGCTCAGGATGGTTAGTACCCGCATACTATCCTGCTCCAGCAGCATCGCCGCACCATAAGCAGCCAGCAAATTATAGGCATTGAAGCGCCCCAGTAGCTGGGTGAAGACCTCCGTCCCTTCTACACTGAGGTGCAATCCCTGTGGGGCATTACCTAGGATTTTGGCAACAAAATTGGCTGGTCTTCGGAGGCTGTAAGTCTGCTTGGCTGCGCGAGTATTTTGCAGCATTACCTCGCCGCGTTTATCATCTATATTCACCAAAGCAAAAGCCGAAGCAGGTAGCTCATCGAAAAAGCGTTTTTTGGCTTCGATATAGGCCTTGAAGGTCTTGTGATAATCTAAATGGTCGTGGCTCATGTTGGTAAAGACCCCACCTCGGAAATGTAAGCCCGCTGTGCGTGCTTGGTCAACAGCATGGGAGCTCACCTCCATGAAGACATACTCGATGCCTATATCCCGCATTTCTGCTAAGTGGGCGTTGATGGCTAGGGCATCGGGGGTAGTGTGGGTGGCGGTTCTTTTTTCGGTGCCGAGACGCACTTCCACCGTGGAGAGCAGGCCCACAGCGTAGCCAAGACCCGTAAAAAGATCGTGAAGCAAGGTAGCGACCGTGGTTTTACCATTGGTGCCCGTGACGCCTACCAACTTCAGTTCTTGGCTAGGCTGATCATACCAGCGGCAAGCCATCAGGCCCAGCGCTTTCGCACTATCCGCTACTTGGATGTATAAGGTGGAATCGAGTAGGGCCAAGTCTTCGGGTGGTTTTTGCCCTATGATCACGGCACTTTGAGCTTGCACGGCTCCTGCGTGAGCCACCTCCTCCCTATTTTCTTCCTTCTGGCCGATAAAATCGTGGGCATCGAAGCGCGTCCCTGTGGTGGCTACAAAAGCGAAGCCTTTTTCCACTTTGCGGCTATCGAATGCCAGGCCTTCCACCCATAGATCGGCCAGCTCGCCATGGATGGCAAGGGGCTTAAGATCCTGTATGAGATGAAGTAAGTGCATGATTTTATCGCAATTTTAAGGTAACGTCCTTGCCGCGCCGACCGCGGCCATCCTTTTGCCAAACGGCATCTGCTACGCGGCCTACCCCTTCCGGGTGAACGATGAACCCTTTGTTCTCGAGCACAAAAGTGGCATCGCGTAGGCCCATACCAATGACATTGGGGAACTGCTGCCGCTCCGGTGCAAAGGGGCTGGCAAACATCCGTTCTTCGCCGCCATTGACAATGGTCATCGCCGTGGTGGGAATAGAATCGAGCGGCAGGTGCAGATAGCGGAAAATGGTGGCAATGTCTTGGGTAAAACCAGCATCTCGGGCCGGCAACTGGCCAGCATAGAGTACCGGTTTAGGCCCTTTGTTGATCGGTTCATGGACGTCGATCATGGAATTGTAGGCCATATCGGCAATTTCGCGAAAAACCGGTCCGGCCACGTCGCCGCCATAATAAGACCCACTGCTGGGGTTGTAGATCACCACGATACAACTGTAGCGCGGCTTATCGGCAGGAAAATAGCCAGCAAAGCTCGCCTGATATTCCACTTTCGAGCGGCGCTTACCGTAATTCTGCTGGCTGGTACCTGTTTTGCCGGCGAAGCGGTAATTGTCCGTCTTAAGTTTTTTAGCCGTACCGCGTTCCACTACGCCTTCCAGCAGAATTTGCAACTGCTCGATTGTTCTCCGGCTAGCCACCTGGCGTTCGATGATGGTTGGTTTGTAGCGTTTGATGATCTTGCCTTCTTTTGTCACTTTTTCTACTAAGTAGGGCTTCATCATCTGGCCATCGTTGGCTATGGTATTGTATAAATTGAGCATGTGTAGCGGAGTGAGCTTCGATTCATAACCGATGGCCATCCAGGCTTTGGAGATACCAGAATAATTGGCGTGTTCGGGTCCATTGATGAAAGGCGTCGCTTCGCCTTCGATCTCCAGCCCCAACGTATCCGCGAGGTGGAAGCTTTTGAGGCGTTCGGTGAATTCGCCATCCTTGTATAGGCTATCTACGAGTTTGGCCATCCCTACATTGGAAGATTGCTCGAAAGCCATTTGGACGCTGATGGTATCCCATTTCGCACTGAGGGGATTGTCGTCCTTGAGGGTAGCATCGTAGAAATCTTTAACTCCGTTTTCTATGTCTATTTCGCTATTCAATTGTACATGACCATCTTCCAACAAAGCCATCATCGTAGCCAACTTGAAAGTGGAGCCTGGTTCGGTGGCCATTGCAATGGCGTAGTTGTATTCTTCGCCGTAGGTGAGGCGATCTTTGCGGCGCCCTAGGTTGGCCATAGCGCGGATAGCCCCCGTTTCTACGTCCATCACGATAGCGGTGCCCCATTCTGGGCCGTGCAATTTCATTGCGCGGAGGAGGGCATTTTCGGCAATATCTTGTAGGTTGACATCAAGGGTTGTGTGAACGTCAGCCCCCACGGTGGGTTCTACCACGCGCAGATTGGTGGTAGGCAGCCAAATATCTTGTCGGGGATCCACGCGGAACATCTTCTCCTCTTGTATTTTGCCTCTCAGATAGCTATCGAAAGCGCCTTCCAAGCCTATTTTACGACCATCATACACATAGCCAACAGTGCGGCTAGCCAGCGTACCGAAGGGGCGTTTGCGCTCGCTTTTTTTCTGAGGAATCAGTCCACCTCGGAAGCGCCCCAAGTTGAAGATCGGGAACTCTTGGATGCGTTTGAGCTGGGCGTAATCAACCGACTCGGCAATTTTCACATAGTGACTGACGGATCTGCCGTTGGTGGAGTCGCGCATAGACAGCAAGGAATCGCGCCAAGCGCCTACGGTGAGGCTCTTATCTACCTCGTGAGCCAGCAGATAGGCCAAGGAATCAATCTTTTCGTAATAGATATTTGGCGGCGCTACATAGGGGTCGAAATAGAGCTGAAAGTAAGGCACCGAGGTAGCCAGCAAATTGCCTTTACTGCTATAGATATTGCCCCTTTCCCCCTCCACTCTGATGGTGCGCACGAAGCGGTTACCTTTTTCCTGATATTCTTCCCGATCAAAAATAGCTACTTCTAGCGTGCGATAGGTCAGCAAGCCGGCTGCGGGGCCGATCAGTATAGCGAGAATAAGATATACCCTTGCTAAAATATCGTTCTTAACGGTTTGCGCCATGAGCGGAATGCCTGCTATTTACCAACATTCTCCAGCTCTTCGGGGCTTACCACAATCTTTTTGGGTTTGCCGCGATGGAGCCGGAGGCCGTCATCTTTTACTTGTTCAACAACATTAGAGCGCAGCCCTTGGTACATATTATCGCTTTGTAGCGACATGTACATCCAGCGCAACTCTCTAATTTCTCTTTCCAAGGTTTGAATACGGCGCACGTTGAATTCCGCGAAATGCGCATTGGCGATATAAGCCACGGCCATCGCCCCCAAAAAGACGATGTAAGCCAGATTGCTCAGGATTACCGTGGGTACATCGAAGCCAAAAATGCTTCTGTTTCGCTTTGCAGCCATAATCACACCTTATATATCGTATCCTAGAATGTTTGGCTGGGATGCCAAAAACTGGGATACTTTTTTTTACATGCGCTCCCCTACCCTCAGCTTAGCGCTTCTGGCGCGGGGGTTTTGCGCTATCTCTGCTTCGGTGGGCAAGATAGGTTTTCGCGTTACCAACTGATATGGGCGGTCAATATTCCCATAAAAGTCTTTGGTAAGCTCACCGTCTGCTTTTCCGCTGCGGAGGATATTTTTTGTTAAGCGGTCTTCTAATGAGTGATAGCTCATCACTACGAGTCGGCCACCAGGTTGTAGGAGTGTTGTTGCCTGTTCGAACATTTCGCGCAGGGCGCCCATTTCGTCGTTGACTTCCATCCGGATGGCCTGAAACACTTGCGCCAAATAGCGATTGTGATGGCCGCGGATATGGGGTTGTACCACTTCGAGTAGGTCTTTGATGGTTTTGATCTCCTTTTGCTCTCGGGCCTCCGCAATGGCTAGTGCCAGGGTGCGGGCGTTCCTCACTTCGCCGTATTCTCCCAAGACTTTTTGCAAATCTTCGGGGCTGTAGTGATTCACCACGTCGGCAGCGGATCGGTCGGCGGTTTTGCCCATGCGCATATCCAAATCCGCATCAAAGCGAAAGCTGAATCCGCGTTCGGCCTCGTCGAACTGATGGGAGGAAACCCCCAAATCGGCGAGCAAACCATCGATTTTATCCACGCCATACAAGCGTAAATAGCGCTGGAGATGCCTGAAATTGGCCGCCACAAAGGTAAAGCGAGGATCGTCCAAGGCATTCGCCTGGGCGTCTTCGTCTTGATCAAAACCGAACAAGCGAATGGGGTCATCACCCGCTTTCTCCAGTATCAATCGGCTGTGGCCGCCACCACCAAAGGTGACATCAACATATACTCCATGGGGGCGAATTTGCAGTGCCTCAATGCATTCATTGGCCAGCACGGGAATGTGGTAGGTCATCGCTTATTCACTTTTAAGTGATAAGTTGGGACCTTCCACACCACCGAGTACGGCTTCGGCTAGGTCGGAAAAGTCTTCCGGCTCTTCTTCCAGCATCAGGTCGTACTCATCTTTCGCCCATATTTCAATTCTTCCTGCCATCGCAGATAAAATAACTTCCTTTTCCATACCCGCGTATTCCAGCAGCCGCTTGGGCAGCAGAATTCTATCGGCGCTATCGGGGCTCAAGACCGTAGCACCGCGATAGAAGTAGCGGACGAAAGCCCGATTCTGCTTATTATACAGATTGAGCTTATCCACTTCTACGCGAATTTCTTCCCACAAAGCTTTCGGATAGAGGGTGAGACATTTCTCAAAACCGCGGTTGACAACAAAAGCAATGTCTTCGCGCTCACCTAGATTGTTCAGCAGGCCAGAGGGAACACGCAGCCGCCCCTTGCTATCGAGGGTGCCTTCATATTCGCCTAAAATTTCCTGCTGTACCATATACGAAGTGGGCAGAACAAGCCTTTGGAGACTATTCTGATTACAAAACTAGTGCTTTTTACCACAAGTTCCCACTTTTTCCCACTTTTTTTTCAATTTTTTTCTATATTTTTAGTTTTCGATTTTGTAATGCCCTCTATATAACTTTTTTGATTTCTGTTCTAAACGCAAATAATTTATAAACTGAATTTCTTATCCAGTCCCTTTAGCTTTCGCCCTTTTTAATTCTACTTCCGCTTTTTTTCGTTTGCGCTGCGAGGTGGTAAAAAGTGGGAGTACCCTAGTCCACCCGGTGGTAAAAAGTGGTAAACTTCAAGCTGCCGTGACAAAGATAAGGTCTTAGAAAGAGATGAACTAATTTTTTGTTTATTTTTTCTTAAATTGTTTCATTTTTTTTATTTTTTCTCGCGCAGGAGCCATGTTTTAGGAAGGAGCTAGGATTTTAAACCAATAGAACGTAGAGGTCGCAGATGGAAGCGATTTACGCGGATTTTTTTAGATCCAGGCCCAGGCGGGTTGGAAGACGGGCGCGGCAGGATTTACAGGATGGACGGGATTTTGCCCGCCTGTTTACCAAGCTTCCCAAAGGCGCGAGTAGTTATTAGACAAACTCAACGTTGTCCGATAAGCATGGTCTTAGCCAGAACTTCCCTGCGAAGCCAAGATTTTCGCAGCCTGATCGGAGGCGTCGTTCGCCGACGCAGCGGAAAGAAAGGCGTGCTGCCAAAGTTTCGAGTTTTGTTCATAGACAAAATAGTAAAAAAACGCTATATTGCCTCGCTTTAATTCAACAAAATGGCTAAGAGAAAACAAAAAAGAGTCTGGGGCTGGGCAAAAACCGAGCAGCCTATCAAGCCTACTGAGGCTCAAAAAGCGGCCATCACGGCCAAGTTCGCACCCTTGGTGCAACGGCTCAACGATAAGCTGCCGCCATTGGAAGAACCACAGGTACACAACCAGTGCATCAGCGTCTTCACCAAATGGTGGCGTAACTTTTTCTACGTGATGCAGGAGTACAAATGCCCAGCAGATAGGGGTACTGCCGCTGGCTTTGAAATAGGCTTATCACGTATGGAGTTTTTGGGGGAGGACGCTTTCAATCTCGCCTGTCAACGGCACACCGAACAGTGGTGGGTAATCGGTGAAGGATGGTCACTAGAAGAATGCCTGAAAGCAGTGGAGCAAGACCCTATTTTTCAGGTGTTTTAAGCAAGCAAAATTTATCGTCCATAAAAAACAGTTTATATGCGCCTCAACGAACAAGATTATTACCAGTTCCTCCGTCTTCATCATGCCTTGTTGCTTTACGTCGGGCAACAAGAAGGGCTTGTGTCCAAATCCGTGGACGTAGATGGCTTCCTTGCTTCCAAAGATTCTCAGCTAACGTTCAAGTGCCGAGAGGTTTTGGCGAAAAAACCAAAGCTCATCGATAGCTTCGTAAAAGAAAACTCTTTCGGCCTGTCCGCCGAAGATATCGAAATCGTTGCTGGTTTCAAGGACATGCTCCATGGCAAGTTCGTTGTCATGAAGTTTCTGAAAGAGCACAGCATCTTCCTTCTAGAAGACTATGCATACGGCGTGTTGGCGCTCAAGGACCCGCTGGAAGCCGTACTCCGTTATCAGCCACTCCCCTTGATGGTGCAGGCCACATTGCTACCCTTCAAAGGACAGATAATTTACGATGGGATGTTACAGTCCTACAACGTCCGATTCGGCAGCGGCTACCGCTCGTCCTTCAACGAGGCCTACCGACAGGCCAAAACCAAATACGGCATCGTCACCTCCCTGCCCTTCGGTGGGCAAAAGGCATGGGACGGAGAAAGCCTTTCCGGGCAGTTGGCCTATTTCATGAAGACGAAGACCAATCGGGAGGAGTTTGAAGACAAGATAGAAGCCCTGCTCAAAAAGCACCCGAAACTACTGCCCGAATACCATCAGGCTTGGGGTAAAATCTATGCCACCCAGTACAAGCGGCAGTTCAAACCGCTTGGCCTAACGAAAGCATATTACGCCATCTTGGAAGGCCAAATCATCAGTAGCGCCCTAGACAAAAAGACCTTGGAGGCGACCTTAAAAAAACTGGTACCGAAAGGGAAACTAGACTGGGTATATTTGTTTGGAATGTGAGACCTACAGAAAAATATTCCCATGCCCCCCACGCCCCTATCCTTGGCCGAGCAATTATTGTATGCCGTGAAGACTGCTGCGGACACGAGCGAGCTACAAGCCCGTATCCGTGAACTGTCCCTGGCGGATTTGCAAGCTGCGCTATCCGATGATGCAAGCAAGAAAGCCTTTTGGATCAATATCTACAATGCCTACTACCAGCTGCTGGCTGGCGAGCAACAACTCAAACACCCGATTATTTTCCAGCATCCGGGTATTGCTTTCCAAGATTTAAGCCTTTCGCTCGACGAAGTGGAGCACGGCATCCTGCGGCGCTACCGCTGGAAGCTGAGTATGGGCTATTTACCCAATATCTTTGCTCGCAATCAGGTCAGGCAATTGGCCGTAGAAAAAATAGACTACCGCATTCATTTTGCGCTCAATTGCGGTGCCAAGAGCTGCCCGCCCATCGCTTTTTATCGGCTCGATAAGCTGGAAGAACAACTCCAACTGGCTACATATAACTTCTTAGTCAACGAAAGCCGAGTGGATAATGCTCAACAGACCGTCTATACCACCGCCCTATTCCGCTGGTTCAGAGCCGATTTCGGCAACCAGCAAGCCATTAAACAAGTTCTAAGCGAGGTGCTCGGCGAAGACCTCAGCGCCTTCCGCTTGCGCTACAACAAATATGACTGGAGTGCGCAATTGGGGCATTTTTCGGGGGAAGGGTGAAGAGAAGGTGTAAAGGTGCTAAAGTGTAAAGGTGTAAAAGGTTGGCACCGTGGTCTGTCAGTGTTTTCTAGGCGCGTAGCGGATGGGATAAAAAGTACCACAGAGAACACAGATTAACACAGAATAGACTCAATGGAACGCAGAGGTCGCGGATGGAATCGATTTACGCGGATTTTTAAGACCCAGGCCCAGATGGGTTGAATACGGGCACGCAGGATTTGTAGGATTTGCCTCGCCCGCTTACGAAGCTTCCAAAAAGCTTCGTAAGCGTAGGCGCGGATGTAGGACGTTTATTCATTTTCCATTTTCAATTCAAAAAGCGGAGCCAAAATCTTCGGCATAGCAAAAAAGCCATGTCTAAAAGCCTGGCTCCTTTTGATTAAGCCTTGCTCCTGCACATAGTGCCCGCCGAAACGCCCGCCATGCCCGTCTGGGTCTGGGT
>DAITME010000011.1:0-70077 GCA_036835305.1 Lewinella sp.
TTGACGTCCACCAAAGAGATTTGGTCGCAGTAGAGACCTGCTGGGCTCTCGGGGAGGAAAGTGAGCGCGGGAGAAATTTTATCCTCTGCGTTTACGTAGCCCCAAGCAGTAGTGAAGCCAGCAATCCGAGTAGGATCAGCCGTAGCCGTCCAGATGAAACGGCCGCAACCATCGATGATACCACCGTTAGGAGTACCGTCCTGTACAACCAAGTTGTAAGCGTCAACGGGAGGAACCTCTCCGTTGCCATCTACATCAAAGTTGCCGGTCAATACCTGTGAGGGCAAAAGAACAGCTGAGCAGTTCGCTAGCAGCGTTACGTTCACATTGGCGATAGCAGCCAAACTAACAGTGTTCAATCCAGGCACTACAGGCTCTTCTTCACCGTAAGTAACGTTGAAGCTCCAAGAAGTGAAAGTACCTAGGTCTCCGCCGGCACCGTCTGTAATGGTCAATGTCCAATCACCCATCACCTCTTCCCCAACATAATTGGCGTAAGTGTTTGTGTTGAGCGGTGGAGCCGTTACAGCTGATGCAGCCTCTGCACCTGTCTGTGCGTATGTTCCAGGAGGTATAATTTGGTCAGTTTCAAGGCCATTTGCCGCACCTCGGAAACTAGCACCCCCCGTAGTGAAGGTGTAGGTGCCACCTAAATTTGCAGAAAAGCCAGACGATCCAGTAGTTCCAATTCTGCGGAAGAGCTGTACCTCTGTTCCATTGTGTGATAAAGTTGCCGTCAGGTCACCCACCCAAGGGTGATTGAGGGTTACGGAAACACTTACCAATTCTACGACGGGTCCCATATCGAGGACTGATATAGTAGAGCTGATGCCAACAGGATTGTTATCTGGGATGGCCAGATCCACATTCGTGGAATAAGTTTGGTTTGTGACCTGCGCATACACTGCACCGCTGAAAAGCAGGCTACAGATGGCTACGAGCCACAAAACAGTTTGTCGTTGTAATAACATAAGATTACGATTTAAAAAAGATGAGATTAAAAAATGCGCTTGGTCGCTAGCGGTCAAATACTAAGCTTCCAAGCAAAGTATCGGCACAAAAGTAGCGATATTTTCTATTCCTCGTGCATTTTGGGGCTTTTTTTTTGTTAAAGTTCGAAAAAAAGTTCTTTTGGTAACTCTTAGCGCGATGAGTGTGCTCTGGATTGCTCGTTTTCTTTACTCAAAAGCGTATTCTTTGCTCCTGCGACAGCCAAAAATATGTAGCCCCGAGCCATGAATAAAGCATCCCCAGCCAGGCAAGTGCTAGCTGGGGATGCTTGGAATTATCCTGTGCCCAATTGTGTTTATTGGAAGCGGACGGTGACCGTTTCGCCGATGCCGCAGCCTACACTTACTTTATCGCCGGGGTTTACGCCGCGCTGGAAACCTTCTTCCCGGAGCGGGAGAGAGCTGCTGTAGCTGCTGATGCGCTTGTTAGCATCATCGGCCACTTCTGGATCGATAGAACGGGCGTACTGGTACTTATCGATAGCCGCGAGAATGGCGAGGCGCTGTTGCCAGCTATCGCCACAGCTCCGACCCATTTTGCTGTAGATATCGCCGATTAGCATGACGGGCTTGCCCCAGCCTGGATTAAGCTGGGCTGCTCTGTTGGCATTGGTCCGCGCCGTTCCATTTTGGCCAAGTTTACCGCTCTGGATGCTGGCGATTTGGTAGTAATAGCCTGCTTTCTTAGTATCATCAGATTCCGCATCAATGGCTTCTTGGTAGCGGTTGATGGCACCGGTGTAGTCGCCGTCATCCACCATCAGTTTAGCATCGTAGGCAGGGTTGAGACGGCGGCGCTCGGCTTCGTACTCGGCAGCGCGGGCTTCGTAGAGCCGATCGTAAGTAGCCTGCACGCGCGAGAGATCGGTATCGGCTTCTTCACAACCTTGAGATTTTAATTTTTCCAGGACGTAGCGCACGACCTCCATGTCCTCCTTATTTTCTTCATAGCTAGGCAGCAGTTCGGCTTTGAAGTAGGCACAATCGAAAATTTTGTCGGCTACCTTTGCCACACTAGCCACTAGGTTTGCTTTGCCTGATTCATAGTAAGCCAAATAAGGTTCGTTTGGATCGATGTGCTGTTCGGCCAGATCGATACCTTTTTGGTAGATCTCGCGAGCGCGAGCCTGATCTAGCTGGCCAGCCGTGAAAAGATATTGGATTAGGTCGCCCATTGGAGCCAGCACGATATACTCCGTATCTTTTCCACCTTTATCGATGGCTTTTTCCATGGATAGCAAGGCATCCATGCTGTAGCCCTGCAGATAAAACTGATCGTAGCCTTTTCGGCCATAGAGAAATGACTCGACGCCTTTTGAATAGCATTGCAGCTCTTCGTCGTAGAACTCAACCAGCCGCTTGGCGTGAGCAGCTCTTTCAGCGGGGTCGGTAGCTTTGGCGTGAAGCACACGGTAGAAGACACGGCCATCGCGGTAGTGGAAGGGGCGTCCGCCATCAGCAGCCGGCGCGATTTCGTAGGCAATCTTCCAATTATCGAAAGCATTTTTGAAATCGGCGTCCGACATAGACATCATTTCGGTGTGCTCTTTACTCTTGATGAAGTTACGGTAATTAACGTGAGCGTTTTCGGCGATTTCCTTCTTGGGAGAGTCGTTCCAATTGGCGCACTGTGCCCCAATGCTGTGGGCAGCGGTGAAAGCCAAAAAGAAAACAAAAAGACGAGTGAGTACAATCATGGCGTTACTAGTTAAATTTACGTTTATAAAACCAGGAATTATCGTTCAGTGAAAACCCTAGTGTGAGTTGTGCGTAGGTTTCGTCGATGACCTGTGGCACTCCGAATTTGCCTATTTCGACGGCAATATTGAAAAAAGACACTTGTTGGCGAGGCAAGAGGATGGGCATTCCCAAACCGAATGTGAGAGCATTCTTCCTCGCTTGTGTTCCGCTGATGGCTCGGGGGTCATCTTCTATTCTGAGGCCGAACCGATAGCGCATCCGCTTCCAAGTGTTGTTATAGGAATTAGCATCTGGTACATACTGGATGCCAAAAGCTAAGCGATTGGTGTTTAGCAGCCGATCGTTGGGTTGGCCTTCGTTGAGGTAGTTGGCCCATTGGCCTGTTCCCACTTCCGCGCCCAAAAATAGCTTATTTATTTCCTCATATGCAAATCCCACATTGATTTCGCTGGGCAATCTTAAAGCAGCATCCGGATTTTCGGTACTAGACAAGACATCATTGAGGTTCAGTGCGGTGCTTTCACTGAAACGCCGCAGCGTAACCGATGTATTGGCTGAAAGGGTATTTCCTAACTTTCCGTTAACACCTATTAAGAAACGTTTGTTGGAATTTACCTGCTCCCCTTCCTTGTTTGTTGTTTTTATGTAGTGTGCATATTGCAGACCATAGCCGAAGCTAACACCACTAATACTAAACTCTTCCAGAAGCTCAGTGCCTAAGGCTGTGCGGAGGGTATCAAAGACCAGAATACGGGCATTGGTAATGGTACCGAAGTTAAGATCGGTATTCAAACCAACAGAAAGCCCCTTGTAGCGATAGGCCAGGGACCAGGTGCCCCGATAGGTACCGCCAGCTCCTTTCAAAAGGTTGCTAGCATCGCCCACACCGGGAAGGTTTTCGCTTAGCTGCAAGTCATATCCAACGATGGTAGCGGGCGCGAGGCTAAAAGCCATGCCGGCGTTCCAGGTATTTTTCTGCCGATCCAAGTTGAGGTTGATGGGGTTGCGGAGCGGAAAGGCCAGCGAGAGGTAGGAGAGGTTCCCGCTTTGGGTGCTGGCTACTCCGTTATTGTCTTCAATGCTAGCCGTTTTGGCGTAGATGCCTACTTCGAAGGAAGTAGCCTGAAGAGAAGCCAAGCTGGCAGGATTGCGCAAATTCACCATGTAGGGATCACGAAACACCGTTTGGAGGCCGCCCATACCAGCTTGTGCAGCAAAGTGCTGATCCAGCCCATCGCCCAGACCGAAGCGAGACAGTGGGCTATTTTGCTTAGGGCGTAGGTCTGTAAAGTCAAGGCCTTGAGCCTGGAGCGCTGTGACCGAAGCCAGCAGTAAGAGGCCAGCAAGGGCAGAGAAGTACTGATTAAACCGTTTGATCGGCATAGAATGACATAATTTTAAAAAGTCCGTGTAAGACTAAGGAAGGTTCCACTACGTGGGGTAGCGTTAGGTGGCTGCTAATTTGGGTAGCGTCCCCTCCGGTGAGAATAACGTTCAATTGGGGGTATTCGGCTACTAAACGCTGATATAAACCCTCTATTTCATAAGCTAGGCCGCCCTGTCCACCGAGGCGTAGTGCTGTTTCGGTATTATTTCCCAGCACCTTCTGCATCAAGCTCTGGGGTGCGACTAAGGGAAGCCGGGCGGTGTAATCGTGCATAGCCCGCAGGCGCATTTGCATTCCCGGGCTGATGTTGCCGCCTATAAAAATGCCTTGATCGCTGAGGACATCCATCGTTGCGCAGGTGCCGGCATCCACGATTAGGCAGTTCTTTGCTCCATACAAAAATATGGCTCCTGCGATAGCCGCTATCCTATCTTTGCCCAATGTATGCATGCTGCTGTACTGCGATCGGAAAGGCAAGGCCTTGCTTCCATCCAGCGCCCAAAGACGGCGTTGTTGGGCTATCTGGTGTTGGATCCAATCACTTGGCGGCTCATCTGCCACCGAAGAATAGATAATATTTTTTGCCTGAAGGTTGGTTAGGTGGGTATTTATTTGTTCCCAGGCGTGGCTTTCGAAGTACTGCCGCTCTAGGAGCTCACCACTAGGTAAAAAAGCGGCTGTTTTGACGCGGCTGTTGCCGATATCAATACAGTAGCGGACTTCCCGCTCTAGAGGTACATCTGTTCGCTGGCTGGCTGGCAAAAGACTAGTGCTTGAAATGGCGGACGCCCGTGGTGAACATAGCCAGGTCGTGCTGATCGCAATAATCGATGGAATGCTGGTCTTTTACCGAACCACCTGGCTGCACCACGGCAGTGATACCTGCTTGGTGGGCAATTTCCACACAATCCGGAAAAGGGAAGAAGGCATCAGAGGCCATGACAGCACCTTCTAAGCTGAAACCGAACTGTTTGGCTTTGAGGATGGCTTGCTGCAGGGCATCTACGCGGCTGGTTTGGCCGCAGCCCATGCCAATCATTTGGCGGTTGCGCGCCAGTACGATGGTGTTTGACTTGAGGTGTTTGGCGCAAGTGGCTGCAAATACTAGATCGCTTACTTCCTGCGGGCTAGCCGATTTTTTGGTTACCAGCGTGAAATCGCCAGCGCTTTCGGTTCGCTGGTCGGCCTCTTGCTGCACCACGCCATTGAGGAGGCTTTTGAAACTCTGTGGCTGTAGCTGCAAGCTGTGGTACTGCAAAAGCACGCGGTTTTTCTTTTTCTTCAGCAGTTCCAGGGCATCGGCCTCAAAGGCGGGGGCGATGAGTACTTCGTAGAAGAGTTGGTCGATAGCCTGGGCGGTTGCGACATCCAATAGCTTGTTGGCGATGAGGATACCCCCGAAGGCCGAAATATTATCGCATGCCAGCGCATCTTCCCAAGCTTCTAAAAGTGTGGGGCGCACGGCCACACCGCAAGCATTGGTGTGCTTGAGGATACAAAAAGCGGGGTCGCCCTGCTCGAACTCGGCCATGATGCCCACGGCAGCGTCGATATCTACCAAATTATTGTAGCTAATTTCTTTGCCGTTGAGCTTAGTAAATTGCTGGTTAAAATCGCCAAAGAAATTAGCTTTTTGGTGGGGGTTTTCACCGTAGCGAAGGCTTTGTACTTGGGTTTCACTACGTTTAAAGGCAGAAGGGGTGGCGCTATCGCGATCGAAGTAATTGAAGATGGCCGAATCGTAGTGAGAACTAACTGAAAAAGCTCGGCGCGCGAGGTGGCGGCGATCTTCTAAACTGGTATGGCCTTGTTTTTCGACCAGTACTTGCTGTAAGAAAGCATAGTCCTCGCGGCTTGGCACAATAACAACATCGTTGAAGTTTTTAGCCGCGGCTCGAATGAGCGCGATGCCGCCGATATCGATTTTTTCGATAATTTGCTCCTCGTCTTGTGTATTCGCTACGGTCTCCTCGAAGGGGTACAAATCTACGATGATGAGATCGATGAGTGGGATATCGTAGTGCTCCAGCTGGGCCAAGTGATCGGGGGTGCGGCGCGCCAGAATCCCCGCATGTACTTTGGGATGGAGGGTCTTGACACGGCCATCGAGTATGGAAGGGTAAGTGGTTAGTTCTTCCACCGCAGTAACAGGTAGACCTTGCGCTTTAATAAAGCTTTCCGTACCGCCGGTGCTGTATATTTGCACACCTAGGGCATGCAAACGGTGTAAAATGGGGGCAAGCCCTTCCTTATAAAAAACGGAAATCAGGGCAGAGCGGATGGGCTGAACAGACATAGCGGATAAATTTGAAGGCGCAAAAATACGCTTTTAAATCGATACGGCTCTAAGAGATCGTGCTGAAAAGAGTTTAGGGAAACATTTTTAGCAAATATGCCCATACCCAATACGGGCTGGAGGCGGATTTTCCGACAGGAGCAAGCAAAAAAACAGGAGCCATGTTTACCCTAGGAGGTGGCCCATATCGCGTGCTTTGGTCTGCAGGTAGCCTTGGTTGTCTTGGTTGGAGGCCATCACGATGGGCAGGCGGCTGATGAGTTCCACCGCACCTTCATCGAAAGCGTTGATTTTATCGGGGTTGTTGGTCAGTAGATGGATTTGGCGGATGCCGAGGTCTTGCAACATCGTTTTTGCCATGTCGTAGTGGCGGCCATCCACCTCCAGGCCAAGATGGATATTGGCTTCGATGGTGTCTAGTCCTTGATCTTGAAGCTGGTAGGCTTTGAGTTTATTGATGATGCCGATGCCCCTACCCTCTTGGCGAAGATAGAGAACAACGCCTTTTTTATCGGCGGCGGTGCGGAGGGCAAAATCGAGCTGTTCGCCGCAATCACAGCGCTTGGAACCAAACAAATCGCCGGTGATGCACTCACTGTGTACCCGTATGATTACGGGCCCGGTGGGGTCCATTTCGGGATGAACGAGTGCCAAGTGGGGGCTGTAATCGTCTGCTTGATCGGAGTAGGCAATCATCAGGAAATCGCCATAAGGCGTGGGAATGCTGGCTTCCGCTTTGCGCGATAGGCTGGCTGTTGCCGTTTGTGGCACGGGATGTGGGAGTGTATCTATCATCAAGTTTAGCAAACAGCTTGTAAACACCTATGTAGCGATGCTGTTCAATATCGGCTCAAATAGCCTCCCGCTTCTGTCTTTTGCCAACAGTTAATACCCCAAATAAAAAAGCCTTGTATCTTTGTGGCCTTATCTATTTTTCCGATTGCGATATGGCCAATACAAAGAAAAAGAATCCGAAGCCTTCGGTAGCCGATCAATACAGCGGCAGCCGCTCCAAGGCGCGGCCGCAGAAGACCCGCTGGTGGATATTGGCGCTCTTGGTGCCTGCTATAGTAGCATATGTTTATCTGGCTATACCTAAACCGGGTTCTACGGCCGCTGGACCACAGTTCACCAAAGAGGGAACCCTCAGCATCACGCGTGCTGGGCGGGAGATAGTAGCGCTGGATATTGAAATTGCCGATACGCGGGAAGACATCACCCAGGGTATGATGTATCGGACACAGATGGCCGAAAACCGCGGCATGCTCTTTTTGATGGAAGATACCAAGATTCAGTCTTTCTGGATGCTCAACACGCTCATTCCGCTGGACATCATCTTCCTGGGTGAAGACCGGCGTATCATCAATATCGCAGCCGATACCCCGCCGAAAAGCATCGAATCGGTTAGCAGTACCGCTCCTGCGCGCTATGTGCTGGAGGTTAATGGAGGCTATGCCGCCAAAAAAGGCTTGCAGCCAGGCGATCTGGTGAGCTGGGAGCGGCTATAAATTTTGTCTGCTGCTTGACTTTGCGACTGAAAAGCTATGTTTTCACGCCCCCATCGTATTATCTTGTGAGCTTAAAGTTTCTGGCTGCTTACCCAAGTTTGGACGCATGTGTGTACAAACATACCCATACGGGCATGTCGGCGGGCACGGTACGCAGGCTGTGGCTCTCGCAGGAGCCGTGCTTTCAAAAAAGAGCGATGCTTACAGACCATTTAGTCCTGATTTATTTTCCATTGAGCCAGTGTATAGCAAATTTTATTGCTCCTCATAGCATCAACACCGCTCCCGCGAGCCCCTGTGGGGGGCGACAGCCAAAAACCCCTCAAAGCATAAAAGTATACAAAACACGACTGAACAATCAACCTACACATCCTTAGAACATCCATTTTGTCCTTCTTTATTAAATACGTTTCATGAATCGTTTTCTATTTTTCTTCCTTTGTTTCGGCCTAGGATTTTCTTCTTCGCAAGCACAGCAAGCTTTCAATACCACGCTTCGCAGCCATGTCACTTTCGAGAGCCAGCTCAATGATATCTGGGGCTACGTAGCGCCTGATGGCACCGAGTATGCCTTGGTTGGTCGGCGTAATGGCGTCTCTATCGTGAGTTTGGCCGATCCTGATAATGCTGTAGAGGTGGCTTCCATTCCTGGCCAAAACTCCATCTGGCGCGACCTAAAAACCTATGGGGAATATGCCTACGTAGTAGCAGACCAAGGCACGGAAGGCCTCACCATCATCGACCTGAGCATGCTGCCCGATAGTGTAAGCTACACCCACAACAACTTGGTGGTTCCCACCCAACAGCCGCTGCAGCGCGCCCATAACCTCTATATTGATGTACCCACGGGGCTGGTGTATATCGCTGGCTCGCGGCAAAATAGTGGTGGCATGCTTATCTACGATGTAGCCACCAACCCAGGGGAAGCGCTCTTCGTAGCGCTGGCGCCCAATGTCTATGCTCACGATGTATATGTGCAGGATGGCGTGATGTATGCCTCCGAAATCAACATTGGCCGCTTGGGTATTTACGATGTGAGCAACCCGCAAAACATTACGCTCTTGGGCGCTCGCAACACGCCCTTCAACTTCACCCACAATGCTTGGTCAACCGCCAACGGCAACTATGTATTCACTACCGACGAACGGGCCAATGCGCCAGTAGGTTCCTACGACATTAGCGACCCAAGCGAACCTATTTTGCTAGACGAATTTCGCCCTGGTCGCAGCTTGGGGTCAGGCGTTATTCCGCATAATGTACATGTGATAGACCAATACCTTTCAACTAGTTATTACACCGACGGGCTTTCGGTGGCCGATGCTTCCGTACCAGACAACATTGTAGAAATAGCTTACTACGATACTTGGACGGGGCCGGATGGAGGCTTCAATGGTGCTTGGGGTGCTTATCCCTTCTTGCCTTCTGGCCTGACTTTGGTTACCGACATCACCAACGGCCTGTATGTAGTGGATGTAAATTACCAGCGCGCCGCCCGTGTAAAAGGTACCGTTAGAGACGCCGATACGGGTGAATTGCTCAATGATGTAGTAGTGGAGCTAAACGGCCCACAAAGCGATAGTGACCGCAGCAATGCCGCTGGGCAGTATGCGGCAGGTGTGGCCACCGCAGGCGCTTACACCTTAACCTTTAATAAAACTGGATACAACTCTTTAACGGTTAACCTGACGATGGAGAATGGCGTGGAATTGGTGCAGGACGTTGTCCTCAGTTCTAGTGTCAGCCGCTTCAGCATCGGCGGTTCGGTAGTTTCTTCGCTTGATGCCAGTGCTGTTCCTGGTGCACAGGTGGTGCTGTTCGGGGAAAATGCGGATTATCAACTGTCAGCTGATGCCAGCGGTAATTTAACGCTCGATTTTGCTTTTGCCGGCGACTACCAAGTCTATGCGGCCCAGTGGGGCTATCAAGACGTGGATTTAGGTATTTTCACGGTGGAAGCGGGTGCTCAACTCAACATTCAGTTGGTTCCAGGCTACCAAGACGGTTTTATGCTCGATCAAGGCTGGACAACTAGCAGTACCGCCACCTCCGGCCACTGGGAACGCGGCGTACCCAACGGCACCTTATACCAAGGCCAGCCAGCCGCCCCAGGAGCCGACATCGATGGCGATGTAGGCAACCAAGCCTTTGTAACAGGCAATGCTGCCGTGCAGGGCGCAGGAGAAGACGATGTGGACGACGGCGTAGTGACTTTGCGCTCGCCCATTTTCGATGCTACTTTATACAACAATCCTCAACTGAACTACCACTACTGGTTTTTCAATGAAGGGGGTGCTGGCACACCCAACGACGAATTGCGCGTGGAAATCACCAATGGCAACCAAACCGTATTGCTGGCGAACTACCGTGAAACCACCGGCGAATGGATGGCCGATTCCTTTTTGTTAGCCGATTTTATTGACCTGAACGACCAGATGCAACTCATCGTTACCACCAGCGATTTGCCGGGCAGTGGTCACCTAGTGGAAGCTGGCTTCGATGGCTTCTCCGTTTCGGGCGAGCTGGTTTCTTCCAGCACTTACGTGGCCGCAGCCCTCAACCGCGCCGTGGTATTCCCCAACCCCAGCCAAGGGGCTTTTAACCTGAGCTACGAATTAGCCGAGCAGTCTCGCCGTGCAGCGTTGCGTTTGGAGGTTTTTGATCAATTGGGCCGTTTGGTACTGGATCAAACGCTCGACAAGAGCGGCAACGCCAGCTTCGGGCAGCCACTAGGTGCTGGTTTTTATCAGCTCCGCCTCCTGCAAGATGGGCAGTTGTTGTATGCCGCTAAGCTCGTGAAGCAATAGTTGGCTGATTGCTGCCATAAAAAAAGCGCGCTGGTTCCCCAGCGCGCTTTTTTTATGGCAGCAATCAGCCCTTAGTTTCAGTCTCTACCGCGCTTCCCTTCGTAGTAGGCTTTAAGGAAGGCGGCGGCTTGTTTACCACCGGGCGTGAATTCGGTCCCTGGGGAAGCTCGTCGTCTTTCGCGGCCTAAGTAGCTAGGCCATTTCCAGACGTAGATGCCGTTGAGGCTGGGTGCTTCTTTCTCCAGAGCTTGGAGCAGGGCTTGGTAGCAGCGCGCTTGGCTTACCTGGCTAGCGGGGCGGTCTTGCGCCTCGGCGTGGGGGTTGGTCCAAGCGTTGGTGACGCTGCGGAAGCCGACTTCGGTGAGCCACCATTTCTTTTGGTGTTGTTGGGCAGTTTCTTCGGCGGCTTTCACCCATTGGGTGGCGCCGGCTAGTAGTTCGGCATCGGTGGCATCGGGCTTTTCGCTGAGGGGATAATAAGCATTGAGGCCGATGACATCGAATTCCTTCCAGAGGCTGAAATTATCGAACTCCTCGCCCCAGTTGGCAGCGTAGGTAATTTGGCCGCGATAGAGGCTTCGGACGAGGGCGATGATTTTGCGCCATTTCTCGGGGTGATCGACCGTAGAGCGTACCATTTCAGTACCTAGGCAGAGGGCTTCCACGCCTTCTTCTTGGGCGAGCATGGCATAGTGGGCAATCCATTGGGCGTAGCGATCGAAAAACTGCTGCCACTCGGCTTCGGTGGCGAAGTTGATATCGCCTGGCCAAGCGCCTCGCACCCAAATTTGAGGCTTGAGGAGTACCGACCAGTTGCGTTGGTGGGCTTGACGGATGCTGTGGATGACGGCGGCATCGTTCTCTCCACCAGCGAAGTTGGAGATGGGCAACTCCCCCACTTGTTGTGCTCCGGGCAAGAAAGTATAGGGTACAATGGCCAAGCTATTGACTGCTAGCCTAGATAGGCTATCGAGGGAAGGCGCTACGAGGTGGCCGCCATAGCCATTGTAGCCTTGGTAGCCTTCGTGGGCGAAAGTCATCCCCCGCTTAAAACCTTCGGTGATGGGTATTGGGGCCACCTTGGGCTGGGCTTGTTGTAACCAGCGGCTAGCCCAGTCGGGAGGGATCTCTAGCCAGTCTTTCGACCATTTTCCAGCAGCGAGGGCTTCGATGCTAGTTAGTTGATTATCCAGAAGATACTCACCAAAAGCTAGGAGGCTGGCATCGTAGAGGTAGGGGCTAAGGGTATTTCGTTGGTTTCGGTCTAGCAGTTTTTCGGGAGGCAGCAGCTGTTGGTGCCTGGCAAGGGCTTGTGCGAAGTTTCGGAGGCCGGGGGCATTCTCTTCCTTGCTCATTACCGCTAACATGGCTCCTGCACAACGTGCCCGTATTGGGGCGAGAGCCAAAAAATCGGGTATTTCCACCTCCTCGCCCGAGGCTTGTTGCTGCATCGCCTGAAGAAGGGTGTGGTACAAATCGGTGCTGTGGTACTGGGCTAGTGATTCTTGCAAAACCAGATGCACGGAGGCATCGCGCGGCTCAAACTGCGTGGGGTTCATATTTTGCCGCCGCAGCCCGATGCGCTCAACGGAGGGATAAATATGAAGGGCGATGGGGCCTTGTGGGAGGATACCAATTTTGTGGTGTAGCTGCTGTTTAGCTTGGTTGAGGGCTTGCCGAGCCTGATAGAAGCCGCTGTTGTTGGGTAGTCCTTCGGGGGCATAGGCGATCCAATCTTGATCTTGGTAAAATGGCGCTTGGGCGGGGGTAAAACGCAGTTCAGCCAAGGTATCGGCTTGCCAGTTATCGCGTTGGAACTGTCCTTTCAGCAGCGGCTGCCCTTGGCGATGAATTTCGTAGTCCCAAGAAGCAAACAGCAGCTGCCCCCAATCTTTACTAAACTGTTGATAGATATGCTCGCGCAGCAGCTCCACATCGGGGCTGTAGAAGAAGTGCATCAGCTGAGCGGAATCAGGCAAAGACCAAGGTTGGAGGATAAAATTGAGGCGCAGTACCTCGTCTTTGTGTTGGATCTTGATATTTCGAAAAGTGTGGGGATATTCCAATCCAGGCTGGTATTGGGCAATGGCTGCTGGCCAGGTGTTGCCGATAAAAACCAAAGGTGTAGCGGCCAGTTCGGCGGCGGAAAGCTCGTTAAAATCCTTTACTTCCACCCGCCTATCCGATGGAATTTGGCGCGCAATATCATCTAGCATTTCTTTTAGGCGATGGCGGTCTTCCACCGTTTTGCCGGCAAAAACCCAGCGCCAGACGGGCGATTGCATGGCCGCTCGAGATAGTAGCCGCCGACTAGGAAGGCTAGGCGCTTCTACCTCCTTTGCTTCCTTTTCGGTCGTGGAGGCAGGCAGGCTATCGCAAGCTGAAAAGTTCAGTAGGAAGGTGTAGCAGAGGAGGAGGTAGTATGGCATAAGGGGGGAGTTGGCTATGGCTTTTTTGCTCGTAGGGAAAGATTTTGGCCGGGCTTATTGAATTGAAAATTGAAAATGATTTTTTTTAAATGAGCAATGTTCGATGGACAATGGACAATGAACAATGAACAATGATTTGGCTTCCTCGGGTTTTGTGGAAATTTTGGCTGCGCGGGGGAGCTTATGCCTTGCTAGTACAGAAGTAGCACTGCTACATCGCTACCTTTACTCATAGGCTTCAACGGGCGCGTTGCGTATTTGGTGTGCGAGGGCGATAGCGGGTTTCACGGCTTGCAGGCCAAAGCCGCGGCCTTGGAGGACTTCCACGTAGCTCAGGTCGTGGAGTTGTTCGAAGCCACCGCTGAACTCGAAGGCTTCGTTGTTGATTTGTAGGGCGCGATAGGTGCGCCCTCCCCTATCGCGCACTTCGCTGGGTAGCAGCTGGCTATCGATGCTGAGCAGCCAGCGAACATTGGCGCGCTCGAGCTGGAGGTAGCCCGCTGCGGTATCTTGGCTGTGCTGATGTACTTGGCTGCTTTTCACGGAGCCAAAAATCCAGAGCAGCATATCAAAAAAATGGATGCCGATGTTGGTTGCGATGCCACCTGACTTGCTCAGATCGCCCTTCCAACTGCTGTGGTACCAATTGCCTCGGGCAGTGAGGTAGGTGAGATCGACGTCATAGACCTTATCGGGCGGGCCTTGAGCCACCAGCTCCCGCAGGCGAATAACGCTCGGGTGTAGCCGCAATTGGAGGATGTTGTAGATACGTTTACTACTGCGGGCTTCGATTTCCGACAGCGCATCCACGTTCCAGGGGTTGAGCACCAGAGGCTTTTCGCAAATAACATCCGCTCCTAGGCGCAGGCCAAAGCGGCAATGGGCATCGTGGAGATAATTAGGCGAGCAAACGCTGAGGTATTGAATGGGGCGGCCGGCGATAATCTCCTTTTCCAGATGGCGATCGAAGCGCTCATATTCTGTAAAAAAAGCGGCTTGGGGAAAGTAGCTATCCAGGATACCTACCGAGTCGTTGGGATCCAGCGCAGCCACTAAATCGCCACCAACGGCTTGGATAGCCGCTAGATGGCGGGGGGCTACGAAGCCGGCGGCACCGATGAGGGCAAAGCGGGGGGGAGGGGGCATGATGAAGTTTTAAAACCAAGGTTCTTTTTCCAAGCTGGCATAGACTTTTTGGATACCTGCTTCTAGAGGTATCTTATATTGCCAGCCCAGTTGGCTGAGCTTACGAACGTCTAAAAGCTTGCGGGGCGTGCCATCTGGCTTGCTAAGATCGTGGACAATTTCCCCTTTATAGCCTATAATTTTTTGGATCAGCTGGGCCAGTTCTAGGATGGAGCAGTCTGTTCCAGTACCTACATTCACCCAGCCCGCCTCGTTGTGCTGTTCCATCAGGAAGACGCAGGCATCGGCCAAATCATCCACATGCAGAAATTCACGGCGAGGGCTGCCAGTGCCCCAGAGGACGACTTCGGGGCTTTTGTTTTTCTTCGCTTCGTGTATTTTCCGGATCAAGGCGGGCAGGACATGACTGCTTTGCAGATCGTAGTTATCATAGGAGCCATAAAGGTTGGTGGGCATAGCCGAGATGAAATTGCAGCCATACTGCTGTCGGTAAGCATCGCAAAGCTTTAGTCCAGCAATTTTAGCAATGGCATAGGCTTCGTTGGTAGGTTCCAGGCTACCCGTGAGCAAGGCATCTTCGCCCATCGGTTGCGGCGCTAGTTTGGGGTAAATACAAGAAGAGCCTAGGAACAGCAGCTTTTTTACACCTGATAGCCGTGCCGCTTCGATGATATTGGCTTCGATCAGGAGATTGTCGTACAAAAAGCTGGCGGGGTAAGTAGCGTTGGCGAGAATACCGCCTACTTTTGCAGCCGTCAGATAGACGTAATCGGGGCGTTCGGCAGCAAAAAAGGCCTGAACAGCCGCTTGGTTGCGCAGGTCGAGTTCTTGGCTCGTTCGCTGGAGGATATTTGTTTGCCCGGCGGCGCGCAATCTTCTTTCAATAGCCGAGCCCACCATGCCTCGGTGGCCAGCGATATATATTTTTGACATATAAATTATTCGATATAGCTTTTGGGGGCGAAGCCTGCTTCTTGCAGCAGCCGTTCTTTGCGGAAGGCTTGCAGATCGGCTTGTACCATCTCGCTGCACATTTCTTGAAGGGTACATTGAGGTTCCCAGCCCAGTACAGTTTTGGCTTTGGTGGCATCGCCCAAGAGGAATTCTACTTCGGTAGGACGAAAGTAGCGGGGATCTATCGCCACCACTTCTGCCCCAATTTGCAAGGGGCAATTGGGCTGGGTGATCCTGCTCACTCTCCCAATTTCGTCGATGCCTTTCCCTTCAAAGGCCAGCTCCACGCCGATCTCGGCAAAGGAAAGGCGCACAAAGTCTCTGACGGAGGTAGTGATGCCGGTGGCGAGCACAAAATCATCGGCTTGGTCGTGCTGCAGGATTCGCCACATCCCTTCTACGTAGTCGCGGGCGTGGCCCCAATCTCTTTTGGCATCTAGATTGCCCAGATAGACTTTTTGCTGGAGGCCAAGGCTGATTCTGGCCACTGCGCGGGTGATTTTCCGTGTCACAAAAGTCTCGCCCCGTACGGGGCTTTCGTGGTTGAAGAGAATCCCATTGCAGGCAAAAATGCCGTAGGCCTCGCGATAGTTGACAGTCATCCAATAGGCGTAGAGCTTCGCCACGGCATAAGGACTGCGGGGGTAGAAGGGCGTTGTTTCCGACTGCGGCGCTTCTTGCGCTAGCCCATATAGTTCGCTGGTGGAAGCCTGGTAGAAACGGGTTTTGTGGGTTAGATCCAGCAAGCGGATGGCCTCTAGCAAGCGGGTGGCTCCCAGCCCATCTACCGAACCGGTGTATTCAGGCATCTCGAAGCTGACCTTCACATGGCTCATAGCGCCTAAATTGTAAATTTCGTCGGGTTGCACTTCCTGTACAATGCGTACCAAATTGGTGGAATCGCTCAGATCCCCATAATGCAGAATAAAATTGCGGTTTTCCTGATGCGGATCTTGGTAGAGATGGTCTATACGGTCGGTATTGAAGGAAGAGGCTCGGCGCTTAATGCCATGGACTTCATAGCCCTTCTCCAGCAAGAGTGAAGCCAGATAGGCACCGTCTTGGCCTGTTACACCCGTGATGAGGGCTTTTTTGGTCATTTTAGTTTTCAATTATCACAGACAAGGGGAGGCTCTTCTCTGTACGTGATCATTTTTTAGTGGTTAGTGCTTTCGGCTTTCTACATTCCACCCCCTCAGAGCCACTGTTTGATTTTGCGAAAGGGTTTGAGGATGGCCAAGCCAAAGGGAGGTTTCAGCCCATTGATGCGCCAGGCTTTCCGGTCTTCCTGGTTGGCGATGAGGCGATTTTTGATACTGCTGTTGCTGAGTCCTCCCAGGCGCATGTGTACCAGCACATGGGGTAGGTAGGCGACCTTAATTTTCCCTATGAAGCAAGCGCGGAGCATGAACTCGTAGTCGGCTGCTAGGCGTAGGGCTTCGTTGAAGCCGCCGAATTGTTCATAGACGCTTCGCCGCACAAAAAAGGCAGGGTGAGGCGGCATCCAGCCTTTTTCCCAAGCATGGTGCTCGTAAGCACCTGCTTGCCAATTGCGAACTATTTTTTTCGGCTGGTCATGCTGCACATATTTGAGATCGCCATAGACAGCCTCTAGCGCAGGATCCGCATCGAAAGCTTCGCGAACGCGGGATAGGACCTGTGTATCCGGGTAAAAATCATCGGAATTGAGGATGCCTACGATGGCTCCACTGGCTCGCTGAATACCTCGGTTCATCGCATTGTACAGGCCTTTATCTTGTTTGCTCTCAAGCTTAGCCTGCCCAAAGGCTTCCACTATTTGTAGCGTGGCGTCCTTGCTGCCACCATCTTGGATGAGCAGTTCCCAACTTTTCTCTTCCTGCTTCGCTACACTTTGCAGCGTATCCTGCAAGGTGGCCGCCGAATTGAAGGTGGCGGTGATGATGGAGAACATGGGAGGGTTGACTTCTTCACTCATACAAAGTGCTACAATGTCCATAATTATTCCTGACCGCGCAAATATCGATATTTTTTTGCGGTAAGTAACAAAAGGCTAGGTGCTACGCTTAAACGCACTGCCATTTGGGCACCACATGCAGGAGCAAGGCCAACACTTAAGAGCAAGAATTCAAAGTTGGCCAGCAACGAACTTCCTACAAGATTTTGCGCGTAGGAGAAAAATACAAAGCATGGCTATTATAAATAAACCTTACTCCTGCACGTAGTGCCCGTATGAGCGTGAGCCAAACTCCTAGCCCAAACGAGGCCGAACAGCTACTGCTGGGTTGCCTTGATAAACGGTGTAAGCCTCCAGATTTTTGGTGGCGATACTGCCCAGGGCTAAAACCGCATGGCTAGCCACCCGAACGCCCGGGCAGACGGTACTTTGCGCGCCCAGCCAAGCCCCTGCTTCGATGTAAATCGGCTCAATTTGGAGGTCGAAACTCACTTTTTTATAATCGTGGTTGCCCGTGAGGAGCATGGCGCCTTGCGAGATACAAACGTGGCTGCCGATCTCTACCTTGGCGAGGTTATCGATCCAAACGCGCTCGCCAATCCAAGTATGATCGCCAATTTCCAGCAGCCAGGGATACTTGATGTTCACCCCCGGTTTGATGACAACGCCCTGGCCTACCTTGGCACCATACAGCCGCAGCAAGGCCACCTTTAAGCCCGAAAACGGCTGGGCAGGGTTGATGAAAAAGACGACGTTGGTGAGGTACCAGCAAAGCCGTTTCCAGGCCACGGCGCCGGGGGAATACCAGTCGTTGTTGAATTGACTAAGATCGGTTTTCAAGGCTTAATGCTGATTATCAGGCGCTCCAGGCCGACGGACTTGTACGCCAAAGTGCTCCTCAATGACGGCTTGAATACTGCTCCCCTCCTGCTGGGCGATAAAGCTAATCTGTGCGATCTTGGCATCTACCAAAAAGCGATACCACAATCCTTGCAGCACATGCCAAATTAGGCCTGGCTTACCATCTAAAAAACCTAGCTGGATAAAATAACGAAAACAAAAATAAGCAAAAGCCCTAATAAAAAGCGGCGAGCGAGCATAGAGATTGTCCTTAGCCCAGCGCTTTCGCTGGCTTTGTTGCTGGCTGCTCTGTATGGCGGTATCTTCTTGGAAAAAGTGATGTTTCTTGTTAAGTAGATCTACTGCTTCCCGAGTAGCATAGCTGTTGTGCTTGCTTGTCCACCAAGTCAAGTTTTGGAGGTTATAATCCACGATATCGTGTTTAAACTCCGTGATTTCTCCGCTGCTTAGCACGATGTGCTCATCCATCCAGCGTTGTTCTATGCGGCCGAGGCCATTTCTCCAGATGCGTAGCAGCTTGATGGGGTAATAACCACCGTGACGTATCCACCTATCCATAAAATAGACCCGCCGCTTGAGAAGGATCCCCCCTATTGAGGGCTCCAACAACGGGAGCCGCTGCTTAATTTCCTCCGCTAAGGCTTCTGTGACGTATTCATCGGCATCCATGCGCATCACCCAGTCGGTGTGGATAGGGCAATTGTCGAGAGCCCATTGGAATTGAGTGGCGTAGTTTTTCCAAGTATTTTGAAAAACCTTTGCCCCTAGTCGCTCGGCAATCGCTACAGTCTGATCAGTGGAAAAAGAATCAATGACAAATATTTCGCTGGAAATCGGCAGCAAGCTCTTGATGCAACGCTCAATATGTAATTGCTCATTGTACGTCAGAACAACAATTGATATATTGTTTTTCAAAGCTAGATGTTGGCTTTTATTAACATCGATTTCCAGAGATAAGGAAACCTGCCGGAGCCCGCAAATTCTTTCACCTCAAAACCACTGAGTCTCAAGGCTTCACTCAGTGATTTTCGGGACCAAAATTTAATATGCTCCCCTTTTTGAAGCGCCATAAAGTGATGATCCCAGCCCCCAAACAAGCTGATCGCTAAGTTCTTGAGGTAGCCATGATAGGGCGTTGATACTAGAAGCTGCCCCCCTGACTTTTGCCGCAAAATCCCCGCACAAAAATCTAAGAAAGCAAGCGGATCATATAAATGCTCGATCACCTCTGTGGAGACAATAGTATCGAAGGGAATATGCTGAATAGGTGCTGGCAACGCATTGCTGCGGATATCTTGCAAAAAAAAGCGGTTCGGGTGAAAGCGCTTGGCTACTTCTATGCCACTAGGAGAGGCATCAATGCCATACACCTCATAGCCTGCTTGTAGTAGCGTCCGGCTTAACCAACCATTTCCCACAGCCTAGGTCTAAAATTGTCTTATTATGCTCTTTTTCGAGCATTTTTAAAACACTCTGCTCGAGATAAGCTGCGGAAAAAGGTTTATTCTCGGTAAAGCCGTAATCTTGGTAGTCTTCCATAGCGTCTTTTCGTCTTTAGGTAAGCGGAGTTTTCATCCTTGCATCGCTTGCTCATACACCGCCACCCACTTCTCTACATTGGCATGGACATCAAAGGAAGTTTCGGCTAATTTGCGGGCTTGCTGCCGATAGGTTTGGTAGCAATCTGGCGCTAAGGATAGCAATTCGTCTAGCGTATTGGCCATCGTTGTTGCGTCGTTTTCTACCCAGTAGCCTGCGCCTGTTTGGGGGAGGATTCCCCAGGGGGTGCCTTTAGCGGCTACCACAGGGGTGCCTTGTGCCAGCGCTTCCACCACCACGTTGCCGAAATTTTCGGTGTGGGATGGCATAAAAGAAAAATAGGCTTGAGCCAGCAGTTGCTGCTTTTCTTGGCCGTCCACTTGGCCTAGGAATTGGACGCGATCTTGGAGTTGGAGTAGTTCGATCTGCTTTTTCAGCTGCTGGCCGTAGTCATTTTGGGCATCACCCGCAATCAGCAGCTGGTAAGGCGAAACTTGGAAGCTTTTGGATAAGGCCAAGGCTTCTATCAGGCGTTCGATGGCTTTTTTGGGGTGGATGCGGCCGAGGTAGAGCAAATATGGTTTCTGGGGCAGAGGCAAAAGCACTGGCAGCTCCATGTAGTTGGGCAACTCTACCGTCTTGGCGGCTGCGCCAAATTGTTGGCGGACGTAGGCAGCCTCCTCTGGGCAAGTGGCGTGAAAGCGCACGTTTTTCCCCAACGTTCTCCGCAGCAATGTCAGAACGGGCTTCTTCTTCCATCTGCTGTAAATCAGTGCTTCGGGGTCCAGTTCTCCTCTGGGCGACCACACGACGGGCTTGTGAAAAAATAGGCGGTTGGCGAAAAAAGTCAGCCAAGAAAGTGGATAAAAAATAGCGGTGAGGTGCACCACATCGGCTTGGCCCAGCTGCTGCCAACTGGCGCAAATGGCTCGGAAAGGCAAGTAGTGGAAAGGCGCAGAGAAATAAACCACAGCTCCATCTTCCCGCTCTAAAACACGGCCGAGAGGAATGGCATATTCCGCAGGCAAGCCGAGGCTGGTGGTGACCACTTTCACCGAACAACCCACCTGGTGCAGCGCCTTGGCCATCCAATATACCGAATAGTTGGGGCCGCCGGTGGGGGCAGGATAGTAGGCACCGATGGGGAAGAGGATGGTCATGGGAGGAGGAGGTGAAAACTTAAATTCTCGGAGCTGGCTGGGCTGGTGTTAGCTGTGCCATCAAAATCCGAGCTTGTAGCTGGCTAGTAATCCTGCCGGAAAGCTGGCGGGAGGCTCTGCCCATGGCTCGTAATTGTGCGCTAGGAGTGGTAAAAAGTTGTTCTAATACCTGCTCCAAAGCAGCCTCATTGCCTGCTTGGAAAATATAACCATTGTGCCCTGGCACTAAAAATGTTTGGCCGGCATGAACCTGATCGGAAAGCAACATCGGCAGCCCTGCCAGAGCAAACTCATGCACCACCACCCCCCAGTGTTCCAGATGCGAAGGCAGGCAAGCCGCAGTGGCTTTGTGCAGTACCTCCACCAACTCCTCGGGTTGTAGGAATTGGACGCGCTTTATCTGATTCGTTTCGGGCAGCTCATTCTCCAATTCTCCATTGCCCACAATCCAGAGCTGCCAGCCTGGAGCTTGTAGCCGATCAAAAGCTCGGTACAACTCTCTTATCCCTTTAGCTTCCACCAGTCGGCCAACAAATAACAAGATTTTATCCCCTTCTCTAGGTTTGTCTTCCCAGGTTTTTGCTGCTTCAATGTGGGTGGGATTGGCGGCATAGAAACAAGGTAAAATATCCGCATGCCCGAAGCCCAGCATTCTCGCAAAAGTATATTGGGCACTGCCGGCCACCCAAGCGCGTTGATAGTATTTTTTTCTCCATAAACGAAAGTAAACCGAACCTAATATTTGCCGCCAATTTCCCTGCCAAGGGTTGTCTAATCCCATGACGACAGGCGTAGGAGTGCCTTTAAACTGGTCAATCGTGTTCCTGTAGGCTTTAATACTCCAGCCTGCAACAAAAATAAGATCAGGGGATAGTTGCCAACAGTAATCGGCTAGGGCTGCGTCCGATTCAAAATCACTTAAAAGTCGGACATCAAAAGTAGGAGGAAAATCGTATTGATAAGGAGCTTCGCTTTTGTTTGGTAGGCGGACAATACTCACCGCTACTTGCGTCTCTTGAGCAAATACGCGAACGCTATGCAAAAAATAGTCGGCTAGCTTAGAGCACAAGAACAGTGCCTTAATGGGCATAGTGTAGTCTTTTAAGACCAAAGGAAGTGAGTATTTTATTCAGAGGGTTTCGGCTTGCTTCTTTTTTTTTGCAAAATGCCCATACGGGTGTTCCGATAGGAGCAGAGCAATATAGGAGGAGCAAGGTTTTATGAAATTAGTGCTTCGTAGATGCGGTAGTAGGTTGCTGCAATATGGCTTGTCTCGAAGCGCTGAATATTTTCTTGGCCTGCTGCCACTAGTTGCTGCCGCTGTGTTTCGCTAATCAACAGTTGTATAATTGCCTGGCGTATTGCTACAATATCTTTGGCATTTTGGATATAGATGGCAGCTCCACTTCCGCCTACTTCGGGCAAAGAACAATTGGTGGAAGTAACAACCGGCCTTCCAACGGCCTGCGCTTCAATAATAGGCATACCAAAACCCTCGTGCAGCGAGATAAAGGTTACAATATCTGCCCGCTGATATAGTTGATATACCGCTTGATAAGATAAAGCCTGGAAGGCCTCGTAAGAAATTCTATACTGCTCCAGCAAGGCGATTTGAGCTGAATTTAACCGACCTAAGATCAGCAAATGGCAGTCTAGTCCCTGAAGGGCCGCAGCCAATGATTCCATATTCTTGTGAACGGCTGTTCCTAGCTGAAGAATCTGGGGAGGCTGCGTTAGTGCTGTTTTTGGCGTGTAAACGAACTCAGCTGGATAGGGGTTGGGGACGACCTTGATCTTGTGTTGCTTTACCTTAAAATGCTTTAATATGTCTTGCTTGGTATAAGTAGAGACTACCGTAACTGCCCTAGAAAAATAGATAGGCCACTGTATCCAAAGCTTTCCGTAAAGCCACTTCCGCCAGCCTGTTAGCTCTTTATAGCGCCCAATATCGTGTATAGTAGTTACCACCGGAGCCGCCATCCAAAGAAAAATAGCATAGGGATAAATATCGCCAGTGATGTGATAAAGATCGGGAGGCTTGCGGAATAGTTCGCGTAGATTGCTAAAAAGACTTCGGTGAGCTTGTAGGAAATACTTTTCTTGCTCCCAATTTTCACACGGCTCCTGCGCCAGCCGAAAAAAAATTTCTTCTATGCTGGTGCCTTTTTTCTCTTTGCTTCTGAAAACATAACGTACTCGTTTCACTATATCCTTATTTTCAAAAGATGGTGAAAGCTAAAAAAAATAAAACTTACGAAAATTCCTCCTTTTACCACAGACCCTAAAGTGCTGAGTAAATCCGTTTCTACTTTCACAGCCCCAACAAATAAAAAAGGAATCCACAAGACCAGAGTAGGGTAAGAACGACATAAGTGCAAAACGCCCAAAAAGAGGAAGCGGAAAACACAACCATAAAAAAACAGCCAAAGGCAGCCCCCTACACGGCCAAAGTTAGCATAAGCTTCCCCAATTGGACCGAGGTTATAGCTTATCTGCCTCTTTGCGGCGGTTTTGTCTTTCAGGAATCTAGCCACATTTTCATGACCACCTGCCATCGGTTTATTGGGCCAGAAAATACGAGGTACCAAGGCCGCCAAAATAGACAGCCCGATGGTCTCCCCGTTTGCAAAGGGAACTTCTTGCGGCACCATCTTCATGGTTCTGGCAACAATAGCACCTTGGTTCATGCGGTTGTTTACAAAGAATAAAGCCTCCGGCTGTACTAAATTGCTGGGATCAGTGATTTTATCAAATACTAGATTGTAAAAAGCTCCTGTATCCGAGCCCCTGTTGCCATTTTTCCAGACAAGCTTTCTGTAATCACTCTTTATGGCTTGAATACTTACAACGCCTAAGAAAACAATCCCTCCTAGAAGTAGAAAAGTCGCGAACTTTGGTTTTTTCCCCAACAGAAAGAAGAGTGCATAAAGCAGCGTCCAGAAAACCAACTCCCCAAACATCCCTGATTGTATGACTTGCCGCAATAGCAGAACAAATACAACAAAGGTGTAAAAAAACCGAAGCTCGGACTTAGCGTACACGCCATACAAAACAGCTACAAAACTCAGTAGCGAAGCAAAATTAAATACAGCCCGAAGGCTAAACGGTACTACATTTTGCAATTCGTAGAAAACAAATCCTAGACCAATAAAAAGTGCAGGCACATAGGAAGCTGTATTGGCTAATCTTAGCTTGGCTTGCTCCAAATAAAAATGATGATCCCTCTTTATTTTACCAAAGGCAGGAAAATTCAACCCTGCCACTAAACACAGAGTAGCTGGTAAGGCAAAAGAAAAATAGGCCTCCTCGCTAATAGGCATGACGGTTTGCCAAAGCTGTGCCAGATCCGACTGTTTATCGAAATAAGTGTAGGCCACCAAAGGAGCCAACAGCCATTGTACGACGGCTAATAAGCTAATGATGTTTAATACTACAATTTTACGTCCTATCTGGCTAAAAAATAGATAAAAAACCGCCACAGCGACTATTAAGACACCCCAAGCCCAAAAGTGACTACTTCCCACCATAGCACCATTTCTGAAAAAAAGAAAAATCTAGCAACCCTTTAATTAAATTGCCTAGATCCGCATCCAACAACAAAAGAGCCTGCCTGAAAGTAAGCGGAAGCATTATCATATCCACCAACAGCAAAGCAGCTACAATAGCTAATAGACCCCAATCTCCAACAAACAAAAAAGCTAGAAGAAAAGCTAGAAGCGCTCCTGCAACAAAGTACGTGGATACGGTTGCATGTTTATTCACCGACAGCGGAATAATCATGCTAGCATTCCACAGGGTAGTAAGTGTGGTAGAAAGTAGCAACAGCGTGTAGAATGGTTGTTCTACATTTACCTTGCCCAAAGTCCAATAATCGAGGAAAACCGGCGTGATAATCCAAAGAAAAATAGCGGCTGTCGCTACCAATATAATGGTAAACTGTATGGTTCTTTGGAATAGCTTATTGGCTAACGCTAGTTCTTTCTTTGCAAAAAGTGCTGAAAATTCCGGCCAAGCTGACTGGTTGATCGTGCTTACCAACTGCCGGATGAAGTTGGCGAGCGTTCGCAACGTGCTAAAGGTAACCACTGCCGCTGGCCCTAATGATTTGGCAATAAGCCCTAGCAGGCCTTGGTTGAGTAGAATATTCCCTAAAGGAAACGTAAAGAAAGCAAGTGCTGGCCGAAAAAGAAAGTGAGCCATACCCTTATCAAATTGCCTTAATTGAACCCGAAACCAAGCATAACGACGCCTCAAATCCCCATAGATAAATAGAAAGCCCAGCAGCCGCGTACCTAACAAGGCGCAAGCGGCAAATACCAACTGCTGCCCTGCTACAATCCCAAACATAATGAACAAAAACTCTGTAATTCGCATCAGGTTACTAATAAACTGTCCTCGGGCATAAGCCCCCTCTGAGCGATAGATTGTAATAAAAAGTCCGGAAACCATCGCTATAATCGCGTAGATTAAAAATACAGCAACACAGAGGAAAAACTGAGACTCACTAAGATGCTCAAACTGAAACCAGGTGAAGAGCGGAAGCCACCCGCAACTTGCTAAAACTAGAACGGTCATGAACGCACACGTCCATAGTACCATGTGAAAAACAGTATTAAAAACCACCAGAGCTCCGGAAATATCCTGCTTGGCTACTCGGATACAAATTTCGTTAGCAGCCACGGTGCCCAATCCAATATCTGCCAAGCCAAAATAAGCTGGGATGGTGTATAACAACAACCATTCGCCATACTGCTCTACACCCCAATAGTGGAGGTAAACCGGCACGCCAACTAGTTGTATGAAAGCTGTGCCAAACTGCCCGAAAACATTCGCCAATATCCCTTGAAAGAGCCGTTTAAGCAAAACGCTTTTTTTTAAAGTTCGCTTAGGATCGAAATAGCATCAGGATATTGCAGCATCCACGCAGGCCAAGATCTCACTCGCCCTAGCAGTGTACGATTGTTCATAGGCAGTTGCCTTTTTATGACCTGCCAAACGGATGGCTTCTCGTGCGGAATCGTGTTCCAAATAGTAGCGCGCTTTCTCTACCAAATCTTTCGGGCTATGAAAATAAACCACCTCTTTATCGGCTAAGAAAATTTCCGCAGCCGCTTCACTATACTCATGCAGCATGAAACCACCGCAAGCCGGTATCTCAAAAGTCCGCATATTCGTGGCTTCCTTATTTTGTTGGCGCAGCGTATTGATATTGATCTTTGTAAAGCGGCATTGCTCAAAATAAGATGCTCCCGTTTTTCCACCGCCCTGCCGAACACCGGCTATAGATCGCCAATTTTCCCCCAACACGCTAATTTTTATTGGTCTTCCGCTGGCTTGGTTGTAGCTACTCACTGCCTCCATGAATTGCTGTCTCTCCGTGTCACCATTACCGATAAAAGCCAGGTCTTCCCTGTAAGCAGTGGGAAAAAAATCAGGAATCAAACTCGTATCGGCTGCGAAAGGTAGATAGTGTACGCTAGCACACCCAGCCGATTGGATGGGTCTTATCAGTGCTTTCTTCCATATGAAATAATGATCCATTTCGGCAATACAGTCCAGCATACGCTTGGGGCCGCTACGTCGATTGAAAGGGTCGTCAGGGTGAAAACACAGTTGACGAATATGGGGGTACTGCCTCCGTATGGTAGCCAGTGTAGCCGGAAATAAATAAGACCCTTTTAGATAAAAAATAATGTCAGTATCCTCCAAGATATTCCCTAACAAACGTCTGTTGTAGCTCTTTTCATAATGAGCTTGAACACCAGGCAATCGATAAATAATTCTACTTATCAAGCCAAAGTCCAAACGCCCCATCTCGAACACCCTCACCTCCTGGCCTATTTGCTTAAAAGCCAATGCAAAACTCCGCTCTATGCTGGTGTAGCCGCTCATATCCGCATTGCAAACCACCAATATATTTTGTTTTTCCAAGGCTTTTTTAGTTATTTAGCGATCTGTGCTTGAGGTATTAATGACTAACGCAGGAGCCATTTTTCTGGTTAAGAGCCATGCTTCCCCCCCCATAAAGGTGGCATTATTCTACCACTAAGGAACGAAAAAATGGCCATGCAAAGCCCAAAAACAAGAACCATGAGCTACACAATAGCCCGCCAATCAAAGCACCCATGACCGTACTTTTTATCACCGACTGTCGCTCTTTTGCCAACGGGCCTATGGCCTCGTCAACTAGTTGAAAAAAAGGGGTCGTGCTCTTGAGCAAAAAATCGGCTGTTTCTCTGTTTTTTATCGCTTCGCCGTACATAATTGTGAGTACTTGCACTTCGCGCAATAGCCTACTTTGATCAACTTGCTGCCGCTGTTCTTGCAGACCCAAAGAACGATCCCGCTTTTGTGCCAAACTATATTCGGCCTTATTAAGTGCGGTGTAAATTGAATCGGCCTTTGTGTTCAGCATCCGCACGGTCTCCGTCTGCTTTTCTGTAGTTTTTTTGATATAGAACTCACTCAGCGCGGCGTATAAACTGGAGGCAAAAGCAAGCGATAAGGCTTCGGAGCGCGTCCTGACGGATAACTGCAAAATTCCACTCTCGTCGGCATAGCTAATTTGTAGCAGACCTGGTATTTTCCTCAATTCGCTTCCAACCATAGCCGCATGCAATCGGAGCAAGGCATCATTGTCTGTTCTACTAAACTTTTGAGGATCGACAGCGGTAAATAAAAAGTCGCGAAGCAACGAGTCTTTCTTCCATTCCTTGTGAAATTCTTGATCTCTAATAAGGTGATTGGCAAGTATATCCAAACGGCCATCAACAAAAGCGGTATCCCAAAAAGCCTGTTGAATAAGGTAACGAGACCGGCCTAGCTCAACAATCTTATCCAAATTAAAGTCACTCCCTCCGCCCATGCCTAAGCCGAACTGTCCTAGTAAAGCACCAATACCACTACTGGAGCCACCACTTTCCTCATTCACCATGAAGCTTGTTTTAGCGGTGTACAGAAAGGGCTTACTCCATGTAGTATAAGAGAAAATAGCTGCCGAAACCAAGGCAGTTCCTACAATCCAGCCTTTCTTCGCCCACAAGAGTCGGACATAACGACCTAATTTATGGGTTAATTCTTGAGCTGTAAGCTCATGCTCTGCGATAGCCATTTTTCTATGGATTACTCCGCTCCAACAACAAATACAAAGTCAGCAAGGTCGTGAGGCCACCCAGGGTAACTTGGGTGATGCCTACCCAGTCGATGGGTTCTTCGCGAGCTTGGCGTTCTTTCTTGGGGGCTTTGAGGCTCATTTGTATGCTGCTACCAGAGCGGACTTGGGGGTAGCTGTTGAAGAATAGGATTTTTTTGATTTTTCCTAGTTCGCCATTGGGGTACTGGACGGTGAGGCTGCGGCGTTTGGCTTGGCTATTGAAGCCAGCAGCAAATTTATCGATGTACCATTTGGCGCTTCTTTCGCCGCTGAAGGCTATATCCAAAGTGCCGTCCTCTAAGAGTTCCATATCATAAATTTCGTTTGCTTGGGTGCCGGTGGGGCGAATAGCGACCAGATCGAGTGCTTTTGGCACTTCAAGGATATCGCCATCCTTGAGAGTGATGTTGGCCACGCCCTCTGGGTTGGTGAGGGCATCGAACAGCCGAATGACGACGTAACCGACATTGCCTTCCTGGCGGTAGAGCTTCGCACCTGCGGGGAAGGCCTCCACCGTGATGCCGCCAGCTTTGTTCACCAGCTCGCTGAGGCGTAGGTTGCGGCTATCGAGGGCATAATCGCCGGGGTAGCGAACGGCGCCCTCTATTTTCACCGTCTGGATCAGCTCGAACTCGGGCACGCTACGCACTACCACAACGTCGTAAGGTTGGAGTTGGAAATTGGCTTGGCCGTTGATGTTGAAGTCTTCGTCTATTTCCAGTGTTTGGCTAGTGGTTTGGGTAGTCTCATTTTGCTTTAAAATAAGGCGGAAGACATCAATTTTATTGCGGGCTGCCTCTAGTTTGAGCCCTCCAGCTAGGGTGAGTAGGTCGGCCAATCCCAAGCTAGGATCGTAGATATAGGTACCGGGGTTTCTGACGGCGCCTTTGACGGTGAGGGGGAAGGGATCGCTAAATTTTTCTCGAGGGAAAACCCGTAATTCGTCGTTGGGCCGCAGCTTGGTAGCTAGGCCTTCGGGGGTGGAAATATCCACGCGGAGGTATTGACGTTCTTGGGTATTAGCGGGGTTGGTGCGCGTGAGGAAGGCTTGCTGGCTGGCGTTTTCTGTAAGGCCTCCAGCGAGGAGGATAGCATCCTCCACAGTAAGATTATCTGCGGTGCTATAGGGGTAGCCAGTAAGGGTATCGCGCACAGCACCGGTAACAGTAATGCTAGCTTGGGAGGCAAAATCGGCAATACTGAGGATGATCAGCTCATCGAGGCGCTGCAGGGGGTAGTCGGTGGTAAGTTGGGGATTATCCAGCCAATCGGCCAGAGGGATGGAAAGCAACTGGAAGGTACTATCCAGATTTTGTCGGCGTAGGAAAGCCACATCGCGGCGGCTATCGTCTCGGAGCTGACCTATTTCTAGGAGGCTCCGCAGGCCCATTTCCGCTTGGTAGGCATAAGCACCGGGCAGCGAGACAGCCCCACTGATGGTCACGAAATTTTGCACTGCACCCACTCTGCTCGGTATGCGCAAAATATGGCTCCTGCGTGTAGCCACCTTAGTCCCATCGATAGAAGAGGTAGTTGGATGGAAAACCACTTCCCCACCTCCTGCTTTTAGGTTGAGGTTGATGACTTTCTCGCGGCCTTCTTGCATTTGCAGCAAGGTGAGGTTTTCGGGAGCGGCCCCTGGTAGTAGCCCACCGGCGTAGTAGAGCGCATCGGCAACGGTTTCGCCTGCTAGCACTTCGTAGCGCATGGGGCGGGCAACGGCACCTTCTAAGCGGACGATATCCCCAGCCGCTGGCACGAAGATAATGTCGTTGTTCTCGAGGAAGAAATCGTTTTCGCTGGCGGGGTCGAGGAGAAAGCGATAAACATCGATAAGCTGCTCGGTGCCGTTGCGCAGCAGTTTAATTTGGCGGATGGAGGCGCTCTCTTTCAGTCCTTCGGCTGCGATGATGGCATTGAAGGCCGTGTTGACGGCGCTGATGGTGAAGCTGCCGTTGCGTCGTGTTTCCCCAAACACGTTGACGCTGATGCTTCGGGCGGCGTCCACGACAAGGCTAAATTGCCCGGGCTGAAAGCTGTAGTATTGGCGAAAACGGCTTTCGACTAGCTCTTTTGCCTTTCCCAGCGCGATGCCTTTGAGGTAGATGCGCGGCATACTAGGCGGGCGGATAAAACCTTCGGTATCGATGATAAATTTCAAATCGGCCTGGCTAGCACCGAAGATGCTGATGGCCACGGCATCGCCCACACCAAGGCGATAGCTATCGGGGGGGCGCACATTGTCGTTGGCTTGATAGACCTCTAAACTGCGATTGCGAAAGAGGGCATGCCCCCAGACTTCTTCTTCCGAGGCGGGTGGCAGCAGCGTATCGAGGGGCAGTAGGCTGTCCTTCACTGGTGCACTAACAGCGGTAGTTTCTACGACAGGCGGCACCGGAGGCTGTTCGGCCTGCTTTTTTTCGGCTTCCAGTTCAGCAATGACGGCTTCGATTTGCGGGCGGGCGGCCATAAGTTCGGCTGTGCTCATCCGATCTACATCTAGGCCTTGTAGCAGCAGGCGGTTCTTCAATTCCGCTTCGTCCACGCCTTTGCGTTGCAAGATGGCTCTGGCTTGCGCCTCTTGGGCAGCGGAGGGCATTCCTTGCGCTTGTAGGCTCGCCAAGGAGAGGAGGAGGAAGCTTATAATCGGAAAAAAGCGAGCCATTTCCTCGATGTATTGCCTTATTTTCCGGTCAATTATCATCTCACTTTGTTTAGCCACGGCAAATATACATAAACTTCACTGATGGATTTGCATGACTTTTACTGATGGATTTGCGTAAGCCGTACTGATGGATTAACACAAAAGGTGGTCTGCTAGCTATTGGCTTGCTTTTGCTTACGGCCAGACTGAAGAGTAGCTAGGCTCAATTGTTGCTCTCGCTCGGGCAGGACTATCGTCAGGGGCAAGGCTAACTTAGAAGCGCAAAACTTCACGTCTGCGGCAGCGCCCACTTAGCCTTGAGTACCGTAGCCATTTTCCGATGTTTCTTAATCTTCGGCCATTCCCGATAGCTGGCCCACAGTTGTCCTAGCAGTTGGGCGGCCAGCTTCCATTCTTTTTTACTGAGGGCTTCCAGGACGAATCGCAAGCCTGCCATCCAGAAACTTTTGAATGGCTTGGGCTGCCGAATGTCAGCCAGGAGGTTACGTAAGTGTGTTTCAGCATAGCGGGCTTGTTTGGCGGGGTTGAAAGCGGGATCTCTTGCTTCTCGGTCGTGGTATATGTGGGCTTGCCAGCAAAAGCCGATGCAAAGCCCGTGGTAGTGTAGGCGCTGCGCATAATCGCGGTCTTCGCCGTAGTGGAAGAAGAGTGGACTAAAGCCTCCTACCCGCTCCAAGCAAGCACGGCTCATCAGCCAGGCAGCAGCATTGATAAAATCGGTTGGCTGAATAAGGGAGCGATCCCTGTTTAGCGCTAGATGGGAGTACACTTCCCTACCGTATTTATTTTTGTGTGTAATGTATTCGTAGAAGGCTGCATCCAGCAACTCCCCACTACCGTTGAGGTGAATGGGACTAAGAATACCATATTCTGGGGCGGTAGTGGCTTTTTCAATGAGGATGGCGAGCGTATCTTCCGCCACCCAGGCGTCCTGGTTGAGGAGGAAGCAATAAGCTGCTCCTTGCGCAAGCGCCTTTTGGATACCTAGGTTATTGGCTTGGCCGAAACCTAGGTTTTTATCGGAGCATATCAGATCTACTTCCGGGTAATGCGCTTGGATATAGGCTGGTGTGCCGTCCTGAGAGGCATTGTCTATTACGATCACCTGTGTTGGCAGGCTGCTGCTTCGAAGGCTTCCCAAGCATTTATCTAGCCATTGGAATCCATTGTAGGTGACGATGATGGTGGTTAGATGCATATTACTGTTTCCCATAACTTCCGAATAAATTCATGGGTTGAAGCTTACACTGCTTTTCCTGGTGGGCACTGCTCCTGCACAAAGTGCCCGTACTGGGGCGTGAGCAAAAAACTAAGTCCTCGCTCCGCTAAAATACCTCCTGTAGTACCGTACCATCAAAAAGATAGAACCCAAGCTATAAAGTAACAATACGGCATACTGCAAGCGGGTGTCCTGTAGCCAATAAGCCAGTAGTAAGCCTAGTACCAGGCCATAGTTGAAAGCCCAAATACGAAATATTCGCTGCACACTGTAGCCAAAAAGTCGGTAAAAACCCAAGTACATAGTGATGGGTAGGCTTCCTAACAGATTCCCGATAATGAGGCCGATAATCATCCCTTTGATGGAGAAGAAAATACCAACGGAAGCACCAATGATCTGAGCGGCGGCGCTGATGATGCTATTGTAAACGAGTTGGCGCTCGCCCTGGTAGAGGATAAACATCGTACCGCAGGCATTCAGCATGATGGCCGTTGGGAGGATAATAGAAAGGGGATATAAAAAATCGCCTACCATTCGCCAATTAGCCCCCCAGATAAATTCGCTGATTTCGTAGCCAAAGAGGTGAAAGACCACTACGGCTGGGAAGCCCAGCGCGCCGAGCAACTGTAGGTAGTCAGCAAACTCGCTGCGTATTTCCTGCCCCTCGTCTTTTAGCCGCTGGAACATCGGCAGCTGTATCGTATTGATCACACCACTGATGATATTGACGGGCAAGCGATTAAAGGTGTAGGCTCTATTGTAGAGCGCCAAACTATTGCTGCCTTCTAGCTTACTGAGGTAGAGATTGTCTATATTAGAAGCGGCGTACACCAGTACCTTAAATAAGGTCATGTTGGCTACCAACTGCTTTATTTTCTGATACGTGGCTCGCATAGGTAGCTCCCTTAGCGTATTTTTATGCAGCGGCAGCCTTAGTTGACGTCTGAAGCGGTAGTATTTCACCACAGGCACCAACAAGAGCGGCCAGATCAGGGCCCAGAAAGAAAAGCCAGCCACAGCCAGTATATAGGTAAGCACAATTTGTAGGAGGGAGGCCCATAAATTAGTGCTAGCTACGAGCCTAAATTGTTCCCGCTTCGATAAAACGGCCTCGTGCACTAGCGGTAGGCCGCTTAGCAGCAAGCAAACTGCATATAAAGCTAGCACGCCCAGCAGTGCTGGCTGCCCATACCACTGTGCAATGGGGTAGCTGACGATCAGCAAAAGCGTCGCCAGCCCTGCGCTAACTAATAGCGCCAAAAGCCGCATGCTACGCTGAAAATCTATGTTATCGGCTTCGCGAATGAGTGCCATGCTGATGCCTGCATCCAAGAATATTTGTGCGATGCCATAATAGATGGCGCCTGTAACTTGTATGTTATATTCTGCTGGCGTGATTTGCCGCGAGATAAACGCACTCCCTATAAAAGCCAAGAGCATCCCCGAGTATTTGAGCGCCCCTACGGTGAAGAAATTTTTAGCTATTTGCTGCTGGAAGCTCAAGGGCTACGTTTGATGTGGTGGTGGCGGTTTTCAATTTGGCTCACGCAGGAGCAATGTGTACTTTTTTTAGCCATGTTTATAGGTATTTACCTCTACGAGGAACTTTGGCTTGCCAAAAAATAGCAGCTAAAAGATGCTTTGGCCTTACTTAGGAGCTTTGAGTAAATAACTGTCTTAATCGAGTGCTACCGTTTCAATGGATTTATTGAATTGACAATGGGCGAGTGACAATGGAGTCGCTTTGGGATATAAGGGAGATATCGAGCACTGCTCGCTAGCGTTGAAATTTTCTAGATTCTCAAAAGAGCCAAATCATTTTTAATTTTTAATTTTCAATTTGTTCCTGACTACAAGGAGGATTGTCTATCAAATTGGACACTTATTAAGCGCGACGTTCCTTAGCAACAATGTTTGAAGGAAGAAATGCAACATTTTCACTTCAATCGGAACCTATATCTTTAGCTCCTATACCTTCCGAACCACCACAATATGCTGAAAGGTATAGAGATCGGGGAATACATATTTATGGCCCAGCGCCCAGAGGGGGAATTTACTCCCAATGGGGTCGCGATAGCGGTAGTTTCTATGCCAACTCACGACCTGGAAGCCAGCCGTCTCTACCCATTCTTGCAGGTTGCGTTTGGTTACTACTTGTAGGTGGGTTTTATCGAATATGCCGCGCTCATTTCTGGGCCAATAGCCTTTGAATACCAGCTGTAAAATGGCCGATATATGGCGCATATTCGGTACAGAAATAATCACGCGGCCGTCATCTGCCAGATGCGGGTGTAGGCAAGCCAGTACTTCTTCTGGTCTTCGCAGATGCTCCAGTACATCGCCGCAGAGCATACAGTCGAAGGCCTTTAGCGGTAGTTTCGCCGCTAGTGGCATCGTATCCAGATCGCCCACAAGCACCTGATCGTAGTGTCGGCTAGCCACGGCTGCCATATCGGCATCGTATTCTATCCCCCACAAGCTGCTGATCCGTCCGGCCTCGCGGAGATATTCCCCATTGATGCCCGTAGAGCAGCCAATATCTAACAGCCGAAGCTTTTCTGGTTGCTCGGGCAATAACTTGATTAGATCGTGGCGTAGGCCAACGTAAGAAGGAATGAACTTGTCTGACATAATTTGAATGTACTACACCCCATAAAACGCCCGATACCAATCCACAAAAGCCTTCACGCCTTGGCGGATGGGGGTAGCAGGGCGGTAGTCCAGATCATCCATCAAATCCTGTACATCGGCGTAGGTGGCGGGCACATCGCCGGGCTGTATGGGCAGCATATCTTTTTGGGCTTCGATACCAACTTCCTCCTCGATGGCCTGGATGAAGTCCATCAGTTTTACGGGATTGTTATTGCCAATATTATAAACTTTGTAGGGCGCCTTGGAGGTGGAAGGATCGGGGTTTTCTCCAGACCATTGTTTATTGCCCTGCGGCGGATGCTGCAACACGCGCACAATGCCTTCTACGATATCGTCGATATAGGTGAAGTCGCGCACCATTTCCCCGTAGTTGAAGACTTGGATGGGTTCGCCTTTCAGTATGGCTTCGGTGAAAAGGAAAAGTGCCATATCGGGCCGCCCCCAAGGACCATAGACGGTAAAGAAGCGTAGGCCGGTGGTGGCTAGGCCAAAGAGATGGCTATAGGTATGCGCCATCAGCTCATTGCTTTTCTTGCTAGCAGCATACAGGGAGATCGGGTGATCTACATTATCGCTGGTGGAGAGCGGCATTTTTTCGTTCAGCCCATACACGCTGGAACTGGAGGCATAGGCGAGGTGCTTCACCCCTTGGTGCCGGCAGCACTCCAGGATATTGGTAAAACCCACAATGTTGCTATCAATATAAGCTTGGGGGTTCACGAGGCTATAGCGCACCCCTGCTTGGGCGGCGAGGTTCACCACAGCGTCGAACTGCTCGGCTTTGAAGAGCTTTTCCATGGCGGCTCTATCCACCAAGTCCATCTTGACGAAGCGGTAATTGGGCAGGGTTTGGCTTTGTACCAACTGCCCATATTCGATCTGGCTTTCGGGGATACCTGCGCGTTCTAAGCGGCCGTATTTTACCCGCACATCGTAGTAGTCATTGATCACATCCAGCCCCACTACTTCGCGGCCATCCGCCACGAGGCGCTGCACCAAGTGGGAACCTATGAAACCAGCTGTGCCGGTAAGGAGAATTTTTTGCATGGCTTATTAAGGTTGGAAAGGAGGAAAGGCGATGCGCTGAGCCTGCCAAAGTGGATAAAGGTAGGAAAGGGGTAGAGGGCAATCGGGGCGTTGACAGCTAACAACAAATAGGGGTAACAGGGGTAGAGACGTTTTAGGGGTGGGGGTAGAGACGTTTTAGTAAAACGTCTCTACCCTCACCCCTCTTCCCTCACATCACCATCCGACAGTACATACACTTTACCACTTTCTGGGCATTGTGCGCTGCCTGCTGGGTTGAAGTGGAGGCGGTGGCCGTAGGCACTCATCCAGCCAATTTGCCGAGCGGGGTTGCCCACCACCAGGGCGTAGGGAGCAACGCTTTTTGTCACCACGGCTCCAGCGCCAATGAAGGCGAAGGCGCCAATATCATGGCCGCAGACGATGGTAGCATTAGCACCGACGCTAGCCCCTTTTCCTACGCGGGTGGTGGCATACTGCCCCCTGCGGTTGATGGCGCTTCGGGGGTTGAGCACGTTGGTAAAAACGCAGCTAGGCCCCAGGAAGACCTCGTCTTCACAAATCACCCCTTCGTAGAGGGAGACGTTGTTTTGCACCTTGACGCCCCGGCCTAGCACGACCCCACTGGCCACGAAGACATTTTGTCCTAAGCTGCAATTCTCGCCTAGCTGGCAGCCGGGCATCAGGTGGCAGAAATGCCAGATTTTGCTGCCAGCGCCGATGATGGCTCCTTCGTCGATACAAGCGGTGGGGTGAGCGAAGTAACCTAGAGTCTCCAAACGGTTTCGTTTGCGTGAAATTGATCGAGTGCGTAGATCGCTTTCAAATCAAAAAGGAGGAGGGGATCCCCCTCGCGCATAAGGCTACGGAAGTAGTCGGCATCTAGCGATCTGTAGGCTTTGTGGGCTACGGCTACGATGATGGCGTCATAGTCGTCGGAAGGCTGATCCACCATCGCTAGGCGGTACTCGTGAGCCACTTGGTTGGGGGAGGCATGAGGATCGATGATGTGCACGTTTACCGCGTATTTCATCAATTCTTTTACCACGTCGGCTACTTTGGAGTTGCGGATATCGGACACATCTTCTTTGAAGGTGATGCCCATCAGCAGTACCTTGGTTTGCGCGGGGTTTTTACCGTTTTTGATTAGGCTTTGCACCATTTTTTGGGCGATGAAGGCGGGCATGGCATCGTTTACCTTACGGCCGCTGGCAATCACCTGGGGGTGGTAGCCCATCTGCATGCTTTTATGCAGCAAGTAGTAGGGATCTACGCCAATGCAGTGGCCCCCTACGAGGCCGGGCGAGAAGCGCAGGAAGTTCCATTTGGTACCTGCGGCGTCCAGCACTTCTTTGGTATCTATGCCCATCCGATCGAAAATGATGGACAGCTCGTTCATGAAACTGATGTTGATGTCGCGCTGAGTGTTTTCAATCACTTTGGCGGCTTCGGCTACTTTGATGCTGCTGGCTCTGTAAACGCCGGCGGTAATCACGGCTTCATAGACTTGGGCTACGATGTCCAGTGTGTCTTCATCGCTGCCGCTCACCACCTTTAGGATTTTATCTACGGTGTGCTCTTTGTCGCCGGGGTTGATGCGCTCGGGGCTATAACCTACAAAGAAATCTTGACCAAACAGCAGGCCGCTTTCCCGCTCTAAAGCGGGCACACAATCCTCTTCCGTACAGCCGGGATAAACGGTGGACTCATACACCACGATATCTCCCTCTTTAAGCACTCGCCCAACGGCAATGGAGGCTCCCATCAAGGCTCTGAGGTCTGGAACGCTAGCCACACTGACGGGTGTAGGCACGGCTACAATATGAAACACGGCTCCTGCCAACTGGCCAGCATCTGTTGTAAAAACAATATCTTTATCGTCGAAAGCCTCAGCCCCCAGCTCTTCACTGGGGTCTTGGCCAGCCTGCATCATCGCCACCCGCGCTTCGGAAATATCAAAGCCGATGACGCGGAATTTTTTAGCCAGCTCCAGCGCCATCGGTAAGCCCACATAGCCCAAACCGATCACGGAAATAGCTTGCTTTTTGGCTCGGAGCTCGGCTACTTGCTCGGCAGGGCTTAGTCTTTGGAAAGTCATTTAGTTATCAGTTGTTGGTTATTAAAAATTATGCACTTGCTCTCAATAAACTTTCAGCAGGAAGAGGTTTTGGTTTTTGACTGCTTAACTAGAACCAAAACCTAGATTTATGAGAGGAGCATGCCCGCCAGTAACGGCCACTAAATAGCCTTCATTATAATGGCCTCGGAAGGTATGCACGAAAGTGTCCCGCCTGTTATCTTTTATTTTGTCGAGCTGTATTTCTCCATTTTCATCCTGCACTAGCAGCCAAAGGGCCGTGTTTTCTTTAGCTGCATTTTGAAATAGCATAGCTTTTTTACCCTCCTCTTTTATCTCTTGCTTCGCGTTGAGCAAGAAGTGCAGCTGGTCGTTGTCGAAAAAGACGCCTCTTCCTAGCGGGGTATCAGCAGCTTCTCGCCGAATGCCTCTGTCCCAAAGTATTTCGCCGGTTTCATCAATTTTGAACACCAACAGATCAGCAAAATGCGGGATTTTTTTCAAACCTGTCCGATCTTTGCCATCAAAACTTCTTTCTGTCACCAGCTTTCTAACGAAAGTATTTTCTTCAGCCACCAAAACGGACGTTCCATCCCGATACACAAAGCGGCGGCTTAGCTGAAAGCCTTGTAGTTCATCCGGTGCTTTTCCTGCTTTGCTTTCCCCATAGAGGTCTTCCAAGGCCTTGGTGGGTATGGTTTGCAATTTCAGTTCTTGAGTGCTCAGATCCTTAAGATCAATTTGTAGATAAGCCAGCGACTGAACGCCCCCTACCTTCTCTTCGGAATAGAAAGCAACTATCCAAACCTCATCTCCCTTCGTTTGAACAGCGGACGTATTGAGGAAGTAAGCGCCTTTTTCGCCAATTTCGGTAGTCGTTACAAGCCCTTTTTCAATTTTGGTGGGGTAGGTAATGAACGGCACTTTACCAGCCGATTGCGCTAACTTCTTGGCGTCGTTTACTTGTGTAATCAACCAAATACGATCTTTCTCATCTACGGTAGAATAGACCACCTCAGGCATTTCCTTTAGTCCCTCTAAGATGCTATACTCTTTGCCCTTTTCTTGATTTTCTTTGTTGACAAAAGCAACCGAGATGCTATATTTTTTCTTTTTCCATTTAAGAAAATAGCCAGGGAAAGAGGAGCGCAGTTCTTCCTTCCCGTTGAAGCTATAAGTGATCCTGCCAGAGCCAACGACTGACTCATCTGCGAGAAAATTTAAACTACCTAAGGGTAATTGCGCTTCTTCTACCGAGAGCTTGCGGGCATCAAAGGTGGTTCGAAGTATATGCCCTTTTTTTCCCGAAAGGATGTTTCTAAACGCATAAAATGGAATTTATCACCTTCTCTCAAAACTTCATTGGAGGCCATATTGAACATTTCCTTCAGGCTAAAATCTTGGTGGTAAACGGCGCTGTAGCATTGCTTTCGGGGTAGTTGTTGTCCGTTTCTACGTACTTGTATTTCGTAGGCTGTGCGCCGAGGATTCCAAGGCCGAGCAGTGGGAATAGGAGGAGCGTGGAGGTTGTTTTCATTGTCGGTTGTCCGTTTTCAAGGTCAAGATAGGCACTGTGCTTGCAGGAGCGAGCAGCGTTCCTTGGAGTTTTTTTATATTATGTTTCTTAGCAAATACTTTGGTACTTTTTGCTCACGCCCAGGCGGGCACCCAGGTGCAGGAGCAAGGTTTTTAAAAACAGAGCCATGTTTAAAGCGCGGCATTCTGTATTCCTTTTTTGTATTTGTTCAGGAGTTTGCCACAGCTTGGCTTTTTCACGAGTTGGCGCAGCATCTCGGCATGGCGGCGGTGGTGCAGGTCGGTTCCTAGGAAGCTGACCCAGCCTTTTTTGAGGAGCGTCTTGGCTGTTTCCTTAATCGGTTTGCCGTAGTAGCCACTTAAGGATAGGAGATTGACTTGCAATTCGCAGCCTTTTTCCACTAAAGCTTGGTACTGCTTTGGATGTTGGTGATAGAACAAATAGCGCTCTGGATGCGCCAACACCACTTGGTAGCCGGCGGCTTGTAGTTGGAAAATATAAGTATCCAACTCAGGCGGTGGGGCTTGGAAGGGCATTTCTACCAATACCCGATTGCCGGGCAGAGTGAGGAGTTCTTCGTTGGCAATCTTCTCACCAAAGGCTTCATCCATGAGGTATTCAGCCGCAGCGTGCAGTTCGATGTTCAGCTCTGCTTCTTGGGCGGCTTGGCGCACGAGGTTCAGCTTTTCTTGAATGATGGCTGGCGTGTTGGGGTACAAATCGGCCATAAGGTGGGGCGTAGCCCAGAGGGTATGGTAGCCCATATCCCTCATACGTTCAATCAAATCTAGGCTGCTAGCCAAATCTGGAGCCCCATCATCTATACCTGGCAGGAAATGTGCGTGCACATCCGTGCCTAGGAAGTCATAAGATTGTAGTGGCGACGATTTAAAGAATCTAAACATGCTTTATGGCGCTCAATGCGCTGCTTGTCCTACTGCTTCCAAGAAGTAGGGTAATGTCTTCTGCAAGCCTTCGGCTCGGCTTACTTTTGGCTGCCAAGCGAGAATTTCTTTAGCGAGGCCAATGTCTGGTTTCCGTACCTTAGGGTCATCCACGGGCAGATCACGCTGATCTAGGAAAGCCTTAGGATTGTTCACCAGCGCCAGAATTTCTTTGGCGAAATCGAGAATGGTAATTTCGTCATCGTTGCCGATGTTTACGGGGTCAGCGTAGTCGCTCAGGAGCAAGCGATAGATACCTTCCACAAGGTCATCTACGTAGCAAAAGGAGCGCGTTTGAGAGCCATCGCCAAAGACCGTCAGGCCTTCTCCACGAATGGCTTGGCTAATAAAAGCTGGTAAAACGCGGCCGTCGTTGATGCGCATTCGGGGGCCATAGGTATTGAAGATGCGCACGATGCGCGTTTCCAAACCATGATAGGTGTGATAGGCCATGGTAATGGCTTCTTGAAAGCGCTTGGCTTCGTCGTACACACCCCTTGGGCCAACGGGATTCACGTTGCCCCAATAGTCTTCCCGTTGGGGGTGAATGAGCGGATCGCCATATACTTCGCTGGTGGAAGCGATGAGCATGCGCGCATTTTTTGCTTTAGCTAGGCCGAGCAGGTTATGCGTCCCCAGCGAACCCACCTTGAGGGTCTGAATCGGCATTTTAAGATAGTCGATTGGGCTGGCAGGAGAGGCAAAGTGAAGAATGTAGTCTAGCTCGCCAGGCACGTGTACATATTTGCTCACATCGTGGTGATAAAAGCTAAAGCGCTCCAGCGGCAGGAGATGCTCGATGTTGTGCATGCTTCCTGTCAGGAGATTATCCATGCCAATCACTCGGTACCCCTCAGCGATAAAGCGATCAGATAGATGAGAGCCTAAGAAGCCAGCGGCACCAGTAATGAGTACAGTTTTCATAGAAGAAGAAGTGGGCTTTTTAAAAAAGAAACGGCGAGGCCGTCCATGTGTCGCAGACGCATTGGCTCAGCTCGCGAGCAGCGAGGATATAACAAATTGGTTTTCAGCACCTGTATGTGTTTCAACCTATGATTTTACAAGCCTCAATGGCTTGGCGTTTTAATGTGCTAACCGCCGTACAACGTAACGGCTATCTACCGTAGCTACCAAATACCCCAGGCCAAGCAGCCCGAGGCTTTCGATAGAAATGACAAATTTCTTTTTGTTTTTCTGCTCAAGAAAATGACCTTGCAGCCCCGTAAAATTACCCCCTACTAGCTCAACAGGATCGTTTTTCTGCCACTCTTCCCTAGCGATGGGTTCCCAGTGCAAATCTTCGCCCGTAATTTGCCGCATCAAATCAATATCCCGCTGTGGGATGTCTAGCCTAGTAGGGCCTATCCGAACAAAGTTGGCATATGGACTTTCGTGAACGAATTTGGCTTCCTCTTTTCGTATGTGCACAAAAAGATAGCTGGGGAGTAGGCAAAGCTCGCGACTAACAATTTTGCGATGGTACCTGCGCTTAACCTGTTGTAGGGGCAGGTAGGTTTCAATATGCTGGCGGGCTAGCAGCTTAGCAGCTATTTTCTCGTGGCGGTTGGCTGTTCGCAAGGCAAACCACCGGGCTTCTTGCGCATCTAATCGATCCATATCCGCTGATTTTATATACTAAGTGCCTGATGGACAATGTGACTGAAAACTAAGGAATACTTTCAAGCTGCAAGATAGGGTAAGTTGGCAAGTTGCCCAAAGGAAAACGAAAAATTGTGCTTTAGATTGTATTGTATAACTTTGCGGTATGTTACGAAATATTGTTAAGGCTGCCGAGGTCAGCCACCTCACAGATGCCCGCTATTTTGCTGCTTGGGAGGTAGCTTATCTGGGCTTCCCAATTGGCACTGCCGGGATTAGCCTCCCCGAAGTAGAGGCCATCCGAGCCTGGATAGAAGGGCCCCAAATCGTAGGAGAATGGTCGCCTACCGACGCCCTGCCAACCGCCGAAGACCTCGCCACTTACCGGCTGGATGCCTTACAACTCAGCCAAATTCACACCCCAATGGAGATTGCAGCCGCTGCACAAATATACGAGCTGCCCATTTGGGTGGAAATGATTCCCGCCCCCTCCCCTACCCTAGCAGAAGATATTCGACAGTTCTTGGAAGCCAGAAAGCAGTTCGCAGACTGCTTTGTCCTGAATTTTGCTAAGGCCGGCATCCAATGGGCAGCGCTCTTGGATAGCACCCCTATCACGCTGCAAAGCTTACAGACAATCACCGCCAACTATCCTATTTTGCTGGAAATAAGCGGTACAAGCCCTAGCAGTGCGCTGCAGGCCCTGCCCGCCCTGGCAGGCTTCTCGGTGCGCGGTGGTGAAGAAGAAAAAGTAGGCTTTAAGGATTTTGATGAACTAGCCGATTTCTTTGAAGACCTCGTGGTAGAATCCTAGCGCTACATCGCGCCAAAGCCCATCGCTTCCGCTGCCACAAGCGCGTCGGGGCGCCCCACGTCTATCCACCGATCGGCATCGTGGGGGTAAGCATAAATATCGGTTTCCCGAGCGGCAAGCAGGAGGGTATCGATAATCGAAAATTTTTGCCCTTCGCGGCCTGCCATAAAAGTAAACAAAGCAGGGTCGTAAGCCGCTATTCCGCTGAAGGCGTAGGCAAATAGGTCTGAAGGCAAGCAGGCGCGCGCCAGTTTTTCCTCGCCCGTACGATTGTTGCGCCAGCCCCTTAAAACCAAACTTTCCCGATCAAAAAGCAAGCAGCGCGAAGAAGGCCTATCGCGCACAGCCAGCAAGCCCAAACCTCCCTTCGCCAAATGCGCCCGGTAAAAAGCAGCTACATCCAAACTAGACAAAACATCCACATTGTGTACCAAAAAGGGTGCTCCCTCCAGGAAATCCCTTGCTTTTAATAGGCCGCCGCCAGTTTCCAATAGCATTTCCCGCTCGTCGGAGATTAGAACACGGCTCCTCTCTTTTGGCCTTGCTCCCGCATTTTTGCCCCACTCTGCCACAAAGCTGATGATTTGCTCAGCAAAATAATGCACGTTAACCACCATTTCCTGAAAGCCGCTGGCCTCCAACTTCTCTAAATTATGTGCCAGCAAACTTCTACCGCCCACCTCCACCAAAGCCTTAGGCCGATCGTTGGTAAGCGGTCGCAGACGCGTTCCCAAGCCGGCAGCAAAAATCATCGCTCTCATGTATATTTTTGCTGCGAACCTACGAACTAATGACGATAAAAAAATAAAATCCTCTTTTCATTTCCTCGATTCACACCCAATAAATTGTGCTCAAAATCAATTTATTGAATGCAAATCGGAAAACCTCGGATTTGTTTTTACACCAACACCCAGACCCTGGCAGACACAAAAAAAAGAATAGGCAGCGAAAAAAAGCAAAAAAACGTTTACCTTTCGGTTTTAATTAGAGTTGTTCGGTAGGCCATGAGCGAGCGAAAGTGTAGTAACTTTCACACTGAACGGGGCAAAAACGTAGGCGTCCGTACGGACGGCGAGGCTTTTCAGCGAAGTGCAGTATAAAAGTTGCCGCTTGCAGCCGTTTGATGATCCACCGAACAATTCTATATATGCTGGGTTGAGTGCTATATTGCCTGCGCCCTGACATAAACAACCAATTATGGATCGTCCGCTTAGCATAGCCCATCTGGGGGAGGAGCAGCTCATATCGGCCCTCATTAGGCAGGAACGATGGGCACAAAAAGTGCTGTACGAAACGTCTTACAGTTCGTTGATGCCCGTGTGTATGCGCTATGCTGCCAACGAAGACGAGGCGATGGATTTGCTACACGAGAGCTTCCTCAAAATTTTTGCCAAAATAGACAGCTATCAAACAGGCACTTCCCTCACCGCCTGGATGAAGCGCATTGCTGTAAATACCGCTATCGATAGCTACCGCAAGCAGGTAAAAAGAAGGACGGAAGATATCGACCAAGCCCACCACCTAAGCACCAACGATCCAGACATTATTAGCCAGTGTAGTGTAGCCGAAATTTTGCTGGCCGTACAGCAACTACCTCCTACCTACCGCGCCATTTTCAATTTGTATGTCATTGAAGGCTACTCTCATAAGGAAATTGGAGAACAACTAGACATCACCGAAAGCACCTCCCGCTCAAATTTAGTAAAAGCACGTGCAAAATTGCAAAAATCATTAAGGGCCCCGGGGCGATAAATATGAACCGAGACCAGCAAAAACAATTCGACGAGCAAGTGCGCCAAAAGCTAACTAGCTGGCAACCTATCAGCCCACCCCTAGGCTGGGAGGAACTGGCTAATACGCTGGATCACCAAGCATTGGGCTTTGACGAGCAATTGCGCCAAAAACTAGAGCGTCCGCTCTCCAACAGCGGCACGCCAAAAGGCTGGGAGGAACTGGCACAACGGATGGATCAGCAGGCTGGCGACCAATTGATCCATCAGAAGCTGCGCCAAGCTAGCCCACCGCCTTATCAGACAAGCGGCTGGAATCGCCTGGCCGCCCGCTTGGAGTTGATTGCGCGGCGTCGCTCGGCCATCATCGCTTACAAAATCACTGAGATTTCTTTGCTGCTATCTGCCATGCTGCTGTTCTGGCAATTCTTCCCCCTTGTACCCCAAAAAACACCCCAAGCTTTGCCCTTCGCGGCCGTAGAACAGGCCAAGGAACCCAGTTCGGTAGCTAGTGGCACTAGGACAGCAGTTGCCATGGAGCCATTCTCCAAGCGTACGGAGAATACCCCGTTCACGCACATGCCCGAGCAAAATAGTCACAACGGCCAGCCAACGGCAAATCAGGAAACAACAATGGAGAATTTGGCGAAAATTGCCCATGCGCCCTCCATGCTTAACGACCAGGCTCATGAAGCTTGGAAGGCACCGCCTAGTTTAAATATGGACATCCAGTACGGGCTGCAGGCAAGTGCAGGAGCCGTGTCTCCTTTAGAGAGCCAAGATTTTGCGCCGCAGCCCCAAGCTACAGGGAAGACCCAATGGGCGATGCCAATAGCCCCGATGGCGCTGCCTAGCTTGGCTCTCCAGCTCCTTCCCGAGCGCCCTAAACACCCCCAACCAGCCTTGCTACTGCCCGAAAAACTCCGAGTTCCAGGACAACACTATCTGCGCTTATTTGTCTCTCCTTGGGATATTAACCAGATCGTGACGCCGGCTTTCCGATTAGGCGAAAAAGAGATAGCCCGAGATGTACGCTTTTCCAGCGGCCGCAGCGCTGGCCTGATGCTAGATGTGCATCACGGCAAACACGGCCACAGCTATGGTGTGATATATAGCCGCCGTTCCTATCTACCCACCATCTTGGCAGATGCAGAATCAGCTAATACTCTACCTCGCCCCTCGCCCTTGGCCCCTGTCGATACCAATCTAAGCCGCATTACCTTCCATACAATTAGCCTTCCTTTCCAATACCAGCAACAGCTATTTAAAAAGAATGGCTGGCAGCTACGCGCCAACGTAGGCGTGGAAGCCAACTTCGTCCTGAAAGCTAGCTTCTACAAAAGCCCCAACTTCGATAGCAACATCCGCAACTACCTTCGCCAAACTGGTAGCCAGGGCATCGCTCGCAGTAGCAACGACCGCCGAGAGCTCCTGGCAGCCGATCTCATCCACCCAGAAGCAGGACTGTTGCAAGGTGGCTCTGCGCTGCTCAACTCCAGTTTTTATGTAGCAGCGGGCTTTACTTTAGAGCGGGAGTTGGGGCTCAGTGCTAGCGTGTTTGTTGCTCCGCAGTTCACTCGGGCAATCTACTACCGCCGTCAGGCAGGCCTCGGGCCTTTTGGGGATCGCATCCATCACAATGCCCTACAGCTAGGCATGCGCTGGCGTTTAGATTAAACGGGCATATAACGCTTGGAGGAGTTCCCGCGGTAAAATATGTCCGCCACCAAATTCTAGCACCTCTACTTTCTTGAGGCTCCCCAGCCGTTGTCGGATATTTTCTGATTGAATAACAGGATCTTTATGTCCTATAATTACCTTCGCTTGTGGGCTAGACTCCAGCGCTGCGCAAGCTCTGTCGTCTATACGAAAGTATCGGATCGATCTTAGCGTACCCTGTAGCAGCCGGCGGTACTGCTCGTCTCGTAAATGTTGTTGTAAATATTGATGGGTAAAGGTATCTACTAGCCGCCTCCTCAGAAGAAAATCGGCCAAGCGTAGTATGCTTCTGGGGCGCCTCAGAAAGGCTTCCAACACAGGAAAAAAGACAAGCGGCAAACGATCTAACCAGGCGGTGTAGCGCCCCCCGATACCGTCTGGAGCAACCAAACTTACACTGGCTATCGGAAGCCGCGCCGTTTGTAAGAGTGGCAGCGTCTTGAGCCACACCCGCGCGCCAAGGCTGTGGCCTAGCAAATGAATTTTTTGCCAAGCGTACTTTGCTTGTAAGCTTTGGCAGACAGCTAGTATGTCGTGAGGCTGAAAGACATCGGCTTGCCAGTGTTCAGTCACGAAGGGCAAATCGATACCGACAACTGGCTGCGGCAGCGGTACTTGTTGAGAAAAATCAGTTCCTGGTCTTGCAAAACCCGGCAAAAAAAGTATCATCTCTGGACTGGTCACCCGACCTTGAGAGTGGAAGGCCAATTGACGGCTTTTGTCGAGGCGAATAAGTTCCATGGACAACTAGGCTTTTCAGGACCAAGGCCCTATTTCAGTTTCTTCTGTGGCGATGAGCGATAGCTCGGCTATGAAGTTGCGGCGCGGGATCGCCCGCGCGCCCAAGCTAGCCAGGTGCCCGGTGGCTTGCTGGCAGTCGATGAGCCGGTAGTGGCGCGCTTCCAAGCGCCTAGCCAGCGATATAAAGGCAAATTTACTAGCATCACGCGCATGAGCAAACATACTCTCGCCAAAGAAAATGCGCCCCAGTGCTAGGCCATACAAGCCACCTACCAAGCAATCCTCTTGGTCATAAACCTCTACAGAATGCGCAAAGCCCAAACAGTGTAATTCCTCGAAAGCAGCAACGATATCGTCGTTGATCCAAGTCCCTGCCTGGCCGTAGCGCGGCGCGTCTCGGCAATGGCGGATAACGGCAGGGAAGGCTTGATCATAACGCAACCGGAACTTTTGCTGATTGAAATAAGGGCGCATGCTTTTGCTAACCTTAATTTCTGAAGGATATAGCACGAAGCGCGGATCGGGGTTCCACCACAAGACGGGGGGTGTATCGTACCAAGGAAAAAAACCTTGCTGATAGGCAGCCAGTAGTCGTTGCGTTGATAAACCACCGCCGAAGGCTGCCGGACTGTTTTTGGCCACCAAATGGGCTGGAGGAAATAGGCCAGGCTCGTTGGGATCTAGCCGATAAATGGGCATGCGCAAAGACTTAGTCGCGGCCTTCAATGATAGCTGAAAGCCCCCGATCAACCAAAGCTTCCCGCTGTGGGCGGAGCTCTGCCATAGAAGCAGAGCGCACGGTAGCTTTACCTTTGAAATGAATCAACAGAGCCAATTGCTCGGACTGTTCGCTGCTATGCCCGAGTATCTCTATGAAAGCTTTCATAACCCAATCGAAGGTATTGTGATCGTCGTTGAAAACAATTAAATCGGCTGGGCTGCCTGAGTCAATATCGATGTCTTCCTCCAACAGGACGTCTTCCTCGTATTCCGTTGAGAAACGCATAATTATAGTTTTGTAACAGTCTCTTTGATGGCTGCAAAGTTAGGCAAATCGCCCGCAGATTCCAAAACTTCGGCATAGCGAACAATGCCTTCTTTATCAATCACGAAAGCAGCACGCTTGCTCACGCCGCGCATTCCCATGACAAACTCTTCGTACAGTGCCCCGTATTGCCGGCTCACCTCCTTGTTAAAATCACTGAGAAGCGGGAAGTTGAGGCGCTCAGCTTTTTTGAATTGCTCAAGCGTAAAAACAGAATCTACGCTGATCGCCACTACATCGGTATCCAAGGAATTGAAATCCGCCAAAGCATCGCGCATGGTACACATTTCTGTGGTACAAACGCCGGTGAAAGCCAGGGGAAAAAATAGGACAACCAAATTCCGACCTTGGTAGTCGGCTAGGGAAACTTCTTGTTTTGCGTCTGAATGAAGCGTAAAGGCAGGAGCCTTGTCGTTTAGTTGTACGGCCATGTGCGGGCTATATTTTGAGGTAAGAAACAGAAAGCAAACTCAGCTAAACAGCGAGCTGGGGCGGCTGATACCCAAGACGGGATCACCACACTAGGTAAATAACCGAGCAAAGCACTTAGTTCAGTTAGGAGGGTACAAATTGCAGCAGAAAAGCAACAGAAAACCAGCTGCATCCGCAAAAGAAGCATCCGCTACAAAAAATACTTGCTCAGACCATGGATATATGCTATCTTTGCGCGCCGTTCCCCAAACCATACATTTTCAATACACAAACAAGGTTTTTTAACAGGGAGCGCCCGACAAAACTTGCGAGACTTATGGCACTTATCGGTAGAATTAGAGAAAATACAGTTTTTGTACTCGTCTTCATTGGCTTAGGCATTGCCTTGTTCATTATGATGGACATCATGACCGGCAAGGGCAACCTCGGTGGAGGTGGCCCCCTTAAAATGGGCGAAGTAAGCGGCATGGACATTGACCGCCAAGATTTTGAGCGCACCCTCAGCACTGTATATAGTGGGGGCGATGCTTACCAAAACAGAGAGGCTCTCTGGAACTTCCACGTCAACGAGGCCATGCTGAAGCGCGAGGCAGAACAATTAGGTTTGGGCGTAAGCAGCACAGAGCTAAGAGACCTGGAGTTCGGCCCCGTCCCAAGCCCCGTCATCCAACGCAATTTCGGCGACCCTCAGACGGGACAAATCAACCGCCAACTGCTTAGCAACATCCAAAACTACTTGGATAATGACAATATCGAAGGTGGCATACAAGAAGGGCAGCTCAGCCCCAATTTCATTCCTATCTGGAGCTATCAGCGTCGGGAAATACTAGCGCAGCGCCTACAGGACAAAATGACCGCCTTGGTCAGCAAAGGCACCTATGCCCCTAGCTGGATGGCTCAAAGCCGAGCCGACGCCCAAACACAGACGCTAAGCGCCGCTATGGTAAAAATACCTTTCGATGCCATCGACACAGATGTAAGCGTGAGCGACGACGATATCTTGGCTTACATGAAAGAAAACCGCGCTAACTTCTTCAATAAAGAAGAACAACGACAGCTTTCCTATGTGGCTATTGACGTAGTGCCAACGACTGCAGATTCCGCAGCCATTCGCGAGGTGCTCAATCAAATAAAAGCTAGCTGGCCCAATGATGGCATCTCGGAAGATAGCCTAACGGCCATTGCCAACAACGGTACCTTTGTAAATGCGGCTGTGGGAAGAAGCGCCCTGAATCCAAGCATTGCGGATATTGTTTTTGATGAAATGACGGTGGGCGATATTTACGGCCCCTACTTGGAAGGCAATGCCTACACACTAGCCAAACTGGTTAGCAGAGAAACCTTAGCCGATAGTGTCAACACCCGCCACATCCTGATTGCAGCCCAAACCCCCAGCCAATTCGCCACTGCAGAAGCCCGCGTGGATAGCCTCATTCAGGTTTTGCAAAGCAATGGCAAGCGCAACTTTGGCGAGTTGGCCGCACAGTTCAGCGAAGACCCCGGCAGCAAAGATAAAGGCGGCTTATACGAAGGCGTTACTCCTGGCCAATTTGTAAAACCTTTCGATGATGTTATCTTCCGCACTGGCGAGCCAGGAAAGCTATACAGCGTCCGCACCACCTTTGGCGTACACCTAATAGAATTACTGCGCCGTTCGGCCAGTAGCTCCCAGAGAGTAAAGGTGGCTTATGCCCGCGAAAGCATCGTACCTAGCCCAGAAACGGAAGATGCTGGCTTAGAAAAAGCACAACTGCTGCTGGCAGACAACAACAGCCTTGAAAAACTTCAGGCAGCTGTTGCCAACGATCCTAGCTTGATGGTTCGCCAAAGCAGTCCCATCACGGTCAACAGCTATCAGCTCCCCGAGTTGGGCAACAACAGCCGTGAGATACGCGACATTGCCTGCTGGGCTTTCAGTGCTAGCAAAGGAAAAGTGAGCCCGCAGGTATATACCTTTACTGATCCAGCGCTCTTCTACGAAAGTAAGCACGTCATCGTAGGCTTATCGGATATTATCCCAGAAGGGCTACCAACGGTGGCGGCTGTTCGCGCCGACCTCACGCCGGTAGTCGGCAACCGCCTCAAAGGAAAAGAAGTGGCAGCAGCTTTAGCAGGCAAAGACCTAGCAAGCATCGCAGCACAGTACGGCGTAGGGGTTGATACGCTGAACAACCTGAACCTCACCATGACCAATCTACCCGGAGGAGCAGGCAGAGAACCCAAAGTAGTAGCCGCCGCTTTCGCTACCGCTACCCAAACAACCTCCAAGCCCGTGATAGGCGAAACAGGCGTCTTCGTCCTAAGCCCACTCAGCGCACCCGCTAGCGGGCAAAGTGGCAATATGCCTTCCACACGCAGCCAGATCCACGCCGTTAGCCGCCAGCAAGTGTCCAGCCAACTGGTCAGCGCAATGCGCGCCAATTTGGTCATCGATGATCGGCGCTCGGAGCTTGACTGCGCACAGTAGTTAAGCCTGCTACATAGAAAAATACAACGAATAACCAGCGCCCTGCGAACGAGCGCTGGTTATTTTTGTTTATCTTTGCTCCGCCATCGGCCTAAAGCACTGCTCCTGCGCTAGCCTAGGCACAAGCAAGCAGTAGGCCTCGGCTCGTAATCACCCGACCAAAAAAGGTAGCTGCTACCGTGGTGGTTAATTCTCAAAATTTCAAAAATCTTTAGCATGTCTGATGAGATCAAAAATGCAGGTACCAAAGGCTATATCCTGTTTTACAGCCTCCTGGCCTTGGTGCTGTTCATTATTCTGGTTGTAAGTATCTACAATGCCAACTTCAATGGCATTCCAGAAATCACCCGATAATACCCCATGGGCTTGCCCGCCACACTACGGAGATTACTCAGCCTTGTTTTGTTGCTTGGCACCACTGCTTGTGAAGTAGATTCTGCGGATTTAACTCGGCTACAGAAACAGTTGCAGCCCGGTGTAGAGATAGCGGAAGGGGTGGAAATTCTATACAGTGACTCGGCTCAGCTGAAAGTTATTGTTCAGGCACCTATCATGGAAAATATTCTGGACAGTAAAGACCCTCGGCAGCAGTTCCCCGATGGATTGAAAGTCATCTTTTTGGATGAGCTAGGTGACACCAGCAGTGTACTCACCGCCAAATCGGGTGTTTACAGAGAAGCCAAACAGGAAGTGCTGGTGCGCGACAGTGTAGTGTGGCAATCCAATGAAGCGCAAAAGCTAGAGACCGATGAGCTCACCTGGAGTGAAAGCAGCAAGCGCATATTCACCGATCGCTTTGTGGTGATCACGCAGCCAGACTATATCATCTACGGCTACGGTTTGGATGCCGATGAGTCTTTTAGTAATGCAAGTATCCGACAAGTGACGGGTAAGGTGCCCATTACCAGACCTCAATAGGCGGCTATGTGGATACTGATCATATTTTTTCTTTTGCTATCAGCACTCTTTAGTGGGTCGGAGATCGCTTTTGTGTCTTCTAATAAGCTGCGGGTTGAGCTAAAAAAGCAAAGAGGAACCGCTCGGAGCCACATATTGGCTGCTTGGTTTGAAAGGCCCGGCCAATTCCTCAGCACCATGTTGGTGGGGAATAATATTGCTTTAGTTGCTCTTTCCACGCTAGCCACCACCCTCTTGGAGATCAACCTTATTCCCCATCTTTCACTGGAAAGTGAAGCCCTCATTTTAATCATTAATACACTACTCATCACGCTGGTGGTGCTGATTTTTGGGGAGTTCATCCCTAAGGCAATTTTCCGGCTTTTCTCCGATGATGCCCTCTATTTCCTAGCGCTTCCGCTGCGTGCTTTGCAGTGGCTGCTCTTTCTGCCTAGCCTAGTGATGACCAAGAGCAGCCAATGGGTAATGGGCTTTTTCTACCAAGCCCCAAGCGAAGAGCTGGATAATGTGCTGACGCGGGTAGATTTGGAGAACTTTGTGAATGAAAGTAGCCACGGAGGAGACGAGGAGGGCATCGATAAAGAGCTTTTTGCAAAAGCCTTGAAGCTGCACGAAATTCGGCTGCGGGAATGTATGATCCCGAGAACAGAAATCAAGAACATCGACGTGAGCGCCAGCATCGCTGAACTAGAGGAAGAATTCCGGCAAACCAAGCTCTCGCGCTTGCTGGTGACAGACGGCGATATCGACAATGTCCTAGGGTATGTGCACCACCAATCCCTGCTGCAACTGCCCGCTACCATCAACGACTGTATTCTAGAAATCGGTTTCGTACCGGAAGTGACGCGCGTAACAGATATGCTGGAGGCCTCCGTGAATAAGCAGATGAGTATCGCTTGTGTGGTGGATGAATTTGGTAGCGTTTCGGGCATCGTAACAATGGAAGACCTCCTGGAGCAAATCTTTGGCGACATAGAAGATGAGTATGACGAAGATGAGTACATCGATCTTCAGATAGACGAAAACACCTACCATTTCAGCGGCCGCTTGGAAGTAAGCTACCTGCGCGAAACCTATGGCCTCAAGATACCTGAGGGCGACTATCAGACGCTTAGTGGCTATCTGGTAACAGTGGCCGAGCGCGTACCCGAACAAGGAGAAGCCCTAGAAATGGACAGCTTCCGCTTTGAACTGCTGAGCGTCACCAACACCCGCATCGAGACGCTGCGCCTCATCAAGCTGGCCAACGATTAGCCCATCCTTTTTCTACTGTTTGGAATATCAGCCGCCCTTGGTTCTGGTCGCTAGAAGCGGTGCTTTTTTTAGCGCAGTCTGTGTTCGAAGAGGAGCAGGTAAAATTAGCATTACTTAAGCAAGAGCAACTGACTATCCTCCACGCCTTTCACCCAATGCACCACCATGGGCTCGATGTGTAGGTAGCCACCCGGCTGCAGCCTTTGGCTTGTGCCCTTTTCGTCTTCGTAGAGTACTTCGCCCTGTGCGCAAACGAGCAGCGCTGCCACCTTGGTCGTGTGCTTATCCAACAAGCCGCCCTTTTTTAGTTGCAGCGTGGTGGTATTGCCCTCTTGCCCCTTGATCAGGGATTCGGCCGATAGGGACTTGTCGGCATCATGTAAAGCACTGAGTTGTAGCATATCGGAGGCATTAGTATTGTTTTGAGTAGTATCACAAGCCGTTGTTCCTAAGAACAGGATAAGGGCTGCGAAGAGAAAGGATTCAAGCGTCGTCAAGAGTGGTTTGTGAATATTTACTTACTTAATGCCTTAGCTGCTTTCCTAGTTTAGTTCGGCTTGCGCTTTTTGCTCTTTTTGGATGGCTCGCGCAGGAGCAGGGTTTTATATTAAGAGCAAGGTTGTTATTTACTGACTCTTGATCATAACCTTCTGCCTTTCGCTTTCTGCCTTCTGCCTTTCATTTAATTGCGAATTAGGGCGGCTTTGTGCTTACGCTGTGTTACTTTATGGCCAAAAGTCGTAATTGCACCTAGTTAAACTGAACCAAGATGCTTATTTTTATGTAATCCTAAAGTTCAACTTTAAATTTACATAAAATGGATATTCCAAGAAGACTTAAGAGCCATATCGAAGAATTAGGGCTTTAAGTACTTGGACAAAAATAATCACACCTTTGCACTCGGCATCTTTTGCTCCCAGCCAGCGTTAAAAAGCCTCGTCTTAGCACCACTAAGCCTACGTTTTTTGCCTCGGCTGAAAGCAAAATCTACCAGATTAAAAAGTCGCATTAAATTTGTCCGGGTACTTACTACCCTATTATTAGTTTAACCGGACCACGGCAGGCGGGTGAGACTACGCTTCTCAAAAAAATGTTCTCGTCTCAACGCTATGTTTCGTTAGAGGAGCCAGACCAGCAATTACGGGCGGCTAGTGACCCTCGAGGTTTCCTAAAACAGTATGACTATCAAGTGTTTTTTGACGAAGCGCAACGCGTGTCTTCTTTGTTTTCTTACCTGCAAACAATGGTAGATGAAGATCGGCAAGTGGGACGCTATATCCTGTCAGGATCACAAAATTTCCTTCTCAGGGAAAGCATTACACAATCATTGGCAGGCAAAGTAGGGATAGCACATATCTTTCCGATTGACATGCAGGAAATAAATGCGGTTAATCAGCAACCAGCGACTTATGAAGAAGCAATCTTCAAAGGTTTTTATCCTGCTCAGTTTGATACCAATATACCACCACATCTTTTTTGCCCTAGTGGTCTGTCAAGCGTTAATTTTCGGGTTGAACGTTAGCGAATTTTGTGGCTAGTCGAGGCGGAGGTTCCCGCGCATAGCGGGACTATGTAAGGGGTTCTCCAACGAAGAGTAGCCGCAAAAGGCGCCACGGGTAACCCAAAGTTTTAGCCTTGACAGAGTACTAGCTACGTGTCCAGTTATATAGAAAGAGATGTGAGTGACTTAGTGTCACCTGCGAATTTGAATACTTTTCAGCAATTTCTGCAAATTTGTGATAGCAATCAATTAGAAGTTGATTTACTCAAAGATGCCGCTACCAATATTGAGTTGACGGAAATCAAAGCCGGCCGAGCCTTCAACGGCAAGATGTTGCTCAATATGGATAAAATCGCCTCTTTGATAGATCGCCCCACCAGTAAAAAACTGATTTATGGCGGTGACCAGAATTTTGAGACGCAAGAAACGAAGGTTACCGCCTGGTTTGATGTATAGCGAAGCTCCTCCGCTGCGCGCCCAAAAGCACCGACCAGCCTGATGCCTACCTTTCCACCTTTTCCGTACCTTCGCCCTCCCAATCGATATAATACTTCACACATGAGTGATCCGTCCGTTTCTTTTGAATTTTTTCTGGAGTTTTTCCCCGAAGCTACACTGCCCATGACGGTGAGCGAAGACACCGTGCGCGCCATTAGTGCTACGATGCCGCCCTTGAACGCTTTGCTGATCGAGACCTTTCTGCTGCCGATAGAAGAAGCGATGGTGAACGAAGAGTTTACGGAGTTTGTGGCCTGCTTCCAGTTGCCGCCCAGAAAAAAGGATGGCCATGTCAGCCTGGTGTATTGGCGGGCAGATCTGCTACAGTACCACTATGTGCTGGTTACGTTGAATAAACAAACGGCTGCGCTCATCGACCGCCGCGTCATCGCTGGTACTAGCTATGATGGCGTTGAAATTACGCAATCCAGCGCCGCCATCACAGATGATCAAACGATTTACATCGTTTCTGGGCAGGCGGCGCCAGTGCTGGGCAGTACCGACTACCGCGCCGCCGCCAGCACCGCCCAGCGCTATCAGATTACCGAACAAGGTAAGATCATGGAGATATAGGGCAAAAAACCTTGCTCTTTTATATAATATTGCTCCTGCGTGCAGCCAAATTAAAAATTGCGCCCTACCTTAGGCCGATTAAAACAAGCTTCATGACAGATCAGCGCCCCTGGCTGGCCAACTACCCCAAGGGGGTGCCGGCCAATATCGACCCCGATAAATACCCCAACCTCTTGGCCGTCATACAAGAGGCCATCAAACAGCACAGTAGCCGCCAAGCCTATGTATGCATGGGCAAAGCACTGACTTACAAGGAAATAGATCAACTCTCCACTGCCTTTGGTGCTTATTTGCACTACCGAGGGCTGCAACCTGGCGATAAGTTGGCCATTATGCTGCCCAACCTGCTGCAATACCCTATTGCCTTAATTGGCGCCCTCAAAGCAGGCATTGTGGTGGTGAATACCAACCCCCTCTACACGCCCCGAGAGATGAAACACCAGTTTACCGACTCGGGTGCCAAGGCCATTGTGATTGCCGAAAATTTTGCTCACAACCTCGAGCAAATCATCGGAGAAACGGGCATCAAGACCGTCATCGTTACCAGCCTGGGTGAACTCCTCAGCTTCCCGAAAAAGCACTTGGTCAACTTTGTCGTGCGCAGCGTCAAGAAGATGGTACCCAGCTATAATTTGCCTATGGCCGTTACTTTTAGTACGGCTTTAAAAGAAGGCCAGGGCAAAAAACTTCCGCAGCACGAAGCCTGCCCCGAAGACATCGTGGCCCTGCAATATACCGGCGGTACTACGGGCGTCTCTAAAGGCGCCATGCTCACCAACCGGAATTTGGTTGCTAACTACCAGCAAATCCGCGTTTGGGCCAGCCAAGTATTGGATGATAGTCCTAGCTATAGCGCCCTTTGTCCGCTGCCACTTTACCATATTTTTGCCTTCTCGCTGCATGCCTTGGCACTTTTTGGCATGGGTGTTTGCAATGTTTTGGTCACCAACCCCAGAGATCAAGACGCGCTTATTAAGGAATTTAAAGACAACAAAATCGGGATTGCCTCGGGGGTCAATACGCTCTTTAATGCCCTGATCAACAACCCGAAGTTCCAACAGCTAGACTTTAAGCACCTTGTGGCAGCCATCGGCGGCGGAATGGCGGTACAGCGAGCTGTAGCAGAAAAATGGCAATCCATCACAGGCGTCCCCCTCAGCGAAGGCTATGGTCTCACCGAATCTAGCCCCGTTGCCTCTATGAACCCCATGGAAAGCGGTAAAGGCCGACTGGGAACCATCGGTATCCCTGTTCCTAGTACCGATATGCGCATCTGGATAGAAGACGAGAAGCGCGCGGGCCAGGTGGGCGAACGCGGCGAAATACAAATCAAAGGACCGCAGGTAATGCTGGGCTACTATCAACGCCCCGAAGAAACGGCCACAACCATCCAAGATGGCTGGCTCTGTACTGGCGACATTGGCACCATGGACAGAACTGGCTTCTTCGCCATTGTAGATCGGAAGAAAGACATGATTCTCGTCTCTGGTTTCAATGTCTTCCCCAACGAAGTAGAGGACGTGTTGGCTGCCCACCCGAAAATTCTGGAGCTGGCGGCTGTGGGTGTGCCGGATGAGAAATCGGGGGAAGTTGTGAAAGTATTTGTAGTCAAAAAAGACAAGTCCCTTACGGAGGGCGAAGTCATAGCCTATGCCAAGGAAAATCTAACAGGCTATAAAGTGCCCAAGTTGGTAGAATTTCGGGAAGAGCTACCCAAAACCAATGTAGGTAAAATCTTGCGGCGCAAGCTAAAAGAATAAGCCCTTGCTTCGTTTAAGATTCGAGGTGGGTCATTTTTGTTCAGCAAAATTTATGTAATTATTGCAGCAATTCCCCATTTGGCAACAGAAGCTAGCTTATGGAGTTAAGCTTAGCATGAAAGTCGCATAAATGCTATGTCCATCATACTTGAGCCGCCACTTTGGATCAGGTGGCAATTTCAAATGGGGAATTGCTGTAATTATTGGATCTTCTGCTATATTGTGGCTGAAAAAATAAAAACCGTTCTTACATGACTACTGCTCCTTGGCTTGCCCAGTATCCGCAAGGTGTGGCTGCTAATATTGATACCGAAAAGTACTGCTCCGTTGTCGAGCTTATTGCTGTTGCTTTTCAAAAGCATAAAAACAAGGTGGCTTTTAGCTGTATGGGCAAAGACCTCACCTACCGGCAGTTGGATGAGATGAGCACGGCATTTGGGGCTTATCTTCACTATCGCGGCCTGCAACCTGGTGATCGCATTGCCCTGATGATGCCGAATATTTTGCAGTATCCTATTGCCTTGTTCGGGGCCCTAAAGGCTGGCTTGGTGATTGTAAACACCAATCCCCTTTATACCCCTCGGGAGATGAAGCATCAGTTTACCGACTCAGGCGCAACAGCCATCGTTATTGCGGAGAACTTTGCAGCCAATTTAGAAAAAATCATCGGGGAAACCACGATCAGAACCGTGGTTACTACCAGCTTGGGAGAGCTTCTAGGCTTCCCGAAGAGGCAATTGGTCAACTTCGTCGTCAAGTATATCAAAAAGCTAGTGCCCACCTACCAATTGCAGGGCGATGTTTCTTTTTCCAAAGCGCTGGCGGAAGGCAAGGGCAAAAAGCTTCCCGCTTTTGAGAACAACGCCAATGATGTGATTGCCCTACAATACACGGGAGGCACTACGGGCGTTTCCAAGGGCGCTATGCTCACCAACGGTAACATCGTCGCCAACACCTTGCAGGCCCACGCATGGCTGAGCCCCTTCTCGCCCGAAGGAACAGGGGCTATACTATGTCCATTACCGCTCTACCATATTTTTGCTTTCACCGTGAATGCGCTGGCGCTGTTTAGTCACGGGGTCAACAATGTGCTCATTACCAATCCGCGAGATCTGAGCACCATCGTCAAGGCTTTCAAGGATTACAAAATCACCGGCATGACGGGCGTCAATACCCTCTTCAATGGCCTACTTCATAATCCGGATTTTCAGCGGCTAGATTTTAGCCACCTGCAGCTAGCCGTCGGTGGTGGTACTGCCGTGCAGCAACCCGTAGCCGAAGCTTGGCAAAAGCTAACGGGTGTCCCCCTCAGTGAAGGCTACGGCCTTACGGAAGCTAGCCCCTCCGTGAGTATGAATCCGCTGGATGGCCGTTTTCGCCTTGGCTCTATTGGCTTGCCACTGCCGAATACCGATGTTCGCATCTGGATAGATGACGAAAACCGCCCCGGCGCAGCAGGGGAGATAGGCGAACTACAAGTGAAAGGCCCACAGGTCATGAAAGCTTATTATCAAAGGCCCGACGAAACGGCCAAAACCATCAAAGACGGCTGGCTCTGTACCGGCGATATCGCTACGATGATGGAAGACGGCTACCTCCAAATCGTAGATCGAAAAAAGGATATGATCCTGGTCTCGGGCTTCAATGTCTTCCCCAACGAAATAGAAGAAGTGCTAGCAGGCCACCCTAAAATCATGGAAGCCGCTGCCATTGGTGTGCCAAGCGAAAAATCAGGCGAAGCCGTGAAAGTCTTCGTTGTCAAAAAAGATGTTTCCCTCACCGAAAAAGAAGTGGAAGCCTTCGCCCGCGAAAACCTCACCGCCTACAAGGTACCCAAAGAGATTGTCTTCATCGAGGAACTGCCCAAATCGCCCGTAGGAAAGATTCTGCGTAGGCACTTGCGGGAATGAGTATGCGCATAAGCAACCTACAATACCTAGCCGCTTACCAGCAGACGATCGGTTCCCTTCTTAGCGAGCGACTCGAGGCAGTCTTAATGGCCTCAGAAGAGGTGTCCTTGGATTACTTTACCAATTGCCTAGCCTTCCTATTACTGCTCCCCGGATCCCTAGAGCCAACAGCATATTTTTTTTGCTCTACTACCCCTCCCTATTCCAAGGCGTTCTGATGCTTTCCCGCAAGCTGCGTACCTTTGCCGAGTAAAATGAAGCCATTGAAAGAAGTCACCACCACCGAAGCATTTTGGGAGCGCGCCGCAACAGCGGTACGCAAAGCCCGTTTTATCAAGCTCACCCTAGGCAAAAGCCGCCACCAAGGGCAGCCAAAGCTCAGCAATATCTACGTGCGGCCCGTGCAGCTAAAAAATAAGGTGCAGCTACAGCTCACCTTTAGCTACGCCGATCACGATGAGGTCAAAAACCTGCCGCCCGACAAGGCCTTTTCTTTTCTGGCAGAACAATTGGGCGCCGACTTCCTCTCGGCCGATCTTTTTACGCTCGACGAGCAGTGCTCGGCCGTGCTGAGCCGCAAAGGCAAGGCACGATTCCATAGCGCCCCTGCCCGCCATAAGGAAGCGGCCATGGTAGCCCACAACCGCCCCAAAGACCGCTTGATTGCGGAAGACCGCCCCTACCTCATCGCCCTGGGTATATCCGACAGCAGCGGCCAAGTGACACCCAGCGGCCAGAAAAAATACAAGCAGATCAACAAATTTGTGGAAATTGTCGATAGCCTTCTACAAAGCTCCCCACTAGAAGACGGTGCTAGCATCGTGGATATGGGCAGCGGCAAAGGCTACCTGACTTTCGCGCTCCACGACCACCTCACCAATAGTTTAGGTCTAAAAGTACATACCACCGGCGTAGAACTGCGGCTCGCTCTGGTAGAACAATGCCAGCAAATTGCCCAGGAAAGCCAACTAGCGGGCTTACAATTTGTGGAAGGCTATATCGATAGCTACCAAAATCAAGCCATCGACCTGCTCATCGCGCTGCACGCCTGCGATACGGCCACGGATGATGCCCTTATGCAAGGCATCCGCGCCAAAGCCCAGTTGATGATCGCAGCGCCCTGCTGCCAAAAACAAGTGCGGCTAGCTATGCGCCCCCCCGAGTCGCTGCAGCCACTGCTGCGCCACGGCATCTTGCTAGAGCGCCAAGCCAGTATGCTCACCGATGCGCTGCGGGCGCTCTACCTCGAAAGCGCCGGCTACCAAACCAAGGTATTTGAGTTCATCTCGCTAGAACATACCGCCAAAAACGTGATGATTACCGCTACCCAAGCTAGTCCCCGAGCCGCTGCACTCCAGGAAGCTCAGGCGCTCAAGCAGCAGTTCGGCATACTGCGGCATCGGCTGGAAGAACTGCTGGCGGAAGGATGAAAATAGCCGTCAATGCCCGCTTTCTCTTGCCCGACCGCATGGAAGGCATCGGCTTCTTCACCCAAGAAGTTTGCCGGCGCCTCGTAGCCCGCTGGCCGGAGCACCGCTTTATTTTCTACTTCGACCGGCCCTTTAACGAGCAGTTTATTTTTGGAGATAATGTGGAAGGCATGGTGCTTTCCCCGCCCGCTAGGCACCCGTTGTTGTGGTATGCTTGGTTCGAGTGGCGGCTCGCGCAGGAGCTAGGCCAACGAAAACGAGCCGTGTTTTTCTCCCCAGACGGCTATTGCTCTCTCCGCGCTAAAGCGCCCACTGCTATGGTTTGCCACGACATTGCCTATTTGCATTACCCCGATCAAGTGCCCTTCTTGGTGAGGCAATACTACCAGCACTTCGTACCGCGCTACCTGCAAAGAGCCGAGCAAGTGGTGACGGTCTCCCACTTCGTCAAGGCAGACATCCTGCACCACTACCCCACCACCGATGCCCAGAAAATCAGTGTAGCTTGTAATGGTATAAAAGCAGGCTTCCTGCCACTAAGCGAAGCAGAAAAAACGGCTGTTCGACAGCAATATACCCACGGGCAGCCCTACTTTTTCTACTTGGGGGCCGTGCATCCGCGCAAGAATATAGATCGGCTCATCCAAGCCTACGATCGCTACCGCGCGCTAGGCGGTCAGCCCGCCCAACTACTGCTAGGCGGCCGATTGGCTTGGCAAACTGCCGCCACTCAGGCTGCCCACCAACAAGCCCGCTACGGCAGCGATATCCATTTCCTAGGCTACGTCCCCGATGCCGAGGCTCCGCGGCTGCTAGCGGCCACCAAGGCGTTTATCTATCCCAGCCTTAGCGAGGGCTTCGGCGTGCCGGTGCTGGAGGCCATGCACTGCGAAGTACCCATCATCAGCAGCCACAGCAGCAGCCTCCCCGAAGTAGCTGGCGATGCAGCCCTACTAATAAATCCTGAAAGTGTGGAGGCCATCGCACAAGCCATGCTCGCCCTCGATCGCTCCAGTGATTTGTGCGAGACGCTCGTAGGCCGCGGCCGCGTTCAACGGCAGCAATTCTCTTGGGAAAAAGCGACGGATGTGGTGCAACAGGCGCTGGAAAACCTTAACGACTAGCGAGATTCATCCTTCTGCCTTGCTAAAATGAAGTAAACTAGTGTTTTTTACCTTGTAAAAATGAAGTAAATTGACTATTCTTGCCTTGTAAAATGAAATACATGTACTTCAGCAGAAGAGTAGACCACGCTTTACATGCTTGAATAAACTTTCCGCTGCCTAAAACCTCACTCTTCCTCCCCAGCTTCCCCGGCGTCCGCTTCCCAAGCTTCCAGCCAGAAGTTGTTGAAGCCCTCGCCGTTGATGAGGCGGAGCTGTTGCAGATTAAGAAGTTCCAGTAGGCCTAAAAACGTCACGATGGCGTGAATTTTGCTCTCGCAAACAGCGAAGACATCTTCGAAGCTGGCGCGCTGCCCGCTCATTTGAAAGCGCTCTACGGTATCGAGGATACGGATTTGTTGGTCTTCGATGCTGTGGCTGAACTGGGCGATCTCGTGGATGACTGGGCGGTTGTTGCGTTCTTCGAGCCGCTGCATCAGCCGTTCGAAAGCGCGAAGGAGCTTGAAAAGGTTGACGCTTTCCAGCTCGACATCTACGAGGGCTTTGGTAGCGATCTGCGACAGCTCATCGGTGATGTTTCCTCTTTGGCTGCGCAGGCTGCGGGCTTCTTCCAGATCGCGCATTTCTGCTAGAATACTTTTGTAGCGCTTGTACTCCAGTAGGCGGCTCACCAGCTCTTCGCGAGGGTCTATTTCGCGGCCTTCTTCATCTAGGGGCTTGCGCGGGATGAGCATCTTGGCTTTGATGCGACAGAGGGTGGCGGCCACCAGCACAAACTCGCTAGCCAGATCGATGTTCATACTTTCTGCTTGGCGGAGATAGCGGAGAAAATCGTCGGTAACTTTTGCGATAGGAATATCATAGATATCCAGCTCATCCCGTTCTATAAAAAAGAGGAGCAGATCGAAAGGGCCTTCGAACTGAGGCAGCTTGATGGTATAGCCATTGGACATGGGACAAAGGTAAGATTTTGCGCTACAACACGGCTCAAAAATTATATCTTTGCTCCTGCATTTATGCCCATATTGGGCGTGAGCAAGAAGCCCGTACTACGTCCGGATGGATATGCACAAGCCAAATTATAACGGCTGATTCGATCGGCGTGGCGAAAGATGCTTATTTTGGGCACTTTCTTGAACTGTATTCCGTATTAACCCATTGTTATGTCCCTTGGAAAACTATACCTAATTCCCAGCCCACTGGGGCCGGAAAGTGAATATGTGCTACCGGCCTATGTGCTGGATATCACGCGGCAGCTAGATGTTTTTATCGTAGAGAAAGGTAAGGTAGGTCGGCAAATTCTCAAAGATTTTGAAATTGCCACACCGATACAAGACTGCACGATTTTTGAGCTTAACAAGCACACTGAACCCAAGGATATTCCCTCTTTTCTGCGGCCAGCCCTGGAGGAAGGCAAAGATATTGGCCTGCTTTCGGACGCGGGTGTGCCTGGTGTGGCCGACCCTGGGGCGGAGGTAGTGAGCTTGGCGCATCGCCATGGCATTCGAGTTGTTCCTATGGTGGGGCCTTCTAGTATCTTGTTGGCTCTGATGGCCAGCGGGCTAAACGGGCAGCGGTTTTTGTTTCATGGCTACCTCAGCCCTAAGCGGCCTGACCTAGCCAAAGACTTGAAAAGACTGGAAAAAGACAGCCAAAACCGAAACGAAACACAAATCTTTATCGAAGCACCCTACCGCAATGCGATGGTGATTGAAACAGCCATTGAGGTGCTCGCTCCTTCCACTCATTTTTGTATTGCTGCCGACCTCACCTTACTGGGGCAGTACATCCGTACCCATGCTATCTTCGAGTGGAAACGGATGCCCAAGCCACGGCTGCAAAAAAGGCCAGCGGTCTTCCTCCTACTAGGCCGAAAATAAGCAAATATGGTACGTTTTCTCTTGATCCTAGGCTTGTTTTTGTGTTTTTTTACTTGCCGCGACAGCGGTACGGCCGCTGTACAAACTATTACCCTGGAACGAGCGATGTTTGATAATTCGATACAGCGCAGTTTTTTTCGCCGAGGTATTGGCTGGGAGTCGCTTCCAGACAGCCTCCCGCTGATGTACTACCCAGGCAGTGGCTTGGTAGAAGTGCAAATCAGAGGGCAAGATGTGGCGCTCTCGCCAGGCGATTCCTTCCGTATTGGCATCATACACCCTATTCGCCCCTTATTTCCAGATACTAGCCAAACAGCACCTGTTTTACCTGATTTATTGCTGCTCTCAGCGCTCGGACAAGATAGCCTGCCCTTGTCTTTTATGGGTAGCAGCGTGGGCACCATTGGCAGACAAACCTACTTTCGGGTGGGGCGCCGCCACTACCACCTAAGTAGGGTCGATAGCAGCCGCAGCCAAATCCAAGTCCGGTCGCTGCCCGCTGGGAGTAAGCGAGCCAATGTAGCAGCTATTGAGCTGCGCTTTAAACCCGTACAAGTAAAAACGTTGGGAGAAGAAAATTATACACTGAACCGAAAAGAAGGGAAGCCACTGCTGCTCTACTTCTGGAGCCTAGGGCCACAAAAAGGAGACGACTTGCGGCAATTAGACAGTCTTTATCGGCTTTTGCCTGCCGATTCTCCTTTGGAGATCGTAGCGATCAATAGAGGAGATCAAGTGGCAAATCTCTTGCGTTTTCAGGAAGAAGCCCGTGTAGAGATCCCGATCTATCTCTCCACCCCTAGCAGCTGTGAGGGCTTGCAATGCAGTGCTTCCCTTCCCCATGCGACGCTGGTGAATGATAAAGGGCGCATCGAGCAGTACCACACACCCGTATTGGACTTGATGAGGAAGTTGCTAAAAAAATGAGGCAGCGCTTAGCCTAGTGAGCCAACACACCCTAGAATCTAATATTCTATCTATCTTTGTGGCTTTTAAAGCAATAAGCATGGGATTATTAGATGGAAAGATCGCTTTGATCACTGGTGGTAGCCGAGGTATTGGCGCTGCTTTGGTAGCCGCTTTTGTTAAGGAAGGCGCCCGCGTTGGCTTCACCTATCACAGTTCTGCTACCGCAGCAGAGGCCTTGATCGCCAGCTTAGGCGGTGAGGTAAAAGCCTACCAGAGCGATGCGGCCAGCCACAGCGCCGCCGAAGAACTGATAAAAAACGTAGTTGCCGATTTTGGTGGTCTGGATATTGTGGTCAACAACGCAGGCATTACTCGCGATACCTTGATGCTTCGCATGAGCGAAGACCAATGGGATACGGTCATGACCAACAACCTCAAATCCGTTTTCAACCTCAGCAAACACGCCTTGCGGCCTTTAATGAAAGCAGGTGGCGGTAGCATTATCAATATGTCCTCCATCGTGGGCGTGCAGGGTAATGCCGGCCAAGCCAATTATGCCGCCAGCAAAGCGGGCATCATCGGTTTCACCAAAAGCATTGCCAAAGAAATGGGTAAACGCAACATTCGTTGCAACGTCATTGCTCCAGGATTTATCCAAACAGACATGACCGACGAGCTACCCGATGCCGTGCGGGATAGCTACCTGACCAATATTCCACTCAACCGATTCGGTAAAGCCGAAGAAATTGCAGGCGCCTGCATCTTCCTAGCTAGTGATTTAGGCACTTACGTAAATGGGCAAGTGCTGGCGGTTGATGGCGGACTGAGCTAATAAGTCGTTAACCGACAGCAGTTTAAGTACTAGCGAACTATCTTTGTGCAAAATTGAATGCCCTTGTCGTTGCCAATCGTAGATGTTATTATTCCAGCCTATAATGAGGAGGCGAGCATCGCTTTGGTGGTGCAGGAAATACCGCGCCAACTAGTGAGAGAAATCATCGTGTGCAACAACAATAGCCGAGATAATACAGCAGCGATAGCACGCGCAGCCGGTGCCACCGTGGTAGATGAACTGCGCCCAGGCTACGGCAGTGCCTGCTTAAGAGGTATGGCGCACATACGGCAGCGAGCCCCAAAAGACCGGCCAGATATCGTCATTTTTCTGGATGGAGACCACAGTGACTACCCCGAAGAGATGCCGCTATTACTCGCCCCCATTGTAGAAAAAGGTATCGACCTAGTTATCGGGAGCCGGGCACTAGGGCAGCTGGAAGCAGGTGCGATGCAACCACAACAAATATTCGGCAATTGGCTCGCCACAAATCTGATTCGCTTGTTCTATTCGTATAGTTTTACAGACCTAGGTCCTTTCAGAGCAATCCGCTACGAGGCACTGGAAAACTTGGGGATGAGCGACCCCGACTTTGGCTGGACCGTAGAGATGCAAGTGCGGGCAGCGAAAGCGGGCTTGAAGTGTACAGAAGTAGCCGTTCGTTACAGAAAACGAATTGGTACGTCTAAAATATCCGGCACCATCAGAGGCACTTTGCTGGCTGGGCATAAAATTCTTTGGACCATCTTTAAATTATATTAAGATGACAGCGATACTCGCTTTTTTCGTGTTAGGCGTTTACACCTTGTCGTTATTGTATATCACTATATATTGTGTGCTACAATTCAATTTGCTATACCACTACAAAAGGAACAACAAAGGTGAAAACCCAGAGGCTGCCAACGCCATAGCCGAGATTTCTTTGGCTAAAATGAAGGCCAGCAGCCAGCAGCTCGTGCTCAGTGGCAGTGAAGAGGAGGAGGACAGCGCGGCCGAGGCTTGGCCAATGGTAACGGTGCAGCTCCCCATTTACAACGAATACTTCGTTATCGGCCGCTTAATTGATGCCGTGGCCGCTTTCGATTACCCGCGCGACTGCTTCGAGATTCATATCCTCGACGACAGCACGGATGAAACCCTAGCAGTAGTGGCTCAAAAAGTAGCCGAATACAAGGCTCAAGGCTTCCAAATTGAGCAAATACGCCGCGAAACCCGCGGTGGGTTCAAAGCGGGTGCACTAAAGGAGGGAACCAAGCTAGCCAATGGCCAATTCCTAGCCATTTTTGATGCCGATTTCGTTCCCGAGCCTGATTTCTTACAGCGCACCATCCCTTACTTCAGCGACCCTACCATTGGCGTAGTACAGACCCGTTGGGAGCACATTAATCGCGACTACAGCCTCATTACCCGCCTACAAGCACTACAGCTAAATGTACATTTTACCGTTGAGCAAGTGGGGCGTATGAAAGGTGGGCACCTGTTGCAATTCAACGGCACAGCAGGTGTTTGGCGCAAAGCCGCCATCGAAGCGGGCGGCGGATGGGAAGCCGATACGCTTACCGAAGATTTTGACCTCAGCATTCGCACTCAACTTGCGGGCTATCGCATACAGTTTCTGGAAGAAGTAGGCTCACCTGCCGAGCTACCCGTGGAGATGAACAGCTTCAAAAGCCAGCAACACCGCTGGATGAAAGGCGGCGCCGAAACCGCCAAAAAAATGCTACCCGCCGTTTGGAAAAGCCAACTGAGCTGGCAACACAAACTGCATGCGACCATGCACCTTCTAGGCTCTAGCATTTTTTTGTTTGTCTTTATTTGTGGGGTTTTTAGCGTGCCGCTGCTGCTGCTCTTCGGGGAGTTGGTCAACTTTGGCCTTAGCAAAAATACCTTTGCGATCTTTCTGGTAGGCTTGCTCTCCATCATTGCTATTTACTACACAGCGAATGTAGAAAGCCCTGCCAACAAGGATAAAAATTTCTTGCGCTCCGTTTTGAAGTTCGTTTTCCTTTTCCCGCTGTTCCTAGCGCTGTCGATGGGATTGGCCTTACACAACAGCGTGGCGGTCATAGAAGGCTACCGTGGGAAGAAAAGCCCCTTCGTGCGCACACCCAAGTTCAACATCAATAGTATTAAAGACAAACTCACGGCCAACCAATACCTGAAAGGCAGCCTCAATGCCATCACCATTGGCGAGGGGCTCTTGGCACTCTATTTTGCTATGGCTGTGGGCGCTGCCATTTATTTGGGGAATACTACCTTCCTTATTTTTCACTTACTCCTGGCCATCGGCTACGGAACGATCTTTTACTACAGCCTGAAGCATTTGCGGTATAATCGGTAGGATGCAAACCGAATTATCGCATATCCAGACCTCTGATGAGCATAGACACAGCCGGGGACGAATATGCACCGACAATTTGGTTGCGCCCAATCGCTAGTGGTCTGTCAAGCGTTAATTTTTGGGTTGAACGTTAGCGAATTTTGTGGCTAGTCGAGGCGGAGATTCCCGCGCATAGCGGGACTATGTAAGGGGTTCTCCAACGAAGAGTAGCTACAAAGAAGCCACGGGTAACCCGAAGTTTTAGCCTTGACAGAGCACTAGGCTGCTTGCTTTCTTAAAAGACATGGCTCTTTTAAAGAAACATAGCTCCTGCATTTATGCCCGTATTTAACCCGCCTGGGCCTTCAGTCTGTATGGATATGGGCGCGAGCCAAACTGGAAGTGGCTACCGAGCTACGATGCCTTTCCAGCAGCGCCCTTGAAATAACACCAATATGCCAAAGAAAATACCATATTGTCGCTTATTACTAGTAGCCCTTGTAGGATTATCCTTCCTAGTAGGAAATTTCTCGCTCAAAAAGTGGGAAATAGCGCTTTATTACGGAGATTCCAGCCATTATTATTTACATCTAGTATCGTTTTTTATACACCAAGATGTAGGCGACTACGACCGAACCATCACCTCCTTACAAACAGCTAACCCCGATTCTCCCGATCCGCGAGATGACATTTATGGTATTCGGCTCACTGATAAAGGACGGCGATACATCAAATACACCCTAGGCGTTCCCCTGATGGAGGCGCCATTTTTTTTACTGGCACACGCCTACGCCAAATGGGTTAGCACCGACGACTACGAGCCGACGGGCTGGAGCGCCCCCTATCGGTTGATGATCAGTCTATCCACCATCGTATATTTGATGCTGGGTTTTTACATGCTGATGGGAGTTATGGAACGGTATTTTTCTCGCACCACTACCCCCCTTGTCCTATTAACCCTAGCGCTGGCGACCAATTTATTCTATCATGCCACCTATGTGACAATGGCACATGGCTTTTTATTCTTCGATTATTGCCTACTGATTGCCCTCACGGTGCGCTTCTATGAGCGTCCTAATTGGCAGAAAGCACTAGGAATTGGTTTGGTAGTGGGGCTAATCACCATCACGCGCATACCGGAAGCAATTGCGGGATTGATCCCTATTGCTTGGGGTGTTGTCAGTTGGCGTACGCTGCGCGAGCGCTGGGCATTTTTGAGGCAACATCCTTCGTTTATAGCCGCAGCAGCTGTGGGCTTTTTCTTGTTGCTATTCCTACAAATCGCCTATTGGTACTATGTAAGCGATCAGTTCTATTTCAACCCATACCAAGGGGAGGGATTTAATTTTGCCAAGCCCAAAATCCTAAGGGGATGGTTCGATTTTGCCAATGGCTGGTTGATTTACACCCCAGTCATGGCATTCAGCATAGTAGGGCTGCTGTTCATTCGGCGGTATGCAGCAGCTGCATTGTGGCCTACCCTCTTGTTTGTGGGGCTACACAGCTATATCCACTATTCTTATTATGCCTGGACTTTCTTTCCGGGAATGGGCCAACGCCCCATGGTTGAAACCTATCCCTTGTTGGCCTTTTCATTGGCCGCTATGTACGCACAGTTCGCAAAACACCCTAGCACCAAATGGATTCCCCTTGTCGCCCTACTCGGATTCGGCGCCCTCAATATTTTCCAAACCTGGCAAATGAAAGAAGGCATTATCTGGACAGAACGCCACAACTATGGCTTCTATGTAGAGACCTTTGGTAAAGCCAAGCCTAGCCTGAATGCCCTGCGCGCCTATGATTGCCGCGAACCCCAACCTGATTCCGCTGCTATTCAAGAAATGGGGCTGGTGTTTTCAGAAGACTTCACTGGATCAGCCTGGGACTCCCTTGCCGTGGATAGCTTTGGACGCAAGCGCATCGTGCCCCTCACAAGCGAGCTGCTGATCTTCGTGGAACAGCTGCCGCTTGAAAGTATGGATTTCGACTTCCTTGCGCTCAGCGCTACCGTGTTTATCCCATCGGAAGGCCGTATGGGAAATCGCGACCATCTGGCCAATATCATGCTGGAAGTGTACCGAGCCGACGGTAAGCGATTGAAATCCAACTCCATTAAGCCCGCAAGCTTTATTGGCAACCCAGAATACCATATTTGGTCTAGCGGGGAAACCAACCAATGGGGACAGGCAGGCTTCTTCCAACCTAAGTCTAGCCGAATGACGCCCGGCAGCTACCTCAAAGTCTATGCGCTCAACAGACACCAACAACTCATTTTTATCGATCAACTTGAAGTAGCAGCCTACAGATACCGCTAGTGGGGTATCAGTAGGTCCAGGTGCTTGATCTTGAGGCTACCAATCGCTGCTCACGCCCTACTAAACCCATACGGGCGTGTCGGCGGGCACTGCGTGTACATACGCACTCGCTGGCTCTCGCAGGAGCAAGGTTTTTGAAAAGAGCAAGGTATAAAGGCAAAAACAAAATAGGCCTTTTCGGGACTGAACGGACTAAGGCCTTGCATGGGAGCAGTCTATTGATGAGTTACTAGACACACTTAAATGAGCAGTCTCCAGTAACTACATAGGAAGTACCAAATTTCGGCTCAAAAAAGTCCTTT
>DAITME010000012.1:0-69048 GCA_036835305.1 Lewinella sp.
GCTTTGATACCGGCTCAGATTTGTTAACCAGGTATGCTCATCCAGCATTGCTTTGTAATGGTAACAGGCGGGAGGAGATTCTGATTTTCTATACTAATCCCAGCACGACCCCAATTAATCATGCAGGTGCTTTTGGAGATACAGAGGTAGAATATTTACCGCGCTTAATGGATTATGAACGGTATGCTGGTGTAGGCGCACATACTATTATCGTAACAGAATAAAAGTAAAGGGCAGCCCTGCCCACTTTGGGCAGGGTTGCCGCTTTTAAGCCCAAGATGATATACCTTCGCATCACCACCATCCCCGCCTACCGCAATAACTTGTTCCAACAATCTGCCGCAGCCGCAGGGGTGAACCTAGTAGATTATGACACTTTATTCGACTCTTATGGCTACTATTTCGGATAGTTAGCGGCTAGGGTTCTACTGGAGTCACCTGGTTTCACGTAGAACATGGCTCATACCAAAAACCTTGCTCCTGCATCTAGTGCCAGTCCATACAGATTTACAGACCGAAACGCACGTCTTCTTCATACGGACACCCAGACCCAGACCCAGACCCAGACCCAGACGGGCACGGCGGTCACGGCGGGGGGTACTGGGGCGTGAGCCAAAACTAAGCTTCTACTTCCTTTGCTGCGCTACAGCTTAATAAAGATCCGTCGCTTATACAGCACGCGGGTGATGAGCCAACATAGGAGTACGTAGAGCAGGGCGAAGAGCAGCGATGCGAAGGCGCCGTCGCCAAAAACGCCAGCCAATGCTTTTTGGTAGAACCAGCCCATTGGGTGCATACTGCCGCCATCGGCCGTTTCCCAGCGGAAGAGGTGGTAGCTGATTTTAAAGAGTAGGCCATGTAAAACATAGGCGAAGAGGGCATTGGTGCCGAATACCTCCAGGAAGTTTTTACCGCGGCGGCCGCCTTGCACATCGTAGTATTGCATGAAAAAGCCTAGTACGACGGCTGCGATACCAGCGGTGTAGAGGACATAGCTGCTGGTCCAGAGCGGTTTGTTGATGGGGAAAGACATATTCCACAAGAGTGCCAAGGCAATGCCACCGATGCCCCAAAGGAGTAGGTTTTTGACCAAGAGGTTGCGGTCGGGGGTGTTTTTGATCAGCCTGCCTGCCTGATAGCCGAGCAAGGCCGTGGCCACAGCAGGTATGGAATGAAAAAGTCCTTCCGGATCGAAGGGGATGCCGAAGCCGCCATAGAGGTGATTCTCGCCCAAGATAGCCAGATCTACCGCCCGAGCAAAATTGTCTTCCAAAGTATAGGGATCCAGCCCGCCAAAAGCCCACATCGCCCCCCAAAAGCCCACCAAGATCACCACAATAGCGCCCCAAAGCTGCTGAGGGCGCAGCAAAATGCCCAGAAAGGCCGCTGCGCCATAAGCCAAGGCGATGCGTTGCAGCACATTCATGATGCGGTATTCACTGATGGCTTTGTTGTAGAAAGGAAACCAAGTGAGGAAAAGCCCAACCGCAAAAATAAGCAGCGTCCGCTTGATGATTTTGATGCTCGTGGCGCGGCTGAGTTGGTGATCAAATTTGCTGAGTGAAAAATACATCGAAACGCCCACGATGAAAACAAAGAAGGGGAAAACCAGATCGGTGGGCGTACAGCCATGCCAGGCGGCGTGCCGTAGTGGCGCAAAGACATGGCTCCAAGTACCAGGGGTGTTGACGAGTATCATGCCCGCAATGGTGAAGCCCCGAAAGGCATCCAAGGAAAGTAAACGATCGCGACCCAGCGCACTAACAGCAGGGGTGGACATAGGCTGTGTGGTTTAGATAAGTTACTGGGCACCAAGGTAGGGAAAAAATACTAATTTTATCCCACCCAAAAAGCTTCTGCTGCGATACCATCGGCTTGTTGGCGGCCCTTGGGGGTGAGTTGGTAGTGGCCTTCGGTGGTGGCTTGCAGCAGCTCCCCTTTGTCGGCGAAGGGCGCTAGGCTCTGGCGGAAATGGTCAGCAAAAGTGGCTCCAAATTTTTCTCTAATGCTTTGAAGCTGCACGCCCCACTGCGTACGCAGCCCCAGCATGACCCATTCGTTGTATTGTTCTGCGGGGCTGAGACTTTCCACCGTTGCGAGTGCAGGATGCGCCAGATAGGCCTCCAGGCTATCTGCCTGTGCCATCGAGCGGGTATAGACCGCATTATTGGCGATATTCCACCAGCGTTTACCTGCTTCGGCGGCGTAGCTATGGGCGGAGGGGCCAATGCCGGTATAGGATTTTCCTTGCCAGTAGGCCGTGTTGTGGCGGCTGTAGTGGCCGGGTAGGGCAAAATTACTGATCTCATAGTGCTCGTAGCCTGCTAAGCCGAGGAGTTCGATGAGGCGATGGAACTGCCGTTCGAAGCGACTATCGCTAGGAGCGGTAGTTTGGCCTGTTTTGATTTGATGGGCTAAGGCCGTTTTGGGTTCCACCGTGAGGGCATAGGCGGAGATATGCGGGACGCCAAAATCCAGGACGCGGCGGATATTGTCTTCCCATACGGCATCGCTGGTGCTGGTGCTGCCGTAGATGAGATCCACGCTGAGGTTGTGGAAGCCGGCTTTTTGGACCTTGGCCAGCACGGATTGGGCTTCGGCGGCATTGTGGGCACGCTGCATAAAGCGCAAATCTTCTTCCGAGAAGCTCTGTATGCCGATGCTCAGCCGATTGACGGGGCTGGCCGCCAGCATAGCGATTTTTTCCGGCTGTAGATCATCGGGGTTGGCCTCTAGCGTGATCTCTATTTCGGAGAAGGCGGGGCTTTGTGGGTGTTTGTTTTGTCCCAGAATCTGAAAAAAAGCGAGCAGTTCTTCCTCTTGGAGCAAGGACGGCGTACCGCCCCCAAAGTAAACGCTTTGTAGCGGAGCGGAGGCCCAGGCTGTTTGCCGGATCAGCAACTCTTGCTGCATAGCCAGCAGCAGCTCATCCCTGCCTTTTGAGCTGGTGCTGAAATGGAAATTGCAATAGCTACAGGCCTGTTTGCAGAAGGGGATATGCAGGTAGATCATCGCCTAGCGATTCTTGGGCCGCCGTCTTTTCCCTCCGCTTTGCTGCATCATTTGGTGGCCTTGTGTGCCCATGCGCTGTATGGCTTTCACCTGGCCAGATTGCTTGAGGGCATTGTCCACCATCTCAATTTGTTCTTTGATTTGGGGAAGGGTGGACTTAGCGTCTTTCGCTTTTTTGAGGTATTGCTTGGCGGGGTTCCAGCGCTGGCGGTTAGCTTCGATCTGGGCGAGTTGCAAGTAGAGCATGGCCTTCTCATTCTTAGAAGGAAGGTCAATTTTTTCTGCTTGCTTGAGGTAGGCCTCGCCCGCATCCATATCGCGGCGCTGCAGCGCAATACTGCCACGCATCATGTAGTAGAAAGCCCGGTTGGCACTGTAGAGCCACTCGGGTTTGAAGGTGAGATCGAGGAGTTTTTCCGCGCCATCGAAGTCCTGTAGTTGCACGGCCTTCGCAGCAGGACCAACCGTGCCCAGCAAAATATAGCCAATGAGTAGAATGAGACCGGTCAGCAAAAAAGGGAAACCATACCAAAAGCCTAAAGCTACCCAAAGCGCGATACCTCCCAGGATACCTAAAGCAATAAGGGCAAAACGAATGTAAGGAGGAATTGTAAACATAATCTGATATTCAAAAGGTCGGCAAAGATACAACAAACGCTTGTTTCTACAGTGGTGCAATTTTCTGTTTGCAGAAGTATTTCGTGTATCCACGCTCAAGTTGGCTCGCGCCCTACTGAACGGGCACTACGTGCGGGAGCAAAGCAATACTGTCAATTCAATATCTTACCAGCTTCCGCCAGCTCCGCCGCCACCGAAGCCACCACCACCAAAACCACCGAAGCCACCGCCACCACCGAAGCCGCCTCCGCTGCCGCCTCCGAAGCCGCCCGGCATAATCACCCAGCCACCGCCTCTGCGTGACTTGCGTCGGCGGGTGTAGGGATCGTCCATATCATAACGGCCTTCGCGCCAGTAGCCTCCATCGCCATCGTCGTCGCCACCGTTGTTTTTGCTAGCGATTGCCGAAAGGATGATAAACACCAATAAAATAAGGAACAGAATGAGGAGCGGATGAATGGCGCTCTCCCCATCTAAGGGGTCGGCCTCGTATTCTCCCTTGCCCAAGTCCATGATAATGTCGGTAGCCTTATCCAGCCCGGCATAAAAGCGGCCTTGCTTGAACTGAGGCACGATGACATTTTCGATAATTCGCTTGGCCATCACGTCGGGCAGGAAGCCCTCCGCACCGTAGCCTACTTGTATTTGTACCTTACGGTCGTTTTTGGCCACATATACCAAGACGCCATTGTCTTTTTCTTCACTTCCTCCAATACCCCAGGTCTCCGCAATCTTCAGGCTGCGGTCGAAAGCCGTGGCACCTTCCAGCGAGTTCTCTGTGAAGACGACAATTTGCGTGGAGGTCTCGCGGGCATAGGCCGCTAGCTTTTCTGCCATTTGCTGTTCCTCGGTGGCGCTGAGGACATTGGCATTGTCATACACCAAGTAGTCGCGAGCGGCCGGTATGGGCTGCTGCGCACTTATTCCGAGCTGGAGCAATAACAAGAAAAGAGAAAGAAAAAATCGCATATACAATATCTGCTAATAATTGGTTTTGCTAGCGGAGCCAGCAAAACCAATTATAATTAACCGTAACTAACTTCGTTGGATAACTCATCCGGATTATCCCGATCACCAGGTTGAGCGGGGAAGTGGCGGCGAAGCTTTCCCCCCACTTGCTGAATAGCCAGCACGATGCCTTCTACAAACTGATGTTGGCGAAAATATTGCTGCATCAGGTCGCGCTCGGTTTCCCAAAAGTCTGTGCCCACCAGCTTGCTAATGCCTACATCTCCTAGGATAGCAAAGCTTTTGTGTGTGATGTCCAAGAGAATGAGCACGCCGTTGCGATGGCGTGTAGCTTCCATGCCTAGGCGTCGGAAGATGGCTATTCCTTCCTGTAGGGCTTCTTGCTTGGCCTCAAACTCTAGATGTACGCGGATTTCTCCCGTGGTGTCCAACTCCGCTAGCCGGATGGCTTCTACAATGCGGGCTTCCTCTTCGGGAGTAAAAAAGGGTACGATAGGTCGGGGCATTGGATTTAGAAATTAACGGTAGGCGCATTTTCTGCTCCTGCTTGTGCCTGGAACTGTCCTTTCTCCCCGAAGCCAAAGATGCCAGCAAAGAAAGAGGCGGGAAAACGGCGCGTTTTCTTGTTGTAAGAAGTTACCTGTTCGTTGAAGCGGTCGCGGGCCACAGCAATCCGGTTCTCGGTACCTTCCAATTGGGCTTGCAGATCTAGGAAGTTAGCATTGGCCTTTAGCTCTGGGTAGCGCTCTACGGATACTAACAGGCGGCTGAGGCTGGAGCTCAACTCCCCTTGTGCGCTTTGGAACTGTTGCAGGGCTTCTGGCGAAAGGTTGCTGGGGTCGATGTTAACGCTGGTGGCTTTTGCGCGGGCGCTAGTAACGGCTTCTAGCGTTTCCCGCTCGAAGTCGGCCGCTCCTTTTACGGTATTGACCAGGTTGGGGATAAGATCCGCTCGCCTTTGGTACTGGCTCTGCACGTCGGCCCAGGATTTTTCTACGTCTTCTTCGGCATTTACAAAGCCATTGTAGCTATTGCAGCCACCGATGAGGAGGAGGGCCAAGAGGCCAACGATGATGCCGATGGTGGATATTGATTTCATCTGTTGCGTGTGTGTTTAGACTTAAAAAAGGTTTGTAATATACTGGAGGCGAGCGAGGGTATGTCTTGCTCGCCTTCGGCAATGGCTTGTTGCTGTGCTGCCCAGAGGGCTTGCAACTGGGGCTGCCGATGAAGTTCGGCTAGTAACTCACTTTCCACGCTTTCGCGAAGCCAGTGTTGTAGCTGTTGCCGCCGTTTGGGCAAAAGTAGCTTTTTTTCTTCCATTAAACGCTGGTAGGCCAACAGAGTTGTATAGATGTCTTGAATTCGTGCTGGCCAAGGCGGCTGCTGTTGTATGGCTGCGGCGCACAAAACGGGAGGAGACCAACCACTTTCCCGAGGGGGCGCCAGATGGAGGCTTCGTTGCAACTCAGCCTGTGTTTGCTCGGCAGCGGCAGCCATGGTATCCGCTTTGTTCACCACTAGGAGATCGGCCATTTCCAAAATGCCGCGCTTGATGCCTTGGAGTTCGTCGCCAGCCCCAGGTTGTGCCAGCAGCAAAAAGGCATCGGTCATACTGTGTACGGCTATTTCCGATTGGCCTACGCCCACCGTTTCTATTAGTAGATAATCGAAGCCGGCCAGTTCACAAAGGAAGATACTTTCGCGCGTAACGCGGGCCACGCCACCCAGAAAACCGCTGCTTGGGCTAGGACGGATGAAGGCATCCGGTTGCCGACTGAGTTGTTCCATCCGCGTTTTATCGCCCAAAATACTGCCGCCGCTGATTTGGCTACTGGGATCCACGGCCAGTACGGCTACCCGATGCCCTTGCCGTAGCAGCTCCAGCCCATAGGCCTCTATGAAGGTAGATTTTCCTACGCCAGGAGTGCCGCTGATGCCCAGTCGGAAACTGGTAGCTTCGGATGCGTAGTTGGGGAGTGCCTGGAGCAAGGCTTTACTCCATTGGCGGTGTGCGAGCACTTCACTTTCCAGCAAGGTGATAGCGCGGCTCAGCATAGCCCGGTCGCCTTGCTGAATGGCCAATAGCGTATCCTCCACCGCTGGTAAAGGCCGGGGTTGGTAGCGCAGTTGTGGATTAATGTGCTGCTTTGTATTCACTAGGCGAAGTTACAGCGCGTAATCGAGAATATCTAATATTTATTCAATTGCTTGATAAGGAGCATTTTGTATTTTAAAATGTACCGATTGCTCGCTGTAAGTGGGTTTTTTAGGGTAGTTACAGCGGGGAATAAGGCTATTTTTGGCGCTCGCCCTATTTAAACGGGCATAAATGCAGGAGCAAGCAAGGCACTTTCAAGAGCAAGGCTGGATAGGGGCTTTTCCTGGGGGGGCTTGGCTTTTTCTGGCCGCTAGGCGCCTAGATTTTTCTCCTTCCCTGCTATTTTTAAATAACTTTGCTCCCGCATTTATGCCCATTTAGTAGGGCGTGAGCAATGAGTATTTTAACCATCGAAAAACAGGTGAGCCAAAACAGCTAAGTATGGAGAAAATAATCGTGATCGGTGGGGGCGCGGCCGGTTTTTTTGCGGCCATTGAGCTAGCGGCTAAGGGGCATCGCGTGACGATGCTAGAGCGCGGCAAGGCCGTGCTGGAAAAGGTACGGGTAAGCGGCGGCGGGCGCTGTAATGTTACCCATGCCTGCTGGGTGCCGCGCGAGCTGGTGAAATACTATCCCAGAGGAAGTAGGGAGCTGCTGGGGCCTTTTAACCGCTTTGCTTGTGGCGATACGATGGCTTGGTTCGAGGAGCGGGGTGTGCCGTTGAAGATAGAAGAAGATGGCCGTGTTTTTCCTGTTTCCGACAGCTCCTTGAGCATCATCGACTGCCTGTGGAACACCGCGAAAGCGAAGGGCGTGGAGGTACATACCCGGATGCGAGCCGATGATTTTTCCTACCGAGCAGGCGCGGAACGGCCTTGGCAGGTGCGTTGCGGCGCGGAAGTTTTTGAGGCGCATCGCCTGGTGGTCACCACGGGGAGCAACCCCGCCATTTGGCAGTTGCTGGCGGGTTTGGGCTTGGAGCTGGTGCCGCCCGTACCTTCGCTCTTTGCTTTCACGATAGCCGATAAGGCGTTAAATGCTCTTTCGGGGGTGAGCTTGCCCTGGGCGGAGGTACATATTCAAGGACAAAAACTGAAGGCTGAGGGGCCGCTGCTCATTACCCACAAGGGACTCAGTGGGCCGGCGATTTTGCGCCTATCGGCTTGGGGTGCCCGGGAATTAGCGCCGCTGAACTACCGCTTTTTCCTAGTTGTCAACTTCCTAGCCCGCCGGGAGGAAGACGTCTTGACGGAGCTGCAGTCGCTAGCCGTATCGGACGCCAAGCGGCAGCTGGCTGCGCATGCCTATTTCGGATTGCCAATGCGCTTATGGCGCTACTTACTGGACCGTGCCGAGGTAGCCCCTAGCCAGCAATGGGCCGACTTACCCAAGAAAAAGCGCAACCAACTAGCAGCTAGCCTCACGCGCCTGATGCTAGAAGTAAACGGCAAAGCGACCAACAAAGAGGAGTTCGTCACGGCCGGTGGGGTGAGCCTCCAGGAAATTAATTTCAAAGATTTTTCCGCTAAAAAATACCCCACTCTCCATCTGGCAGGCGAGGTATTGGATGTCGATGCCATCACAGGTGGCTTTAATTTTCAGGCCGCCTGGACGGGTGGCCACCTGATTGGGCAGGGCGCAGAACCCTAGCTAATTAATAGATTCCGCTGATTATAGCTTATTTTTGTGCTATATTTGGCGGAAATATGCTGCTTGATTGTGGACTCCAACAGGCTAGTGAAAATCAATACAGATGCTGGTAGGAAGAGAGAAAGAACGTTTAGTACTTGAAAGAGCGATTGCATCGAACAATCAGAGCTAGTGGCCATTATCGGCCGACGCCGGGTAGGGAAGACTTTTTTGGTTCGCTCTGTTTATGCTGATAGGATTAGGTTCGAGACTTCGGGGGTACAAAATGCTTCCTTAAAAGAGCAGCTAAACAATTTTCACTTTCAATTGAAGTACGCTTTTGGAGAACTTGCCCCGAAGGAGGCTCCCCAATAGCTGGCAGACGGCTTTTTTTGCCCTCACTCACTGTTTAGCCCAAGAGCCATCGGAGCATCAGCGGGTATTGTTTTTTGATGAATTGCCTTGGTTGGCCACTAGCCGATCGGGCTTCTTGAATGCCTTCAGTTTTTTTTGGAACACCTGGGCAGTACAAAATCGGGTAGTGGTAGTAATTTGAGGCTCGGCTGCTTCGTGGATGATTCAGAAAGTGGTCAATCACAAAGGAGGCTTGCACAATAGAATAACTAAACAGATTATCTTACGGGCTTTCACGCTAGGCGAGACGGAAGCCTATCTGAGGAGCAAGCAAGTACTGTTGGATCGCTATCAGATTGTTTTACTTTATATGGCCTTGGGCGGCATACCGCATTATTTGAACGAGGTGGTAAGCGGGAAGAGCGCAATACAAAACATAGAAGCTTTGTGTTTTTCTCCCGCTGCTGCTTTGCGAGGAGAGTTCAAGCGCCTATACCCAGCGCTATTCGATAAGCCAGAAAACCACATCAGTATTATAAAAGCGCTGGCTAGTAAGCGATCGGGCATGAACCGAGCAGAGATTTTAGCCGCTACAAAACTATCCGATGGCGGCACCGCATCCCTTTATTTGGAAGAGTTGGTTTCTTCGGGCTTTGTATCCTTTTACAATAGTTTTGGGAAGAAGAAAAAGGAGGTAATCTATCGATTGGTAGATGAGTATTCGCTCTTTTATTTGCAGTTTATAGAGGATCGATCGGATGTTGGGCAAAATATTTGGCAGACACTCAGCCAGACGCAGCGTTTTAAAGTTTGGAGTGGATATGCCTTCGAGAGTATTTGCTTGAGGCACACCAGCCAAATCAAAAAAGCGCTAGAGATCGGGGGTATTTACGCAGAGGCTTCTAGTTTCTATAAAAGAGGAGTGGGCAATGAGCAAGGTGTGGAGATTGATTTGCTACTGGATAGAAGCGACAATACGATCAACCTGTTTGAAATAAAATTTCACACAGCGCCAATTATCTTGCAAAAAAAGCAAGCCCTGGCGCTGCGTGAAAAAGTGAGTTTATTGAAGTATTATACGCAAACCAAAAAGCACATATTTTTGGGACTAATTAGTCCTTTTGGGCTGATGGATAACGAGCACAGCTTGGGCTTGATAGATCATCAAATTAGCTTAGATGCTCTTTTTGGCTAGCCTTTTAAAACACCGCCTTCACCCCCACATTCACCCCGAAAGGCATGCCCGGGCGCAAGCCCGCAGGAGCTCTGGAAACCAAGTAGGCTTGGTTGCTGAGGTTGACGGCATTGGCGAAAAGGGATATATTTTTTTGTAGGAAATAGCTGGCGCTGCCATCCAGCAAGAAGTAGGCGTCGATGCTTTCGTTGTCGGCGATGCTGCCTTGGCCTGGTTGGCTGCGCATCTCGCTGGAGTAACGGCCGCTGATGTAAACGCTAAAGCGGGGGTGCTCCAGCCCGATCATCAGGTTGGCTTGGTGCTCGGCGAGGTAGGGAATTTGGTCGCCATCGCTTACTATTCCCCAAGCGCCGAAGTCACTGCTGAAACTACTCAGGAAGTTAGCATCTGTGTAGGTATAAGTAAGGCTGATGGGCAAACTGAGGGTTCGTTTCCGATTGGCAGCGAGCAGATCGTAGGCTATTTGCAGCTCTAAGCCGCGAGATTGGGCGCGGCCGCCATTGAACAAGTCTCCACTGCCTGTGCCGCCACCCGCCGATAGATCAATTCCCAACAGGTTGCTATAATCGTGGAAGAACAAGACGGCTTGGCCAGAGAGGGCTTCTTTGGTGTGGCGGTAGCCGAGTTCGTAGTTGATACTTTCTTCCGGCAGCGTGCCTTCTGCCGAGCCTGGAGGGGCAAAGCCTTTATGAACCCCACCGAACGTACTGCTGTAGCGGCTAAAACGGTAGTCTAAGCCCACTCCCGGTATCCAGACGCTGACCTCGTTTTCGCGCTCGGATAGGCTAGTGCCCAAGCGACTTGGGTCATTTCGGCCATAGTCCTCTCTGCTAAGCCGGATGTTTTCGTGGCGCAAACCAGGGGTAGCAGTGAATTTGCCATGGCGTATTTGGTATTGGGCATAGGCCGCTAGTGCATTGGCCGTTTCGATACGGTTGCTTTCGGTGCCGGGAGTGCCAGCATCCCGCAATTGCATACTACCTTCGTTCATCGCATAGTAATCTACCCACTGGAACCGATCCATTTGGTCTTGGTGGAGGCGGAGACCTACTTCGAGCTCGTGCGACCAATCTCCGCCGGAAACAAAGTTGTAATCCAAGGCCGTTTGTACACCTTGTGAATAGTAAACGCGGTTGTTGGCTTTTACCTCCAGCGCATCTTCATTGGGGCTGCTGCTGCCGCGGATTATTTCCATCAATTCTGGATAATTATCCGGGTTTTCCAGTAAGTTAGCGATGCTGACTTTGTTGCCTTCTGTGTCTTTTAAGGCGTCTAGCTTATACCAATTGCGAGAAAAATTGCTACGGTAGGCCACGGTTTTTAGCTGTAGTTGATCCGAGAATATGGCTACGTGGGTGAGGCTAAACTGTTTTTGGTCGGTATCCATCCGATCAACCGCAGAGCTGGCATAGCGGCGGTAGGGGGTGGCATCGAAATCGTTTTGGGTGAGGCCGAGGTAGGTTTCGTTGGAGGCCTCGAAAGTTTGGGCGATCTTGAATGTGAGCGACTGATACACCTTAGCGGAGGCATTGGTGTTGACCCGAAACTTGGCCATGAAATCTTGCTTGCTGAAGCCCGTATCGCCGCCGCCATCTAATTCTTTGAAACCGGTGGCGCTGTGTTGGAAGGTCTCCACTACGTAGCCGATGTTTTGATGGCTGTTGCCCACGTGTGCATGTAGGTTTCTGGCGCCAAAGCTACCAGCCAGCAAATTAATGCGGCCGCTGATTTCTTGCGGAATCTGAGTGCTGATGAAGTTGATCGCTCCGCCAGTGGTGTAGGGGCCGTATTTGATCTGGCTGTGGCCTTTTAGCACTTCCACGCCTTGCATCCTGCCCACGGTGGGGAAGTAGTAGGCGGCCGGCGCAGCATAGGGCGCTGGAGCCATGAGGATGCCGTCTTCCATGACGTTGATTTTGGAGCTGCGCTCGCCACCGGAGCCGCGCAAACCGATGTTCGGACGAAGCCCAAAGCCATCTTCTTCCTGGATGTTTACCCCTGGGATGTTGCGCAATACCCGATTGATATCTGTGTAGCTAAACTGCTGCATCTCTTTGGGGGAAATGTACTGTACCGAGCCCGGAACATCCCGAAGGCCGCGAATACCGCCCGATATGACCGTGGCCTCTGCCAGTAAATTAATGCTTTCTTCCAGTAGAAAATGGAGTGTTTTTTCTTCATTCGCCGCCAGACTGATTAGCTGCCGCTGCGTCATCAAGCCAATGCCAGAAACAAGCACCGTATAATCACCCGGAGGGATGGCTGTAAGCTGGAAATATCCAGCACTGTTGGTGGTCGTGCCAATCTTGGTTTCTTCCAAATAGACCGTGATGCCCGCTAGGGGGGTCACTTCGTCTGCTAGTTGAACTTGCCCGCCCAGCCGAGCAGTTTGAGCAAGAAGACCGCCTAAACTGACCAAGAGCAGACCAAGGGAGAGGAGGATATTTTTCATTTTTCTTATTTAGACTTAATCTAAGAGAGTGTAAAGATATTACTACTTGGATTAAATCCAAATAATAATGAAATTTTGTTCTCTATTTTTTCGTTTTTTGAATTGTGCATGTGGATACTCCTAATCTACTTGTTGTTCACGCCCATGCGGGTGTATCGACAGGAGCAGTGTCTTTTTTTATGAGCAGTGTCTGGGTTGATAGCATTCAGCGCAAGCGTCGTGAACAATAAGAGAAGCAAGGAATACCATAAAACCCAAATTTCTACCTACCTTTGTCATCACTCAGATAGAGTGGTAAGTGGTATCCTGATTCGTAGGCTAGTAAACCGAACGATCTCAATCCGGCTTTAGGCAGTTAATGGAAGAGCAGAATCAATACAATAAGGATAAAGTATATGCGATTTTCGAAGCCATCCGGCAGCGAAAGGAATCGGGTATAGAGGAACTATATGCCTTGTATGGTGGCGCGCTATACAATCAGGTACTGAAGCTAGTGCCGCAGCCCGAAGAGGCGCAAGAGATTTTGCAGGACGTTTTCTTAAAGGTATGGGAAAAGGTTGACTCTTACAATGCCAGCGCGGGACGTCCTTACACTTGGATGGCGCGTATTGCCCGCAACCGCGCGATCGATTACCTCCGCTCTGCGGGAAAGAGTCGCGAGAAAAAAACCGATACCCTCCCCGACATCGTATCTAATGATAGCCGCTTAGCGGAAGTTTTTCATACCGATCACATTGGCCTCAACCAAGTAGTCAGTGGCCTAGATGCCGAGCACCAGCTCGTGATTGAATATCTCTACTTTCGGGACTATTCGCAGGCGGAAACGGCCGAGGCACTCGATACACCGCTCGGCACTATCAAAACCCGCAGCCGCCGGGCATTGCAGCAACTCAGAACTATGTTAGGCAACGAGCTACTAACATTTTGCTTACCTTACTTACCTATCAGTTGCTACTGTTTGGGGCAGTTAAAAAGTTTTCTATAGCCTATGGATATTCAATCCTATAAAGACTCGGGGATCTTAGAGCTGTATGTGCTGGGGAAACTTAGCGCAGAGGAAGCTGCTGCCGTTAGCCAAGCAATAGCTCGCTACCCGGCGCTACAAGAAGAGGTGGAAGCAATAGAGATCAGCTTGGAGGCCTTTGCACTCTCGCAAGCAGTGCCCCCCCCGCCGGCTGTCTTGTCTGGAACGCTGGAGAAAATCCGTTCTTCCTCTGCTGCAGCTCCAGCGCCTAAATTTGGTTCCCCGGGCAGCAACTTACTCCAGTCTGTTGCTTGGCCATTGGCCTTGCTGGGTGCTCTAGGGGCTAGCTATTTTGCATACCAATCTAAAGGAAGCAAAGCCGACTTGGCTGCGCTCCAGAATGAGTACCAAGCGTTGGTGCAAGCTTGCGACGAGCAGCGCGTACAACAGCAAGTGCTGGCACAGCAGTTAAATATTTTTCGCAACCCCGCCTTCTCTCCGGTTGTACTTAGTGGAACCGCGCTGGCTCCCGATGCGATCGCCACGGTTTTATTTAATCCTAAAGACAAACGGGTCTATATCAATACTTCGCTGCCAGCGCCTCCAACAGGTAAGCAATATCAGCTTTGGGCGCTGGTAAATGGGACGCCCGTAGATATGGGGGTGCTAGCCCTGGATATTCAGCCAGATGCCCTCACTGAGGTTCCCTTTGTTGAAGGCGCCGCGGCCTTCGCCATCACACTAGAAGATGCCGGTGGCCATCCCACGCCCAACTTAGAGCAATTGTATGTGATTGGCAATGTATAATAAAGTGTTTTGCCAGCGATAAAAAAAAGCGCCCCCAAGCCTAAGTGGTTTGGGGGCGCTTTTGGTATCTAGGGGTCTGTCAAGGCTAAAACTTCGGCTTGCCCGTGGCGTCTTTTGCGGCTATTCTTTGTTGGAGAACCCCTTACATAGTCCTGGCTATGCGCGGGAACCTCCGCCTCGATTAGCCACAAAATTCGCTAACGTTCAAGCCGAAAATTAACGCTTAATAGACCACTAGCGGTCTGCCTCGTTTACCTTGGTTTTAATATGGGCATGGCTCAAAATAGTGAAGTTTGCTCCTGCATTTATGCCAGTTGAAACGCCTATGTGGACTATGGTTGCTGCATGTCTTTACAAAATGCTGTTTCTCTCCCGAATTCTTGAGCAGCCATCGAAACCATCGCCCCCGATAGGGTCGCACACGATTAGCCCCCGATTTTAATAAGGGGTAAAAGCACCAAACAAAAAAGCCCCCGCTTTCCGCAAGGAAAACGAAGGGCTTGGGAAAAGTTGTCGAAACGAAAGTAGAGATACTACTGTGTTGTTCAAAGGCTGGCTCGCTGTATCGGTTTTGGGAGCCAGTTCCCGTAGCTGTTAAATTTAGGGTAGCAGAACCCGATCGATCATGTGCACGATGCCGTTGGTAGTTTGCACATCGGGGATGAGCATGTTGGCGGCTTGGCTGTTGCCATTTCCTTGGATGCTCAGCGTGCCGTTGGTGAAAGCACCTAGCTGCAGTGGCACACCGCCCAGCGGCATAATCATGCCTTCGTTCATTTCGGAGGTAAACTGGCCATTGTTGGCTACCACGTGGTTGAGGAGTACGGCGGTAACGACCTCAACTGGGAGCTGGCGAATATCAGCGGGCTCGTTGAGCGCAACACCTAAATCCACACCTAGCTGTCGGAAAGCGGCATCTGATGGGGCAAAAACAGTAAAGGAGGGGCTGCCTTCGCTAGCTGTGAGCGCTCCCGCTAGATCGGCGTAGAGAACGGCTTCAACCAAGAAGCTCAGTTCTGGCGTATTGAATACATTGGCGGTTGCTAAGGCCACGGCCGACTGCACAATATCCACACCGGTAGCCAGCAACACTTTGTCTATGACGTGTACGGTACCATTTTCTGCCGCTATATCGGTGGCTAGTACTCTGGAGCCATTGATGTAGGTTTCATTTCCTCTTCTGATCACTCGGCGATCGGGACCTAGCAGAGAAGCATTAGTGCTACCTTCCGATAGGCTGCTGCCGGCTATGTTACCATTGGCAACATGGTACAGGAGGGTGTTGGTTAGGAAGGCGTCGTTTAGCACGCTCAGGTCATCACCGCTGTTCAAGCCCAAGCGGCTGAAAGCGGCATTGTTGGGGGCGAAAACAGTGAAATCCCCTGAGGCATCGCCTGCGTTGGCATTGGATAGCACTACGGCTACGCCACCTTGTACGGCTGCACTCTCTAGGGTGCTGAAGTCGGCATTGGTAACTGCAATAGCAGCAATGGTGGGGTTGTCTGGCTCATCTTTTGCGCAGCTACTGAGGCCGAGGAAAAGAGAAAATAAGAGGAGGAAGGTTGATATAAACTGGAAATTCATGTTCAGGAATTTGTTAGAAGTGAGATTAAAATGAGTAGATGACGGCACCAGAAAAGGCGGTGGATTCACCGATGTTCCGACCGCTCAGATATTGAGCCGCACTAGCGGAGATTCCAAAGCCAGCACCGACGGGCGCATAGACCGTTAGGCCCGCGCGGGTGAAGGAGACGTCGGTAGCGGGGAAAAAGCCTGTGAAACCTTCCCCTAGAATATTGACGCCGCCATCGGAGACTTGGCCAGCATACCAAACATCTACATAAAATTTGGAGGCAGCATAACCAGCTTTAATTTCGCCAATCAGGGCATTGGGCACTTCCCCGTCTCGGAAGCTATAGCCTGCCTGGGTTCCCAAAAAGAAGCCAGTAGCTGTTTTCAGTTGCGCCATAGCCAAGCCATTGAGACTGGTGGCTCTGTTGCCGATAGCGATGATGGACTGAAGGCCCTCGTCAACGCGGTAATTACCAAGTGGTGCGGTGATACCTCCTCCAAGCATAAAGCTCAGTTGGCTGCCGCCTACTGCTAGGGTGAGAGGATTGTACCGAAGGAAAACGGAGACGTCTTGTAGGCCCTCTCGGCTATTTTCAAAGCCGAGTTCGTTCAGCACCGTGGGCGAAGCATTGCCTGTGGCGCTGATGAAGGGTAAGCTAACGATCGCATCCAGATGATCGCTGATGCCATAGCTGCCGTAGAGGGAAACACTATTGAGCGTTACCTCATCAAAGACGGGTACGCCCTGCGCATCGGCTGGTACTAGGAAAACATTGTCGTAGCTTTCTGTTGTGAAAGAAAGCGAAGCGGCTCCTTTGCCCTTGCCATTCATGAAGGTACTCAAAGGACTTTGGGCACTGAGGCTGCCAGCTAGTAGGACTAGCAACATAATTCGGAAAAAACGGATACATTCCATGTTAGTGAGAATTGATTGTAAGTTGATAATGATTGTAAGGCCTTACCTCCCCATCTACGGAGGCGACTGCCTGATCGGTTTTGGGTAGGTCAATTTTTATTTTTGGCCAAAGGCAGGAGCAGTGCTTGATAATAGGGGCAAGGCCAGTAGAAAAGAAAAATAAAACCTATATTTGGGCTTTAAAGTCTATCTAAACATGAAGCAGCGCATTTTCTTTTTTTTCTTTACCACGCTAATTTCTTGCACCTTTATGCAGGCTCAGTCGCTCCGTTTTTTTGAAACTTTTACGGATGCGGCCGTATTGCAACGGGAGATCGCACACCCCATCTGGGGCTGGGCGAAGCCCTTGGCAAAGGTGGAAGTACGCTTCCGAGACAAGGTTTATTCCACCAAAGCAGATGCTAAAGGGAAATGGACGCTATCGTTAGACGCTCAGAAGGCTGGCGGCCCCTACGAGCTACTGGCCAGTAGCGGCAAAGAGACTCTGCGCCTGGAGGATCTCTATTTTGGGGATGTCTTTTTGCTATCTGGCCAATCGAACATGGAGTGGCAATTGCGGCAAAGCGACCCAGAAGGTAAACGGGCCGCAGCCATTGCCGACCCGCTCATTCGGGAGCTGACGGTAGCAAAATCTACCGCAGAAAGCCCCGATGAGCACTTATCTCTCGCGGCTCCTTGGCGGGCAGGAACGGCCGATCAGATGGCCAATTTTAGTGCGGTGGGTAGTTATTTTGCACATTATATCCGCAAAGAGGTGAAGGTGCCTATCGGTTTGTTGCACAGCAGTTGGGGCGGAAGCCGAATCGAACCCTGGATGTCGGCTGCCGCACTGGGACTAGACTCGGAAGCAGGGGGTGTAGCCGATCAGGTCCGAGAACAGCAGATGGCGCAAGCGCTGCAACGTTATCGGGCTGATTTTGGCTCCGAAGCGCAGCCTCCTAAGGAAGACCGGGGAGAAGCCCTCGGCTACTTCAGTACCGAAACCGACTACAGCCGCTGGCCTACGATGGAGATGCCCGCTCATTGGGAAAGCTGCGGCTATACGGCCGTAGATGGTATATTCTATTTCGTACGCTTTCTGGACCTCACCAACGAGCAGGCCGCTCAGCCAGCCAGTCTTCATCTGGGAGCTATTGATGATAGCGACTGGACTTATGTCAACGGCCAGCTAATAGGGGAAACTTACAACCAATACAGTGCTTCCAGAACTTATCAAGTGCCTGCGAGCCTGCTTCAGCCCGGGCGAAATATTATCCTAGTGCGCATAGAAGATACGGGCGGGGGCGGTGGTTTTTCCGCTGCTCCAAGCAGTGTCAAGTTCCGTACGGCCAAGGGGGATATCTCACTTGCGGGGGATTGGCACTACCAAGTGGGGAGTATGCAGATCAGTACCAACTACAATCAGCTACCTTGCTTGCTATACAACAAAATGATCCACCCCCTGGCGGGGATGCCGTTAAAAGGGGTGTTGTGGTACCAAGGGGAAAGCAATGCTGGCGGGGAGGATGCCCTCCAGTATGCCGAGCTTTTCCCTACAATGATCAATCAATGGCGGGCTCATTTTGCCCAAGTAGATTTACCTTTCTATTGGGTGCAGCTAGCCAATTACCTCGCTCCGCAAACAGCCCCCGACGAAGCAGGCTGGGCCGTGTTGCGGAATAGCCAGACGACTAGCTTGAAACTGCCTCATACTGGCCAGGCAGTCATCACTGATATCGGAGAAGCAGATGATATTCACCCCAAAAATAAATGGGAGGTGGGGCGCCGCTTGTCTTTGCATGCCTTAAAAAACCTCTATGGCAAAACCGATCTTATTGCAGCCAGCCCTAGCATAGCGGGTAAAAGTCGGCAGGGGGATGCCGTAGAGCTGCGTTTCAAGGATGTCGGTGCTGGTTTGATGCTAAAGAAGGGTAGCGGTAGTCAGGCAAATGGCTTTGTATATCAGAACCAGCAAGGCGATTGGCAGTGGGCTAAAGCCACTTTGCAGAAAGAGACGAAAAGCATCCGTGTATATCCCGTTGGGAAAGACCGCATCGTGGCGATTCGCTATGCTTGGGCCAACAATCCTGCTTCTGCCAATGTATTTAGCCAGGAGGGCTTGCCGCTCACTCCTTTTCATCTAGCGATAGAGTAAGAAATATGAAAGCGATAATTTTCGACGAGGCAGGTGGCCCCGAAAAACTTTATTTGGGCGAAGTGCCCGACCCTATTCCCGAAACAGGGCAGGTGTTGGTGCATGTTATTGCTACGGCTTTGAATCGGGCTGATTTATTGCAGCGGGAAGGTCGTTATCCCTTGCCCTCTGATGCCAACCCTTTGTTAGGACTGGAGATGGCTGGTACTGTTGTGGGCTTGGGGGAAGGAGTGACGGACTTTGAAATTGGCGACGCTGTTTGTGCGCTGTTAAATGGCGGTGGCTATGCTCAGTTAGTAGCGGTCGATCAGGCCATGTTGCTGAGGTTGCCGGAAGGCATTTCTTTTACTAAAGCTGCCGCGATTCCGGAGGTTTTTCTTACCGCTTTTCAGGCCTTACACTGGATTGCGAAGCTTGGAGCGGGGGAAACGGTATTGGTTCACGCTGGCGGGAGCGGGGTAGGCACGGCAGCCATTCAGTTGGTGCGCCTCGCTGGTGCTACGCCGATTATAACCGCCAGTACGGCTAAACACGATGCCTTGCTAGCGCTTGGGGCTGCCCGCTGTATTGACTACCGCAAAGAAGATTTTGCCGAAGCCGTACTGGACCACACCCAGGGAAAAGGCGCAAATGTGGTGCTTGACTTTGTAGGTGCTCCCTACCTCGAAAACAATCTGAAAGCCTTGGCTACCGACGGCCGCATGGTGAGCCTCGCCGCTCTGGGAGGTGCTAGAGCCGAAGCCGTGAGCATGGCACCTATCCTGCGCAAGCGACTGCAGATTACGGGCACTACGTTGCGCGCTCGGTCGGCAGCCTACAAACAAGCACTGACCGCCGATTTCCGCGAAAAAATATGGCCCCATTTCGCCGATCAGACGCTACAAGCCGTGGTGGATACCATTTATGACTGGGAAGAAGTACAAGCCGCCCACCGATATATGGCCAGCAATGCTAATCTAGGGAAAATTGTGCTTACGGTGGGGTAAAGTATGTGGGTGCCAAGGCAATTAGGTACTAAAGTGCTAGGGTTGGCATCTGTTTAGGGCGGTGCTTTTTCTGGTACGTTGCGAACAACTAATGCAAAGGCAAGGAACTGACAACTTCCCAGCAAGCATCTCAGCCATCCAGATGCTGGAGTGGGGCATGGCTCCTCATCATAAACTTTGCTCCTGCAATATTGCCATAGGGAGATCAATTGCGAATAAAAAACCAAACGGGAACTTTGGGATCGTTCTGGATATTGGATTGTGTGGGATTCGTGCTACTTTGCTCTTTCTACTTTCAATTTTTTACTCGCCGCCTAAGCTTTACACTTTAGCACCTTTTACACTTTAACGCCTTTTAAGCTATCTTTGCGTTTCAAAATAATATTATGAGCTTCAAGCCCCGCGAACTAGACCGGAAATGGCAGGAAATCTGGCAAAAAAACGGTACCTATAAGACGAGCAACGACACTAGCCGACCCAAGTGCTATGTGCTGGATATGTTTCCTTATCCCTCTGGTTCTGGGCTACACGTGGGGCATCCGCTGGGGTATATTGCCTCCGATATTTATGCGCGTTTTAAGCGGCAACGCGGCTTTAATGTACTACACCCCATGGGCTTCGATGCTTTCGGCTTACCTGCCGAGCAGTACGCTATCGACACGGGGGTACACCCCTCGGTTTCTACTAAAATAAACACCGAACGCTACCAGGAGCAGATGCTTCGCCTAGGGCTGAGCTTCGATTGGGATCGGGCTGTGAATACTTCCGACCCAAATTATTACAAATGGACGCAGTGGCTCATTGGTCTTTTTTTTGAGCATTGGTATGACAACAGCCAGCAGAAACCTCGGCCAATAGCGGAGCTGCTTGCCCACCTGACGCAGCAAGGAACCGAGGGTTTATCGGTTGCACAAACGGAACCTTTGAGCCTCACAGCCGAGGCTTTCCGGGCGATGTCGGCCAAAGAGCAATCGGATGTATTGATGAATTACCGCCTGGCTTTCCGTGCCCGTACCTATGTGAACTGGTGTGAAGCTCTGGGTACGGTACTGGCCAATGACGAAGTGAAAGACGGCCGCAGCGAGCGCGGTAACCACCCCGTGGAGCAGCGTGCCATGGAGCAATGGAGCTTACGAATCACGGCCTATGCCGAGCGCTTGTTGCAGGACCTGGCCAAAGTTAATTTCAGCGAAGGACTCAAAGCACAACAGACCAATTGGATAGGCAAATCCACGGGTGCCTTGGTACACTTTGATATTGATGGCCATGATGCCCAGTTGGATGTCTTTACTACCCGGCCCGACACGATCTTTGGTGTCACTTTCATGGTGGTAGCCCCCGAACACGAGCTACTGGAAGCCCTCACAACCCCCGAACAAGCGAAAGAAATTGCCGACTACCAGGCTTACGTAGCCCGACGCAGCGAAAGAGACCGCGTGGCGGATGTAGAAAAAGTAACAGGAGCCTTTACCGGGAGCTACTGCATTAACCCGATTAACGATGAAAAAGTACCGATCTACATCTCGGAATATGTGCTGAAAGACTATGGTACGGGAGCCATCATGGCTGTACCCAGCGATGATGAGCGCGATAAGCGCTTCGCCACCAAATTCGGCATACCGATTATTGATGTGGTGGACAAAAGCAAGTACCCTGGTGCTACGCTCAAGGATAAAGTGGGTATTATCATCAACTCAGGCTTTATGAACGGTATGGAAGTGCCGGAAGCTATCGAAGCGGCCATACAGCGTATCGAAGCCCTAGGGCGCGGCAAGCGGCAGGTGAACTACCGCATTCGCGACCTGGTTTTTAGCCGCCAACGCTATTGGGGTGAGCCTTGGCCTATTGTGTATGATCAGAACGATGTGCCTAGCTTGGTGCCCAAAGAAGCGCTGCCTGTCACCTTGCCACCGATGGAAGATTTCCGAAGCGTAGCTGGTAAATCGCCACTGGATCGCGCTACTGACTGGGTCGATAGCCCCTACGGCCGCCGCGAAACCGATACCATGCCTGCCACTGCCGGCTCTAATTGGTATTACCTACGCTATATGGATCCGCATAATACGACGGCTTTTGTGGGGCAGGATGCCGTTAATTACTGGCAAGATGTGGACTTGTATGTTGGCGGCGCCGAACATGCTGTAAGCCATATTCTCTATAGCCGCTTGAGCCATAAGTTTCTCTACGATTTAGACTTGGTACCCACCTCCGAACCATACAAAAAACTACTCAACCAAGGTATGATTGGTGGCCCGATCAGCTACATTCATCTGGCGGTACTGGAGCTCGGCAACGGCCAACAGCACCCTGTTTGGGTAGGCTGCCAGTACAGCCTCGGGGATAGCCTAAGGCACCCAAGCCTCGGCCAGGGTCATTTGGTGGAGCACGAACTGAGCGGCAAGCGGCTGACTCCGCTGCGCTTTACAGAAGAAACCAGTGTCGATAACCAAGCCAGCTTTCGCCTGTACCGCAGCCAACTTGACGAAGCCATGGTGCTGGATCATCCTGACGCTGCCTACTTCCGTAGCATCCTGGAGCAATCCCAATATTTCTGTTGGGAAGAAGACAAAGAGGGACGACAGTATTTGGAGCTGAGCTTTGAACAAGGAAAGATGTCGAAGCGCAAGTACAATGCTGTCAATCCCGATGACATTTGCGACCGCTATGGTGCCGATTGCTTTCGCATGTACGAGATGTTCCTAGGGCCTATTGAACAAGGCAAACCTTGGAGTACTTCCGGTATTGATGGGGTCTATCGCTTTCTGCGTAAATTCTGGAATTTCTTCTTTGAGGGTAGGGAAGAGGAGCAAACCAGCGTCTCCTTAGAAGAGCAAAGCACGCTTAGCAAGGAAGAGATGAAGGTACTGCATACCCTCATTCAGAAGGTGACCAACGATATCGAACAGCTATCGCACAACACCTGTGTGAGCGCTTTCATGGTGGCAGCCAATGAGCTGACCAAACTGAAGTGCCGCAAGCGTTCTGTGTTAGAGCCAATGGTTGTGTTGATAGCCCCCTTCGCTCCCCACATCGCCGAAGAACTTTGGCATTTGCTGGGGCATTCTAACAGTGTGCATCATCAGCCTTGGCCGGTGTTGGAAGAAAAGTGGTTGGTGGAGGACAGCTTCACTTACCCCGTGGCTTTCAACGGCAAGACCCGTTTCACCATGGATTTATCGGCCGACTTAGATCAAAAAGCGGTGGAGGAAGCCGCCCTAGCACATCCCCAGACCCAAAACTACTTGGAGGGCAAGAGCATCCGCAAAGTCATTGTAGTGCCCAAGCGGATGGTGAATATTGTGATATAGCAGGAGACTAATCTATGTTAGTAAGCCGCAGATAGGGCTTTACCCGTTCGTAGCCAGGGAAGCGTTTCTCAGCTTCCTCGTCCGATACGCCTGGAGTGATCACCACTTTGTCGCCTTTTTGCCAGTTAGCAGGGGTAGCAAGCTGTTTTTCGTCCGTTAGTTGTAGGCTATCGATTACGCGAAGTAGCTCAGGAAAGTTCCTGCCAGTGGAGGCCGGGTAAGTAATCGTCAGCTTAATTTTCTTGTCTGGTCCGATGATGAACACGGAGCGGACGGTGAAATTAGCAGAAGCATTGGGGTGGATCATGTCGTAAAGCTCTGCTACTTTTCTGTCCTCATCAGCAATAATCGGGAAATTAACGGTGGTGTGCTGTGTCTCGTTGATGTCCTTGATCCAGTCCAAATGGCTTTGAACGGGGTCAACACTCAGTGCTACTACTTTGACGTTCCGCTGGTCGAACGCTGCTTTCAGCTTGGCTGTTGCACCCAATTCAGTCGTGCAGACGGGTGTGAAATCAGCGGGATGGGAAAACAGGATACCCCAGCTGTTACCTAGCCAATCGTGGAAAGAAATTTCTCCCTCAGTAGTTAGCGCTTTGAAGTCTGGAGCTGTATCGCCTAATCTTAGTTGCGGCATCAGTTGAATATTTTAATGATTTTGATAAGAACTTAGCGTAGTCGCCTCTGCACCTATCCATACGTTTGGCAGGCCTATTTGTTCATTTTCCAGCGTCGTGTTGCTTGTTCTATTATAAAATTTTTGGCCAAGAGGGACAGAGTGCCGAAGCCCATTAATGGCTCGTGCTGATCCAGGCAAGGGGTGGTAAAAAGGCAGACTCGGAGTGCCAAAAGCCAATCCTTTGGTATGATAAAATGATAGAAGCAAGGCCATTTTGGAAAAAAATGCAAAAAAAATGCAAAAAAAATGCGAAGAAATAAAGTAGATTTTGATTCACTTATAAACTCTATAACATTTGCAAAAAATTGATAATCAATATATTGGTTCTTTTTTTACTGCAAGTAGTTGTGAAAATAGGGGTATTGTTTTCCTTTTTCATTGTCTTGCAGACCCTGAGTTTTGGCCATACCTTTACATCAGATAAAAGGAATGGAGTTGATTTTTTTTACTAAGCATATCACATTGAAATATTTATAACTACCAATTTCTCGGATAGCACTTTGGGCTATCCGAGCTTTCATAAATGTTTTGATGGGACAAAGCTTAGCCGCAGAAGCCTAGACCTATCGAAGATACGGTAATTAAATACCTAAGATGTGTTGTTCATTTCAAGGCTCTTTCTCTAGAAGGCGCTTCCTTTCTAAAACTTGTTTTTCAGCTAGTGGGAAGATCACACAAAAGCGCTGATTGACCTACTGAATTGTGTAGTATGCCCCAAGCAGACAATGGGAAGTGTCTGTTGGGGCTTTTTATTTTTCTTGTTTACTGACCCATCCGAAACGGCCAAGCGCAAGTACTTGCCTACCGCTCACCAGCCACTTGGCCTCGATGGCCGTGCTATCGTTGGGGAAGCTATGGAGCTGGTGGTATAGCCCGGGCACTGGCTGCGTTACTAAGGGGTAAGCTGCTCGGCGGAGATAGGGTAGGGCCGGGCTCAAGTCTTTCTGTGAAAGGGGTACGTAATAAGAGGTACCATCGGTAGTAGGCTTGGGCATTTGACTGATTTGCTGCTGGGGCCAGCTTCTGTCTATTTCAATAAAAGGATAGACTTGCACCCAGAAAAATAGCGTAGCCAGCAAGCCAGCGAAAATGGTGCCACCCAAGCTAAAATCCCGCCGCTCGGCATATAAGCCCAGCACTGCTAATAGGCTAAATATCCAGTAAGCAGCCGCCATACCGAGCATGGCTCGGTAGCCCTCGCCCTGAAATTGCAAAAGGCCCGTCATCAAGCTCAGGAAAGCTGCTAGAAAAGCAAAAATGAGGTGAACCACCGCTGCTCCCCGTACCCAATTCTGCCAGGGATAACGAGTTAGCTGGATAAGCTGCAGCTGCTTACCAGCCAGCGCAGCTAGGAAAAAAGCAAAGAGTAGCGATTGGGCAACAAAAGCGGCGAGTAAGCTGATGCCTAAGGTGATGGCCAAAGCTTCCCGCTGCCGCCACTTGAATACTAGATCCCGAAAGCCTGCCAGTACAAAGCCAATAGCGGGTAAAACACCCAGGAAGGCATAGAGCAGTAGCTGGCCGTAAGAGAGCCCACCCTTGCCAAAAAAAGCATAGGTCAGGCTAGCTTGCTCATATTGAAAAATAAAGACAACCAAGACCATCACAGCACTGGCAATTCCGCCTAGCCAAGGCAAGCGAAGCGGTCGTAACCAAGCCAAAGCAGCGTAGAAAGTAAGCAAAAAAAGGAGGGTGGACAAAGGCGCTGCCAGTGCCGCCAGCAGGGCAAATAGCCCTTGGTAAAACTGGTATTTTGTAGCCTGCGTTTGTGCCAGCAAGAGCGTAGAAAGCCAGAGACCCAGCTGCCCAAAAAAAGCCCAGCTATCGAAAGCGGCTACCTTGCCGAAAAAGGGTAGCCACAAAGAAGCGGCCACCACCATTAACTGCAACTCAACGGTATTTTTACCAAAAAGGCGACTTCCCCAGCGGTAGTAAAGTCCTAAACTAGCCAGTAAAAGCAGGGCAGAGAGCAGCCGTGGAAAGAGATAGAATAAGTCGGCCCTCGGAAAGAGCTGGCTACCTGGCCATAGTAAACTACGCTGTAAAAAGGTGGGGAGTGATTGCCCACCCTCGAAACTCAAGCTCTGATTCAATGCCCAAGCTTCAGCTCCCGGCCAAATGGTGATGACATCTAGGCGGATAAACAGCGCAGCCACAAAAAAGAAAAGACACAGCCACCGAAAAAATCGGTATCTACTGGAGCTAGCTGCCTGTTGTTGAGTATTTTCGGGCGGTGTGGGAGCTTGTTTTTTTTTCTTTCTAGCCATCTGCTTAACCCACTTTTGCCTCGTTGTTGCGCAGGAATTCCTCTGCTAGATTCAGAAAATTGGTGGCGCCTCGGCTGCCAGCATTGATCATCACAATGGGCATTTGCATATTCGGCGCCTCACTGATGCGGGCGTTGCGGTGAATGATGGTCTCAAAAACCTTGTCGCCAAAAATTTCTCGTACTTTTTCTACAACCAAATTAGCTAAGCGCAGCCGGCTGTCATACATCGTGAGCAGGATACCTTCTATCTTCAGTTTGGGGTTGAGCTGCTTTTGTACAACCGAGATGGTATCTTGCAGTTTCGTGAGGCCCTCCAGCGCAAAGTATTCGCATTGTACAGGTACCAGCACCGTATCGGCAGCCGTGAGGGCATTCACCGTGATCAACCCCAACGAGGGCAGGCAATCGATGAAAATATAGTCGTATTGGTCTCGGAGTTTATCGATAACGAGGTTTTTCATCACATCCTCGCGCCGAATCACACTGATGAGTTCCACCTCCGCGCCTGCTAAATTGATGCCCGCTGGCACTAGGTGGAGGTTGGGCGTTTCGGTTTCGTAGATGACTTCGTTTACATCCAATCCTTTCACCATCACATCGTAAAGCGTAGCCTCCAGCTGGTCGGCAGGGATACCCACACCCGTGCTGGAATTGCCCTGGGGGTCGGCGTCAATGAGCAACACCTTTTTCTCCAAGATAGCCAGCGAGGCTGCCAAGTTGATAGCCGTTGTTGTTTTTCCAACGCCGCCCTTTTGATTGGCGATTGCAATTACTTTGCTCATAATTCTTGCTTGTTGGCCACCCAAATGCTTGCTCGGCGGCTTCATGGCCACAAAAGTAGGCAATTTTATTGGGTCTGGGTAGGGGAGGTGGATTTTCTGGCTCACGCAGGAGCAAAGCCAATCATACAGGAGCAAGCATTCTCTCAAAAGCCTTGCTCAAAAATGGATATCTGCTCCTGCGCGAGCCAAAGTCAGGAGGGGATTGCTTACCTTTGCTTTCCTAACTAAAATAATAGCTTATGTCCACCACTACTCAACTTAGTTCCGCCCAACTGATGCAACTGGAAGACCAGTACGGTGCCCACAATTACCATCCTTTGCCCGTGGTACTCAGCAAAGGGCGTGGCGTGTATGTTTGGGATGTGGAAGGGCGCAAATACTACGATTTTCTCTCCGCTTACTCGGCCGTCAACCAAGGGCATTGCCACCCGCGCATCGTGAATGCTTTGATTGAGCAAGCGCGCACCCTCACCCTCACAAGCCGGGCTTTTTACAACGACCAATTGGGCTCCTACGAGCAGTACCTGACCAATTACTTTGGCTTCGATAAGGTGCTGCCCATGAATACAGGTGCTGAAGCCGTGGAGACGGCCATCAAGATTTGCCGCAAATGGGGCTACCAGAAAAAAGGTATTCCAGCCAATCAGGCGCGTATTATTGTTTGTGGACAAAACTTCCACGGCCGCACGACTACGATCATTAGCTTCAGCAGCGACCCGGATGCGAAGGGGAGCTTCGGTCCCTATACCCCTGGCTTCGAGGCCGTCGCTTACAACGACTTGGCAGCCATGCAAGCGGCTCTAGACAAGGACCCCGCCACCATTGCCGGTGTTTTAGTAGAGCCCATCCAAGGCGAGGCGGGCGTTTTTGTGCCCGATGACAATTTCATTTCCGGTATCGCAGCCATGTGCAAAGAACGCAACATTCTTTTTATTGCCGATGAAATCCAAACCGGCATCGGCCGCACGGGGGCTTTGCTGCGGGTTTGTGGTGATTGTAGTTGCGAGGGGCATTGCGAACGGCAACCTGCCACCTACCAGCGGCCGGATATACTGATCTTAGGCAAAGCCATTAGCGGCGGTGCTTATCCGGTATCTGCGGTGCTTTGTGATGAGCACATCATGGGAGTCATTCAGCCCGGACAGCATGGCTCTACCTTCGGAGGTAATCCCGTTGCCTGTGCCGTCGCAATGGAGGCGCTGGAGGTCATCAAAGATGAGCGGCTCACGCAAAATGCCCGCCGCCTGGGCCAGCTCTTCCGCCAGCGGATGCAGGAACTAGTGGATAAGTACCCCCAACTGCTAAAATTGGTTCGTGGAAAAGGCTTGCTGAACGCTGTGGTCATCAACGATAGTCCGGATAGCAAGACGGCTTGGAACTTTTGCGTAAACTTAGCTTCCAAAGGGCTGCTAGCGAAACCCACTCATGGCAACATCATCCGCTTTGCGCCACCTTTGGTGATTACGGAGGAGCAAATCCACAGCTGCTGTGATATCATCGCCGAAGTAGTAAAAGAAATGGCCTCAAAAGTCTAGCTGCAGCGAAAGGACGCCATTGATGCCTACTCCGGAAATGCCCGAGCTGTAGGGCCGGTAACCTTGGTTGGTGATATTTTCTAAGCCAGCTGTGAGCTGTATGTTGGGGCGGAAATGGTAGGCAGCTTTCAGGTTGATCGTATGCCAAGCAGGCGCGTAGTTTCTGCCTGCTGCGTCTTTGGCGTAGATTTCATCTTTCGAGCGTTCCTCTACTGCCAGCTGCTCGTGGTTGCGCTGTCCTTGGAAAAGACTGTAGAGCTGGCCACGGATTTTTCCCTGCCGATACTGCAAGCGTAGCGTGCCAAAGAAAGGGGCAGCGTGGCGAGCCGGGCTTTGACTACCATCGTCTAGTTCCTCGCGGCCTTCTTGCCAGTTGAGATCGCTAAAAAATTGAAGACTCGGACTGATTTGCCACTCGAAACTTAGCTGCAGGCCATATACCCTCGCCTCTGCGGCATTTTGGATGGCCTGTACTTGGCTTAGGACGCCTTCATACACCAGGCTATCCTGCCCATTGAGTTGATAGTTTCGGCGGACTAAGGCGTTTTTGAGTAAGGTGTAGTAAGCACCGGCATCTATTTTGGCCTTCTCGCCTATCAGATAAGCAAAGCCAAGATCGAAGTTATAGGCATATTCGGCTGCTAGATCGGGATTGGGCACCGTAACAGCACCGGGTTCTGAATCGAAGACCTTACCGATATCATCTACATTGGGTGCCCGGAAGGCAGTGGCAAGCTGGCTTTTGATGATCCAACGCTCGTTGGGGCGGTGCACCAGCCCTAGGCTAGCTGTAAAAGCGGCATTCTCTAGTTCAGCTGACTGGAAGGGGAGTGGAAAAAAATCGTTGTTGTTACTAAAATCAGCCGCCAAGCCAAAGTAATTATAGCGTAAGCCTCCCGAGAGCAGCGTCTTGGGATGGAGAGCCCAATCAGCATTCAAGTAAGCTGCTGCTGAAGACCAATCTGCCTGCGGGTACCGCGCCGCACCCGGCAGGATATTGGCTGTAGATAGGGAAATGATTCGGCCTTCGGAGCTGACTTCATTGCGTAAATATTCCAGGCCATAGTAAAGGTTTTGACCAGCGGAAAAGCGTTTTCGGAAGTCGATATTCATAGAGTAAGCCAGTACGGCTTCCAGATTGTCGTTGCGCTGGTCGGAAAAGAGGTTTCTGCTTAGGCGGCTTTCCTCAAAAGCTTGTTGCGCTAGGCGGATGGCTACTTCGTCAAAGAGTTGATGTGCGGATTGGTGGTTTATTTGCAGCAGCTGCATCTGCCACTTTTGGGGGCCGTAGTCCCACATCCCGTAGCGGGGCAGCCCATTGCGCAGCCTGCTGTGGCGATCGTAGCGCCCATAGGGGGAAGTGGCGGAATAGTGAAAGCTGTAGGAAAAATCCCAAGATGTATTGGGTTGGAAGCGGAATTTCTGCATCAGATTGAGCTGGCTGTAGGCCGAGGGAATTTGAAGCAGTGGATCACTTTGTTGTAATACACTGTCCTGCCCATCATTTCTATCCACGTAGAAGGGCTTGCGGTAGTCGGCAGGCCCATGTTTTCCTTGGCGGAGGTGATCGTAGTCCCAATGGCTGATGCTGCTGATGCTCGCCCATTTTCTGCCGCCTACATTGATATCGAAGTGGCCCGTTTTTTCTTGGTTGGCCGTGGAGTGACGCAAAAGGACTTTCCCTGCTAGCTGCGTTTTATCGCTGCTGCTGAAGGCAGGTGCTTGGGTCTGGAAACTCATCACCCCACCGATGGCATCGCTACCATAGATAACAGAACTAGGGCCAAAAATTACTTCGGTATTTTCCATTACGAAGGGGTCTAGGTTGATGACGTTTTGCAGGTTGCCACCTCGAAAGATTGCGGTATTCATGCGCACACCATCCACGGCATAGAGCAAGCGATTGCTTGCAAAGCCCCGCATCATGGGGCTGCCGCCGCCTTGTTGGCTTTTTTGGATATATACCTTTCCCGAGATGCCTAGTAAATCAGCGGCCGTTTGCGGCTGTAGTAGGGCAACTTCTTGTTGGTCTATCCGGATACTCGTGGCGGCCTGTTTTGCGGAGCTTTGCCGCCAGCGGACAGCCCCAACGATAATTTGTTCCAACAAAATCGATATTGGCTGCAAATATACAGTGAAATCCTGCGCTGCCAAGGCTGTGTAGGACATACTAATAGACTGGTAGCCCAAGCAATAAATATGTATGCGTTCGGCGCCTACAAGTTCTTCGATCGGGGCAAGCCCGTCTTGATCACTGAGCAGCTGCAAGCCTATTTCGGTTACTCCCAGCGTAGCGAAAGCTACGCCTTCGCCCGTTTCACCATCCAACAATCGCAGCATGGTCTGTGCACCAAGCAAAGCAGAGCACAGGAAGAAAAAAAGCAGCAACGCCGTACGAAAAAGCATAGAAAATAAATTCAGATACAAAGGTAGATCAAAAAGTAGTGACTGCCTCAGCGATGGCTGATTTGGGTTATCCGTTGCACTTCAATTGACTAACTTTGCTGCACAAAATAAGCAAAATGCCAGATAAAAAACACGAATTAGACGACCTAGATAGACAATTGCTAGCGCTCTTGATGGAAGACGCTAAGCGGCCCTACACGGATTTGGCCAAACAACTCTACGTTTCAGGGGGCACCATCCATGTGCGCATGAACAAACTTATCGAAGCGGGTATTGTAAAGGGGCAAACCCTGGTGGTGGATCCTACTCAACTAGGCTATGATATCACTTCTTTTCTAGGCGTGTATTTGCAGCAGAGCTCTTTGTATGACGACGCTGCTAGGGCTTTGCTTAATATACCAGAAATTGTAGCGGCACACTACACTACGGGCGTCTATAGCATCTTCATCAAGGTAGTTTGCCGCGATACGGATCATTTGCGGGAGGTGCTACAAAAAATTCAAAAAATTGGCGGCATCCAACGCACCGAGACCTTCATCGCACTAGAGGAAAGCATCAACCGGCCGCTTCAACTGCTAACGAAGGAAGAAATGAAGGCTTTGAAAGATCGGCTGGCTGAGTGATTTTCTTTGCTTACCTTTGTAGCCGCTAAACTTAGAAGGATATGACTTTGTCTTTAATGTTAACTGGTATAGCCATTGCGGCGCTTTTGATTACGCTCTTGATACACTTCGCTGTCAAGAGGCTAGAAAGCTGGCCAATTAGCTATCTACAGAATTTTTGCGGAGCGCTCTTTATCTTCTCCGGTTACGTGAAGGCAGTAGATCCGCTGGGGACGGCTTACAAGATGGAGCAATATTTCGGAGAATTCGAGGCCACCTTCGCAGGCTCCGCTTTCAGCTTCCTAGCGCCGCTTTTTCCGTGGTTAGCAGGTTTTGCTATTGCCTTTTCGGTCTTTATGATTGTGCTCGAGATCGTATTGGGGGCGATGCTACTCCTAGGGGTTTGGCGTAGGTTTAGCGCTTGGCTGTTCTTCCTTACCGTCGCTTTTTTCACCGTTCTCACGGGCTTTACCTACCTCACGGGCTATGTACCGCAAGGGGTCAACTTCTTCCAGTTTGCTGATTGGGGCCCCTACGTGAAGACCAATATGAAAGTAACCGATTGCGGTTGCTTTGGTGATTTTATCAAGTTAGAACCCAAGACTTCTTTCCTGAAGGATGTCTTTTTGCTCGTACCCGCCGTTCTTTTCTTGCTTTTTACGCGCAAAATGCATAGCATTTTCTCTCCCGCCATACAGCAATTAACCACTTGGGGAAGCGTCGTACTCCTTACCCTTTACTGCTTTTCCAACTATGTATGGGATATCCCCGGCCAGGATTTCCGCCCTTTCAAAGTAGGTGTGGATATTGCCGCTACCAAGATAGCTGAGGAAGAGGCTTCTTCTAGTATTCAGGTACTGGGCTACGACATCAAAAACAAAACCACTGGCGAAAAAACAGAACTCACAATGGATGAATACCTAGCGCGCTATCAGGACTTCCCGGAAAGCGATTTCGATATCATCCAGCGCGTTAGCGAACCCAGTATTCCGCCTACTAAAATAAGTGAATTTGAACTGAGCGATCGGCAGGGCTACGACATCGTACCAGAAATGCTGGAAGATGAGGGCTTTATTTTCTTCGTGGTAGCCTACGAGATTAAAGGCCAACAAACAGGTACGGAAACCATCACGCTAACGGACAAGAAAATGCAAGTGGATACCCTTCTGGACGCAAAAGGAGCCATGCAAAGTCTTGATACCAATTACATCACCGTCGATCGCCAAGTAGAAAAGCCGGTCTTCTCCTTTGATGCTGCTTACACAGCGAAATGGATGGAACAAGTGCAGCCCGTGCTAGAGGCTGCCAGAGAAAAGGGTCATAAAGTAGTAGCCGCCACCAAGTTTAGTGATCGCGCTATGCTGGATGCCTTCCGCGAAACGATTGGTGCCGATTATGATTTTGTGCAAGGAGACGACATCATGCTCAAGACCATCATCCGCTCTAACCCCGGGGTGCTGTTATTGAAGAAAGGCCTTATTCTCAACAAGTGGCATTACAAAAAACTGCCTAATTTTACCGATTTGGCCACTACCTATGGCCTCTAGCCAACAAATGCTATCTAATTTATGCTAAGTCGTAGAAACGTACGAATTAAGATTATGCAAGTCCTTTACGCTGCTCAACGGCAGGAACGGACGGGGCTTGCCCACCACCAGCAGCTGTATCGGCAGCTGGTGGATACTGCCTATAAGCTCTATTTACAAAATTTACTCATCGTTCAACGCATCGCGGAAGCCACCAAGGCAGACGAAGCCAGGCGAAAAACCAAGCACCTCCCCAGCGAGGAAGACAAAATTTTTACCGCCAAGCTCGCTAGAGGCGAGGCCATCTCTTCTCTAACTGCTAACAAAGCACTGCGCCAGGCTCTCGAGAAGCAAGGGACAGGCAAAACAGTTGATGCCGACCAAATCAGCAAGCTCTACCGCGAGTTCGTCAAGACAGCTGAGTTCCAAGCTTATCAGGAGAATAGCGAGACTAGCTTAGAGGAAGATATCCAGATATTACTCGTCCTTTACAAGTGGCTGCAGTCACAAGAGCTCTTCCTGACGATGGTAGAAGACCACTTCCCCCTCTGGGAGGAAAATAAAAGCTTGGTGATTGGTGCTATTAAAAAGACCCTCAAAGCCCTGCCAGGAGAAGAGGACTTCTTCATCAGCTACGAGGCGCCCTCCCCGGCGGTAACTGATTTTGGCGATACCCTGCTGCGCTTCTTAGTGGAAGCCGACGAGCAAATACTAGCCAAAATCCAGCCGCTCATCAAAAACTGGTCGGTGGAGCGCGTAGCCATCATCGATCTGATCTTGCTGAAAATGGCTGCCGCGGAATTCCTCAACTTCCCCGGCATCCCCACGGTGGTAACCCTCAATGAGTATGTGGAAATCAGCAAATTATACAGCACCGATAAGTCAAAAGAATTCGTCAACGGCGTTTTGGATAAGCTCGTGGGAGAGCTGAAAACGGCAGGGCTGGTCAAAAAAGCCTAACGCCCAACACTTTTGATGATGACTGGCTGCGGTGAGCGGACTCCGCTGCACATCGGCTTGTAAAGGAACAAAAGAGATAGTTAGTGTGGCTGATCGGCTTTAGTTCCTAGCCCTTTTTGGCAAAGTTGTCCATCAGGACTCGTTGCTCACGCAGGAGCAAAGCAGTAAAAAAGGAGCCACGTTTTTTAAAAGAAATAAATAGCCGAAGCTATGGAAGATAAGCGATTGTTTTTATTAGATGGCCATGCCTTGGTTTATCGGGCGCATTTTGCCTTTATCGGCCGGCCACTCATCAACTCCAAAGGGATGAACACCTCGGCCGTCATGGGCTTCACCCGCACCCTCTGGGATCTGATGAAAAACCAAAAGCCTACGCACCTGGCTTGCGTATTCGACCCCAGCGGCCCCACCTTCCGCCACGAATTAGCCCCCGACTACAAAGCCAACCGCGAAGCCACCCCCGAAGATATTTCGCTGGCTTTCCCCTGGGTGCATCAGTTGCTGGCTGCCTTCCGTATTCCCGTGATTATTATCGAGAATTATGAGGCCGACGACGTCATCGGCACCCTCGCCAAACAGGCCAGCCAGGAGGATTACACCGTCTATATGGTTACCCCCGATAAAGACTACGGCCAGCTGGTAGAAGACAAGATATTGATGTACAAGCCCAGCCGTATGGGCAATGGCATCGAAATACTAGGCCCCAAAGAAATCTGCGAGAAATGGGAGATCCAAGACCCCCTACAAGTCATTGATCTCCTGGGCCTTATGGGCGATAAGGTGGATAACATCCCCGGCGTACCAGGTGTGGGGCCCAAGACAGCCGCGAAATTTATCCAGGAATTCGGCAGCCTCGAAAATCTCCTGGAGAACACCGCCTCCATCAAGGGCAAAAACCAGGAAAGACTGGTAGAATTTCGGGAGCAAGCCATCCTGAGCAAGCAGCTCGCCACGATAGATCTAAATGTGCCCGTCACCTTCGACCCCGAGAACTATCAGCTCGATCCCTTCGATCGGGAATACCTCAGCGAAATCTTTAAAGAACTAGAGTTTCGCTCCTTAGCCGATGAAATCCTAGGCCAGAAAACAGACAATAAACCGGCGGCTCCAACACAAGGCAATTTATTCGATGCCCCCGCCGATAAGAACACGGCTTCTGTTACTAGCCCTGCTCCTGCACTTGTGCCCGTCTGGGCGAGAGCCAACGAGTCCGTATGGACGTCTGGCCAAAACAACAACAACAGCCAGCTCAGCGCCCATTCGGTAGCGGACAAGGACATTACTACGGAAGCCCACGACTACCAGCTCGTGAACACGCCCGATGCCCGCGCTGTGCTCATAGAGCAGCTACAAGCACAACAAATTTTTGCCTTCGATACCGAAACTTCCGAGCTAGACCCCAACCAAGCCGAGCTGGTGGGCATGTCCTTTAGCTATGCGGCTGGCCAAGCATTCTATGTGCCTTTGCCCGCCAACCAGAGCGAGGCCAAGGCAATGGTGGAAGAATTTCGCGCGCCGCTCACCAATCCTAGCATCGCCAAGGTGGGGCAAAATATCAAGTACGACTACATCCTGCTCTATCGCTACGGCGTGGAGATCGCGGGGCCGCTGCTGGATACCATGGTAATGCATTACCTCCTGCACCCCGAGCAGCGCCACAACATGAGCTACCTGGCCGAAAGCTATCTGAAATACAAGCCCGTAGCCATTGAAAGCCTTATCGGGAAAGGCAGCAAGCAGCTATCGATGCGCGACCTTCCCGTGGAGAAAGTGAGCGACTACGCCTGTGAGGATGCCGATATTACGCTCCAGCTCTACCGTGCCCTCTGGCCAGAAATTGAGGAAGAGGAGCTTCGTCAACTCTACGAAGAAATCGAAGCCCCCCTAATTCCCGTCCTCGCTAAAATCGAGATGGCAGGTATCAACCTGGACGTAGCTTTCCTCCAGCAATACGAGCAGATTCTGAGTGCGCAGCTAGCGGAGATTGAGCAAGAAATTTATCAGCTGGCAGGCCAGGAATTCAACATCAGCTCGCCTAAGCAGATCGGGGAAATCCTCTTCGAACAAATGGCCATCCTCTACAAAGGCGCTAAAACAAAAACGGGGCAATACAAGACCGACGAAGCCACCCTACAAGACCTGGTGAGCGAGCATGAAGTGATCGAAAAAATCCTGCGTCACCGTAGTCTGAGCAAGCTGATTGGTACCTATGTGTCCGCTTTGCCGCAGCTGGTGAACCCGCTCACGGGGCGTATCCATTCGTCTTTTAACCAAACCATTGCTGCCACGGGCCGACTGAGTAGCAATAATCCCAACCTGCAAAACATTCCCGTGCGGACGCCCGAGGGCGCCGAGGTGCGCAAGGCATTCATCCCACGCGACAAAGACCATGTGCTGCTGGCGAGCGACTATTCCCAGATCGAGCTGCGCTTGGTAGCGGCACTAAGCAACGACAGTGGTATGGTCACGGCCTTTCAGGAAGGTCGAGACATCCACCGCGCCACCGCGGCCGGCATCTTTGATGTGGACTACGAAGCGGTAACGCGCGAGCAGCGTTACCAAGCCAAGACGATCAATTTCGCTATCCTCTACGGAGCGGGGGCGCAGCGGATCATGCAAGAACTCAACATCCCCCGAGCGGAGGCCAGCGCACTGATCAAAGCCTACTACGAGCGCTTCCCTGGCTTGCAGCAGTATATGTCCACAGCGGTGAGCGACGCGCGGGAAACTGGCTACGCTGCCACTTTGCTGGGGCGCAAGCGGCAATTACGCGACATCAACTCCCGCAACGGCCTCACCCGAAGCAATGCCGAGCGTATGGCCATGAACACCCCTATACAAGGTACGGCTGCCGACATGATCAAAATCGCCATGATCCGCGTACAAGCAGCCCTGGAGACAGGAAATTTTAAGACCAAAATGGTGCTGCAGGTGCATGACGAACTCGTTTTCGATGCGCCAAAAGTGGAAGTAGACAAGGTAGTGCCGCTCATCGAGGAGCTGATGCGGACAGCCATCCCGAACTTATCGGTTCCCATCATCGTAAGCACCGACCAGGGGGAGAACTGGCTGGAAGCCCACTAGAATCGTTTTTTGGCTCACGCAGGAGCAATGAATCCTTTTTTGAGCCATCTTGCCAGGCAAAATTTTGGGGCTCGCGCATCGGCTCCCCCGGCAAGAAGTTGTGACTACCTCCGTTAAATACTGTTAAGTAAGATAACTTTCTGGATTTCTTGGCGTCTAAAGGGGGGTATCGGATATGGAGACCTAACTACTCACTATGAATGATTGGACATTTTTTTTGGGGCGGATTTTTTGGGGACTTATTTTTTTAATAGGTTCCGGCAACAGTCTCATAGGCCAAGTGGTGGCCGGCCGGGTGAGCAATGAATTCAACGAGCCTATCCCTTATGCCAATATCTTCATACAGCAGCTTAAAACGGGTACGCTGGCTGATGATGAAGGCCGCTATGTGCTCCCCATTGATCTGGAAGGTGAATACCATTTGGTTTTTTCCAGCTTGGGCTACGAAAGCCAATCTACGCAGGTGTTGGTGGCAGAAGACACCACTTGGGTCTATATTCAGTTACGCACCGCTGGTTTGGAACTGGCGGAAATTACGGTCAATGCCAGCCAAAGAGATCCTGCCTTTGCTATCATCAAGAAAGTCATTGATAAGAAGGAGGCGTATCTGGCGGCTGTACAAAGTTTCCGGAGCCAGGTGTATGTGAAAGCGGTAGAAAATACGCGTACGGAGGAGCTACAAGACCCTGCTCCTACCGAAAACACTGCTCCGGCACGTGGTGCCAAAAAGAAAGCCGACAAGCGCGAAAAGCCTGTTGAGACCAAGACCAGTCCAATGCCTGACGAAGGCCTCCCCGCTGCGGATCCCTTCGCTGAAGAAGAAGCTCGGAAACGCGCGGAAGCGGAAGCCTTACTCGGCAACATCCAGATGATAGAAATGGCGCTGACACTGCACTACCAAGCCCCGAATAGCTATAAGGAAGAACGGACAGCCTACCAAGCCTATGGCAAGACCAGCGGTTTGTTTGTGCCCGTTTTTGCTCAGACCGACTTCAACTTCTACCGCAATATGGTGCCGCTGCCGGGCATTTCGGATGCGCCTATTATCTCGCCGCTGAGCAACAACGCTATTCTAACCTACAAGTACGAGCTGCTGGCCACGCGCTCTGAAGCAGGGCAATTAGTATATGAGATCGCGATTATCCCGCGTAAGGAGGGTAACTCGACGGTGAGTGGTACGATTTTCATCAACGAAGGCAGCTACAGCATTAATCGTTTGGCCGTACAGCTTCCTTCGGCTACGCTGCGCTTTGCCGACCACTTCAGGCTGGAGCAATCTTATCACCAACTCGGCGACAGTCTTTGGGTGGTAGATCGCCAAGTCTTCCACTACACCGCTAAAGCCAGCAAAGAAAAGACTTTTGAAGGGAGCACCGTTTTGCAATATACTGATTACGAGCCTAATATCGTATTTCCAGCCAACTTTTTCGGAAATGAGGTAGCGAGTACCAGCCGCGAAGCCTACGAGCGCGGCAGCGACTATTGGGCGCAAAGCCGTACCGAAGCCTTAGCCGAGCAAGAAGCAAGGATGGTGCAATACAGGGATAGCATTCAGGCGGTGCGCAACAGCCCCGCCTACCAGGATAGCATCGAGGCACTGTATAACAAAGTCAATCTGCTGGAGGTCCTTTGGGATGGGGTAGGGGTGCGCAACTACCGCAAGAAAAAGCATGTGTACGTTGGTCCGCTGGCTTCTACCATTGATTTTAATCCAGTAGGAGGATGGCGGATAGGGCCCTATGCCTCCAACTTCCGGCGCTACGAGAGTGGGCGCATCTGGAGCACCTCTGGCACGGTGGATATAGGCTTAAAAAATAAAGATATTCAGGGCAACTTTAGCTCTTGGTTTCGATACGACCCCTTCCGTATGGGGGATGTGGCCATCAGTGGTGGCCGTTCTTTTGAATCGGTCAATCCCTTCGATGCTTACCTCAATTTGCTGCGGCCTTCCAACTATATTCTGCACGATGCCCTGCGCCTCACCCAAGGCACAGAAATAGCCAACGGGCTGCGCTTTGAATCGCGCTTCGAGTGGAGCGATCGGCGGCCCATTACGGCTTATCAGACCACTTCTTTCCTCAGTGATGTGATAGAAGATGAAGAGGCCCTGCTCGATTTCGATCGCTACAAGGCTTTTATCTCTACGAATACGCTACTTTTTACCCCTGGCCAGCGCTACATGCGTGAACCCGACCGGAAGATTATTTTGGGCAGTAAGTGGCCCACTTTTAGCCTGCAGCACCAGCGGGGCTGGCAGGGCGCCTTCGGCAGTGATATTCGCTTTGACTACCTGGAGGCAGCCATGGAGCAGGAAATTATCTTCGGCTCCTTGGGCAATACCCGCTACCGAGCGCAGATCGGGCAGTTCGTCAATACTAAAGACCTTCGGTTCGTTGACTGGAAGCGCTTTCGGCAATCGGATCCTTTCTTATATTCCGATCCGCTTCGGTCTTTTCAGTTGCTGGATACCTCGTTGCATACCACCAAGCTGCATACGGAGGTGCACTTTATACACCATTTCAATGGCGCTATCATCAACAACATCCCATTACTCAAGAAAACGCGCTTAAAGACCGTGATAGGCGGTGGCTTCCTCTGGTTACAGGACGGTAACTACCGCCACCAAGAACTATTCGCAGGCGTGGAGCGAGTCTTTAAAGTAGGCGCTCGCCGCCGCCTGCGGTTAGGCCTCTTCGGTGTTGTTGCCGACAACAACCAAAACAGCCCCACCACCTCCTGGAAAATCGGCTTCGACCTAATCGACATCTGGAAGCGAGACTGGAGTTTTTAAGGACTGCTCAAGTCCGAACCAGCCCTGAAGGGGCGTCATACACTACGCTTCGTCCCATCCCCCCTAACCCTGAAGGGTACTCCTTCGATGGGCGAAGCCCATCGGATTCCGTCGAGTCTCAACTAGCCCTGAAGGGGCGTCATATGCTAACGATGGGTGCATCCCATCGCATCCTATCTCGCCCTAACTAGCCCTGAAGGGGCGTCATATGCTAACGATTGGCGCAGCCTATCGAAGAAAACCCTATCTTACCCCCCAAATCCACCGCCCATGGGACAATCCCTCGTAAAAAACTATCTCCACATCGTCTTCAGCACGAAGCACCGCCAGCCGCTGATATACCCACCGGTAGAAGAAGAACTACACGCCTACCTCGGCGGCATCTGTAAAAGACTGGACTGCCAGCCCATAAAAATCGGTGGCTATACCGATCACGTCCACATCCTCTGCATGCTATCGAAAAAGATAGCCCTGATGAAACTCATGGAAGAGCTGAAAGCCCACTCCTCCAAGTGGATCAAAACCCAAGGACTGGCATACGCCAACTTCTACTGGCAAGACGGCTATGGCGCCTTCTCCGTAAAACCATCGGAGATAGACCGTGTAATCGCCTACATCGCGAGGCAGCACGAACACCAGAGCAAAAAAAGCTTCCAAGATGAATACCGAGGCATCCTTAAAAAGTACAAAGTCGAATACAATGAAGAATATGTCTGGCTCTAGGAGGCTGCGAAGCTTTCTAAGCTTAATGCTCTTAGAGGGGCGCAGGCTACTGCGCTTTATCCTCTCCCTCCTAGCCCTGAAGGGGCGTAATACGTTAACGATGGGTGCAGCCTATCGAGAGTACCGCAGCGCAGCCTATCGAGAGCACCCCCGTGCAGCCCAGACCGATCCTCTCGGCGCAGCCCCTCCTGATGTCTCCTGCACAGCCTATCGAGAATCTCTCCCAGCCCTGAATGGGCATAGCCTGCTATCTCACATCCCCTCCCTCCTAGCCCTGAAGGGGCGTAATACATCTGCGGTGGGTGCAGCCCATCGCAGATCTATGATAGGCATAGCCTGCCTCCTCCTCCTCACCACCTGCACCCCCCCCGCACCCCCTCTTCTCCCACTAGAAAAAGATGATACCATCGTGCTAGTCGGCAACAACCTCTGCGCGCAGATGATGGACTATCCCGATCTTGAAACCGCCATCTACAGCCACCACCCGCAGGACAACATCCGCATACGCAACCTCTGTGATGCTGGCAACACCCCGGGCTTCCGACCCCATCCGGGCATCCCCGCCCCCTGGGCTTTCCCCGGAGCAGAAAAATACCAAAACGAGCTCGCCCAAGCCAGCGGCAGCGAAGGCCACTTCGAAACCCCTGACGAATGGCTAGGACGACTACAAGCCGACGTCATCCTAGCCTTCTTCGGCGCCAATGAAGCTTTTAGTGGGTCAGCTGGGCTTCCGATGTTCGAGCAAGAACTTGCCGCTTTTATTCAACATACCTTAGCGCAGAACTACAACGGCAAAGCAGCCCCCCGACTCATCATCCTAGGCCCCACTGCCTATCAGAAACAAGCAGATAGGTCGCTAGACCTACCCGATGGCCAAGCGCTAAATGAAAATCTCGCACTGTATAGCCGAGCTATGCAGGCCAGCTGCGAGGCCGCGGGCGTACCTTTCGTCGATCTCTACACCCCCAGTCAGCGCGCTTTTAATAGCCAAACGGTCTATACTTCCGATGGCTTTCAGCTCAATCAGCAGGGCCACGCTTGGCTGGCTGGCTACCTCTCCCAGCAGCTTTTTGGCGCTAGCCTAGGATCTTCCCGTTGGCAAGCCGAAATCCGACGATCGGTAGCCGATAAAAACTGGCACTGGCACATGGATTATAAAATCCCGAACGGGGTGCATGTCTATGGCCGTCGGTATGCCCCTTTTGGCTCCGATAATTATCCGGAGGAGCTGATAAAAATCAGGGAAATGACTACCAATCGGGATACCGCCATCTGGATGGTAGCTCAAGGAAAAACCTACGATCTAGCCACGGCCGATGCCCGCACTACTCGTCTGTCGGCAGTGGAAACCAACTACGATAGTGGAGCCGTCCGCTACCTGTATGGCGAAGAAGCCTTGGCCAGTTTTACGCTGGCGCCTGGCTACGCCCTATCGCTCTTTGCCAGTGAGGAAAGCTTTCCTGATCTCGCCAATCCCTGCCAACTATCTTTTGATGATGCTGGCCGCCTCTGGGTGGCGGTGATGCCCAGCTACCCCCACTGGCGACCAGGCGATCCCAAACCCAACGACAAGCTCCTCATCCTAGAGGATACCGATGGCGATGGGCAGGCGGATAAGCAAACTATCTTCGCTGATAGCCTCCACCTCCCCGTAGGTTTTGAGTTCGCTCCCGAAGGTGTTTTCGTAGGCCAGGGCACCCACCTGATGTTGCTGCGCGATACCGATGGCGATGACCAAGCCGACCAGCGACAGATTATCTTTAGCGGCTTCGACGACCACGATACCCACCATGTTATCAGTGCTTTTTGTGCTGATCCCTCCGGTGCCATCTACATGGGGGAAGGGGTGTTCCTGCATACGAACGTCGAGACCGCCTACGGTCCTGTGCGCGGTACCAACGGTGGCTTTTATCGCTTTAATCCCCAACGCCGCCACCTGGAAAGAACTGCTCAAATACCCATCCCTAATCCATGGGGAACCGCTTTTGATGACTTTGGCCAAGCTTTCTTCCTAGAAACCTCTGGCCCAGCGCTGCGTTGGATGCTACCCAGCACCATCCTGCCGCGCTACGGGGTAGGCTCACCCCTATCGCCGGAGCTAGTGGAGGAGGCACATCGGGTGCGCCCCACTTCGGGTCTGGAGTTCGTCTCTAGCCGGCATTTTCCCGCCGAGGTACAGGGGGATATCCTGCTGAATAATACCATCGGTTTCCTAGGCACCAAGCAGCACCGGATGCAGGAGGCAGGAACAGGCTATACTTCCACCCATCGCCAAGATCTACTGCGCAGCAGCGACCCCAATTTCCGCCCCGTGGATCTGGAGTTTGCCCCCGATGGCTCGCTTTACATCGTTGATTGGCACAACGTGCTGGTAGGCCACATGCAACACAATGCCCGGGATCCGCTCCGCGATCACGTCCACGGGCGGGTGTATCGCCTTACCTATCCAGCGCGGCCGCTGCTGGAGGCGCCTAACTTGTTGGAGGCCAGTGTAGCGGAGCTGTTGGATATGCTCCAGCTGCCTGAATACCGAACGCGCTACCGTGTGCGCCGTATGCTTCGCGCGAAGCCTGCGGAGGAGGTCTTGCCAGCGATCGATCGCTGGATAGCCCAGCTGGATGCGCAAGCAGCGGGCCACGAGCACTACCTACTAGAAGCCCTGTGGGTGAGCTGGGGACTCAACCAAATCCATCAAGGCCTGCTGCGACAGTTGCTGGAAGCCCAAGACCATCGGGTGCGCGCCGCCGCCGTGCAAGCCCTGCGTCATAATGGTCATCAAGTGCAAGATCAGGCAGCCCTCCTAGAAAAAGCAGCCCAGGATGCCCATAGCCGCGTGCGCCTCAGTGCTATCGTTGCCGCCTCCTGGCTAGCGCAGGAGGCGGGGAACAAGGTCTTAGCAGCCGCCACCCAGCAACCGATGGACGATTGGATGCTGGAACCCTACGCCTTCGCCCTAGCCCACCTCAATGGGCAGCAGCTCAAAAAAGACCGCAGCGAAGCACTCAGCACTAGCCTGAAAGGAGCCGACAAAACGGCCTTCCTCGAGGGGCATAGCATCTATCAGCGGGAGGGCTACTGCATCACCTGCCACCAAGCCGATGGAAAAGGACTACAGAATGCAGGCTTTCCGCCGCTGGCTGGCGGCTCCGATTGGGTAATAGGCGACCCAGAACGGCTCATTAAAATAGCCCTCCACGGCCTGGCAGGCCCGATGCAAGTACAGGGACAAACCTACAGCGGCCAAGTGCCGATGACGGGCTTCGGTGGGCTGCTCAACAATCAGGAAATTGCCGCCGTGCTCACCTACATCCGGAACAGCTTCGGCAATGAGGCCAGCCCCATCCAAGCCGCCACCGTAGCTAAAGTAAGAGCCGAAAACAAAGACAAAAAAGGATTTTGGACAGCCGAGGACTTGCTGGAAAATTGATAGAGGGTGTTGGCTCACGCCCTACTAAACGGGCACAAGTGCAGGAGTAAGGTTCTCCAAATAGGAGCAAGTAAGGGCGGGGTGTAAGACCTCATCGTCAATCGTCAATTGTTCATTGAAGAACCGCGCAGCAAAGAATCTTTACAAATCCTCAAGAGGCCAAATCATTTTCAATTTTCATTTTCAATTACCCTTACCTTGCTCTTGAAAAATATGCCTTGCTCCTGCGTGGGCAACCATTTTTCTACTTCTACTTTCGGGAGACGTACCGCTGCTACGTCTCTACATTGTATCTTTATGGGGACGTACCGCTGCTAGGTTTCTACATTGTATCTTTGGGAGCCGTACCACTGCTACATCTCTACGTTCAAATCTGACCGACCATGCCAATTTTTGCCTTCCTTCTCCTCTTCCTGTTGGCAGCTTGCCAGCCAAATCACGCCACAAAGGCAGTGGATACCAAGCGCCCCCACATCGTTTTTGTGACGGGTGACGACGAGTACCGCTCCGAAGAATCCATGCCTATGCTGGCCAAAATCGTGGAGCGGGAGCTGCAAGCCACCACCAGTATCGTGTATGCCAAGGATAGCAGCGGGCAAATTCGCCCCAGCTATCAGCAGCATTTGGAAGGGCTGGAATCCTTAGACACTGCCGATCTGGCCGTCTTTTTCTTGCGCTTTCGGGAACTGCCCGACGAGGAGCTGCAGCACATCCTGGACTATGTGGAAAGCGGGCGCCCCATTGTGGGTTTTCGCACCAGCACCCACGCTTTTTTGTATCGCAGTGATAGCAGCAAGTTTTATCTCAATGACGAGTGGCCTTCGGCGGTCTTTGGCCAGCAGTGGATCACCCACCATGGCCATTTTGAGGACGGGAAAGCGCCGCTCACGGCCGTCCGCCTCCGCCCGGAAGCCTCCGACCACCCCATCCTTCGGGGCGTGCAAGCCTTCGATGCCTACTCCTGGCTCTATCATGTGGACGGCGGCCAATGGCAGTTGCAAGGCGAGCCCACCCGGCTGCTGCAGGGGCAATCGCTGCGCTCCCAGCACGAAGCAGCAGGCCGCCTGGATGAATTCCCCCTTAGCAATCCCTTGGCCTGGACGAAAAACTACCCAACCGCTGCTGGCGATACCGCACGGGTCTTCTTCACCACTCTCGGCCACCCTTACGATTTCAAGCTGGCCCCGATGCGCACCCTCGCCCTCAACGGCATCTACTGGGCCCTCGGCCGAGAAGCCGACATTCCCGCCAAAGGCGTCAACAGCGAGCCCGTAGGGACGTATGCGCCGAGTAATTCGGGGATGTAGGTTAATCCACCACCCGCTCCAAACTACTCACCTCCGCTACATTGAAAACGCCCAGAGCGGGCGCTCCCGTGGCCGCGTTGATGATATTACCAGGCGCGTTGGCGAGGGGAACGGCAAAAAGGCCTGTATTCTGGATTTGCTCCAGCGCAATCTGGAGGAAGTTAAAGGCCGTGCGATGGAGGCTGTGTATTTCCACGTAGATGCGGTCGCCACTTTCATAGGGGATGGGGATGCCGTCTTCGTCTTGGCTGTTGATGCTTTGGCGGATGGGGGCGATGAAATACACGCCGTCGATGTTTGTACCGGCATCGAAGGTGGCATCGAAGGCCAGACCAATTTCGCTGGGTCTATTCAGGAGGGTATCATTTTTGTACGCTTTGATGAGGTAGGTATCGCCTTGGCCGGGCCAATCGCGGGCAAAGAGCTCGCTGTAGAAGCCTTCTTGGGTGATTAGGCTTTCTTCTTCGAAAAAGACGCGGATGCTATCGATGATGGCCGTTCGGTTGGCTTTTACTTCGTTGTTTTGCACATAAACTTGCCCATCTAGCTCGATGCGAAGGGTGAAAATATCGTCTTGCTGTCCTAGGCTGCGGCCGTTGTCGGCGGGCCAAACATAGGTGCCGCCACTTTGGTGGATGAAATCAAAGCAAGCGGCATCGCGCTCGCGGCAGACGGTAACGGTGGCATTGGCCAAGGAATCTGGCCGGCCGCCTCGGAAATAATCCACGCTCTGCGTGAGAATAATGGATTGGGGCTGAGGCTGGGTCGTGAGCCAAGCATCAATCACCAATTGAGGAGTCTCGAACTGGCTAGGTACCTCAACGGGGTCTTCGCAGGAAACGAGCACAAAGGTGAGGGCTACAAAGGAGAATATAGAAAGTAAAGGACGCATACGATAGGTTTTGATAGTCATCTTTGATGCTGCTCGCGCTCCAGTACCCAATACGGGCTTAAGGCGGGCACTGCGTGCAGGAGCAATGAATACGAATAGGAGCAAGGGTTGGTATAAAAATAAATCCGACGTTTTTCGATTTGTGCGAAGACAAATTGTATTGAAAATCAATTTTTCGAGTGCAAATCGAAAAACTTAAAAGAAGATTTTATTTTTATACCGTTGCCAAGACTTAACGGAACTTGAAATTGTAAGAAATGGCCGGAATGATGCTGCCAAAAACGGCAAAGCGGATGGCCTCGGCATTGGCCAGATCACCGGGCGCTAAGCGCACATTGCCTTGGTCGCCGTAGATGCTGAAAGTATTGCGGCGGGCGTAGAGGTTATAGACGCCAAAGACCCATTGGCCCTCCCAGCGTTTTTCTGGCTTGTTGGGGTTCCGATCTAGAGTGAGGCTTAGGTCTAGCCGGTGGTAGGCTGGTAGGCGATAGTTGTTGCGCCCATTGTCGTCCACATTGGGGATGTAGAGTCCTTGCTGATAAAACCCACTAGCAGGCAGCGTAACGGGGGTGCCGGTATTGTATATAAAGGTGGCCGTTAGGAAGGCGCGTTTGCTCAGGTCGTAGAGTGCGGTGATGTTGAAGTTGTGGGTTTGGTCGAAGCGGCTGGGGTACCACTCATCGTTATTGACGCCCAGCACCTTGCGTTCTGTTCTGCTGAGGGTATAGTTGATCCAGCCTGTTAGGCGGCCATCATTTTTCTTCAGCATCGTTTCTAGTCCGTAGGCGCGGCCTTCGCCTTCCAGCACTTGGCCTTCTACGAATTCATTGAGGATAAGATCGGCACCGTCCACGTAGTCGATCAAGCGCTCGAAGGTTTTGTAGTAGGTTTCAGCGCTGAGTTCGTAGGTGTTATTTTGGAAATTGCGGAAATATCCTAAGGCCACCTGATTGGCTATCTGTGGCTGTATGTTGTTGGTGCTGGGCGTCCAGATGTCTAGCGGCACGGAAGCCGTGGTATTGCTCAGCAGGTGGATATATTGCGCCATGCGGTTGTAGCTGGCCTTCAGGGAGCTGCTGCTGTTGAGCTGAAACTGTAGGGCAGCACGGGGTTCAAAATTGCCATAGTTAGCGATGGACTCGCCGGAAGGAACCGCCGTAATCCCTACCAAGGGGCGTTCTGTACCGGGTAGGGAAGGGCCAAAATCGTAGGCATTGCGGCCACCTAAATAGCGGAAATCGCTATACCGAAGGCCATAATTCAATTTCAGTCGATTGAGTGTCAATTCTTGCTCGATAAAGACGCCGCTCTCTAGGGCGAACTGCTTTTCGAGGCTAAAATCGATCGTTTCGCCAGCATTAAAAGATACGGCGTTGGCAGGTTGGAACTCATAGAAGATGCTCTGCCCACCGAAGCGAATCAGGTTGTTGGGGCTGATGTAGTAGGAAAATTCCGGCTTTGCACTCAGGTTGATGATGCGGGCGTTCCAGTCGAAGGTATCTTCGTCGTCGCCGAATTTTAGCTCGTAGTCATAGTTGCTGTAGTAGAGCGTGAAGTTGCTGAACAGGCGGTCGTTGAAGAGGTGGTTCCAGCGCAGCGTGGTGGTTCTGTTTCCCCAGTTAAAGCCGGCACCCGGACCAAACTGAAAGACATCCCGCCCGAGGTAGGCCGATAGAAACAACTGATCTTTCTCTCCGGCCTTTAGGTTGGTTTTGAGGGTGAGATCGTAGAAGTTGAGGGCTACGTCGCCCAAGTCGTCGTTCAGGAATGGCCTGGCTAGCACATCGATATAGGATCGCCGACCCGCCACTAGGAAAGATGCCTTGTCTTTGGCAAGTGGTCCTTCGACGGCTAGGCGACTAAAAATAGTACCTATACCGCCTTGGGCTTGAAACTTCTTGTTGTTGCCTTCCCGCATCCGAACATCCAGAATAGAGGACAAGCGACCACCATAACGAGCCGGAACGCCGCCTTTATACAGCTCCACATTCTTCACCGCATCTGGGTTGAAGACCGAGAAAAAACCAAATAAATGACTGGAATTGTACACCGGCGCCTCATCTAAAATCACCAAGTTCTGGTCAATACTGCCGCCTCTTACGTTAAAGCCAGCAGCGCCCTCTCCTACGGTGGTGACGCCCGGCAGTAGTTGTATGCTGCGCAGTACATCTACTTCGCCTAGCAGTGCTGGGATTTTTTGGAGCGTGCCCACATCCAGCCGCTCCACGCTCATTTGCAGGTCGCGAACATTTCGGTCTTCTTCGGTGGCCGTTACTACTACTTCTGCTAATTCGGTACCAGCTATGCCCAACTCAATACTCAGCTGGCGGTTGCCCTGCCTCAGATCAATGGTTTGTACGACGTCTGCAAAACCCAAGTAGCTGTAGCGCACCTCATATACAGCAGCCTCCAGACTGAGGGAGTAAAAACCATATTCATTAGAGGTAGTACCTAGCAGGGTACCTTTAACTTGAACAGTGGCTCCGATGAGGGTTTCCCCGTTGTCGGCATCGCGGATATAGCCGCTTAGGGTGGCCTTTTGTGCACTTAGTGTCACGGTAAGCGCGCTCGTACACAGCACAAGAAAGAATAGAAAAGTTTGTTTATTCATTTGGTGGGTGGGTTGTTAGAAGAAATGCAGTTTAGGGTGTAGTAGCACATTATGGCTTAAAACATAAGAAGCAAACACCTGAGGGCGAGGGTTGTTTATGATCTAAATACCTTTCTGACAGCCGCTGCTACAACAGCGCCTGCTACATCTACCCCACTACAGCTTTCGATGCCTTCCAGGCCTGGGCTGGCGTTTACTTCCATGATTAAGGGGCCGCGTTGGCTTCGAATAATATCCACGCCCGCTACATCTAGATCTAATAATTTGGCTGCCTGTAGAGCAATAGCTTGCTCTTCCTTAGTGAGTTGTGCGGCGGATGTTTCGGCACCTAGATGCACATTGGCACGGAATTCTCCTTTAGCGGCCTTTCTTTCCATGCTAGCTACGATTTCACCGTCCACCACGAAGGCTCTCAGGTCGCAGCCACGGGCTTCTTCAATAAATTCCTGAATGATTACGCGGCCCTGCAATTGGATGTAGGCCGTGGCTATTTTTTGGAGGTCGTAGCGATTGTGAGCCAGCGAAACGCCTACGCCGTGAGTACTTTCCAGGAGCTTCACGACCAAGGGGTAGAGCCCCAAATAACGGGCTGCCCGCAGCGTATCGGCGGGCGAAATAGCCAATAAGGTAGCAGGTACTTGCAGGCCCGCAGCAGCCAGCACTTGCAGGCAGCGCATTTTATCCCGGGCCAGCATCAAGCCTTGGATACTGGTTAGGTGGGGGATGCCCATGAGTTCAAACTGCCCAATGACCGAAGCCCCAAAACTAGTGATGTTGGCACCGATGCGGGGGATGATGACATCTGGCAGTTGCACTTCCTGGCCGCGCACAAACAATCGGGCGCCCAATTCATCCACCAAGAGGCTGGCTTCCCCATGATCTAGGATGAGCGCCTCGTGGCCAGCCTGCCGAATGGCTTCCACTAGCCGGCTAGTGCTGTAAAGTCCCGGCCCGCGGGAAAGAATGGCTATTTTCATGAGGCAAAGAACTAAGAATAAGCATCAAAACGCCCAAGGCTACCTGAAAAGTTTATGTTTTGATTGGGAGTTTTCGGCAGCACCTCCACATGACTGCACTGGCTAGAAGCTGAAAGCGCAGAAGAGTTCTCCGGCTTATTGGGCTTCGGGCTGCAAAAACCTTGCTCCTTTTCTCTAACTTTGCTCCTGCACTTGTGCCCGCCGTGCCCGTCTGGGTCTGGGCGAGAGCAAAGAGTCCGTATGGACAATCCTGCCAAAAAAATATTCCCAAAAACACGGCCATGCACCCCAAATCAATGTTTCGCCTTTTTTTCTCTCTTTCTTTGTGCTTTTCCGCGGCTTGGCTGTTGGCTCAGCTTAGCTTGCGCATTGAAAATTTGCCGCTCAATACGCCTGAGGGCAGCGATATTTACGCGGCAGGCAGCTTCAATAATTGGAACCCGGAGAACGCGTCCTACCGCTTCGCTCCCAATGCGGAAGGGCAACTGGAGCTGCTGCTGGATATTCCGACAGGCAACATCCAATTTAAGCTCACGCGCGGCGGCTGGGATAGCGTGGAGGGAAATGAAAACGGCAGCTACCTACCTAACCGAAGCTACAATTATGCTGGCGGGGCGGCCGTTCTGCCGCTTACAATACAAAGTTGGGAAGACCAAGGCAACGGCGGCAGCGGCACGGCTCAAGCCAATGTTTTCGTGCTCGACGAAGCTTTTTACATGCCGCAGCTTAATCGCAGCCGCCGCATTTGGATCTATCTGCCGCCCGATTATCAGGAGAATGAGCAGCGCCGCTACCCCGTGCTGTACATGCATGATGCGCAAAATATCTTCGATCAACAAACGAGCTTCGCTGGCGAGTGGGAGGTAGATGAAACCCTCAACCGCCTCTTCGAAGCCGATGCCGATAAAGGTGCCATCGTAGTGGGCATCGACCACGGCAATGCCGAGCGCCTCAACGAACTCACGCCTTGGTCCAACCCCACCTACGGCGGTGGCCAAGGGGCGGCCTACACCAACTTCATCGTGGAAACCCTCAAACCTTATATTGATAGCCAATACCGCACGCGGCCCGAGCGGGAATATACAGGTATCATGGGGTCTTCCCTCGGTGGGCTTTTGTCCATGTATGCCGCCATCGAGCATCAGGATGTTTTTAGCAAGGCAGGTGTTTTTTCTCCTTCTTTTTGGTTTTCTGCTTCCGCCTATACGCACGTTGCGAACAAGGGCAAGCAGGCGGATATGCGTATTTATCTCTTGGGCGGCGTCCATGAATCGGCTAGCATGGTGGCGAATTTGCAGCAGATGTATCAGACCCTGCTTTCGGCGGGTTTTTCGGAAGAGGAACTTTTTCTGCTTACTCATCCCGATGGCGCGCATAGCGAATGGTATTGGCGCCGCGAGTTCGGAGCGGCCTTCGATTGGCTCTTTGCCGTACTGTCTCCTAGTCAGCGTCGAGAACTACTGTCTGATTATCCTCTCCGTATCAGCCCCAACCCAGCGGATAGCGTATTGCGATTAGCATGGGATAGCCCCGTTCGTGCGCCGGCTGTTGTTTTATTTTCTGCGGAAGGGCGTATTGCACTACCTTATCAACTATTGGCTGGGAGGCAGGAGTTGTCCTTGTCTGCTTTGCCCGACGGGCTTTATCAGCTCTTCTTTTACGATGGGCAGCAGTTGCTGGCGGCACGAAAAATTATATTGAAGCGCTGATATAGTAGATATTTTTTACCTTTGCCCCGTCAGGTGAATGTATCTGCGGTAAAGTTATCAAGAAAGGTGGAGGGATTAGACCCTTGGAAGCCTTAGCAACCCTTGGCCTCGCAAGCTGAGAAGGTGCTACATTCTACCAGTAAATTCGCTGGAAGGATAACAGGATTTTAGCGATTTTTTTGCCTCGATCTTCTTTTTTGATAACTTTTTGGCTGTATTTTCCTGCGTTCAGGATTTTTTAATTGTAACCAATCTGTCAAAAGAAGAAACAAGATGAGTAATTCAAAATTAGCCACCAACGCCCTACACGCCGGCCACGACACCTCCAAAACGGAAGGTACTCGCGCCGTGCCCATCTACCAATCCACTTCCTACGTATTCAAGGATACAGACCATGCAGCCAATCTCTTTGGGCTGAAGGAACTGGGTTTTATCTACACCCGACTCAACAACCCCACCAACCAGATTTTGCAGGAGCGGCTGGCCACCATCGAGGGCGGCATCGGAGCGGTGGTGTTTTCCTCTGGCACTGCTGCTATTTCAACAGGTTTGATGACGCTCCTGCGGGCAGGCGATCACATCGTTGCCTCCAGTAGCTTGTACGGCGGTACCTTCAACTTACTGAATGTAACCTTGCCACGCTTGGGCATTACCACCACTTTTGTGGATGCGGACGATCCGAAAAATTTTGGCAAGGCCGTGCAGGAAAATACCCGTGTATTCTTTGCGGAGTCCTTGGGCAATCCCAAGTTGGATGTGCTCGATCTCAAGGCCATTGCCGCTGAAGCTCGGGCTGCTCAAGTACCTTTTATGGTGGATAATACCGTGGCCAGCCCCGCTTTACTGAACCCCATCGAGCACGGGGCTAATTTGGTGATCCATTCTCTTACCAAATATATTGGCGGGCAAGGCAATTCCCTCGGCGGTGCCATTATCGACGCGGGCACTTTCAATTGGGCCAATGGCAAATTTCCGGAATTTACCGAGCCTTCCCCCGGCTATCACGGCTTGGTGTATAGCGAGGCGCTGGGGGCTGCGGCTTTCACCTTCAAACTTATTTTGGAAGGCTTGCGCGATTTCGGTGGGGCGCTGAGTCCCTACAATGCTTTCCAGCTTATTCAGGGCTTGGAGACTTTGGTTATCCGGATGAAACAACATAGCGCCAATGCCTTAGAACTGGCCACCTGGCTAGAGGGCAGACCGGAAGTGGCTTGGGTGAATTACCCTGGCCTGAAGAGCAATCCGTACTACGCCCTATCGCAGCAATACCTGACCAAAGGCCAAAGTGGATTGGTGACTTTTGGGGTAAAAGGCGGTTTCGAAGCAGCCAAAAAACTGACGGATGCCACCAAGATCTTCTCGCTGCTAGCCAACATCGGCGATACCAAGTCTTTGATCATTCACCCCGCCAGCACCACCCACCAGCAATTGAGCGCGGAGCAGCAACTGTCGGCTGGCGTTAGCGAAGATTTGATCCGCCTTTCTGTCGGTTTGGAAGACCTGGATGATCTGAAAGCGGATTTGGAACAGGCGTTTCAGGCTGTTTAGGGTAAACGTTTTTTTGGCTCGCGCCCATATCCATACGGACTGAAGGCGGGCATAAATGCAGGAGCAAGGTTTTTTTGTTAGAGCATGGCGCTTTTATGAAGGCACTGCTCCTGCGTTTAGTGCCTGCCTAAGCGTGAGCCAGCTATAAAAGCATTTCTAACAAACTCATTTCGTTGGCGCAGCGCTATCAAGTCGCAAGGCCATTGTAATACCGCATCGCCTCCCGAATCAGCTCCTCGGATGCGGTGGCGTTCACGCGCGCTTTGCCACACCGCTCTAGGAGGGTGAAGTTGATGCGGCTATCGTCGTTTTTCTTATCCTGTTGCATCCAGGCGAGGAGCTGCTCGAAAGCATCTTCTGGGATAGCTTGGTGGCCGTAGATGGTGAGCAAGTACTGGGCGATTTGCGCTAGTTCGGCTTCGCTGAGGCCGGCTAGCTGGGTGCTGATCCAGGCTTCGGCGATCATGCCGGCGGCGATGGCTTCGCCGTGGAGCAAGCGCTGCTTGGTGGGCAGCCAATAGCTCTCGATAGCGTGGCCGATGGTATGACCAAAATTGAGGGCTTTGCGCAGTCCTTGCTCTTGGGGGTCGGCGAGCACAATTTCCCGCTTGATGGCCACGGAGGCAGGGATGATACTTGGCCAGTCGGCTTCTTGGAGGTCTTTGAGTTGTTGGAGTTCTTCCCACTGCGCTTGATCGGCAATGAGGGCATGTTTGATGATTTCGGCATAGCCGGAGCGGATTTCGCGCGTAGGCAGTGTTTGGAGGAAACGGGGGTCTATCCAAACGGCCTGCGGATTGGTGAAAACCCCGATGCTGTTTTTTAGCTCATAAAAATCGATACCCAACTTCCCGCCCACCGAGGCATCTACTTGGCTGAGTAGGGTAGTGGGGATCTGGATGAAATCAATACCCCGCTTGTAGGTGGCAGCTGCGAAGCCGCCCATATCGCCGATGACGCCGCCGCCGAGGTTGAGGACGCAAGCCTTGCGGCCCAAGCCTGCTTCGAACATTTGCTGCCATATGGATTGGCAAGTGCCTAGGTGTTTGTGTAGTTCACCTGCCGGCACGCTTATATGCTGTACCGATGTTTGCTCGGCTAGCCAGGGTTGCAACAGTGGCCAGCAATCGCGCCGGGTGTTTTCGTCGGTAATGACGAAGCAGTGGGTGTAGTTGCGCTGCGCCAACCACCCGAAATGAGTAGCCGATAGCGGGCCTATATCCACATGATAATCTTCTACTTCCAGCCGTTGTAAACCCTCCGGTGGAGGGGCGATATGCGGCAAGGCTTCGGCACTCAGGGCTTCGGGTTTATTGCTAAACAGCGCTTTGGTTTTTGCCCAAGTAGCTTGAAAAAAATCAGAGTGGCGGTAGGCATTCAGGCTGGCTTCGTCTTGCCAACGGCTGTAGGTATAGTAGATGTTTGGCTGCTGCAAATCGCGCCAAGATTCCAAATGTAAACAGCCTGGCGTGGCACGGATGCGTTGGCGCGATGACTGATAAATAGCCTCATAGGCAGCGCAGTGCTGCGGGTGGAAATGTAGCTTAACTAATCGTTGAATCATGCAGCACGCTTAATAGTACATTTTTGTATCGAGTTGGGGGAAATCGACGGGCGTTTCACCGGGGTAGAAGCCGTCCATTTTGGGTAGCTGCGGCGTAGGGATATCGAAAGTTTTGTTGACCTCAACAAGTTCGTCGCTTCCCTCTTCCTCTTCGCAGGCTTCTTTTTCTCTGGTGAAAGTAGCTTTTTTTGTGGAGAGGTTGTAGTCCATTGTTTCCCAGTATTGGCAGGGTTCACCGGCCTGAATGGTGGTGCCGATGAGGTACCAATCGCCTTGCTGATAGCGATAGCGATGGAGGTAATACCAACGATAGCGAGCTCCTCCAAAATGATTAACGGTGATGGCACCATTTTCCACGGCAATACCATCGAAGGGGTCGCCCATGGTGCCGCCATGCTCACTTGGGAGTACCGCCCCTATGGAAGTGTGCCATAGCGCCCAAGCATTATCTTTTTGCTGGTAAATACCTATCTCCCGCTCGCTGCCATAGTCGGTCTGTCTGGGGGTATCATATACAATAAGCAGCTCAGGGATCCCATCTTTGTTGAGGTCGCCCATCGTTTTTCCGAGTACGGTATAGCCTGGGGGTAGCACCGGATCGCTGAGGGTAGTAGCGGCAGGAGGAGGATTGCTTTCTTGGACTAGTCCTCCTTTGGCGTCGCTTGTTGCCTCCTCGCTGGTGGATTCTGCTGTACAAGCGAAGAAGCCAAGGCAGATGAATATACTTAGCAGGATAGTTTTATACATGGCTTAGTACTTTCTTCTATCTTCTCTGGAGACAAGGAAGTTGAGCTGAGGGAGGTTGGTGATTTTCATATTGTCGCCGTCCCATAGGATTTTGGTACGGCCTGGTACTTCAAATTCGCCTTCCTTACCGCCTGCTTTGGGGAAGCGGTAGTCGTAGGCTCGGATAGCTAAGTTGCCCATCAGTACCGTCTCGGTGAGGGGGCCTGCTTTGAGGAGGTGACTACTGGGCTGGTAGTTTTGTACGATACCGTTGAGCCAGTCGAGTTCGTGGCCAGTTTCTACCCTTGGGAGGCTGGGCTCTACCTTGATGGTCTCCATCAGTTTGGTAGGAAGAAGGCGAGGGTTTCGGCCATAAACATCAGCCAGCAGGGTACCGTGGCTTCCTTCCATGATGATACCACCATCCCAGCCGCCCATGGGTTCGTCGGTGGCGAGTCCTTTTGGTCGGCGGGGGAGGATACCTCCGTCAGACCAGATGAGTTCCACGGGAGGTTTTTCGCCTCTGCTAGGAAATTGGATATGGATTTTGCTGGAAGGCGGGCAGGAGCCTGGGTTGTAATCGGCACTCCAGTTCTGGCTATAGACTTGCCCAACGCTGGCTTCTGCTGAGGTGGGGTAGCCTAGCCCCAATATATAGAAGGGCGTATCTAAAATATGACAGCCCATATCGCCGAGGGCACCAGTACCAAAATCCCAATAGCCCCGCCAAGCGAAGGGATGAAAGGCTTCGTTGTAGGGGTGCTCGGGGGCAGGGCCCAGCCATAAGTTCCAGTCGATGTGTTTAGGGATGGGCTGTGCTTCGGTAGGCATTTTGCCGCCCTGCGGCCAGACAGGGCGGTTGGTCCAGGCGTAAACAGTATGCACTTCGCCGATAAGACCGGCTTCGTAGATTTCCTGGGTTTGCCGAATGCCTTCCCCGCTAGCGCCTTGGTTACCCATCTGGGTGATGAGGTGAGGCTTATTCTTGGCCATTTCGGTTAGCGCCCGAACTTCGGCTATGTTATGTGCCAATGGCTTCTCGATATAGACGTGCTTGTCTAATTTCATAGCGGCCATACCGATATCGAAGTGGGTATGATCTGGGGTGGAGACCACCACCGCATCGATGTCTTTTTGTTCCAGCATTTTGCGGTAGTCGCGGTAGCGTTTGGCCTTTGGGTGGGCGTCGAAGGCTTGGGCGGCTTGCTTGTCGTCCACATCACAAAGGGCTACTATGTTGTGGCCCGACATGGCTCTGATGGCGCCCCATCCCTTCCCGCCAGCACCAGCGAAGGCGATATTGACTTTGTCGCTAGGGGATAAATAGCCCGGGCCACCCAAGACAGATCTAGGGACAATGGTGAAGGCTGCGGTAGCAACGGCCGCTTGCTTTAAGAAATGTCGGCGTGATCTATTTTTATTTGGCATGATGACGGTATTTTTTTAATTTGAGTGGGTAAGATACGAATTTTCTCAAAAGGGCTAAACGCTTGTTAGAACAGTTTGTATAAATGCTTTGATTCGCCTGGACCAAACGGCATAACCCACTGAGTTTTGGTGTAGTTGGTCGGCCATAAAAAGGTCTTCGTTCATTTTGCCTGTTGCGTCCATGTATAGATCCTTAGTAGCGATGAAATGTACTTTGTCATGCTTTTGCGCGTAAGCTTGTAGCTTTGCATTGGCAGCTTCTAGCTCTTTTACTAGGTGCGCTCTGGCGGGTGTATGCGTGATTTCGATGAGGAAAACAGGGGCATCGGGCCGGTGCTCCTGGCTGGTTCTGACAATATAATCCATCAGCTTTTCTATTTCTTCGGGGCTCTTGTCGGTGGGGCGCCCCCAAATGTCGTTGGCCACAAAAATAGCTAGCGCTCGATAGGGTATAGGACGTAAGACGCGTTTGGCGTAATAGGCCGCATCGTGCAGGGAGGCGCCGCCATAGCCTCTTTTGGCCACTGCTAAAGGAGCGAGATCTTCCTCGATATTCTTCCATAGCCGTATGCTGGAAGAGCCGTAGAAGAGAACGGGATTGTCTGGTGTAGCCGACTTGTTGAGCGCATCAAAAGCAGCTATCTCGGTTTCCCACTTCGCTTTTATTTCGGCTACATTATAAGCAGACCAGGGTTTTTCGCCGCAGGCAGTTAGGAGTAGGAACAGGGCAATTAAAGAGAATGCGTGTTTCATGATCGGTTTGTTGCGAGGGCGAATTTAGGTAAAGTTTTCAGCTTTGGTCATCAGTTTTTAGCCGCTAAGGGATAATGTTGTTGGCTAATGGCTTTCTTCGCTTCGGGCATCCTAGCTTATTGTGAAAAATAAACTATCTTGCGGCCAAATACATTGATTGTTGTGGCAGGTAGTTTACATCCGAAATTTCAAGATTTATTTAGAGCTGCCTTCACGGTGGACAATGTCATCTTTGGTTTTGATGAGGGCGACTTAAAGGTGCTACTCATCAAGCGAAACGAAGCGCCCTATGATAATCATTGGGCGTTGCCTGGGTATTTCGTGGGAATCGATGAAGACCTCAAGGCCGCCGCCCAGCGCGTACTTTACGAAGTGACAGGCCTGGAGAACGTATGGCTCGAGCAAGTGCAAACTTTTGGTAAAGTAGATCGCCACGAATTTGGCCGCGTCATCACGATTGCCTATTACAGCTTGGTTAAAATTGCCGATTTCAATCCGCGGCCAGCGGGTTTGGCACAGGCCGTGAGCTGGCACAGGGTGGGTGATCTACAGGGCCTTGCCTTCGACCATGATGAAATTCTGCGCGTAGCATTAGATCGCCTGAAACGCTCTGTTCGCTATCGTCCAGTAGGTTTTGAGTTGCTACCCCCCGCTTTTACCCTCACAGATTTACAACACCTCTACGAGGCGATCTGGGAAACAAGCTTTGAGAAGCGCAATTTCAGAAAAAAAATTCTATCGATGGATCTGCTCATCGATCTGGATCAGATGCAAGAGGGGGTAGCGCACCGCCCGGCCAAACTCTATAAATTCGATGAGCGCCGCTACCGAGAACTTACGGAAGAAGGCTTCAACTTTGAGCTAAAGGAGAGTAAAAAAGCTAAAACTACGCTATCTTAAGGCCTGATTCCTAGAAACAGCCAGCAAAAAAATAGCCCAAGCACTATTTTTTTGTTAAAACGCTTGCCGATTTGTAGGAATAAGCATACCTTTGCGTTCCTTAAAATCAAAATCAGTTTATGCTCATTATCAACATCCGCGAAGGCGAAAACATTGACCGTGCACTCAAGCGCTACAAGCGCAAGTCCATCAACACTCGTGTTATTCGCGAGGTGCGTAACCGCCGTGAGTTCACGAAGCCATCCGTTATTCGCCGCAAGGAGAAGCTCAAGGCAGCTTATCGCTTGGAAAAATACGGCGAGTAGTCTTCGCTTGTATGTTCGCTAGCTCCCCTGCTGGCTTGTGTATAAACTAGAGTCGTCGTCAGAATACTTAGGCCAAACCCTAAGTAGAAGACGATAAAAGATATATAAAGAGTGGTTCAGGTAGTCGCCCGAATCACTCTTTTTGCTGTTTATTACCAGCCGAGGTATCGCGGAGGTGCAATGCCCAACAGCCGTGCATATACGATGATTTGGGCGCGGTGATGCGTAGCGTGATCTTGCAAAACCCAAGTGATTTGCCGCCTCGTCTTGGGGCCTGCAAAAAAATCTACGCGCTCGGATAGTGCCTGCTCGTCTAAAGCAGCCACGGCCTCTGAAGCATAGGCGTAGGCTCGTTGTAGCAGCAAGGCCAAGTCGTTTTTGGCTAGACTATCCCGTTTTAATAAATCCGCCAGGTTGGCCAATTCGTCGGCAGGCATGGGCTGCTCCAAGTAGCGGCGGCTCAGGGAAAACATATTCCCTGCCATGTGCTGCAACTGCCCGCGAATGCTCATCTGATCGGCCGTAGGGCCAAAATGGAGCTGTTCCTCGGGTATCTCGTCGAGCAGCGCCAGGGTATAAGCTAAGGAATTATCCCATTTTTCTTGCCATTCGGCCGTGGCTGGATCGGTGGCTCGCGCAGGAGCAGTGCTTTGACCAACTAAGCAATGGAACAGCAAGCAGAGCAGAAAAACAAAAATGTAACGCATAGCTTTTTTTGCAAATATAAAAGAAAAAAGCTAAAGCGCCCTGCGCTGGCCATTCTCTTTTAATCGCTACCTTTGTTTCATGCAAATTTACTGGCAGGACACAAAAAACTTTTTGCGCAAACTCACCGCGCGGCGTATTTGGAATGCTAGCTGTGTTACCGTTTCCTACTTCGCCACGCGCTGGCGGCAGCAGCCTATTATGTGGGGGCAGCCTTTCACCCTTTCTATCGAGCCCACCACCGCTTGCAACCTTCGTTGCCCGGAATGCCCCAGCGGACTGCGGTCTTTTACCCGCCCTACAGGCAATCTAAAAAGCGATTTCTTCCGCCGGCTGATTGACGAGAATTACCGCGATCTACTCTACCTCATTTTCTATTTCCAAGGGGAGCCTTACATCAATCCCGACTTTCTGGACATGGTGCAGTATGCCCACCAAAAAGGCATCTATACCATTACCTCCACCAACGGCCATTTTCTAAACGACGAAAATGCCAAGCGCACCATCGCCTCCGGCCTCGATCGGCTCATCATCTCGGTTGACGGCACCACCCAAGAAACCTACGAACAATACCGCAAAGCAGGCAAGCTGGAAACCGTATTGCAAGGCGCCCGCAACCTCGTGAAATGGAAGCAGCAGCTAGGCTACGGGCCCCATCTGATCTTCCAGTTCCTAGTGGTGAAGCCCAACGAACACCAGATGGAAGACATCCAGCGCCTAGCCAAAGAGATTGGCATTGACGAAGTAAAATTCAAGTCGGCTCAACTCTACGACTACCAAAACGGCCACGAATTGATGCCCGACAACGAACAATACGCCCGCTACTACCGTAAAAAAGACGGCACCTACGGCATGAAAAATAAGCTCCTCAACCACTGTTGGAAGCTCTGGCACAGCTGTGTTATTACTTGGGATGGCTTGGTAGCCCCTTGCTGCTTCGACAAAGACGTGCTGCACCGCCTCGGCGACACCAAGCAGCAAAGCCTAGCCGAAATATGGCAAAGCCCTGCCTACGATCGCTTTCGGAAACAACTCCTCAAAGGCCGATCAGAAATAGATATTTGTAAGAATTGTACGGAGGGGTGTGAGGTCTGGCTGGGGGCGGCGGAGGTGTAGCCACCTTCCTTTTGCAACCTCCTTTGGCTAGAAAAAGGCCTAAAGAAAAGGATTTTTTATTGTCAAGACTTCCGCGATGGTCTGGCCATTCTGCATATCCTCAGAGTACAAGAATGAGCAGCCAGCCTCCAGGGCAGATGCCAGAATCAAGCTGTCGTAAAAGGAAAAGCGGTAACGATCAGCTATTTCAATAGCTCGTTCAATAGTGCTGGAAGCGTTTACATGCAGTGTGCTATTTTCTTGTAACTCTTGGAGCACTATTTTTATATCTTGCCATCCTAGTTTGAATTTTTTGTAAAGTACATTGGCTACCTCTTTGAGTACTTGGGTACTTATGACGGTTTGCTCGTTAGTGATAATGAGGTGGATGTTCCGCTGTTTTGGAACATCAATGTTTGTATGGGCATATTATGAGCAGATTCGTGTCTAGGAAAATCTTATTTTTATCTTTCATTCGCTTCGTCTCTATTGAAGGTGTAATTTTTTTTATGTTCCTCTGCTACGTCCAAAATGGTGAAACCAACCTTCTTTGTTGATTTCACGATGGCTTCCTCTACGATAAAAGCAATGACTTCTATCTGCTTGCCTAGAAAGTCCTCGGGTAACTCCAGCGTCAGGCGCTGTTTTTCGGGGGTTAGAATGGTTCTTATCATCACGATCTATGGCTTGTTGTGCGCCCACTTATCCACAAGAGATAAAGTATAGACAACTACAGGATAAACGCAAGGAAGGATGTCTTGGTTTCCATCCGCTACTCCAAAGTCCTCCCCACCAGCCGGAAATTGGCACTGTAATCATCGTCTTGCTCCCCATCTTTATCCCAGTCCACACGGCCTTGCAAGCGGAGCTTCTCGCCCACAAGCTGCGGGAAATAGCGATAGACCACGCCCGGTTCTATAAAAGTAAGGCTATCACCCTCGGCTTTCCACAAGCCGTGTGTAATGTCTGATATTTGGCCATTGGCAAAATAGTAGGTGCGCTTCAGCTTTCCATCGGGGGTAAAGGTGGTGCGGGCGGGTTTTACACCATAAATTTTCACCCAATCGGCTTCCTTTACACTTTCCACCACCGTACTGTCCTCCCCTAGATAGCTAGGAACGTTCACCTGAAAGTCTATAATCTCCCAAGTACCCAGCAGCGCTTCGGCAAGAGGTTGGGCGGGGCTGGAGGACTGATTCTGATCCGCTGCTTGGTCGCTGCCACAGCTAAAAAAGAACAGCAGAAGAAAAGTGAAAATAAAATATTGCATAAGAGGAAAGTGAATTCTGCGGGCAAAGATAGGCAAGCTCGTCTATCTTTTATCGCTCTCTTGCCGAAACTAGGAAATGACAGACCAAAAGGTGTTGATAAACAGCATAGGTAGGAAATGGAAATATTTTTTAAAATAAATACAAAAAGTTTGTAAAAAAGAAATAAGGACCATATATCTGCATTGTGGCTAGTCGTCTTGACAGGACTTTAAACAGCTGCAACACCTAAATACACCCAAAAGGAAGAAGGCCTATTAGCTTCCCAAAACAGCGCAGCTAGCGCACTATGGATCATCACTCAGTACTTTGCAACTCTCCTGAGTTTGTTTAGGCACTACGTCTGTGTTTAAACCGAAAAGGGGAGTTGGCGGCAAGGCGGTAGGGTGGGTTCCTACCCTAGTACTAGTAAAGATTTTGATAGAATATAAAGGGCGGCTCTGGCTAGTCCTCAAGCCCAGAGTATGATCATTTTCTTCGGCTTTGCAAAATTCGGCAAGCCAGCGACCAGCGGGAGCTTGCTGTTGAATTTTTTAAAGACTTTCAGGGAAATTCCGCCTATTTGTGCCCATACTACTTGGGTGGGTTCCCTCTCCAAATGCTTAGTAAAGATTTTAGATAGAATATAAGGACAGCCCTTGCCGTCCTCAAGCCTAGGAGTGTCGTATGCTTTCGGTATGTAAAATATCTAATACTGTAAAAATACGCTACCTTTGTAGGGCTTATAAAAAAGCATTGCTCTTTTTATTGATCCTTGCTCCTGCGAGAGCCAGCGATTGTGTACAAACAAAGTTGTTCCCGCCTCCAGTCCTGATGCGTGTTTGGTGAGCTGCATCTTGAGCGAGCGCAAGAATGTAATAGGTGTAAGCCAACATTTTAGTGCATTTTGTGCTTATACCCTGCCTCGGATGCGCAGTAGCGTTTTGGCTCACGCAGGAGCAATGTGCGTATTGGTATAAAGTAAATAGTCCTATGTCCACAATTTTAGATCAGATTGTAGCCACTAAACGACAGGAAGTGGCCCAACGGAAAGCCTTGATTCCTCAGTCGGAGCTGCCGAGCTACTCAATGTATCAGCGGCCTACCCGCAGTCTTCGCAAGTCCCTAGAGCAATCGATCCATTACGGAATTATCGCCGAGTTTAAGCGGAAATCGCCCAGCCAGTCGGATATTAATTTAGCGGCCGATCCGGTGGCGATAAGCGAAGGCTATGCGGCAGCTGGGGCGGCGGCTATGTCGGTACTCACAGATGCGCCTTACTTCGGTGCCCACTATCAAGATTTTGAGATTGCTCGTAGCCATAGCTATCTGCCGATGATTCGCAAGGATTTTATGGTGGACGCCTACCAAATCCACGAAGCCAGAGCCATGGGGGCCGATGCTATTCTGTTGATCGCAGCTTGTTTGGACGGACCAACGCTGGATCACCTAGCGACTACGGCTAAATTACTTGGTTTAGAAGTCCTTTGCGAAATCCACGACGAGGAGGAACTTGCTCGCCTCAGCCCAGCGGTGGATGTAGTAGGCGTAAACAACCGCAACCTCAAGGATTTTAAGGTCAGTATCAGTCAAAGTTTACGCCTGGCAGATAAAATCCCAGAGGGCATGCTGAAAATTAGTGAGAGCGGTATAGAAGATGCCCAAAGCATTGTGCGCCTACGGCAGGAGGGCTACACGGGCTTCCTGATAGGCACTTATTTTATGCGGCAAGCCGATCCGGGTGCTGCCTGTGCCGCTTTTATTGAAGAAATTCGTACTATTGAGGCCATTTACAAAGACGCCATAGCATGAAAGTGAAAGTTTGCGGCCTGCGAGAGACAGAAAATATTCAAGCCGTTCAGGCGCTGGGGGTAGATTATGTGGGCTTTATTTTCCATAAAAACTCTGTTCGCTTCGCACCCAAGAACAAAGCGCTATCAGATTGGTTAAACCAACGCGCCGATGATGTTGGCCTTCCAGAAAGGGTGGGCGTTTTCGTGAATGCGGAGTTGGACTATATCCTCAATGCTGTACATGATTATCGGCTAGACTGGGTGCAGTTACACGGCAACGAAAGCCCAGGCTATTGTCAGGAGCTCCAGTTGTTGTGGTCGGTCAGTACGACTTACAAGGCCAAACTCATCAAGGCTTTTAGTATTACACCCAGCTTTGATTTCAAGCAGACTAATGCTTACGTCAGAAGTTGCCCCCTGTTTATTTTTGATACGGGAGGGGTCGCCCAAGAAGGCGGAACAGGCCAAAAGTGGGATTGGGCGCTCTTGAACAACTACCAAGGTCTTACGCCTTTTCTGTTGAGTGGGGGTATTGGCCCCGAAGATGTCAAGGCTGTTCGGCAAATCAAACACCCGCAGCTATTAGGGGTGGATATCAACAGTCGCTTCGAAAGCGCAGCAGGCGTGAAGGACGTGGAATCCCTAGCTAAATTTATTGCAGAACTAAAGTATAAGAACGATGATTACTAGCACTTTTGCCACTACTGAAATTGACGACAAAGGGTACTACGGCCGCTTTGGTGGTGCTTACATTCCGGAAATGTTGCACGGCAACATTCAGGAGCTGCAAGCGCGCTACATAGAGATCAGTGAGCAGCCAGAATTCCAGCGACAGTTCAAGGCTTTGCTCAAGGATTATGTTGGCCGCCCTACGCCGTTGTATTTGGCTGAGCGCCTCTCCAACCACTACGGCACTCATATTTATCTAAAGCGCGAAGACCTCAATCATACGGGTGCGCACAAGATCAACAACACCATTGGCCAGATCTTATTAGCCGAACAGTTGGGTAAAAAGCGGATTATAGCGGAAACGGGTGCTGGTCAGCACGGCGTGGCGACAGCTACCGTCTGTGCCCTGAAAGGCTTAGAGTGTATCGTGTATATGGGCGAAGTGGATATTGCCCGCCAAGCCCCGAATGTGGCACGGATGCGGATGTTGGGGGCGGAGGTAAGACCCGCTACCAGTGGCTCCCGAACCCTCAAGGATGCTACCAATGAGGCTATCCGCGATTGGATCAACAACCCAGCCGATACGCACTACATCATTGGCTCTGTTGTGGGGCCCCACCCTTACCCTGACATGGTGGCGCGCTTTCAGTCGGTCATTTCCGAGGAAACCAAATGGCAGCTCCGCGAGCAGGTAGGGCGGGAATATCCCGATGCCGTAGTAGCTTGTGTAGGAGGAGGAAGCAATGCCGCAGGCGCTTTCTATCATTACCTCAACGACGAACGGGTGCGCCTCATCGCGGTGGAAGCAGCAGGTCTAGGGGTGGATAGCGGAGAAAGTGCAGCTACCAGTGTGCTAGGGACGGAAGGGGTCATACACGGCAGCCGGACCTTGCTGATGCAAACAGCCGACGGACAAATCGTGGAGCCCTACAGTATCTCTGCGGGCCTAGATTACCCTGGTATTGGCCCTATGCATGCCCACTTGATCGCTAGCGGCAGAGCCGAGGCCATTGCTATTACCGACCAGAAAGCCTTAGAAGCGGCGCTCTTCCTCAGCCGGAGGGAGGGTATTATCCCAGCTTTAGAAACTGCTCATGCCTTTTCTGCCTTGGATGTGATGGAGTACAGCTCAGATGATGTCATCGTCGTCTGTCTCAGTGGGCGGGGGGATAAGGATTTGGATACTTACATCAAGTATCTCAATACCTTGTAGGCGTGTTGAAATAAACCTCCAGACGGTCATCGCCTAGCATCTCTTGCTGCTGGGGGGTGACTGGAAGTTTCGGTGCCGATAAACCTGCTTGGAAATAGGTAGTGGTGCCGGTAAAAACGCGCGCTTCGTCCCAAAGCCCTGCCTCTAGGAAGGCAGACAAGGTCCTGGCGCCGCCCTCTACCGTTAGGTGGTTGATTTGCCGGCGATGTAGTTCGCGCAGAATAGGTAATAAGTTGTCTGTCGAAGATGGATGTGCTCCGGCATGATTCCAATCCTGAGCATCAAGTAGGAAAGTCTCGGTTTGCTGCCCGAGGTTCTGATTTTGTGTCTGCAGTAGTAGCGGTTTTTTATCAGCAACTTGCTGGAATATGCGATAGTGGCTGTGCTGTATGCGGTTGGCAGGGTCGAGTACGATAATTTGTGGGCTGGGGCCTGGATAGAAGCGGCTTGTTAGAGCGGGGTTGTCGCGCAAGATCGTTGTAGCCCCCACGAGAATGGCAGCTGTTCGGCTGCGCCAATAGTGGACCGTTCGTCGGCTGATCGGTTGGGTGATCCAGTAGGGTGCTTGGTGGCTAGGCGCTAGGAAGCCATCAGCCGTTTGGGCAAACTTAAGCAAAATGTAAGGTCGCTCCGAGCTAGCAAAAACCTGCCTAGGAGCCACCAGCCGCTTGGCAGGCTCAAAATCGGGATAGCTGAGAACTTCTACACCGGCGGCGCGGAGGATTTCCACTCCCTTACCATGTACTGCTGCCGTTTTGTCCAGTTGGCTAATGACAACTTTCTTGATTTGCTTCTCCAAAATAAGGTTGGTGCAAGGCGGGGTGCGGCCATAAATACAGCAGGGTTCCAGACTGACATACAGGGTGGCTGCGGAAATGAGTACCCGATCTGTTTCGGCTACGGAAGCCATGCAATTTACCTCGGCATGAGCTTGGCCGTGGGCTTGGTGATAGCCTTCCCCGATGATCCTCCCCTGGTGGACGAGCACGGCACCTACGCGGGGGTTGGGGCTTACCCGCGCATCGGCCAGCTGCGCAATATCCACACAGCGCTGCAGGTAGAGAAGATCAGTCGCAGCTGTATCCATATCAGATAATTGCTTTGCTGGCTTTGGTCATTTCGCGCTTGCCCGGGGGGCCAGGAAGCGCCTGCACTTCTAGCCCCAAACCTTTAAGGCTGCGTTTTACAGCGCCTTTAGCACAGTAGGTGACGAGGTGGCCGCCGGGCGCTAGCGTTGCAGCGGCTCTTTGCAAAGCCGCTTCTTCCCATAGTTCTGCTTGGCTAGTGGGTGCAAAGGCATCGAAAAAGAGGGTGTTGGCCCAGTCCTGAGGCAGCTCGGCCGTTTGGAAATCAGCTTGCAGCTTTTGGAAAGAGAAATTGGGTAGCAAAGCTTGTGTTTCCTCCCAAGAGGCACTGTGGAGTCTCAGAAAAAGTGAGTCGCTAGCTGTTCGATTTAGCTGAAGCGGATAGTTTAAAGAAGCCGCTAAAGCACTGGATATGGGATACAACTCTACGCCAAGGTAATGGAACTGTATAGCAGGGTGTTTTTCTGCTTCCAGTGCCACTAAATAAGCATTCAAGCCGCTGCCGAAACCCATTTCGAGTACCTTAATCTCTTTTTGTGCGGCGAGGATGAAGGGTCTCAGCCCCGCCTCTATAAAAACATGCTGGCTTTCTTGTATGGCACCGTGGGTGCTGTGATAGGCCACTCCAAAGTGCTCGCTTTGCAAAGAATGAGAACCATCAGAGGTTGCAATTATTTTCGGCGTATCGGAGGGTAGAGTAGGTGTTGGCATCGCTCAGGCTTGTTGGAAATATTCTTCGATCTCGGCCATGTTGATGTCCAGGTGGGAGTTGTCATATACACATTCACCGTCTCGGATGAGTAAGACCTGCGGTGATTCGTGGTGTATCTCAAAACGCTCGGCAATGAGCTGACTCAAGGGGCGATAACGAATAAGATCGAGGAAATATACCGCCACCTGATCTTCGGCCAACGACCAGTCTCCCTCCAGCCGCATTTTAGCAATGGAGGAGATAGGGCAGCTGGTGCTATGCTTGAAAATGAGGCAAGTAATTTCTTGGCTGCGCTCGGCGATAGCGTGTACGTCTTTTTCTTCTTGGATGTGGTTCCAATTCATAATCCTGATCAAGGCACTTACTTTACCTTTGGTTTGCTAAACAGCCTTTAGCCTAATTTGGTTGCTACAATAGAAATATGTACAAGTACTTACACGGCCAAGGCAGCCCTTAGGCATAGTTTAGCGGTTAACCCGCCGACCAAAAACATCTCTTTTCGCCGCTTTTTCGCTGCGCTTTTCTCGGGGATATTCGTTTTCGGGGTAGATATGATCAAAAACTTTGGGTAGGTAGTGCCAGTGCCCATCTTGCCCTAATTGGTAGCCCACATAGCTACCGTCGGGTACATTCACTATGCCTTCCCCATAAAGACCGGCGGTGGGGATGAGGTGCTCGAGCATAATCATTTGCTTGCTATCTTCGTAGCGGGTGCTAACGTAGCTGGCCGCGCTGTATTCCTGTATCAATCGGTTCTGAGGAGGTAGCGACTGGCCTTCTTCATCGGGCTTTCCTGCGAAAATAGGCAGGCCAAAGCTCGGCTTTCCCTCCGCGTTGAAATGGAGGACATCGACAATTTTCCGCCGCCGATAAGCCGCGTAACTATCAGCGCCAAAGAGTAAATAATGCCTGCCCTGAGGCGTATCAAAGCCCCGCAAATCATATACCACATAGCCATACCAGCGGTCGGGCGAAAGCGAGGCATAAGCCAAATCATCATCTGTTATCTCGAAAGAGCGATCAATCAGCGGGTTTAATTGCAGTTCTTTTTGGTTCATCTGAATCGCACCATAGTAGCGGTATTCGTCCTTGTTAACAAACAACTGCCAGGTAAAAATCCGGAAGCTACTATCGGCAGGGTACTGAATCGAAAGGTATTGCAGCCGCTCGAAGGGGTAATCAAAGGCATAAGGATGCTTCAAAGCACTCACCAAGCGTGGGATGATAGCGCGGCAGGCCAAATAACGATTTTCCTCCAAGCTGTCGTTGAGCAGGGTATAGGCTAACAAGCCTAGCGTGTCTTCTATCACCTTGATGCTGGCCCAATCCTCCGGGCTAATGCGGCTATTGGCGGGGCGTAGGTTGGGGCTAGTTGACTCCACCAAAGTAGTTGCCACCGTATCCGTAATTGTCGGCAGCGGAAGTGGTTGGGCTAACGCAGGAGCAAAGATCCCCCAAAAGAGCAAGGCTAAAAGACTAAACCGCATAAATGTATGGCTTGTCCTCTTAAGACGTTGGCTCTAGGGTGTTTATTGTGTTTAGAGCTAGTAGGTGGTATGGCTCTGTGCTTCTGTTATATATGGAAATATGACTCGAATAGGAACATTTGTTCTCAGAAAAGCGTATATTTGTTGCAGATAACTAGACAAATTTTACTTGATATGGTAACAGCTAAGGAGTTGCAGTCGAAAATTATAGACCTTGTTTATGAGAGCAGCGATATTGGCCAACTGACGGCTATTTACCAGGATGTAAAATCTAAGGTAAGGGGACGAGACTATGCTACTTCCGATGATTTACCATGGCAACACGCCCTGGCAGATGTAAAAACGGAACTCTCTTTTGAGGAACTCATCCGAACCCAAGGGACTAAGTCACTAGATTTCGATTATTTACGAGCACTAAGCGAAGAAGTGGCCTGGGAAAGTACGCTGGATGAATTGTTAGAAATGCTGGATTAGAAAATAGACAATGAACTACTTATTGGATACGAATATCATCATTGTTT
>DAITME010000013.1:0-68693 GCA_036835305.1 Lewinella sp.
TTCAAAGCGCCCAACGTACACGATTTTTTCTGGGGTGCCGACCCCGACTATACCCACACCACCTTCAAAAGAGCGGATGGCATGGTGATGCACTTCTTCTACCAAGAAAACGAGCGCACCAAAGACAATTGGGAGGCCTTGCCAAGGATTATGGACGAGGCCTTCAGCTACATCAATACCCACTACGGCCAATATATGTATGATCAGTATAGCTTTGTGCAGGGTGGCGACGGTGGTATGGAATACCCTATGGGCACGCTCATTACCGGCGAGCGCAACATCAACAGCCTCGTAGGCGTATCCGTCCACGAGCTGATGCACAGTTGGTATCAGATGATGATGGCTACCAACGAAGCCCTTTATGCGTGGATGGACGAAGGATTCACTAGCTGGGCTTCGGCAGAGGTGATGAATCATCTTAGGAGCAAAAACCTCCTTCCGGGCGAAGTCAGTGAGAATCCCCACGCAGGCTCCTACCGCTCGCTCAACGGCTTTCGTCAATCGGGCCGACAGGAACCCCTCAGTACCCATGCCGACCATTTTGATACCAATACGGCCTACAGCGTGGCGGCTTATGTGAATGGAGCGGTTTTCCTAGAGCAACTTCGCTATATTATTGGTGAAGAAGCTTTTGCTGCTACGCTGCTGCGCTATTACCACACTTGGAAAGGTAAGCACCCAACGCCCAATGCCTTTATCCGAATTGCTGAGAAAGAAGCAGATATGGAGCTAGACTGGTACAAAGAATACTGGGTATATACCACCAAAGTGGCCGACTATGCCGTGACGTCACTCACAGAAAGAGACGGAAAGTCTGCGGTGGTTGGCTTGGAAAAAATAGGGCAGATGCCAATGCCGCAGGAGCTCACCGTCACCCTCAAAAATGGCGAGCAGATGATCTACTACATTCCTATGGTGATCATGCGCGGTGAAAAACCCCAACCCCGCTATGCCAAGAACTGGACGGTGCTGCCCGATTGGCCTTGGACCAACCCCAACTATGAGGTAGAATTGCCCCTACCCCTCGACCAAATCGAGCGCGTGCAGCTGGATGCCCGAGGCAGGATGTTTGATAGCAATCCCGACAACAATAAATACCCCCGCGAGTAGCTAATGGTATCGGGATGCGGATTTTGTAGAAAAATTCGCATAACAGACCACGAATTTGTCCTAGAAGGTGTCTTCAAGTTAATTGTAGCAACTTACAATTTTAACTTAATTCCGCGTTTTGACTAAAATCAGCTTCCCCGGCCTTTTTTACGCTCCCAAAACAGGGGGGCAGCTTGCTATGAAGATATTGATCCTTTGCAAAAAATTTCCTTATCCCTTGCACGATGGAGAATCACAAGCCATTCACGGCCTAAGCAAGAGCCTAAGTGAGCTAGGAGCGGAGGTGAGTTTGCTGGCGATGAATACGAGCAAGCATTTCTATGCACACAAAAGCCTTCCCGAGGCCATGCGCCATTACAAGGAGGTTCGTACCGTAGCAATGGATACCAGCATTCGTTATGGGGATGCCTTGAGGCACCTGGTAATGGGGCGTTCTTATCATATCAGCCGTTTTGATCAGCCAACCTACCGAGAAAGCTTGGCGGCTTGGTTGCAGGAAGAGCAATTTGATGTGGTGCAGCTTGAGACGCTTTATTTAGCTCCTTATTTGGATACCATTCGTACCAATTCTTCGGCTTTGGTGAGCATGCGGGCGCACAATGTAGAGTCGGAAATATGGGAGCGGGTGTGCGATAATATCCGCTTCTTACCCAAGCGCTGGTATCTCCGGAAACTTACGCAGCAGCTCAAGGCCTACGAAACGGAGCAGCTCCGCCACTACGATCTTCTCCTACCGATTAGCAAAAGAGATGAGCAAACTTTTCAATGCCTCGGCTACGATCGCAAAAGTAGGGTACTCCCAATCGGTTTAGATACGGGCTGTGGCGAACCCAACTATGCGGTGTATCGCTCGGCGCCGACCTTATCTTTCATTGGCAGCCTCGATTGGATGCCCAACATAGAGGGTTTACAGTGGTTTTTATCAGATGTTTGGCCGGCTATTCATACGGCTTTCCCGGATTTGCAGTTCCATATTGCTGGCAGAAATATGCCGGAACAGTTCTTGCAGCTAAAAATGAAAAATATATGCGTGCATGGGGAAGTGCCTTCTGCCTGCGATTTTGTTAATCAGTATAGCATTAGCCTTGTTCCGCTACTAAGTGGCGGTGGGATGCGTGCCAAGATATTAGAAGCCATGTCGCTAGGGCGAACGGTACTCACCACGAGTATTGGGCTAGAAGGTATTCGGGCGAAGCACAAGAAAGATGTATTGGTAGCCGATACGGCTGCTGACTTTTTGAATATACTAAAGGAATACCTCTCCCAGCCCGAGCAATTGGAGCAGTTGGGTAAAACAGCCGAGCAAACCTTCCACAGCCAGTATGACCGGCTCCACCTGGCCGAGGGCTTGCTGCATACCTACCACGAGGAATTAGGCTTCGCCACAAGCAGCAAAATGTAAGGAATCGGCTTACCTTTGCCGATGATGATGACGCTTTTGTTTTTGTTGGTCTTCTTTTCGCTTTATGGCGTTGTTCACACTTATCTGGTGTACCCTTGGCTGCTGGAGTATTGGCTCCAGCAACGGCTGCAGTTTTTTTACAGTTCGCAGCAACAGGAGCTAGCTTACCAACAATTGCAGTTAGCAGCAGCGCAGCCGCAAAAGCTACCGAGGGTTCGGGTTCTAATGGCCGTACACAACGAAGAAGCGGTCTTACAAGCCAAGCTAAGCAGCTTGCTGGCACAGGACTATCCCGGCGACTATCAAATATGGATCGGCAGTGACTGTTCAACAGACCAGACCAATGCCATCCTGCAAGCCGCGGCGGCAGAAGACGAGCGCCTCCACATCAGACTATTCAACAAGCGGCAGGGAAAGCCTGGTATTATCAATCAGCTGGCCAAGCAAGTAGGCGCGCAAGAGCAGAACACCATTTTTTTACTCACCGATGCCAGTGTGATGCTGGCGGAAGATGTGGTGAGCCAGTTAGTAGCACCTATGTTTCAGCAGCCCGCTATCGCTATGGCAGATGCCTGCATGATACACACGGGACTACAGCAATCTGGCATAAGCCGCAGCGAAGATCAGTATATCCATCGGGAGGTTAGAATCAAACAGGCCGAAGGCTACCTATGGGGCTACACGATGGGCCCCTTTGGCGGCTGTTATGCGCTGCGCGCTAGCTATTTTAGGCCCGTACCCGATAATTTTTTGGTGGATGATTTTTTCCTCTGCCTTTCGGCCTACGAAGCTGGCGGGAAGGGTATCAGTGTGGCTGCTGCTACTTGTTATGAGGCAGTTGGGCAGCAAATAGAAGACGAATTTAGACGCAAAGTGCGTATATCTGCCGGCAATTGGCAAAATGCACAGCGCTTCCGTCGGCTTTGGTGCTTGCTTACTACGCCGCTGGGCTTTGCTTTTTTTAGTCATAAGCTATTGCGTTGGCTCACACCGATATTGCTGTTGCTGGCGCTGGCGAGCCTAGCCGCATTATATATTTTCTGCAGCAACTATTGGGCAGCCTTCTTGTTTTGTATGGCAGTGAGCGCCTTGCTGTTGATACCCTTGGCCGATAAGCTGTTGGCTACCTATCTTGGATTTCACTGTTTACCCCTCCGGAGCTTGCGCTATTTTATAGCTATGAACGCCGCTTTGTTGCTGGGGCTATTACGTTACTTAAAAGGAATACAAACCAATGTCTGGCAACCCTCCAAACGTTACTGATACACAATTGAATACCATCGAAGAGGCGATTGCCGATATTCGCGCAGGCAAAATTATCATCGTGGTAGATGATGAAGACCGCGAGAACGAAGGCGATTTTATCTGCGCCGCCGAGCTCGTGACACCAGAAATCATCACCTTCATGGCCACACATGGACGTGGCCTGATCTGCACGCCTATCCTGAGCGAGAGAGCCGATGAGCTAGATTTGCCTATGATGGTCAACTCCAATACGGCACTACACGAAACAGCTTTCACTGTGTCTATCGACCTAGTAGGCCAAGGTTGCACGACTGGCATCTCCAGCTACGATCGGGCTACAGGCATTCGCCACCTGACGAGCAAAGACGCTCGCAAAACAGATTATGCACGGCCAGGCCACATTTTCCCCCTTCGTGCCAAAAAAGGTGGGGTGCTGCGCCGTACTGGACACACGGAAGCTGCGGTGGATTTAGCTCGCTTGGCAGGCCTCTACCCAGCGGGTGTACTGGTAGAAATTTTGAATGAGGACGGCACCATGGCACGCCTACCACAGCTCCAAAAGATTGCTGAAAAGCACCAGCTCAAGATTATTTCTATCAAAGATTTGGTAGAATACCGCATGCGAACTGAGCGCTTAGTGGAGAAGGAAATGAGTATGAAGATCGAAACAAATTTTGGCCCCTTTACCCTGCATGCCTACCGGCAGACAACCAACGACGATCTTCACCTAGCCCTTACCTTCGGCCAATGGTTGCCCAACGAGGCCGTCCTCACCCGCGTACACAGCAGTACCACTAGTCATGATTTGCTTCATCGCCTGATGGACAATTACGGCAGCGGCCTCAATGCCCCCTTGAAGAAAATCAGCGAGGAAGGCAAAGGGGTTCTCCTATTCATGCGCCCTCACCAGGATGCCGACCAAATCATCAATGAGCTGAAAGTACTCCGCGCACGCTTAGAGGAAGGCCTGACTATTGGACATGATGGGCAGCAAATCATGAGTCAGCGCGACTTCGGCGTAGGCGCTCAGATACTCCGAGACCTTCAGGTTAGTAAGCTGCGCTTGCTGACTAAGTCTCCGAAGAAACGGATAGGACTCATAGGCTACGGTTTGGAGATCGTGGAAAATGTGGCTTTGCAGTAGTCGCCACTACCAGTTATCCGCAAAGGCTTTGTTGAATATTTGCTCCGTGATATCTTCCAAGATTGTCCGCACGGCTTCATCTTGCACAGCCGCCAGACTGGTGCTGCCGGGGAAGTCGAAAAAGAAAGAAAAATTGGATTTCCAACCCTTGTCTTTTTCATCCAAGTGATTGATGTACTCCACCGCGACTACGATGGTGAGGCGGTTGAGGCCAGCAAACTCCCCTGGTTGCGGCGCCTCTGCCGTGACCCTAAAATCTACCAAGGTGCCTTTAAATTCTAGGTCGGGGGCTTGCTCGACGATTTGCAGCCGCGCTTCATCCCGCACTTTGTTGCGCAGCTCCTCAGTAACATCCAGCGCTAGGGTGGGGGGCGCATTAAGAGCATTGCTCTCGAAGGGATCAATCACAACTTGCTTCGCTCCTTCTGGAATAGAGATGCCCTTGAAGGAATAACAACTCACCAAGAAAAAGCTGAGCAAGGCTGATAAATAAAACGATATCCATTTGCTGCGCATACATCTAACTATTTTTTGTCTCTAGCGCTCTAGGACGGGCTGCCCGAGTACTACCCGTACTTCCGGCGATAGACGAATGGAAATTTTTACCACCAAAGGTGGGTGCAGGGTGGCCAACGACTTGGCGTGGAGTTTGTAGGCCGAGCGAATGGTGGTGAGCACCATCGTGAGCGCCGAGATGCCTCGGTTTTCCTGAATAAGCTTGTCTAAGCGATCTATCGTCCAGTCTTCGTGCTTGCCCAAAAGCTCCACTTCCAAGCTCGGACTGATGGCTAAGCCGAGTGAAAAACTGGTTATTTCCAAACCGTATATTTCTAGCTGCGGGAAAATCTTTAGCCAGTCATCAATGATTTGGGAGGTTTTTCCCTTGGTGCCATCGCTCACTGCCGACGCCAAGCCTTGAGCCGCTTGCTGTAGGGATTGCCAGATTTGATCTAACATAAACCTAGTATTTTACTTCTCCATCCAAGTAAGCATCCATCGCATCGGTGTCCTCCAGTACCTTGAGGAAAGGTATTTCTATCCGAACAGTGTTGTTGTTTGCAATCGTATGCCCGCTAAAACCTTTCACTTTTTTGACCTTTTTTGGGAATTCCATCAAAAAAACGAAGCTAGCGTCTACAAACATCATTTTCGCCATCTCGGCCTCTTCTCCTTCGCCCAAGATGTTTTCCATCTCCGGTATGCTGTAGTCGCGTGTCCAGCGTTTCTTGGAAAAGGTAAAGGTATTTTTGGCACTACCTAAAATATTGCCTGGGCTGGAGAGACTGCTTTCCTCACTTCCATTCTCCGCTTTGTTGGCGCTAGCCATTAAAGTATTAATGCGAGTGAGCTCCGATGCGTCTTGAAAGGGATAGTTAAGATAGATCCCACCTTCCTCTTTCTCGAAGTCAAGGGCCATCCTAGAGGCGATCGTTTTCATGAGGCGGTGGTCTTCGGCAGTCCATTGCGGATTGTAAGGCGCCATCTGACCATAGATATCAATCACAGAATCGAGGCGCATAGGAGCCTCCTGACCATTTTTTTCCATCTCCTCCATCATAGCGCCCTTCATAAAGGGGTTGCTAAGGAATTCACTTAGATCGATCGTCGTGGAGTACGTGCCTGATCCATCTGCACGGAAGGTAATTTTTTCCTCGATGGTGAGGCAGCTGCTCAGCAAGAAGGCAAAGACAAGGCTGGTGAGTACAAGTAGGTATTTCATAATTTTTCGGAAAGTAAGAAATGAAAGGAAGAGGTTGAAATTCATGGCTCCTAAAGGAAAACATGGCTCCTGCACTTATGCCCGCCGTGCCCCTCTGGGTCTTCTAACCCCTCTGGAGCTGGGCGTGAGCAAAGATACGCCATAACTGAGGCAAGTTACGCCCCTTTCTGCTATTAACAAGGCCTTTTCGACTTTTAGTATGTTTTTCTAAACCAATACGGCGATCCAGCATACGGCTAGCGCTGCGCTTTTTGGCTTTTTTTGGCTCGCGCTGGAGCAAAGTTTGTAAAAAAAAGAGCAAAATTTTAATAAAAAATACAAAATGTTTGTTTAAAACAAAAATCAAATCTACTTTTGCATTAGCTATAATTTTTAAAATAAATCTGTATGAAAACGAACCATCCGCTTACTACTTATGTGCTTTCGCAGCTATCCCTTGTATTTAACTTCCTTCGCACCTATGCGGTGGAGTGTCTATTGATCGCGCTTATCTTGTATGTGTGTATCAGTCGGGGTTTGCGGCTCGGCTTGAGTATTCACGATCCCGATGTGGCGCTCACGGAGGGGTCTGTTTTTAGTTATGCTGCCATCATTCCAGCAACTTCCTTCAATTTTCTGCCGCTGCGCAATTGGTTTGGGGAAGAATCTTCGGATGCAGAACGAGCCAAGCGTGTTTGGCCGCATCACGATTCGGCTGTGGCGGCAGTGGCTGCCAGCAAGAATGTGAGCCAGCCTGGTGGTTCTGATAGCCATTACGAAGCTACGCAAGCCATTGCCATTCAAGCGCCTGCTAGCGAGGGTTTTGATGACTTCAATTCCGTAGCGATTACGGATGATCCGGCACCGCACATCAGCAATTTGACCTTGGTACTCAGCCCAGATTATGCCCTGCGGAAAAAATTACCAGCGGCAATCGTTCGGGCTAAGCAGCAGCGGGTACAAAATTATTTGATGGCCTTCGCCCCGGCAGCGCAGGCGGAGATGCGGGAATATGGTATTCCTGCCAGTATTACTTTGGCTCAAGGGCTGCTGGAGAGCAATGCAGGCGATAGCAAACTGGCCAGACAGAGTAAAAATCATTTTGGCATCAAGTGTCGCTCGAAATGCTTAGGCTGTACCTGCCGCAACTACGGAGACGATACCCGCTACGATATGTTCCGAGTTTTCGATGACGTGCGCGACAGCTACCGCGAGCACAGCCTATTGCTCAGCAGCGATCGCTATAAGCGCTTGCATACCCATGGCTCGGACTATAAGAAATGGGCGCATGGCCTGAAAGCCTGTGGCTACGCAACCGATAAGCGCTATGCGGAGAAGCTGATCAAAATTATTGAGCAGCTCCAGTTGGATCAATACGATGTATTGGCGGAGGTTTAGGATATTTCGCGGAACATCTGCCAGACCTGATCCTGCTTGGGGATGGGGGCGGTGATGCGCACAGCTTCTTTTTTGACAGGATGGATGAAATTGAGCTCTCGGCTGTGCAGGTGGATGTTGCCGTCTTCGTTGGGTGCTGAAAAACCGTACTTGATGTCTCCCTTGATAGGCGTACCGTTGTGGGAGAGCTGGGCGCGTATTTGGTGTGGCCGTCCAGTGTGAGGGATGACCTCCAGTAGAACCGCATTTCCCAAACGACCTTTGACTAAATAGCTTAATTCTGCCTTTTTGGCTCCTGGGTGGCGGTTGCTATCGGCTTTAGGAAGTACTTTGACTTTATTTTTTTCGGCGTCCTTATAGATATAACCTACCAGTTTACCTTCGATGGGCTCTGGTTGTTGAGCTGTGATGGCCCAGTATTTTTTCTCTACCTCCCGATCGCGGAAAAGATCATTCATTCTCGTGAGGGCTTTACTGGTGCGGGCAAACAATAGAACACCACTCACTGGTCTATCGAGCCGATGGACGAGGCCAAGATACACATCACCGGGCTTGCCATAACGCTGCTTGATATAGGCCTTTACTGCCTCTACCATCGAGACATCGCCCGTTTTATCTCCTTGACTGAGGTAGCCCGCTGGCTTGTTCACCGCTATTAGGTGATTATCTTCAAAGAGGACTTGTAGTTGCATACGGTTCAAATTTGGCTGCGAAAGTACGATCTTTTATCGAGAGGGGAGCGGCGAACACAAAAAAGCCCCTCGGCCGATCGGCCGAGGGGCTTTTTTGTGTTATCAGTACGCAGTTAGAAGTCATTGATAGAGCGCCCCATGAAAGAGACGACATTGCGGAAACCTACGTAGGACTTTGTGGTATCTTGATACTCATAAGCACGGGTACCAGTTTGTAAGTAGAAGCTTACATCTTTCCAAGAACCACCGCGTACAACTTTGCGCTTGAGGGTGATGGGATCATCGTCCTTCGCGTCGTAGCGAATATCGGAGTTCATGTCGTGCACAAAGGAATTGGCATTTTCATAGAAGGCGGTTACAGTCCACTCAGCAACATTGCCTGCCATATTGTAGAGGCCGTAATCGTTGGGGTAGTAGGCATCTACGGGAACGGTATATTGGCCACCGTCTTCGGAGTAATTACCGCGGCCCGGTTTAAAGTTGGCTAGCAAACAACCTTTAGTATTGCGGGTGTAAGGCGCACCCCAAGGGTAGGGCGCATTTTCACGGCCGCCACGAGCAGCGTATTCGAATTCTGCTTCCGTAGGTAGCCGAAACTCCTCTGTAGCGATTTCATTGTAGCGGTTGTACCAATCGGTACGCCAGTAGCTGAAAGCCCGCGCCATGTGCCAGTTGACACCTACTACAGGATAGTCGTCATAAGCTGGATGCCAGAAATAATTTCTAGCCATCGGTTCGTTGTAGGCATATGAGAAGTCACGGATCCACACGAGGGTGTCTGGATAGATATTAACCGTTACGGGAACTTGGTATTCGCTGATGCCTCTGCCGCCACGATCGTGAGCCGCCTTCGTCCAATCAGTGTACTTATACTCGTACTCGAACAGGTTGGTGTTGATCTGCTTCCGCCCTGCGTAGGTGTCATCTAGGTAGAGGTAGCTGATAAGGTCGGGATCTTCATAGTCCACATCGAAGTCATCCCAGAGGATGTACTCTTCCCCTCTATCGTTCACTTCTGTGTTCCCTTGGAAAACATGAGCCAACGAATCCTTCACATAATATACAAACTGTCGGTATTCGTTGTTAGATACCTCTGTTTCATCCATGTAAAAGCCACTAATGGTAATTTGCTTGTTGCGCTGTATGAAAGTTCCCGTGATGTCCTGATCGCTATTACCGATGTGAACAGTACCTGGGCGGACATATACCATGCCATAGGGGTTGAATCCTTTCCAAGTTGGGCGATCTAGCACGCCAGTTACTTCACCAGATTCGTTGCGCCCGCAGGAGCTAAGGATGACGGAAAGCGCAAAAATGCTTAGCGCTAGTTTTAATATGTTCTTCATTCTGAAACCCGAGTTTAGACCTCTGTATTTATTCAAAGCGGTGTAAAGATAACGGCAAAGCCGGTTTGTTTGCAATTTTTCGGTCTTTCTCGCCTAAGTTTAACATTTGAGGCGGTTATACGACCAGTTTTTTAGTGAGCAGCCTATTCTTTAGTTCTTGGGAAATAAATTATGGGTGGTGGTAAGCCTTCCCCTATTGGCTTGCCAAGGTTGTACTTGAGGACAATCTCGTGCGAGCCACTTTGTACGTTTCTCAGGCCTGAGAGCGTCAGGTCATAAGCGTAGGCTAGGCTGATCTGTGGACTTACATTTAAGCCACCCAATAGGATAACGGCATCGCGGCTGCTTTCATTGTATCCTCTAAACGAAGCGCCAAAAAAAATAGTATTTTCATGTTGGAGCAAAGCGGAAATATCTAGCTGTGTCTGTGTGCCATCGCTTCTTAGCAAAGCCGAGGGAAGGAAGCGCCAGGCACCGAATGCACCCAATTGGGCGCGCAAAAATACATTATATTGGCTTTTTAGCACCCAGTCGATATCATTTAGTTCGATGGTTGGCATATTGAGGTGTAAAACAGAGAAGCCTCCTTCCAGTTTTTCCCCTTGATAGTAAAGGCCGGCACCAAAGCTGATTTGCTGGTTGTTGATCAGGCTAGTGGGCAGCAGATCATCATTGTGTAGCAGAATGTTGGGCTCGTCGTACTGCCCAGAGCCTGTTCGCAACAGGCTGCCATCTAGTTGTAGTTGGTTCACACGGGCGTTGACGCCAAGGGACCAAACTGAGCGGCGCTGAACGAGCTGGAAATTATAGTCCAAACCAAAACGCGTGTAGCGCCTAGCACCTAGGGCATCAATTTCGGCATTGAAGCCGATCCCGGAGGAGATGATTTCAATGGGTAAATGGGCGCTGATGCGCTGGCTCAGCGGACTACCTGGCAAACTTACCCACTGGCTTCTGTAAGCAGCCGTTACACTTAGGCTGTTGTCTAAACCAGCATAGGCTGGGTTGAGTTGGGCAGGATCCAGCATATATAGGCTGTATTGAGCCAGTTGCTGGGCTTGTAACGAATAGAAAAAAAAGCTAGAAAATAAGCACAGTGTAGCAGCGTAGCGGAATAAAAAGTGGACAGATATCAAAGCGTGCTGCTGCTCAGCAGTTGCGCCACGGAATGGTCTGTACGAAGGAGGGAAGAGTACATGCATATTTTCCTACTTTGATCTGCTAGCTTGGGGCGTTTAAAATGTCCCCTATGCTTTTAAACTTGCCCCCATTCAACGGTTGGTAGTTGTTTTTAGTTCAGGATTTACTAGCCGTTCAGTCGGCCATCTTTCATTTCCAGCCGCCGGTCGCTCATGGCTGCCAGCTCTTCGTTGTGGGTGACGATGATAAAACTTTGGTTAAAATCGGTGCGGAGTTGGAACAGCAATTCGTGTAGGGCAGCGGAGGAGGCCGAGTCGAGATTGCCGCTGGGCTCATCGGCAAAGACAATAGCGGGTTCATTCATTAACGCTCTAGCAACCGCTACTCTTTGTTGTTCTCCACCAGAGAGTTCGCCGGGTTTGTGCTGGCTGCGCTCATTTAAGCCCAGGTAGTCGAGCAATTCTAGCGCTCGCGTACGCACCGCCGCTTCTTTTTTGCCAGCGATCAGCGCTGGGATACTGACGTTTTCTACGGCATTGAATTCCGGCAGCAGATGATGAAATTGGAAGACAAAACCAATTTCTTGGTTGCGAAAGGCGGCCAGGCGCTTGCTGTTGAGCTGAAAAACATCTGTATCTTTGATGAAGAGCTGACCGCCATCGGGCCTATCCAGAGTTCCTAGAATATGCAGCAACGTACTCTTGCCTGCACCCGATTTCCCCACAATAGAAACGATCTCACCTGCGCCAACCTGCAAGTCAACACCCTTCAGTACCTGTAGTTGGCCGTAGGCTTTGGTTATGTTTTTAGCTTCTATCATGACTAAGAAAATACGACGGTTCTGTTATAAAAAGGCAGGATGCGGTGGTTGAGTTGCAGGTAAACCGCCCGAGATAAGACGCGCTTCTCAATATCTTTGCCAATGCGCACCAGATCTTCCACGCTATCGCGGTGGGTGACGTGCTCCACGTCTTGGGCAATAATGGGGCCTTCATCAAGATCGCTAGTGACGTAATGGCTGGTAGCTCCAATCACCTTGACTCCTCTTTCGTAGGCAGAATGATAGGGCCTAGCACCTTTAAAAGCAGGTAAGAAGGAGTGGTGGATATTGATAATCCGGTGCTGGAAATATCGGCAAAAATCATCGGAGAGAATTTGCATGTAGCGAGCTAGCACGATAAAATCAACGTCTAGGTCTTCTACCAACTGTATTTCCTGAGCCTCTACGCTTGCTTTGCTACCTTTAGTGATCGGGAAATAATAAAAAGGAATACCGAAACGCTCAGCAATATAGCGGAGGTTCTCGTGGTTAGAAACAATGCCCGGAATCTCGCAGTCAAACTCCCCAGTGCTGTGGCGCTGTAATATATCGTAGAGACAGTGGCTCGCTTTACTAACAAAGAGGAGCATTCTAGGCCTGCGATCCGAGAAGCGCAACTGCCACTGCATTTGAAAGGGCGTACCCACCAGGGTAGCAAAATAATCCTCTAACTTATCTGCTGGGATGAGAAAGTTTTTCATATCCCAAGCAATGCGCATAAAAAAGTGTTGTTTGGCTTCGTCCACATGCTGCTCTAGGGCCACAATGTTGCCCTGATACTTGTGCACAAAATCAGTTACGGAGGCTACAATACCGCCCTTGTCAGGGCAATGAATAAGTAAGATAGCGTGGTGATTGGCCAAAAGATCAGATTTTTCTTATTAAGCGGATGGCAAAGATACTAGAACTTGATGCAAAAAAGCTTTATTCTTCGGATCATTCGTCTTCATCTTTGGGTTCTAGCACTTCTTTTTCTTTTTTCACAATTTCCCGAATGGCTAAGGAGTCGGATACGGCCGTGAAAACTTCTAAAACCCAAGTGGGCTCGGAGCGTATGATCCACATGAGGCTATCAAGCCTTGCTTGGCTGGTTTGGTGCTCTTGTAGCACTTTTTCAATGTAAACAGCCTGTACAGAGTCTCTTATCTGTATAGGCACCTCAATTACTAGAGACTCCGCTAGGTGCAGATCCACCAGCAGCGGAATCAGTGCGCTGGCATCAAAGGGTAGCGGCCCCACTTTATCCGTTTTGCAGCTAAATGCTAGGCAGATCAATAGCGTGAATAGGATGGTACGCGCAGGTCTCATTGTTCGCTTCCTCTTAGTTTATCCAATAAATTGCTAAGCTGATCCGCCTCGGCACTGCTCAGCGTGGCGAAAACAGCAGCGAGGTCGTCTTCCATCGAAGCGGAGGCTTCGCGGAGCAGATCCATGCCTTTTTGTGTAATGAAGATGTCCACTCGCCGACGGTCTTCCTTGCAAGTTTTCCGTTGCACTAGGCCCTTGCTATCCAGTTTATCTACCAGTCGGCTGGCATTCGACATTTTGTCTAGCATGCGCTGGGTGAGGAGTTTTATGGTGGCTGGTTTACCTTTTAAGCCGCGCAGTATTCTTAAGATATTAAATTGCTGCATACTAATATCAAAGGGCTTGAGCAAGCGGTTGGTTTGCTGATTGAGCCAGCTGGCTGTGTAGAGGATATTGATGTTAGCTCTGTGGTGAGCACTAGGAAATTCGGCTTGTTTAATGGCTTCTTCAATTCGCATAGTTAAAGGCTTGGCAAAAGACTTCCGAGAGGAGATGATCCTGTAGGCAGCACGAATGTACAAACATTTAGTGTATTTGTATGGAAGAGGTGTAGGTTCTCCGCTCACAATACTTGTATATTGCAGCCTTTTAATGAGAACAGCAATGAAAATTTTGATTATCGGCGGCGGCAATATGGGACAGACCTACGCCAGAAGTTTACTCAGAGCGCATTTGACCAGCCTGGAAGACCTCATGATACTGGAGCGCGCGCCTGAAAAAGTTGCCGAACTAGCGGATGCCAAAATTGGCACGATCTACAGCGATGCCAAGGACTGTATGGCCTTGGCTGATTTAGTTATTCTAGCGGTAAAACCACAAGATACCAAAGGCTTGTTTGCCAAACTTCGTCCGGGGGTACACCCCCAGCAAGTATTTTTATCGATTATGGCAGGGGTTACGATCGCTTCCATACAGTCGGGCTTGGGCATCGAGAAAGTCATCCGAGCCATGCCCAACTTGCCCGCTCAGATCGGCATGGGTATGACGGCCTACACCGCCAGCGAAGCCGTGACGCGCATCGAGCTGGTACTGGTACAAAACCTTTTGAATACTACAGGCAAGGCCATTTATGTGGAAGACGAGTTGGCCATAGACGCTACCACGGCCATCAGCGGCAGTGGGCCTGCTTATGTTTTTTATTTTATGGATGCTATGATAAAAGGCGCTCGGGAGATGGGCTTTACGGCTCCGCAAGCCGAGTTGCTGGTGGCTCAAACCTTCCGAGGTGCCGTAGAGCTATACATGAAAAACGATCTGAGCTGTGAGGAATGGATCAAGCGGGTAGCCAGCCGGGGAGGCACCACCGAGGCAGCGATCAACACCTTCAAGCAAACAAGCGTTTATGAAGATATCATCAGCGGAGCCAATGCCGCACTCGCACGAGCCCAGGAGCTGGGGAGGGAGGACTAGGATTCGATTCGCTTAAAACTTGACTGCTTGTTGTTTTATCTCAAATTTGGCTCTCGCCCTAGTAGAACCCCTGCCCAGACGGGCGTGCCGGCCCATACGGGTTGGAAGACGGGCACGGCCCAGGCGGGTTTACAGACGGGCACTACGTGTACACCCATACCCAGACGGGCGTGCCGGCGGGCACGGTTCGCACTCGCTGGCTCTCGCAGGAGCAAGGCTGACTCGAAGGAGTAAAGAACACGGCTCTAATCAGTCAATATTGCTCCCGCGCGAGCAACAAAATAAATGCCTAGCGCAATACAAATAAAGATTTTTCATGTCGAACCACTCATTATTCGCTATTTCGCCCATTGATGGCCGCTATGCCACTAAGGTGGCTGATTTACAAGCTTATTTTTCGGAGTTTGCCCTCATTCGCTATCGGGTGCGGGTGGAGGTAGAGTACCTCATCGCGCTGCGAGCGCTGAACCTGCCGCAGCTGCAAGGGGTTTCCGCCGAAGCGCTTTTAGCCTTGCGGTCGATTTACGAGAATTTCACCGAGGCCGATGCGGAGACCATTAAAAGCATCGAGCGCACGACCAACCACGATGTGAAGGCAGTGGAATATTTCCTGAAAGAGAAGCTGCAAGCGGCTGGTTTGGAAGCGGTGCTGGAGTTGGTTCATTTTGGCCTCACGAGCCAAGACATCAACAATACGGCCATCCCGCTGAGCTTCAAAGAGGGGCTGGCGGCCGCTTTTTATCCGGTCTTGCAGGCTTTGGTGCAGCAATTGGATGACTTGGCGGAGGACTGGATAGACATTCCCATGCTGGCCAAAACACATGGTCAGCCAGCATCGCCTACTTTGCTGGGTAAGGAGTTTGCTGTTTGGGTAGCGCGGCTCCGCGGACAAATGCAGCAGCTGGAGCAAATCCCTTTTTCTGCTAAATTTGGTGGTGCTACCGGCAATATGAATGCCCATTATCTAACCTATCCCGCCTATGATTGGCATACCTTCGCTCAGGATTTTGTTGAAAAAAGTTTGGGGCTTCACCGTTCTTACCCCACCACCCAGATCGAGCACTACGATAATTTGGCCGCCACTTTCCACGCTTTGCTGCGGCTCAATACCATACTGATTGATCTCTGCCGCGATATTTGGACGTATATCAGCATGGACTATTTTGGCCAAAAGACGGTAGCGGGCGAAGTAGGCAGCAGTGCCATGCCCCACAAGGTCAACCCCATAGATTTTGAAAATGCGGAAGGTAATCTAGGCATTGCCAATGCCTTATACGAGCATTTGGCGGCCAAACTTCCCATCAGCCGCTTGCAAAGAGACCTGACCGATTCCACGGTGCTGCGCAACATTGGTGTGCCCCTGGCGCATTCCCTTATTGCCTTGCAAGCCATCCAAAAAGGCCTAGGCAAACTCTTGTTGCGCAAGGATAGGCTGGCGGCTGATCTGGAGGCCAACTGGATGGTAGTAGCGGAAGGCATTCAGAACATCCTCCGAAGAGAAGGCTATCCGGCTCCCTACGAGGCTCTCAAAGCCCTCACTCGCGGCAAGGAAAAGGTGGGCGAGGCCACTATTCGGACGTTTATCGAAGGTCTAGACGTAAGCAAAGCGATCAAGGCAGAATTGCTGTCGATTCGGCCAGAGAATTACGTGGGTCGCTATAAGCATGGATCATAGTCGCCACGCGCTGGGCTGCGCCGCTGTTGCCCAGGGCGCTGACTAGGCGATCGAAGCCTTCTAGTTGAGCGCTGCGGCCTTTACCACCAAGTATTTTTTTCAAGCTCTTCGCTAAAGTGTCGGCAGTGAGGTCTCCCTGGATGCGTTCGGGCACCAAGGCTTCGTCTAGCACCAAATTGACTAGCGAGATGTACTTGGTTTTTATCAGTCGCTTAGCAATTTGATAGCTGAGCCAATCACCCTTATAGGCTACTACCATGGGCACTTTGAAGAGCGCTGTTTCTAAGGTTGCCGTGCCGCTGGTGACGAGTGCGGCGTGGGCTTTTTCCAGCAAAGGGTAGGTCTGTCCCAAAACCAAGGAACATCGAGGCGGATGGAAGGGGCATGCCGCTAGTATCGTACGATAAAAAGTGGCTTCTTGGGCGGGGGCAGCTGCGATGACGTAGGCATATTGTGGAAATTGAGAAGCGGCCTCCAACATAATAGGAAGCATCGTGGTGATTTCCTGCCTCCTGGAGCCTGGTAGGAGGGCGATAATTTTGGTTTCTTTGCTGGCTATTTGCTCTCCTAGCTGTTCTGCGTATTCCAAGGTGCGGGCGTTTTTATCTTTCCTGAAATCGGCTACTACATCCAGCAAAGGATGGCCTACGTAATGGACAGGATAATCATATCGGGCGTAGAAGGCTTTCACGAAAGGCAGCACCACATACATCTGGTCGATACAAGCTTTGATGGTTTTTACTCGGCTGGCGCGGGAGGCCCAGACCTGTGGGCTGATGTAGTAATGCGTATTAAAACCAGCAGCTTTGGCCCAAGGGGCAATGCGGAGGTTGAAGCCAGAATTGTCGATAAAAATCAGTCGATCGGGTTGGTAGTCCTTGATGTCTGCTTTGCATTGGCGGATAAGAGAGAGCAGCAGGGGTAATTTTTTAAAGACCTCCCCAAAGCCCATGATGGCGCGCTCCTTGTAATGCACCACTAGCTGGCCGCCCACGGCCTGCATCCGATCGCCGCCCCAGAAGCGGAACTCAGCACTTGGGTCAGCAAGCAACAGAGCCTGCATGAGGTAGGCGGCATGTAAATCTCCGGAGGCTTCGCCAGCGAGCAGGTAGTATTTCATTCTAGGGGCAAAAATAGGGCTTTGTTGGGATATAATACGCTCCTCCTTATCGATGGGTTTACCCCCCCGTACCAAGGAGGGAAGGAAAATCAAAAACATCGTATATTTGCCAGTATGAAATACCCCATCGGCATACAGGATTTTCGTCAGCTTCGGGAAGGTAACTACGTTTATGTAGATAAAACCCAGTACATCTACGACATTGTAGATAGCGGAAAGTACTTTTTTTTCTCACGGCCGAGGCGCTTTGGGAAGTCTTTACTGTGTTCTACTTTACATGAGTTGTATTCTGGTAGTCAGGAGCTTTTTGATGGACTTTGGATAAAGCAAGTATGGGATTTTGAGGTGCAAAAGCGGCCAGTGATTTGGTTGCGCTTCGCTACTTTCCAATACAGGAATTTCCCCACCTTAGCGAGTATCCGCGAAGGCATTAGCCTGGAAGCCCAACGGCTGGGCGTGACGCTTTCCGAAAACGAAATGGTGCACCCCTTAGCCGATTTAATCGCCAAAGCTCACCAGCAATACGGCAAAAAGGTGGTTATCCTGATTGATGAGTACGACAAACCCATCATTGATTTCTTAGAGGATATCCCCCGGGCAGAAGAGAACCGCGATGCGCTAAAGTGGCTCTATTCCGTGCTAAAAGACAGCGATCCCCACATCGAACTGCTTTTCATGACGGGCGTTTCCGCCTTTAGCAAGGTGAGTATTTTCTCGGATTTAAATAATCTGTATAATCTCTCCCTCGGGCCTTCGGCTAATGCGCTGCTGGGTATTACCCAGGAAGAGCTGGAAGCTGTTTTTGCTAATCGCTTGCGAGAGGGCGCGGAGCAGTTAGGGCTTTCGCTACCTGATTTTATTCAACAGGTGAAAAAATGGTATAATGGTTATTCCTGGACGCGCACACAAACGCTGTACAATCCTTTTTCTTTACTGTCCTTCCTGAAGGAAGTTCAATTCAACAATTACTGGTTTAGCACCGGCACGCCTACTTTTCTGGTGAAGGAGATGAAGCGGCAGCGGATGTACCAAGTTTCGGGGCGGAAACAGACTTCCCACGATCTGAGTAATTTTGATTTCACCCGCCTCAATCCCATCACCGTACTTTTCCAGACGGGCTACCTCACCATAGACCATTATGAGCCAGAAGACTTGCTCTTCACCTTAGACTATCCCAACAAGGAAGTTCGCTTTTCCCTAGAGCAGCTCTTGATGAATGCCTATATGGATGATCCCGCTGGGGAGGCCATCCCCCGCGTGGTGAAAATCCGCAATGCCCTGCGCCAAAAAGACCTCGACACCGTCATAGAAATCATCAACGCCGCCTTCGCGGGCATCCCCTACGAGCATTGGCAAAAGGAAAATGAGCACTTCTATCACGCGCTGGTACACCTGATTTTTAGCCTACTCAATACCTATATCCGTTCGGAATCCCACACCGCGCGAGGCCGCTGCGAGGCCTTAGTAGAAACCGCCGACCATATCTACGCCTTCGAGTTCAAACTCGATAAAACTGCCGAGCAAGCCCTACAACAGATCTACGATCGCGGCTATCTGGAGCCTTATGCCGATTCCGAGAAGGAGCGCATCGCCGTGGGTATCAATTTCTCGACCGAGAAGAAACAGGTGGAGGGGTATTTGTGGGAGGAACTTTCTCCTTAGCGAGGGGTTTCAAACCCCTCGCTAAGGAGAAGAAGCATTTAAAATTTAAAAAATCGCCTATGTTTACTGCTTATTTGATTGATGACCCTAGCTACTACCAGTGGCAAAATCGCTATCACTTGTATTTTCTAGGGATTTTAGTACCTACATCCATTTTGTCAACTGCCTTTGTGCCAGACAATCCAGTGTTACACAATTTATGGCTACCCCTGCTATTGGTCTTTTTGGCAGGCCGCTCCTTTTTAAGGCTTCGCAAAGCGACCAAGCAAATAGAAGCACTCAGCAAACAAACGCGTATCCGCCTTAGCGAAACGGAGCTATCGCTAGAAAATGCAGCAGGCGAAGTCCTAGAAAAAATACCGATAGACGAGGAGACGCGCATTACCGCATTAGAGGAATACCAGACCATAGAAAGTAAATTCCGAACGATCATACAACAATTCAGCGGCAAGCCCCGCCCCAACTAACTCCGCGTAGAAGTACAAGACAACAGCCACACCTTCGATCTTTTTTTGGATAGCGAATACCAGATCGGACAACTAAAAAAGCTTCTCCGTAGTTGGGAAGAGAAAGGAATCCTTCTCCTTAGCGAGGGGTTCCAAGCCGCTCGCTAAGGAGAAGTAATTTTGTATTTACATGACCACAGCCGACTACAAAGCCATAGCCCATACCATTCCCAAAGAGCCCGGCGTTTACCGCTTTTTGGGGCCAGACAGAGAGGTACTCTATGTAGGAAAGGCTAAGTTGCTGCGCAACCGCGTTTCCAGCTACTTCGGCGAGCGGAAAGACCGCCATCAGCGTACCCGCATTATGGTAAAAACAGCGACTAGCATCGAGTTTACCATCGTAGAATCGGAAACCGATGCCCTGTTGCTGGAAAATGCGCTGATCAAAAATTTCCAGCCTCGCTTCAATGTCATCCTCAAGGACGATAAAAACTATTCCTATATCTGCATCAAAAAGGAGCGTTTCCCCAGAGTGTTTATTACCCGGCAGGTATGGCGCGATGGCTCCACCTATTTTGGCCCCTATATGAGCCGAAACCAACCTAAGGACATCCTCGATTTGGTCAAAAAGCTCTTCCCGCTGCGCAACTGTAAGTTCTTGCTGAGCGAAGAAAATATCGCTGCCGGAAAGTTTAAAGTCTGCCTCGAATACCATATCAAAAACTGTATGGCGCCCTGTGTTGCCTACGAGAGCGAGGAGGAGTATAACCAAAAAATTGAGCAAATAAAGAATATCCTGAAAGGCAATTTCTCGGCCGTAACCCGTCACTTCAAAGCCGAAATGGAGCGACTGGCAGAGCAGATGGAGTTTGAGCGTGCCCAGCAAATTATGGAAAAAATGCAGGCCTTCAACAATTACCAAAGCAAATCTACCATTGTAACTACCTCCATCAAAGATGTGGATGTTTTCAGCATCGTGATGGATGACAAGGAAGCCTACCTCAATTACATCAAGATCGTGGAAGGCGCCATCATCAATACCGATACGCAAGAAATGATCCTCAATCTCGATGAGGAAGATGTGGATAGCCTCCTGGCTTATGCCATCCCGAGGATAAGAGAAAAATTCAACAGCCAAGCGCCTGAAATTATACTGGACCGCATTATTCCTTTGCCGGGCATTGAAGCCGAAATCACCGTACCAAAGATTGGGGACAAGAAAAAACTCCTGGACTTAAGCGAGAAAAACGCCCGCTACTACTTGCTCAATAAGAAAAAGCAACGCATCAGCCACGCCAATCGGCAGACACCCGCCGAGCGCATCCTTCGCACCCTCCAAAGCGATCTAGGTATGGAGGACTTGCCGATGCACATCGAGTGTTTCGACAACTCCAATATTCAGGGCACCAACCCCACGAGTAGCTGTGTGGTCTTCAAAAATGCCAAGCCCTCCAAGAAGGACTACCGCCATTTCAATGTGAAAACCGTGGAAGGCCCCAACGATTTTGCGAGCATGGAGGAGGTAGTGTTGCGGCGCTACAGTCGGCTGCTGGAAGAAAAAGAACCCTTGCCGCAACTGATTATTATTGATGGCGGCAAAGGACAGCTCAGTGCTTCGATGAACTCCATCCGCGCCTTGGAATTGGAGAGCCGCATCACCGTAGTAGGCATTGCCAAACGCCTAGAAGAAATCTATTTCCCCGAGGATGCCGTGCCGCTGCATATCAACAAAAAGAGCGAATCCCTCAAGCTCATACAGCAGTGCCGCGACGAGGCTCACCGCTTTGCCCTACGCCACCATCGCAACCGCCGAAGCCAAGCCTTTACCCAATCCGAGCTACTCGGTGTAGAAGGAGTAGGGGAGAAGACCTTGCAAAAAATCATCACCCATTTCGGCAGCGCCAAGAAAGCCAAAGAAGCCTCGGTGGCCGAGCTTTTACAGGTCACCAACCTCAAAGTGGTACAAAATTTGCTAAAGCATTGGGGGCGGACGGAGGAAAAAGAAGCGAAGCTCTAAAACTTGGCTCCTTTCTTCAACGTGATCTCCACGGCACCATTCGCAGCAGCCTGCCCATACTTTTCTATAGCTGTTTGGCCTTTAAATACCGATATCGATTCAATATCATCGGGTTGAATGTTGCTCACTTCTGGGACAACGGTAGCATTCTTCCCACGGATAATGATATACAATGGCTGGTTTTCCGCGTCTTGTTGAATTACAACAGCCGATTTTTTGCTATCTGCTGGATTTTTAGTCTGGAGTGTGGCTATTTGTTGGCTACTGAGCTGGCCCTTCAAGCTTAGCAAATTATCGAACTGCAGCATTTTTAGTTCGCTTTCTAGCGAAAGAACACGCTCGAATTGTTCTCGCAACTTGGCATTGCTCGGCGGGAGGCTCGCAATCATTTGCTGTAGCGTTTCTTTCTCCTTGTCTAGCTGTGTTTTTTTACTGCTAAACTGCTGCTGATGCTCATTTTGGGTAGCCACGATGCTATTTTCCTGTTGTTTGCTTAGTCCAATTTCAACTTTTTTAGCTAAGAGATAATCCGCAGCGTACAGGCCTTCGAACAAGCCATTTTGCCCATAGAAGGGTGCTGCCAACAGACAGCAAAAAATAAAAATAAAGGTTTTCATACAAGTCAATTTATGGATTGGTTAGTAAAATATCAGACTCGGCTTGCCAACTTTCGATGCTAGCTTGAAGGCGTACATCCAGCGTGGCCTGGCCGCTTTTGTCTTGGTTGACGGATATGATAAGCTGGTCTCTGTGAAGCGAGGCAGGCTGACGATGGAAGGCCCGGAAACAAAGCAGTAGCAGCCCGCTTGCAGCTACTGCTAGGATAGCTCGCCAGACTGGCTTGAATTTGGTAGCGCTGCTTGTCTGCTTCTCCTTTTGCTGCTGCTGCAGCAGCTGAAAGGTAGGAATATTCATTAGCCGATCTTCTTGCCGCATCTCGGCAAAAAAATGTTCGAGTCTTTCGTCTTCGCTTGGTTTCATCTTTCTTGGTTTTTAGTTTGTAGGATAAGGCTTTTTAATCGTTCTTTTGCTCTGTGGTAGTGGGTGGCTGCGCTGCCGGGGTGAATGTCCATCACGGCAGCTGCTTTTTCTATAGTAAGTTGGTGGTAGAAAACAAGCAGCATCACTTCTCGTTGGCGAGGTGCCAAGCTTTGTAGCATGCTTTGGTGGAAATGATGAACCGCTTCGTCCGCTTCTTCTATGCTAGCATCGGGGATTTGATCCAGCAGCTGATGCTTTCTTTCTTGGCGCATCCATTCGTAAGCCGTGTAGCGAATGACCGAAAAAAACCAGGTTTTGAAGTCTGACTGATTCTTGAAAACGGCACTGCCCTCCAGGATTTTGAGGTAGGTGATTTGGAGTACCTCCTCTGCCCAGTCATCTCGGAAATGACAGCACTGCCTCGCCCAAAGGTAGCCTGCCCGATGATGTGTTTGTAGGAGTTCCTCCATGAATACTTTGTTGCTTTGTCACTTAGTGCAGTGTCTTTAAGTTTTTATGACACGGTGAGCCTATTTTTTTGGCTTTCGTCTAGTGCGGGCATAAATGCAGGAGCCAAGCCTATGTTAAAGGAGCAGTGATCCTATAAGCAACATCCAGGTCTGGGAGAACTGTTCTCTATCGTGTGGAGCACCAAAACGGCAAAATGTCCTTATCTTTGTATCACAAGCTGATACGCCATGAGTGGATTAAGAGAAAGATACGTTAACCCCTTTACCGATTTCGGGTTTAAAAAGCTCTTCGGGGAGGAGCCGAATAAAGATTTATTATTAGACTTTCTGAATGAGCTATTACGCGAACAAGAGGGCGAAATCAAAGAACTGACCTATCTTAAAAATGAGCATCTTGGAGCGGCAGATGCCGACAGGAAAGCTATTTTTGATCTATACTGTGAAAATGAGCGCGGTGAAAAATTCATCGTGGAGTTGCAGAAGTCTAAGCAAAATTTTTTCAAGGATCGGACGGTGTATTATTCCACCTTCCCTATTCAAGAGCAAGCCAAAAGAGCAGAATGGAACTATGAGTTAAAAGCTGTTTATACCGTCGCGATACTCGATTTTGTATTCGAGGAAGATAAAGCAGAGAAAGGAAAATATCGCTACGATGTAAAATTAACAGATATCGAAACCTGTAAAGTTTTCTACGATAAGCTAACTTTTATCTACTTGAAAATGCCCAAGTTCAACAAAGATATAGAAGCGCTGGAAACGCGATTTGATAAGTGGATGTACGTGCTGAAAAATTTGAATCGCTTAGATAGGATTCCAGATCGTCTCAGGGAGCGCATTTTTGAGCGCTTGTTCGAAGTGGCAGAGGTAGCAAAATTCACTCGTGAAGAGCTACTTTCCTACGAGGACAGCTTGAAATACTACCGAGATCTCAAAAATTCCCTGGATACTGCCTTCGAAGAGGGCTTTGAGGAAGGTAAACTAGAAGGCAAACTAGAAGGTAAACTAGAAGGTAAACTAGAAGGGGAAGCCGCTAAGATCAAAGAAGTCATACAGAATGGCCACGCGGAAGGCCTGAGCATAAGTGTTCTAGCAAAACTAACCGGACTAAGCGAAGCGGAGGTGCAGCGCCTTATTAATCCTCTTTGAAATATAACTACTTAGGTGGCACCAAATTTCAGATCAAAAAAGCCCTTTTTCCGCCCGACAGCAGCTATTTTCGTCGCCGTAGCGCTGCTATGACTCCTCAAATGAGCTTTGTCAGACAAAAAAATCATCTTTTTTTAGCGCGAAAGCGCACCTCCTAAGTAGTTACTTTGAAATTCTGTTTTGTAGCCGACAAAGCTGTAGCTTATTCAGAACTTTAGCGGCTATTCTGCGCCATTACCATTGAATTTTAGTAGATTTGTTGATGCTTGCTGGTTTTAGACATGCTCTTCATCCTAGCACGGCTCCTTTACTACATATTTGCTCCTGCACGAAAGTGCCAAAATTAGATGCTCTGCCGCGCTATTGGATATGAAAACTACCCCGTTTCTGTTTTTTTTATTTGCTTTTTTGGCTTGCTTGAACCTTTCGGCTCAGGAGATTTGCGACAACGGTATCGACGATGACGGCGACGGCTTAATTGATTTAAACGATACGACCGATTGTGCCTGCCCCTTGGTTTCTACGGTAGAAAGCTTTTTTCTGAACCCCTCTTTCGAGGAGTTTGATAACGATGAAGACTGTGGCTCGAGCCAAACGAACGGCGCTCCGGATGGTCCAGGGCAGGCCGATTGCATTGCCTTCTGGGAACAATCCTCGGAGGCTACAACGGATGCTTGGCATTTGCTGACCTACAACGGCAATCCGCCCAATTGGCCAGGGGCGATACCGCAGCCCATTCCCAGTGGGCTAGCCGTTGCAGGCTTCTTTGTGGGGGTGAACAATATTCCAGAATACCGCGAGTATCTGGGCGCTTGTCTGCCAGAGGGTAGTATTCAAGAGGCCGTGCCGTATCGGCTCAATTTTTTCCTCGGCTTTGGTGCAATAACGGGAAATGGAGTAGATTCATTGATCTATTCCCCGCCCGTTGAGATGGCTGTTTATGGCATCACCGACTGTAACCTGCTTCGCTTCGACGGCCGAGAGTGCCCGGAGGTAGCAGGAGCGAATGGCTGGGAGCTTATTAGCACTACCACTTTTTCGGGAGCTCCGGGTAGTTGGGAAAATGTTACCATAGATTTTACCCCCGACCGCGACTATGCTGCTATTGCCATAGGTGGTGCTTGCACGCCAGTCAGCGGCCCGCCAGGGGCCAACTTTTGGCGGCGTTATTATTTCGTTGATGATCTGATTTTGAATACCCAAGCCGTATTTGAAAGCACCCCTACGGTGGGGAGTATCGCTGTTTTGGGCGATGATATTTGTGATGAGAACTCGGCTATGATTGCTACGGACTTCCCCGATGCTACCTACCAGTGGTATCGCAATGGCATCGCGATTGTGGGCGCTACGGAGCGGGCGTACTACCCAGCCTTGGATGAAAATTTCCCGGGGCTTTATTCCGTTCGCATTACCCGGCCGGATGGCTGTGGCATTGCTGGCCCAGTAGATTTGATTCGGCCTGTGGTGATGAATGCCTTTCGAGACTCCGTTTTTGCCTGCCCAGACGGGGAAGCCGTCATACAGCCACAAGTGCGAGGAACGCTTGTTCAATCCTACCTCTGGGAAGATGGTAGCACAGCAGGTACTAGAATTGTAAGTAGCCCAGGAGAATATACGGTTACCGTTACCTCTTTCTGTGAACAGACCGTAGAGACCATCGTCGTAACCAACGAGACAACACCTACTTACCAGATCAGAACCGTGCCAGAGGCTTATTGCCTAGGCGATACGATCAGCGTATATCTGGAAACCGACTGGCAGGTAAGGATTTTGGTTTCGGACGGAGCGCGAAATTTTGAGGACTCTTTGCGCGTAGCCATTACCAACCCGCCTCGAAATTTAACCATCACTGTTTTTTCCAACTGCTTTTTTCAGGGGCAGCGACCGCTGGTGTTTAGTGCGCCAGAGATTATCGTACCTGGCTTTGTGCCGGAGCCTTTAAGCTGTAATAACCTTAGTTCTCTGCTCAATCCTGGCGTCCTCTCTAACCTGGAAAATCCGGTTTTTACCTGGCGCAACGCTATGAACCAGATCATTGGCACCGAAGCCAGCCTGACGGTTTCAGATGTAGGGACTTACACACTGAGCGTTGCCGCGGACAATATAGATTGTGTGGGGGAGGCATCCTATTCTGTTGCTTTTTCGGATACGGATCAATTTGTTTCCCTGCAACAGCTGCCGCTGCTTTCTTGTGCCAATAGTAGCGGAGAGATTCAGCTGCTAGTGGACAACCCCGATCGGACGCAGCTGGCATGGAGAGATGGCAGCGGAACCCTGCTCGGTAGTGGGGCTAGCCTGCTGGTTAGTTCGCCGGGTACTTATAGCTTGACGGCTTTTTTACTGGCACCGAATAGCAATGATACCATCTGCCAGCAATCGGAGGCTTTTATTGTTTTAGAGGATTTAGCGCGCCCGCTCATTCTGAACACGGAGGTACCCGTTCTGACGTGTGAAAACCCTGTAGCAGATATTGTGGTGGTGGCGGATAACCCTGGCAGTACTCAATTTGTTTGGACCCGCGACGATGGATCCATTGTAGGCACCACCAACAGCCTGCGCGTAAGCGATCCTGCTAACTTTAATTTACTAGCTTACCTACTAGATGCCGTTGGGGATACCGTCTGCCAGCAGGCTATTCGCGTGCCCGTAACTTTACTCAGTAATTTTGATTTTGAATTTACTACTACCGTGCAAGACAACTGTAGCGGCAGCAGCTCCGCCCAGCTGGATCTAACGAGTGATTTAGCGGAGTGGGATTTTTCTTGGTTTCGGCTGGGAAATGGCACGCCTTTTGCCCAAGGCGCTGGCTTAAATCAGCAAGACAGTTTGGCGCCTGGCAATTATCGCCTACGCTTTCAGCAAAACCAGTACTGCCGAGGCGATGTGAACTTTACTATCGAAGCGATTGACGAACTGCAGCTGCGGTTGGATTTAGAACTTCTGGAATGCCCCACTGCCGAGGATATTAATTCGCTATCGGCGCTCAACTTTGTGGCTAGTGGTGGCACAGCGCCTTATCGCTTTCTGTTAAACGATAGCCAAGATACGATCACGGCGGCTTCGCTGCCAGCGTTAGCGGCTGGCAGCTACACAGCAAGGGTGTTCGATGTTTTTGGATGCACTGCGCAGAGCGAAGCAGTGGAGCTGATCGTTCCCGATTTTTTAATTGTGGAGGCAGGGCCAGGCCAACTGATCAATTTAGGGGAAGCCACCCGCCTCAACGCACAATCAAATCAAGCCGTGCCGACTACTGGCCTTAGGTGGGCGCCCGAAGCGGGCTTAAGCTGCACGGATTGCCCCAACCCCACGGCCAGTCCCGTCGTTTCCACCAACTATACGCTTACCTACTTCACCGAGGATGGCTGCGCTGTAAGCGATGTGGTACGAGTGAGTGTAGTGCCTACCGGCCTAGTATATATCCCCAATGCCTTCAGTCCGAATGGCGATGGGGTCAATGATTTTTTTCAGCTTTTCCCAGACCGAAGTGTAGCTGGAATCTCGGAGTTCCGCGTCTTCGATCGCTGGGGAGGCCTGGTGTATGAGGCGGATAGTCAATCCGTTGATAACCAAGGCTGGGATGGGCGCCGCCGCGACGGACGGCCTTGTGCCAGCGGGGTGTATGTCTATTCCGCTAAAGTTCAGTTGCTAAATGGGGAAAGCCGAGAATTTGCAGGGAGTGTGAGTTTACTGCCCTAAGCTTAGTTTTTCCTAGCGGCCAACAGCATCAGCACCCAACCGACAATAAACGCCAAGCCACCAATAGGCGTAACAGCCCCCAGCCAATTTAAGCCCAGCTCGTACACTTTGCTGAAGGTGAGTAGATAAAGCGAGCCGCTAAAAATCAAGATACCCAAGAGGAAGCTTAAAACGGCTCTTTCCCAATAGCGCCGACCATTAGGGTGGTGAGGCGCTAGCACTGCGATAGCCAGCAAACCAAATACATGGTAGAATTGGTAGCGGACGGCCGTCTCGAAAACGCTGACGGTCTGGGCGGTGGCTACTGATTTTAGTCCGTGAGCACCAAAAGCTCCTAAGCCAACTGCCAAGGCTCCCAAAGCTGCCGCCAACTGTATAATACTGCTCGTTTTCATATTCTTCGCTTATTAATACCTTTGTGAATAACAAATGTAATTGAAAATTGAAAAGGAAAGATTGAAAATGATTTGGCTTTTCCTACGAATGCTCGCTATCGCCTGCCTAATGGGGTGTTTTACCACTTGCCAGCAGGCCGAGGGTTCTAAGGCTGATGAGGCTTTCACCTATTTCTACGCCGCTAGTGAGGTGGAGAAATGGCGGGGTTTCTATTTGGGCACACAGCTAGATTTGGGGGAGGCTGTTCCTTCTGATTTGGTGACCAGCTTGGCGGCTTATCGCCTGCGCCTAGGAGCGCCTTTGCCTTGGGCGATCCTGAGTAGAGACAGGGAGGAATCAGCGGGGGAAGTGTTAGTCTTGCTTCATGCCGATTTATATTTAGATCCAGCTTGGCCGTCGGTTACCTATGGGGCTTTTACGATTCATCAACTACCGAAGAACCAGGTGGCGAGCCAGCTAGATGATAAATGGTATGTCTTCGAGCAGCAATCGAGCTTGGAAAGACTATTGGATCAAGTGAATGGCGGATTGGCGGAAACGATACCAATACCGCTGCTGTTGCAGCCCAACTATCCTTTAGCGATTTTGTCGGCTCAGAAGCCGAGAGGGGCGCAGCGAGCGCTTTTGTCGGAAAAAGGCTGGTGTTTTGTGGTGGATACTGCTGGGGTACAGCCCGTAATCAGTGAAGGGATCAAGCCGCGTAGGGCTACAGCTTCCCTGCTCGAACTACTATCTTTAGTGCCAGCGGCTGCGGTGGCTTTTACGCTGTATCCGGCTGCTCAATCGGGTTTGCCGCTCTTGGAATTGGAACTGTTTGAAGGCGCTTATTTAATGGCTGCGGAGATAGATGGTTCTCAGACTTTTCCTGCCCCAAGCAGCCAATATCTTCAAGTAGGCATTTGGGAGGAGCCACAGGATCGGCTAGGTTGGGGAGCAGATGTGATCTTCTACTACGCAATGATTGATGGCTACCTTTGGCAATCGGATGATCTTGGGAATCTACACGCTTTGATACTGCGAGCTGCGGGTCAGCCGCCTTCGTTTTTGGATCGGATAGATGTGCGGGCGGTCTTGCTTGATTTAGCGGGTGCCACTTTTATTCGTTTTTTTCCCTATAAGATAAGCAGAGAAGAATCGCGGCAATTGCTGGTCTATCAGCGGGATCGGGAGGCCTTTGTCCGTTTTTTATCGGATTCCAAAGCAGATAGGCTGAGCTGGGAAATAGATTTGGAAGCTGCTATTGATTACTGGAAGTTGTCGCCCTACAGTGGTTCGTGGCTGGCACAAAGTTCGGGCGGACAAATTAGCATAGGGCAAAATACGGCGCACCGAAAGCTAGGTTTTTTTGCACCACTGCTCGCTGGGCCTTTTACCGCTGAGAAAGCGGCCTTACTATGGCAGACGGAGGCGGCGGTGTATCGCTATGCGGAGGGGCAATTAGATTCTTTAGTTTTTTCTACCAGCGTGGGAGGGCATTGCTTTCGGGATCCGCAGCGCGAAGCTTTTATGTGTTTATTGATCGCGGAAGACGGTCAAATTCAAGCCATCGACAGCCAATTGAAACCCTATCCGCTCTGGGAAAGAACGGCAACCGTGCCAAAGGCCATCACTTCGCCCGCGGTATTACAAGATGAGGAAGGCCAGGCTAGCTTTGTTTTTATGGGGGAAGGGGAGCAGCTTTTTGCGCTCGATCGGAGCGGTCGTTTGTTGTGGAAGCAAGAGATCGCTGGATTAGTAGCCCCCGAAAGGCGGAAGTTTCGCGCCTCTGGCAGCACGGCTCCTTGGGAAGAACTTGGCTCCTGCGTGAGCCAATATCATCCTTATCAGGCGCTTCACTTACGTTCCGAACCCAGTAATCTTTTGATAGCCTTGCGGGTAGCGACAGACAAAGTGGCGCTGCTAACCGCTGACGGCAAGGCGGAAATCATCACGCCCAAGAGCGGAGCGACGATTTCGGGTCTTTTGGTGGCCGATACCGATGGGGACGGGACTGCCGAACTGCTGCTGCGCTATGAGCGGGAAGTACATGCTTTCTCGCTGGAGGAGGATATGAAACCACTTTGGCTTCTCAGGATGGAGGCCGATAGATTCCAGCTTTTCCGAGACGAAGCAGCGCGAAAATGGGGCGTTTTTTACCCGGAGCAATCCTTGGCGGTGATCTATCAAGGTAAGCAGGAAGAGCGGAGGTTTCACTGTAGCCATCCCCCCGCCTACGAGCTGTTGGATGGGCGGTATTTGCAGCTCCGCGGCAGCTTGTTGTCGGCTAAAAAGTAACCGAAAAGGTCTTTTCTTCGCCCTTGCGCTGCACGGTAACGGGGGCAGTGTCTCCTTTTTTAAAGCGGGAGAGCCCTTCCATGTAGTCATAGATATCTTCCACCTGCAGATCGCCTATTTTTACGATGATGTCGCCTTGTTTTAGGCCTGCTAGGGCGGCTGGCCGATCGGCACTAACCCCATCTACCTTCATGCCCTTGCCGGTGTAAACATAGTCGGGCATTACACCCAAGCTCACCTTGAAAGCAGCCGCTTCGCGTTGCGCTTTTTGCTTGGTTGCGAGGAATTGTAGGCGGCCAGCGCCGTCAATTTCACGGATGATATCCAGCAGGAAATCGGTGATGGTTGCGATGCCAGCAAAATCTATGATCTCCGGGTCGTCGCTAGGCTTGTGGTAATGCTCGTGCTGGCCGGTGAAGAGTGCGATAACCGGCACGGAATCGAGATAAAAAGAAGCGTGATCGGAAGGGCCGATGCCGGAGCTATCGCGCACGGTGGTGATGATGCTTTTGGCTTCTGCTGCGTCTAGTGCTTTGTCCCAAAGCGCGCTGGTACCCGTGCCGTAAACGGCCAGAGAATTGCCTTTGAAGCCCAGGCGGCCTACCATGTCCATATTGAACATCGCGTTGGTAGGGAAGTCGGGATGAGCAGCCACCCATTTTTTGCTGCCAATCAGCCCCAGTTCTTCACCGGAGAAAGCCAGAAAGAGGTAATTGTTGGCTTTCGGGGCATCGACTTGCTGTAATTTTTCGGCCATCCGCAGCAGGGCAGCCACACCGGAGGCATTGTCATCGGCACCATTGTGAATGGCGGCTTCGCCAGCGTGGAGGCTACCACTACCGCCATAGCCGAGATGATCGTAGTGCGCACCGATCACGATGGTGTGGGCGGCGCCATTGTCGAGGTAGCCAGCTACATTGATGCCACTTTTAGCCACGGTTTCACTGGCGTGGGGATTGGGGCGTAGCTCGAAATCGAAGCTTTGCTGGTAGCTGTTGTAGCCCGGTTGTGTTTGGAGGTCCATCGCCTGCATGCGTTGGCTGATGTAGTTGGCTGCAATTTTTTCGCCGGGGGTGGCCGTGAGGCGGCCTTCCAGAAAATCGGAGGAGAGAAAGACTACATCCACCATGATTTGATGGGTGTCTGGTAGTGCGACCAAGCGGGTGGCTGCCTCTTGTGCAACTAGTGGGTTTTTGCACCAGGTGCAGGAGCAAAGTATCGCTAAGAAGAGCCAAGTTTTTAAGCAAAGAAATCGCATAATTGCTATATTTTAACGTCTTTTTCCCGTGTTGAATTTACCACCTATGGGCGCGCCTCCCATCATCCCGGGATTTTTGCTCATGGCGTGCATCATTTTTCGCATTTGATCGAATTGCTTGATAAAGCGATTGACCTGCTCCATACCTTGGCCACTACCTGTTGCAATTCGCTTTTTGCGGCTGAGGCTTAGTAGTTCGGGGTTGGCTCGTTCTTGTGGCGTCATGCTTAGTATGATGGCCTCTACTTTGTTGAAGGCGGAGTCGTCGATGTCCACGTCTTTCATCATCTTACTCATGCCGGGTATCATATTGAGCAAGGACTTGATGTCGCCCATTTTCCTGATTTGAGCCAGCTGGCCGAGGAAGTCGTTGAAGTCGAATTTGTTTTTCCGAATCTTTTTTTCGAGGCGTTTGGCCTCTTCTTCGTCGAACTGATCTTGCGCTCTTTCTACGAAGGAGATGATGTCGCCCATACCTAGGATACGCTGCGCCATCCGATCGGGGTAGAAGACATCGAGGGTGTCCATTTTTTCGCCAGTTGAGACGAATTTGATGGGTTTTCCGACGGTATATTTTACGGATAGGGCAGCTCCTCCGCGCGTATCCCCATCGAGTTTGGTCAATACAACGCCATCGTAATTGATGCGATCATTGAAAGCCTTGGCGGTATTAACGGCGTCTTGGCCAGTCATGGAGTCCACCACGAAAAGCGTTTCGTTGGGGCTGATGGCTTCGCGTACATTGCTGATTTCTTGCATCATGGCCTCGTCCACACTTAGGCGGCCGGCGGTATCCACGATCACGACGTCATATTTATTATCTTGAGCGTAGGCGATGGCATTGAGGGCGATGGCTACGGGGTTTTTGTTATCGGGCTCTTTGTATATACCCGCGCCCACCTGTTCAGCTAGTACTGTGAGCTGATTGATGGCGGCTGGCCGGTAAACATCACAAGCCGTGAGCAGCACCTTTAGTTTTCTTTTGCTTTGCAGGTGTAGGGCGAGCTTGCCGCTAAAAGTGGTTTTACCAGAGCCTTGGAGTCCGGCAATGAGTACTACGGCAGGTTCTCCTTTTACGTTAATACCTTCTGCTTGCCCACCCATGAGTTCGGTGAGCTCGTCTTGAACGATTTTCACCATCAACTGCCCGGGCTTCACGGCTTTGAGCACATTTTCGGTGCCCATGGCCTTTTCCTTTACCCGATCAGTAAATTCCTTGGCGATCTTGTAGTTTACATCGGCCGCCACCAAGGCTCTTCTAATCTCTTTGATAGACTGAGCGACGTTGATCTCGGTGATCTTGTTGTCTCCAGTAAGGGTTTTGAACGCGCCTTCAAGGCGGCCGCTGAGGCTGTCGAACATGATATGAAAATTTTGGATGGCAAAATTACAAAAAATATGCGACTTCACAGTCGTTAAGGAAAATAATGGAATTTTGTTGCAAAAATCGAGTGCGAAGCTTGTACATTTCTGAAAATTGTACTACTTTGCCGCTGTTTTAGTCAAGGAGCTTCAAACTCTTGCCAGAACCCTCTTTCCCCACGATCCAATGAACGAAGATATTGTTAGCAACCCCTTTGTTTGTCCGCTCTAAAGATACAGCTAGTGCTCTGTCAAGGCTAAAACTTCGGGTTACCCGTGGCGCCTTTGGCGGCTACTCTTCGTTGGAGAACCCCTTACATAGTCCCGCTATGCGCAGGAACCTCCGCCTCGACTAGCCACAAAATTCGCTAACGTTCAACCCGAAAATTAACGATTGACAGACCACTAGCTCTACGAATAGGGAGTTCTAGTTCATTTGCTATTCTTCACCATTTATCGTAAACCACACACTACATCTATGTCGAATTTTACTAAAATCTTTATCATGCTACTCGCGTGGCTGATATTCGCTTTTGTGACGCTCAAGACCTGCATACAGCCCACCTGCTGTGCCTCAGGAGGCGAGGAGACTACGGAGGTGACACCGCCACCTACTGATGCAAAAGACTACGCTTTGGCTACCCAACTAAATTTTGAGGGTGTCTTACAAGGTGATCTTTGGCCTAGTTTGCGAGGCCGCTTATTGAGTGAATACCAGGCGCATCCGGAGCAGGAACTGGAAATCTACGGCAATTATTTTCCAGGCGAACCCACTCCTGATGGCTATGAAAGTATGGGCTTTTACCGCGCGGAACGTATCAGGGATATGCTGTTGCCAGACATACCGACCGAGCAGGTTCGTATTTTATCTAATCGGCTTGATAAGGAGCAACCATCGGCTGAGGAGTTTTGGGATGCCGCTACTTTTAGCTGGCATGAGAAAGATCAAGCGGTGGATATTATCGAAATCGATAATGAGATAACCGTCCGCTTCCCCTACAACAGCAATGCGAAGGAGCCTGACCCAGCCATAGATGCCTATCTCCTTAAACTCGCACAACGCTTGGAACAAACCAACGAATTGGTTTCCATTACTGGGCATACCGATAATATCGGAGGCGACGACTTTAACATGCAGCTCGGGCAGCGGAGAGCTGATTTCTTGAGAGATGTGCTGCTAGGCCACGGAGTAGATGCTGCAAGGATAAACACGCGATCAGAAGGTCGGTCTAATCCAGTAGATAGCAATACGACGGAAAGAGGCCGCCAAAATAATCGCCGAGCGGTTGTAAAGCTGACTCCGGCCAACTAAAACAAATTCATTAAACACACAAGAAATAACTAATTATGGACATCAATATCTTACTGGATACTCCTAGCCCGCTTGGCTTAGCTTGCACACCCTGGTGGTGGATATGGACGCTGGGAGCCATTTTGTTGGGCTGGTTGTTACATTGGCTGCTGAACAGAGATAAGCAAGCTACGATCGATAAGCTAACGATTGAACGAGACAACTATCACGGCTTGGCCACGAAATGGGAAAAAGACTACATTAGCCTGAAGTATCAATTGGAAGAATCGCAAAAAGCAGAAGCGGATCTACGCGCTAGCCTCCGACGCTGTGAATCGGATAAAGCAGTGCTAAACACGCGCTTAACTACAGAAGCAGGTACAAATACGGCTTCTCTGGGGATTGCTGCTGGCCTCTCCGGTGGTGGTGGCATGAGCTACGGCAGCTTGTTTACTAACGACAACTTACAGATTATTGAAGGAGTAGGGCCAAAGATAGAATCCCTCCTTCAGAATGCGGGCTACCACACTTGGGAAAAGGTGGCTGCTGCTAGCTATGATGACCTGAAAAAAGCACTGGACGAGGCGGGCAGTCGCTTCCAACTAGCCGATCCTACTAGCTGGCCGCATCAAGCATCGCTGGCGGTAAAAGGCGATTGGGACGAGCTGATTCGCTACCAAAAATTTACTGATGGCGGCCGGGAAACTACTGGCGATTTCGATACCGACTCTAAATTTGAGAAGCTAGCAGCCAAGAAAATGGGGTTCTCGAGCATCAATCCAGAAGACCTTAAGGTTGTGGAAGGTATTGGCCCCAAGATCGAGCAACTCTTCAAAGCGGAGGGCATTAAGACATGGTCCGATCTAGCGGCTACTGACACAGGCAGAATGCAGGAGATTTTGGATACAGCCGGAGACCGCTATCGTTTAGCCGACCCCGGAACCTGGGCGCAGCAAGCTGGCCTAGCTGCTTCTGGAAAGTGGGAGCAGCTCCGCTCCTTACAAGATCAGTTAAAAGGTGGGAAGTAAGGGCTGTTGCTTTAATAGCCTTTACCAAAGCGGGTGCAGCCAAAGGCTGTACCCGCTTTTTAGTATGGGAGGGCTGCTGAATGTTTGTCCAACAGCCTTGTTCGCTGGTTCATAAGCGCGTAAAAGTGCTGTACAGAATTTTGCTTTGCAGCTACTTTGTGGTGCCATTTGTAGCTCCTTTGATGACCTAATGAACAAGACTAAAACACCCAAATGATTCAGATAAACTCCATCTGTGAGCTAATTTTCTTTGAGAGGTCTTACCTTGCTTTAAATAATTGTCGATGAATGCACAAAAAATCTGGCAGTGGGCGCTGTCTGTATCCTTGGGTGGTTTCCTTTTTGGTTTTGACACGGCGGTGATTAGTGGAGCCGAAGGTGCCATTCAGCGCGAATGGGACTTAAGTGATTTTCAGTTGGGGCAGATGGTGGCGATGGCGCTATACGGAACTATTTTGGGAGCGATTTTCGGCAGCTTTCCCGCAGATGTTTGGGGTAGGAAGAAAAGCCTGTTGTTTATTGCCTTGCTGTATCTTATTTCTGCTGCTTGGTCTGCTTTAGCCCCGGATTTAACGCAGCTGATGATTGCTCGCTTTCTAGGTGGTTTGGGCGTTGGGACCTCCTCTGTGGTAGCGCCGATGTATATTACTGAAATTGCACCAGCCAAACGCAGGGGGCAGTTGGTGGCAGCTTTTCAATTGAATTTGGTTTTGGGGATTTTGGTCGCCTACTTTTCTAATTACTGGATTGGTAGTAGTCTTGCAGCGGAGGGCAATTGGCGGTTTATGTTGGGGATAGAAGTCATTCCAGCGGTGGCTTTTCTACTGGCTATGTTTTTGGTGCCTCGTAGTCCGCGCTGGCTAGTGACGAAGGCAAACAAACCAAAGGAAGCATTGCGGGTACTGCAAATGATTGATCCCGAACAGGCAGCCGCAGAGCTGGCAGCTATTCAAGCGAGCGAAAATACCCGTGCTAGCGCAGCTTTGGCTAGTTTTTTTAAAGGCGGCTATAACAAGCCTATTTTACTGGCCTTCTTATTTGCCCTTTTTAATCAGATCTCTGGCATCAATGCGATCATCTACTACGCGCCTCGAATTTTCGAGTCGGCGGGTTTGGGTGCTAGCACGGCGCTCTTACAATCGGTAGGGATTGGGTTGGTGAACCTAATTTTCACTATGTTGGGAATGTTTTTGATTGATCGGGTGGGGCGTAAGTTGCTGATGTATCTTGGTTCGGTGGGCTATATTCTATCCTTGAGCGCAGTGGCTTATGCTTTTTATAGTGGCAATTTATCTGGTATGATCGTACCAGTTTGTATCTTTGTATTCATTGCTTCTCATGCTGTAGGGCAAGGGGCTGTTATTTGGGTGTTCCTCAGCGAGATATTTCCGAATGAAGTCCGATCCTTAGGGGCTTCCTTGGGTAGTACGACCCACTGGATCTTTGCCGCCTTCATTGCGGGGAACTTCCCTGCTTTGGTTGGAATTTTTGGTACGGCGCCTATTTTTGCTTTCTTTGCTTTTTGTATGTTGGGGCAATTGTTTTTTGTAGCCTTTTTGATGCCTGAAACCAAAGGGCAGTCACTAGAAAATATGCAACTTTGATTAAAGAAATATCATTATCCGACTGCGTAGCCATGGATGAGGCAGACGAGCTGGCTTACCTGCGCGAAGCCTTCCTATTGCCTTTGGATAAGCTCAATTTCGATGGCAACTCCTTAGGGTCTCTCCCCAAGCAAACACCTGAGCGTTTGATGACCTGCACAAAGCAAGAATGGGGGAATGATCTCATTGCTTCTTGGGCTAAAAACGGCTGGTTTGAAGCACCTAAGAAAGTGGGTGATAAACTGGCAAAACTCTTGGGTGCCGATGCGGGAGAGGTGTTGATAGCTGATTCCGTATCTGTCAATATTTTCAAAGCACTGACGGCTGCTTTTAGCCTTCGGCCTGATAGGAAAATAATGCTATCGGAAAGTGGCAATTTTCCTACCGATCTCTATTTGATGGAAGGCCTTTCCGATTTTTCTCAGTTGCTGGCTGGTATGGGGAATGGCTTGGTGAATAAGGTAGTAGAACCAGCGGCCCTACGCGCTCATCTTTCGGAGGAGGTAGCGGTCTTGTTGCTGACCCACATTCACTACAAGTCGGCCGAAATAAAGGATATGGCTTCCCTCACGGCTGCTGCACGGGAGAAAGGAATTTTGGTAATTTGGGATCTAAGCCACAGTGTTGGCTCTGTTCCCTTGCAACTCAATGAAGTGGGGGCAGACTTTGCTGTTGGTTGTGGTTACAAGTTCCTGAACGGCGGCCCTGGCGCACCGGCCTTTATTTATGTGGCTAAGCGCCATCAAGCAAACGCCCTGCCTGTTTTATCAGGTTGGATGGGGCATCAGGATCCTTTTGCTTTTACAGATGATTATCAGCCCGCTCCCGGAATTGAGCGTTTCCGTTGTGGTACACCGGGCATCTTGGGTCTGACAGCGCTAGAGAGTGGAATTGATCTATTCCTGCGTACCGACATCCAATTGTTGCGCCAGAAAGCGATCCGGCTGAGCCGTCTGTTTATCGAGTTGATGGAGGGGCTTTGTGATCTTTATGGCTTCCAGCTTGTTAGCCCGGATGAAGACGAAAAACGGGGGGGGCACGTCTCGTATTTCCACCCTCAGGGGCATGCTATTTATCAAGCGGTTAAACAAAGGGGAATTATATCTGATTACAGAACGCCCGGCGTTCTTCGTTTTGGTATCACGCCCATGTATTTGCGCTTTGTAGATATTTATCAGGCTGTTGCTAGCCTCAAGGCCGTGATGGAAAACCGAGAATGGGCTGTGCCGGCGTATCAGATAAGAGCTGCGATTACTTAGAGGAGCCTTGCGCTTTTCTTAAACACGGCTCCTGCCCATGGGGCGCGCCTCGAGTCCGTATGGATATGTGCTTGAGCCAGCGCGTGCCTGGCCCGCCAGGTTGTTCTCTTAAAAAAAATTGAAGAATGGAAGAAAATGATAAAATACGCATCGATAAATGGTTGTGGGCTGTCAGGATATTCAAAAGCCGCACTCTGGCGACAGATACGGTAAAACGCGGTAAGGCGAGCATCAATGGCAAGATAGCGAAGCCTAGCAGTGTGGTTAGTAAAGGCGATACCGTGCGGGTAGCAAAAAATGGCTTTAATCTGCAGTTTGAGGTAGTAGCGGTAATCAAAAAGCGAGTAGGGGCGGCCATCGCGCAAAATTGCTATACTGACCAAACGCCTGCGGAAGAATTGAATAAGTACCAAGATTGGTTTATCGGCCGCACGAGTGGGGAGTTCAGAGAAAAAGGTACCGGCAGGCCCACCAAACGCGACCGCCGTGATCTGAGTTCCTTTAAGGAAGTGTATCTGGAGTGGGATGAAGACGACGATTAGTCCTTATCTTTGCCGCACAACTAGGTCGATACAATGAGCAGAAAAGAACATGTGGGGGTAATTGGGGCAGGCTCTTTTGGTGTGGCCATAGCCAACTTATTGGCAGAAAACACGACGGTAAGCCTCTATGCACGCAAGCAAGAGCAGGTAGGACGCATCAACGAAGGACGCTATCTGCATGGGGTGGCTGTCCACCCGAATGTTGTGGCTACCAATAGCCTACAGGAGCTTGCTGCTAAGTGCCAACTGATTTTTCCCATTGTGCCCTCCGATCAGTTTCGCAATATGATGCGGGCTCTATCTCCTTATTTAAGGCCTAGCCACTTGCTTATCCATGGAACCAAGGGCCTAGATTTTGGAAATACCTCCGAAGAGGAGATTAGACAAAAGGGCATCCATCGAAAACAACTGAGTACCATGACGGGCGTCATCAGGCAGGAGAGTGTGGTGGTGCGGACAGGGATCCTCTCGGGGCCCAACTTGGCCCGGGAAATATTGGATGGGCAGCCCACCGCCACTTTGATCGCCAGTAAGTACGACGAGGTGATTGAACGGGCAAAAAATGTTTTAGCGGGCGATAAGCTTTTTGTCTTTGGTAGCCACGATTTGTTGGGAGCCGAGCTGGCGGGCACCTTGAAAAACGTGATCGCATTGGGCTCTGGGATGCTTAAAGGCTACGGCTTGGGTAAAAACATCCAAGCTATGTTGATAACCAGAGGTTTGGCGGAAATGATCTACTTTGGCAAAGCACTGGGTAGCGAGGCCACTGCTTTTTTTGGTACCGCTGGTATAGGGGATCTCATTGCAACGGCGACTAGCCGGAAGAGTAGGAACTACATGTTTGGTTATCGAATTGGCTCTGGGGAAACGCTGGAGGAAGTACGCGCCACTAGCCAAGAGCTGGCAGAGGGTGTACGGACGCTGCTGGTGACTTATCACTTGGCCAAATCTATCAAATTGCGCGTTCCCATCACCGATATGCTGTACAAAATTGTTTTCGAAGACTTCCCTGTGGATAAGGCCATGCACTATCTCATGCACTATCCCTACACGGTAGATGTGGATTTTCTGTAGGCAGGGCTTCACAACATTGTTGACTCTTGGGCGTTTTTTTGTGGTCAATAGTATTTTTTGACCACTCTATCCGCTAGTCTGTTTCACTCATAATATAAGCATTATTTCGATTTCTTCTGATATGTTACCAGCCGATCGGCCAAAGGAGCTACTCTCTGCCAAGACTTGGTCTTGGCTATGGTGGGGGGGCTTGCTCCTGCTGTTAGTAGCGATGACAAGGCTTTACTGGCAGGACAGTAAGCACGAGCGCTTATTCCATATGTATTTTGAGCCAACATCGCTTATCTTAGAGGAATCTACGAGAGCTTTGGGTACTAGTGACCCTTCTTCGAAACAGTCGATGTTGATTTATCAACAAGCGCTGTCTTATCAGGATGCGCAAAATTATACGGCCGCGCTGACGGCTTGGCGCGCTTATTTGGCAGAGGAGTCTCACTCAAATTCTGTCACGCCATATTGGTATGCTTCTGTGGCAGCGCATCAAGTAGGCGCTGTGGAGGAAGCTGCCTATTTTTTGAACCAGATACCGCCTAGCATAGCGCCGCCTATCTGGAACGAGCAACTGCAGTGGCACCGAGCGCTTACCGCCTTGCGGCAGAGGGACGTATCCAGTGCTCAGCAGATGCTGGAGTTCATCCGGCAAGCGCCCAAGACCATCTACGGCAAAGAACTAGCCCCTAGCTTGTTGGAAGCTCTGCGAGCCATGTAACTACTTTTTAAGTTGGTTGTTGCCCCAGCCGCTGCGAATGTAGTAGCGCGGTACTATTCTCGTTTGGGCTCAAACCCACCACGCGGGCTTTTGGGAGGTTTTCGGGGTAGTGGTCGCGTATGAAAGCAATGATGTGTTCTCTGACTTCGCAGCGGAGTCCAAACAAAGTAGCGGCATCCGTGGCACTTATTAGCAAGCGAATTTGCATGCTGTTGGCGTTAGTGTCGGTCACTTGTACTTTTGCCACTCTGCCATCCCAAGCGGGATTATCTGCCAAAAACGCTTCAAGCACTGTCCGAAGCGCCTCTACAGGCAGGGTGTAGTCGGCAAAAATAAAGACGGTACCCAATAATTGCGTGTCGGTATGCGTCCAGTTTTCAAAAGGATTGTCGATGAAATGTTGTAAAGGGATAATCATCCGTCTTTCATCCCAGATTCTCAATACCACATACGTTAGCGTAATATCTTCTACGTGCCCAACTTCCCCTTTAATATTTAGCCGATCATTGATGCGAATGGGTTGCGTGAAAGCAATTTGGAAACCCGCTAGTAGGTTAGCAATTGATTTTTGAGCCGCCAAACCAACAATAATACCCGTCACCCCTGCAGAGGTTAGGATGGTTGCACCCAGACTTTTAACATTTTCGAACTGTAGTAATACCAGCGCGATCGCAATAATGCCAATGACGATTAGGGCAATTTGCTCAAGGTATTGTAGTTGGGTGAGGATTTTTCGATCCTTGATGCTGCTTTCATTGTCTTCCTCATATTGTGCGCGAATCCCGTCGGCGCCGCCTTTGATTAGGCGGATGAGCAGCCAAGCACCCAACAGGTAAACCAGCGTTTGCATGATCCCAACCAAGGGTCTGTAGTAAAAAACGGCCTCATCCCCTACACTTATGCCTCCCCATAGCACGAGGCTGAGGGTAGCGGTTAGGAAGCTAGTTAGCGGAATTCGGATGTTATGGCTTACTAGCTTAATGGCTTGGCTTCTCAGTTGCTGGCTAGTGGTACGGAGGATAAAGAGCAACAGCGTAGAAAGCAGTGCTGCAAGCGCTGCGGCCAACCCTAGCAATACGCCGAGTTGTAAATAGAGGGGGTAATTTTCAAAAAAAGAGATGATGTTCTGTAATTGCATGGGTAGTTGTTTGGTAGTACTATTTAAAAAATCAACACGTACCGGACTGGAGTAGTTGAGATTGTGCTGACTTTTCCTATCTTGCCGCCCGATCATCAATTTTACAGATTATGCAGCTTAGTCAGTTAGACCTTATTATCTTCGGCGTTTATATCGTGGGTGTGATCGTATTTGGTATATGGATTGCCAATCGGGATAAGAATGAAAGCGCCAGCGATTATTTTTTGGCCAGCCGGGCGCTGCCTTGGTGGGCCGTCGGGGGCTCCTTAATTGCTTCCAATATTTCTGCTGAGCAAATCATTGGTATGAATGGCTCTGGTTTTGAGCTAGGCTTGGCCATTGCTACTTATGAACTAATGGCTGCCATGACTTTGCTGATCGTCGCCAAATTCTTACTACCGGTTTTTATCAAGAAGGGAATTTATACCATGCCGCAGTTCTTGGAAGAGCGCTACGACGGCACCGTACGAACCATTATGTCGGTTTTCTGGATTGCCCTTTTTGTCTTCGTCAATATCGCTACGGTTCTATATTTGGGTGGTTTGGCTATCGAACAATTGCTAGGCTTTCCGCTGATCTATGGCGTCATTGGTCTGGTGCTTTACTCTGCCTCTTTTTCTATTTTTGGAGGCCTCAAGGCGGTTGTCTGGACGGATGTGGTGCAGGTGGTTGTATTGATGCTGGGGGGCACAGTGGCCGCTTGGGGGATACTGAGCGTAGTAGGAGAGGGCAGCGTTTTAGGTGGTATCAGCGAGTTGTTCCGGGTAGTTCCTGAGCGCTTTGAAATGCTATTTGAACCAGATGATACTTATGTAGAGACGATTTCTGGCGACGTGAAATCCTCCTTCCAATTATTGCCAGGTTTCGCAGTGCTCTTTGGTGGTATGTGGATCGTCAACACTTATTACTGGGGCAACAACCAGTATATCATACAGCGGGCGCTGGCAGCAAAGTCCTTGGGCGAGGCACAAAAAGGTATTGCCTTCGCTGCTTTTCTGAAATTATTTATTCCTTTTTTTGCTGTCCTGCCCGGGATTGCCGCTTTTTATTTGCTCAAAAAAGGGGTGGAAGTGGATATTTCTAAGGCCGACGAGGCCTTTCCTTGGGTCTTGAGCAATTATGTCGACCCCGGATTCAAAGGGCTAACCTTTGCTGCCCTGGTAGCGGCTATTGGGTCTTCCATCAGTTCTATGGTCAATAGCGCGTCCACCATTTTTACGCTGGATATTTATCAGAAGTTTATCAACCGGGGGGCTTCGCAGCGGAATTTGGTTCGAATCGGCCAGCTAGCATCGGCGGCAGCTTTGGTTCTGGGGGCGATGATTGCCCCCGCACTGGGTAGTTTAGGTCAAGTCTTTCAGTACATACAAGAATACACGGGCTTTATCAGTCCGGGCGTACTAACGGTTTTTGTCTTCGGGATGTTCTGGCGGCGGTCAACCCCTCAAGCAGCGCTGCTGGTGGTAGTTGCTTCTATTCCGCTCTCTTTCCTATTGAAGATATTTTTACCGGATCTTCCCTTCCTGGATCGGATGGCCTTCGTCTTCATCCTATCTGCTGTCATGATGGTATTGGTTAGCTGGGCAACGGCCAAGTCGGCTGCTAAGCCAGCGGCCGAGGAAGCGTCGGCGGAGGCATCGGCTGCTGCCACTGGGGGCATCATCCCAGACAGAGCCGTGGTCATGGGTTTGGTGGGCGTCATTGTAGCGGTGGGGATTGCCACGGGCGCGCGACTGTTCCTGCAAGAAGTGCCGGGCGTTCCTGCTTGGTTTACCTACGCCATTTTCTTCCTTTCTCTGGGCGTTATTGGTCTATTGCTTAGCGATCCTAAGCGGGCAAATGATGCGAAAGCCATTTATTTGGAGCGGGGCTTATTCAAGACTTCTACCGGCTTTAACATAGCGGCCTTAGCGGTGATACTGGTGCTGACGGCTATTTATTCCTTGTTGGCCTAGGTTTTTAGGTGGCTCGCGCCCACGGTGTCCGTATGGAGGCGGGCATAAATGCAGGAGCCGTGTTTTCCCTTTTGAGCTGTGTTTGGGGATTGTAACTATATCCCCAAAAAAGTAATCTCTTTGCCGTCCACCTCATGGATTTCCCGGCGTAGCCGTTCTTCCCAGGGCAGCACATCTGATGTTTCCTTCTCGAACAAGATGAGGTAGCCTTCCTGTTGGCCGAGTTTATCCATATAACGGCTGAGCTGCCGAAGCCCATCGGGTTTGGAGCGAGCATTGTGATGCATCTTTAGTTCGATGGGAATAATTTGATCTTTCCAGAATACGGCCAAGTCGGTGCGTCCGTTGCCGATGGCCATTTCTCGGTCTATGCGGCCGCCACCATTGATGATGCGCTGCAAGAAAGCCATGAGTAGGAGCTGATGCCCCGCTTCTTTATACTGAAAACGCTCCAGCCACGACTCAGAATGCCAGCGGTAGAAGTCGATGAAAGCTTCCAGTAGCTTATCCATGTCTAAAGAGCCATCTGGGCGTAGATACCAGGCAGTCTCGGCAATTTCTTGGTTGATGCCCCGCTGAAAAGCCGAATTCATAATACGGGTAACGATTTCGCGATAAATAGGATTGGCGAAGCGAACCGGATCTCCGTTGGCGATGATGCCTAAGTCGCGGCAATAACGCATACTATGATCAAAGCCATCGAAAGTGGGCGATTCTCCACTGATAATGGCTGTGACAATGGGTTTTACCATCGGGTCGTCTAATTTATCTGCAAGGCTATCTAAATGGGTTTGTCGTTGTGCGATTAGTCTTTCTTTGGCGGTCTCTACCATATCTAGCGTGATGGCTTGGGAGTAGTCATTTTTTAGCATCTCGGCCACGATCTCGTTAGCTAGGGCATTGGTGAGCCAAGGTTGTCCACCGGAGTAGTAGTAGAGTTTAAAAATGACTTCCTCGGTGAAAATTTGCCCAGTATCGTCTGTGTGTTGTTGTAGTAGTCCCAGTACTTCCTTCAGACTAAAGACGGGCAAAAAGAAAGATTTTGCTTTTACATTAAAAGGCGAGCCAGCGCCAATGGAGGGGTTGTCGGCACGAGCACGCATGCGGTATTCGCGGATGTCGCGCAAGCCCACTAGCGCTATGGATTGGGGGAAAAAGCGAGGCCGAGCCTGAAAACCATCCCGCAACTGCCGCAAGGTGGAAATGAGTACATCGTCGTAAAGGGCATCCACCTCATCTAGCAGCAGAATGAGCGGTTTGTCCAAGGCTTTACACCAGTCGGACAAATACTGTTTTAATAATTGTGGACTGGCAGAATAAATATAAGGATCCGGCGGCATACGATCACCCGTTAAAAAAAGATCAGCAATTTGGTATAGGGATCGAATAAAAACCTCATTCGCATCTTCCACCGTAATGCTACCATAGCCGGCCGATTCCAAAGAGCAAACCGTAGCCACATAATTCCCTTCCCGATTGAGGCGATGCGCCAGCGAATGTAAGAAAGTGGTCTTGCCCGTCTGTCGGGGAGCGTGAAGGAGGAAATACTACTTGGCTTCTATGAGGCGCAAAATGTCATTGTAAATATCCCGAGAAGGATCCACCATATAGTGGTCTTTGGGATTACAGACACCCGTTGTATTGAAGAATCGTTTCATATGGGCAAAGATAACGAAAATTTTGAGTGCAAATGGCGCTTGACCCACTCCGACACTGCGGACAAACTTTCTCTCCATTGCGCTTGGAGAAAGATGCCTCGGCTACACTACTTCGACTTCGCTCAGCACGATTCAGCACAAGTGCGTACTAGGAGTAGAGCTAGAATCCAGGCTTCGCTCGTAAGGGGGGACTTCCGCATTTCTGCTGGTGAAAATTGGGTTGCTGGTGAAGGCCTCTGACCATTAGCTACGTCCTATCAAAAAGCCTCACCGTAAGCCGCTATCGCCTTCCTTAGCGCGATTTTCTCGGGGAGGTGGCAGAAGTGGGAGCCCGGCCGGGGGTAGGTCGGTTGCGGATGGCGCGGTATTTTCCTGAATTGGCGGGATCTACCCTGGAGAATATCTGAATGACACTATTTTGCTCGGTAAGCGTACCTGCTTTGAAGATTTCGATGATTTCATCGCGTTTAGCATCGTTGAACACCTGCATGATGGGGGCGTTGGGGTAGGCTTGGTTGGCTAGCTGCACATCTTCGAGGGCTTCCATCATAGAAATTCTAGCCAAATCCGGGTTTTGATGCATCATATCCAAGCCTTTGATGTGGTAGGTATAGTTGGCACGGCGCAAGGCCAGCATACGAGGACTTAGTATATTTTCCAATAGCCAATACCGGTTACGTGTGCCAGCGGGCCGCCATCCTGGGTCATCTGAGCTTAAGTTGGAGGGTAGGCGATTGTAGATTTCCTGAGCTTTTTCGAAATATACTTGTCCTCCTAATGGCGAAAAAGAGTCGTAGTCGAAGCCAAGTACTAAGTAAGCGTAGAATCCCAAAACAGCAGGCAGGTTGCCTGTGAAGTTGTTTTCACTAAGTTGGATGGCCTGGTATTCTTCGTAGTAAAAAGTGATCTTATTATCTAAGTAATTGAATAGCGCTGTTTCGTTGCCACTACCATAAATGGGACGGCTGGACTGAATGGCCAAATCCAAATCATAATTGTTTGGGTTTCCTCCCTCTTTGATCGTAAAGACTAGATTACAGTTGATCCGTTCTTCCAATAGGAAGGCATCTTTTGTCCAAGCTTGGCTATTGAGGAAAGTGATAACATCGCGCTCTAGCGTTTTGAAGATAGCCGGATCAGCGGTCTGGATCTGCTGCGTATTAAAGCGCACATTGAAGTTGATTTCCCCTTGTGCTTGTAGCTTTTGGCCAAAGATACTTAGCGAAAGAAGCAGGAGCAGTATGAATTGGTACATATTCGTAAAATGTGTAGTCTGGTAAAAAAACTGGAACGCTTGCCGGTTTGCTCGTCCATAGGCTGAAAACTCTAAGTATAACAGCAGCTTTTGGTTTTTTAGTCTATTTTAATAGCGCTTTTTTACACGTAGAGCCGAGTCGCCAAGCATGGAAGACTGCGAGCAAGCGCCACCAATGCTACCCTACAGTGTGCTTGTTTGGGAATAGCTTGGCCAAGTGGTTTAAGATGTCTTCTGCTACTTCCTTCTTAGGTTTGGTTGGGAAGTGGGTAAGCGCTCCGTCTTTTTCGAGGATACTGACTTTGTTGGTACCCTCCCCAAAACCAGCGCCTTCGTCGCGCAGCGAATTGAGGACGATGAAGTCCATATTTTTTGATGCTAGTTTTGCTTGGGCATTTTCGAGCCCGTTCTGTGTTTCCATAGCGAAGCCGATGAGAATTTGGGCTGCTTTTTTCTGTTCGCCTAGGCTTTTGGCTATATCAGGGTTTTTAACGAGTGCCAACTGGAGGGTATCGCCACTTTTTTTTATTTTTTCAGTTGCTAGCTGGGCAGGCCGATAGTCGGCCACGGCGGCGGCCATGATTGCCACATCGCTCGTAGGCCAAGCGCTTAGGCAGGCCTCATACATTTCTTGAGCGCTCTTGATGCGTAACACCTGAATATTGGGGTGTTCTACTTTGATTTGGCTAGGCCCTAGCACGAGGCTTACTTGGGCACCGCGTTCGGCCGCAGCCTTGGCGATGGCGATGCCCATGGCTCCTGTGCTGTGGTTGCTGAGGAAGCGGACGGGGTCGAGCGCCTCTTGGGTGGGGCCAGCTGTCACGAGAAAGCGATGGTTGAATTGGTAGGAGCTATGGCTGAAATAGCTGGAAAGCTGTTGTACTATGTTTTCTGGTTCTGCCATCCTGCCTTTGCCGCTTAGGCCGCTAGCGAGCGCGCCTTCTTCCACATCTATCAGTTGGTTGCCATAGCTGATTAGTTGGCCGACATTCTTCCGCGTGGAGGGGTGAGCCCACATATCCAGGTCCATGGCGGGGGCAAAGAATACAGGGCATCGCGCGCTGAGATATACGGCGCTCAGGATGTTGTCGCAAATACCATTGGCTAGCTTGCCCAACGTATTGGCCGTGGCGGGGGCAATCACGAAGGCATCTGCCCACAAGCCCAGCTCAACATGATTGTTCCAGGCCTCCTCGCTGATTACAGAGGTAAAAACAGGCTTGTTGGATAGGGTAGCGAGCGTGAGCGGGCTGATGAAATGGGTAGCTGCTTCGGTCATGAGTACCTGTACCTCAGCCCCTGCCTTGGTTAGCAGGCGCAGTAAGTGAACGGCCTTGTAGGCGGCGATGCTGCCACTGATACCCAAGATGATTTTTTTGCCTTCTAGCACTTTCAGCTTTATTTTTTGAAACAACAATAGCGCGAAGGTAAGAAACCTCCGCGCTATTGGATCCTGTTTTTCTGTCTGCTTAATTAAATCTCGTCAGACTCTGTTCGCTCGTTGAAGCGGTAGTACAGCTGGCCATCCTGAAACTCCTTCATCGCTATAATGACTGGGTTGGGAAGCTTCTCGTAGAATTTGGATATTTCGATTTGCTCCTTGTTCTCTACTACTTCTTCGATGGTATCGGTCACTTCAGCAAACTCCTGCAGCTTACCGTCTAGCTCGTTTTTCAAGTCCACGGCGAGCTGTCTGGCTCTGCGGCTAACGACGCTTAAGGTTTCGTAGATGTTCCCGGTATCCTTGATCAGGTCGCCTGTGTCTCGCGCACTGACGTTGGGGTTAAGGCCTTGAACTTGTGTTTTAATATCAGCCATTTTTGAGTTGATTTAGTCGATTGTTAGATTGCTCGCGGTACTTTTTCACTTCCTCCACTTGGGGGCTACTCGGGTAGCGGCGAAGGAAGAAATCGCAACGTTCCAGCGCTTCTTCAAAGCGCTCTAGCTGTAGTTCCACAAAGGAGCCCTTTGCCGATTCGTAGGCAGATTGGCAAATAAGGTATCTGATTTGCTCATCGCGCTTCGTTTCGGGATATTCGATCAAGAGGTTGTCGAAACTACGGATAGCAGATGGATAACGTCTGAGATCCAAATACAGTTTGGCCGCAGCAAAATCTTTTTCCTCTAGTTTGGCGCGCATTTCGTCGATGAGGCTATTGATTTGATTGAGCCGCTCACTATTCGGGTAGAGGTTGGCAAACTCCCCAAAGCTTTCGATAGCCTTCAGGGTGTAAGTTTGGTCTAGTCGGAATACAGGACTCATTTTGTAATTGCTGTAAGCGTTCATAAAGTCCGCTTCTTCTTTCAGTAGGCTTCCTCCGTAAGTAGCAGCAAAGTTTTTGAAATAGTAGCTGGCTAGCACATACTGCTCTGTGTAGAAATAAGTGTAGGCGTAGCGGAAGGCTATTTGCTCTGCTTCTTTGGTGCCGCGGAAAGGACCGAGGACGAGTTCGTAAAGCGTTTGTGCTTTTTGATATTCCTCCACATCGTAGTAGTCATTGGCTTTTGCTAGGAGCAAGCTGGCGTCTCCGCTGGTTCGTACGCGCTCGAACTCCGATCGACAACTGCTCAAAAGCAGAAAAAGCAAAACAAAAATTGGAAAAAGAAACAAGCGTATTCTCATAGGGGCGCAAAGGTAATACCTTTTTTTAAATATTGTCATCATGCTATGTTTAAAAACGCGGGTATAGCGGCTTCACTCGGCTCCTCGTAGAGCAGGCTGGCTCAAGAAGGAAAGCTTTGCTCCTGCGTGAGCCAACATTCTAAAAGGATAGCAAAAAAATTACACAGGCACTCCGTCTTGGAAAATGTTCCATAAGGGAATTTAGCCAAGCTTTCCTGGCGGCATTGGCCTGTCCGATGCCAGAAAGAGTACAATTTCGGTTCTTAGGGTTGTATCAGCCGCCAAATAAAGCTACTTTTGCCAACTATGTTGATACCCCGGATAGACGAATTTCGCATATTTTACAACAGCAGCATCCGCCCGGAGTTGCTGCGTATGGAACGGCAGCGCAAGCGTATGCTCTGGAGAGGAATTGGTTCTGTCCTGTCTCTGTTTGTTTTGTTACTCATCTTTTTGCTAATTGAAGCTGGCTTTATTGTGGTTTTGCTGGCGCTGCCCATCCTGTTCTATCTTAGCACACTGTACTATAAAGTGGAGGATTTTCGGCATGCATTCAAAGAAGCAGTGGTAAATTTGGTGATCTCCTTTTTGCAGCAAGAGACCAATGTGGAGGGCTTGAGTTATGATGCGAAGCGCGCCGTGGCGCAAGATCGATTTTTGCGCAGCGATTTGTTTCAAGGCGGTGCTGTTCAATACAAGGGCGAGGATTACATCAAAGGAATCGTTGGGGAAATGGCTTTCGAGATGAGCGAGCTGTATGTGAAGGAAATCAGCCTAGCCAGCAATCGGCTCAACACCGTTTTTGCCGGAGTTTTTATCCATGCACTTTTTAATGAGCCAACGCAGGGCCATATTGTTGTCTGGCCTCGGGATAAGGGGCGTTTTATGCGAGCCAGTATCCGCAACTTCCTATCTCAAGGCGGTATAGACGCCAATATGGAGATACAGCATACAGCTTTTGGGGAGCACTTCACCGTTTATGCCAGTCGAGGAACCACGGTACATCACATCCTGACCTTACCGATGCAAGAAGCCTTAATGGATTTCGTAAAAACCACGGGACATGAGCTATATTTCTCCGTTTATAATCAAGACGTTTTCGCGGCAATCGAGCACGACCGAGACTTGCTGGAGCCACATATCTTCAAAAGCAACCTTTCCTTCAGTTTGGTAAGAGAGTTCTATGCAGACATCCGCTTGATGCTGGATATCATACGCTTCTTCGATCAAAATCGATAAAGCCAAATCGGACAGTTTCCTTGTTTTGGTACATATTACCGGACGACCTCCTTTGAAAAATTGCTTACCCATTCGATTGCTTCTTCCACCTTACGCCTTTCTTGGCGTATTTCCGCTTCGCTGTATTGATAGGCTTCTGCAAAGACCGCCAAGACTTCCTCCAGCACAGGGTAAATGCTGGGCATATCGAAGTAAAGCCGGCCGCTACGACGTTCGAAGAAATCGATCGGGTAGAGGGCTGCCTCTTTCTCGATGCACCAAGCCGCTTCGGCAGCCGCTAGCCGACCGACGTCGGTACTTTCGTTTCTTTTTTCTGCTTGCGCAATGATTTCGGGGCTTTGCCTGCCGTAGTTAGCCACCAAATAGGCCGCTCTGGAAGGGGTGAGGCTAGCCGCTTCCAAGAGTGCGCTTATCTCCGTTTCATAGGCTAGGACGGCTTCATAATTGCTGAAGGGCCCGCCTTGAAGCGTAATTTTTTTGGTATCGGATTTGGCAATTTTTCTTCCTTTGGCCGCCAGCTGTTCTGCTAGGCGGTCTAATACACGCTCGGCCATTTTCCGATATCCTGTTAGCTTCCCTCCTGCGATAGACAATAAGCCCGTTTCGGAGGTGAATATCTCGTCTTTCCGCGACATTTCCGCTCCTTCTTTTCCTTCTTCAAAAATTAGTGGCCGCACGCCTGCCCAGCTGCTCTCCACGTCCTCGGTGGTGAGCTGAACGCTTGGGAACATAGCATTGGTGGCATTCAGGAGGTAGTCCACATCTTCTTGTAGGGTGGGGATGTTGTCGGGGTCGCCTTTATAAGGCGTATCCGTAGTGCCGATATAAGTACACCGCAGCCGGGGGATGGCAAAGATCATCCGGCCATCGCCTACATCAAAATAAGCAGCTTGACGTAGTGGAAGGCGATCGCGATCTACCACGATATGAACGCCTTTAGACCAGAAAATACGGGTGGGCGTCATGCTTTCGTCGGCTTTTCGTAGTTCATCCACCCAGGGGCCAGCAGCGCTGATGACATGTTGGGTACGAATGAAAAAGAACGCACCGCTCTGTTGATCGCGGCAGTTGATAGCCTCGATGTGGGTATCATCGTCGTAGCTGAATCCCAGCGCCTCTACATAATTCACTGCCACGGCACCTAGCCCCATGGCCGTTTTTAAATTTTCGATGGTTAGGCGAGCGTCATCTGTACGGTATTCTGCGTAGTAGCCGCCACCCTCTAGGATGTCCTCGCGCAGCAGTGGCTCTTGCGCCAGCGTTTCGGATTTGCTCATCATCACCCGCTTATCGTTACCAGCAACATCGGCTAGGAAATCATAAACCCAAAGCGCCATAGAGGTAGTGAACTTACCCAGCGAACCTCCTTTGACGATGGGTAAGAGCATTTTTTCGGGTCGGACTAAATGCGGGGCGAGCTGGTGAACGATGGCGCGTTCCGTTCCCGTTTCGCGCACCAATCCAATTTCCAGATTTTTGAGGTAGCGCAGTCCACCGTGGATAAGCTTGGTGGATTTAGAACTGGTACCCGAGGCGAAGTCAAATTTCTCGACCAATGCGACGGATAGCCCGCGGGCAGCGGCATCCAAGGCGATTCCAGCCCCCGTGATGCCTCCGCCGACTACGACGAGATCGAAGGTTTCGTTTTTCAGGCGGTTCAGTGAAGCTTGACGATGATCAGTGGTTTGCATGTGGTAATTTTCGGAAGTAAGAAATCCGCCAAGAGGGCGAGCAGTTTTTTTGCTAAAACGCAGGAGCCGTGTTGGCGTGTAGGAGCAAAGATAAGGAAACAATCTCGCTTCGGCGGCTTCTGGAGGGAGGATCGTTTTGGTGATTGGCAGTGTGCACAATAAATCGTTTTCTACAGTTCAAAATATCGAATAATATCCATTAGTTTGCTCCCGTAATGTGGGTCTTCGCTATAGCCCGTATTGTCTAGTTCCTTTAACCATCGTTGCAGGTTTTGGTTGTAGTTGGCTAGCTGACTGTATTCGGCTTTCATCATCTCGCTGTGGGCGCGCCAGTTGGCCCAGGCACTTGGATAGTAGCCATTGGGGGTGGCGTGGCCGAAGTGATTGTTGTTTTCCAGGGCACGCGGGTGGGTACCTGCCTCGCTTTCCAGTATGGCCATGGCTAGCTTGGCTGCCATAGGGATGCCGAACTTTTCGGCTTCCGTTTGCGCTACCTGACGGAATCGCTTGATGTAGCTATCCACTGCCTCCTTGGGGAGGCTTGTCACATCCCAGCTATTGGCGCCTGTTCCTTTTTCACTGCTCGGCCAAACACTCAACTGTGCCGTTTGAGCTGCTGGCATAGAGTTTTTCTGCTTTTTGGCAGCGGTCGGGGGATTTTTGCCTGCCGAAATACCTGCCTCACCAACAGAAATAGTAAAATCTATTTGCTTGTTGGTTAACACATAGATGAGTAGGAACAGCAGCCCAGCACGAAACCAAGTTAGCTTGACGCCTCCTAGCCATCTGATGCGCAGGCTCCCCAGCCACTTGGGCGGCTCGTATTCTACTTGGCTGGCTTGGTGGCTGGCTGATTTCCACAAGCGGCTCAGCCGCGCGCGGAGCCGTTGGAAAAGTAGTCTCCAGTTGATAGCAATAATTTGCTGAGCCTGGCTTTGGCGGATAGATTGGTCCCGCCCCTTCTTGGTAGATGTAGGCATAATTCACTTATTTTTGCAACACTTTGTCGTTTGTTAACCTTTATTACAACAAAAATAGTTTAAAAAGTTTGAATAAACCAAATGAAGCCACAAATATTTTTTATTTTATTTGCACGGCTCTCCGCTCAGGCACTGCTCCTGCCTACGGCCAGCCACTAGCCTGTCCTTCGCGGGTACACCTAAAAAAGCTTATCTTTGCCCCAACCATTACTGAATGATCCCATGCGACTAATCTATTTGCTGCTCCTTTTATGTTTTACTTCCCTTTCTGCTCAGAAGGTGGTTCATACCCTGGCAGATCAGGACGTTTCTGCTCTTCAAACGCGGGATGAGGGGCGGGAAAGCCCTTTGTTCGCTTCGTCCATCCCGCTATCGATTTCTTCTTCGAGCGGCGTTTGGACCCATCAGGGCGATGGCAGCGGCCGCTGGGAACTGGGTTTTCTGTTGGCTGGCACCCACGGGCTAGCTTTGCACCTCGATCAGTTAAACTTACCGAAAGGTGGCAAGCTTTTCTTGGAGGCCATTCAAGGCGGGCAAACGATTCGTACACAGCCGCAAACCGCCGCTTCAGCCTCTGCGCGTAACCGCATTTTTACCGGCTTTCTACCATCTCCGGAGGTGACGCTGGTGTATGAAGGGCCGCTTTTTTCCTCTGAATCGGCCGCTTTTCGCATCTGGCGAGCCGATCAGGTTTTCCGGCCTGATATTTTTGCGCCTCAGAAATTGCTACAAGGCTTCGGTAGCTCCAACGCTTGTCAGGTCAATGCCAACTGCCCAGCAGGAGATGGCTGGGAAGAGGAAAAAAGTAGTGCAGCGCGTATCTTAGTAGTGGTTGCAGAAGGCACTGGCTATTGCTCTGGCACGCTGATGAACAATACAGCAGAAGATGGCAGGCCATTATTCCTCACGGGCTACCATTGTCAGGATGGCTTTACCCCGCTCTACGATCTTTGGCGCTTCGATTTTGCTTATATTGCCCAAAGCTGCGACAATCCGGTGGAAGCGCCCGGTTTTACGTCTTATCTTGGGGCGCTTGCCCGCTCGGGTTCCAGGGCCCACGACTTTCTGCTCTTGGAGCTGACGGACGCCGCTTTCGATGCCCATACCCACTACTTCGCTGGTTGGGACAGAGCTGATGGCAACGTGAGTGGCACGATTCTAGGCTTTCATCATCCGATGGGCGATATACAGAAGTTAGGGCGATCCAACGGGATGAATGTTTTTAACAACACCATCACTTGGAGCCAAGACCTAATAACGCCAGCAGGCTACCACTTCAGAATGCTATACAACCTAGGTACCTTCGAGGTGGGCGCTTCAGGGAGCTCGGTTTACGATAGCAACCGCAGGCTACGTGGCTACCTCAGTGGTGGCAACCCAAGCTGCCCCGGTACAACGGAAGCGTTCATAGGGCGCTTATTTCAAGCATGGAGCGGTGGCGGCATGGCAACGAACCGACTCAGTGATTGGCTAGATCCCCTCGGGCTAGAACCCATGACTTTAAACGGCAGGCGCCTCCAAGGCAATGGGGTAGGGCGGCTGTTGAACGGACAGATCCGCTTTGCTGCATCCCCCGTGGAGAACGTCCGTTTGATCTTCCAATGGGAAAACCGAACCGATACCGTATTTACCAACAGCCAAGGACAGTATAGCCTAGAGCGGCCGGAGGGTGCAACGGCATTGAATATAGCAACAGCCTATGACTTTGGGGATGAACTAACGGGCGTGAACGTTGTGGATATTGTAGCTATTCGCCGGCATATCTTAGCTTTTGATACACTTAGTCCTCTTCAATTAGTAGCAGCAGACGTTACCAACGACGGGCAGGTCTCGATTGGGGATATCGTACGGATTTCTCAGGTCATCTTAGGGCTGCGGCAATGGGAGTTCCGACCCAATTGGTTTGCCCTGCCAGCCTTGCTTGCCTTGGATCCCACGCCTGCTGCTGCTTTTGGTCCTTTTGATATCAACATCAACAATCCGAATGCAGGATTGATTACGCTAGATTTTGAGCTGTTGAAAAACGGCGATGTGAATTTTGATGGGCGTTGACAAAAAAATGGCAATACTTCCTATCTTGCGGCACTGTATCAAGATCGGAGGTTCGCTTTCGCACTAAAAAAAGATGATTTTTTCGTCTGACAAAGCTCATTTGAGGAGTCATAACAGCTTCGGCGACGAGCATAGCTGCCATCAGCCGGGAGAAGAGCTTTTTTGGGTCGGAACTTGGTACCTCCTAAGTAGTTAAGCGATAACCATACAAACAAAGCAATATGAAGTCATTGATCAGCCTCAGCACCTTTCTTTTTATTAGCATCGGGCTTTTCGCCCAAGGAAAGCCCTTCACGCTACCACCAGAGGCCACGGAGGTATGGGAGCCCGAACCCCGCGTAGTCAGCAGTGGACGAACGATGAATACCCCACCAAGCGACGCCATCATCCTCTTCGACGGCAAGCACGCCAACGAGTGGATTCACGCCGATGGGAGTCCGGTACAGTGGACCATCGAAGGCGATGCCCTAGTGGTTAAGCCAGGTAGCGGAGGGATCAGCAGCCGCAGGAAATTTCAGGACATGCAGCTACACCTAGAATTCAGAACGCCAGCTAAGGTAGAGAGCGAGGGGCAGGGACGCGGCAACAGTGGCCTCTTCCTACAGAACCGCTACGAAATACAAATCTTAGACAACTTCAACAACCGCACCTACAGCAACGGCCAAGCGGGCAGCCTATACAAGCAAACACCTCCGCTAGTAAATGCTTGTCGCGCTCCAGGGGAATGGCAAACATACGATGTGATCTATACCGCCCCGCGTTTCAACCAAGACGGCATGCGCATCACGCCAGCTTACGTGACGCTGCTTCACAACGGCGTGCTCGTACAGAACCACACCATGGTACAGGGCACTACCGAGTATATTGGTTGGCCAAAGAACATCGCCCACGGCCCGGATGGCATCAGCCTGCAAGACCATGGCAACCTAACAGCCTTTCGCAATATTTGGGTGCGGGAACTCTAGCTACTGCACTGGCCAATCTGGTTTCCGCTTTTCCAGGAAAGCACTCATGCCTTCCCGTCCTTCTGCGGAGTCGCGCATATCGGCTATTTGTCGCACGGTGGCGGCTATCATCTCGCCGCTAAGGGCACCGTTGGCTACGTCGCCAGCCAGCTTCTTGGCTGCCTGAATGGCGGAAGGACCGTTATTGAGGATGGCCTCACAGAGGGCGTCGATCGCAGCATCCAGCTGATCGGCTGGTACTAATTCGCTGTAAAAACCCAGCTGCTCTGCTTTTGCGGCTTCCACGGTCTGTCCGCTAATAAACATTCTTCTGGCAGCTTTCTCTCCGATGCTGCGCACTACATAGGGCCCGATGGTGGCAGGGGCGATACCGAGTTTCACTTCGCTGAGCGCTAGCTTGGCATAGGGGGTGGCAATGGCAAAATCGCAGCAGGAGATAAGACCGACCCCGCCACCGTAGGCGGCACCCTGTACGCGGGCAATGGTCGGTTGGGGTAGGGTAGCGAGGCAACGCATCAACTCGGCTAGCTGCGCGGCATCTGCTAAGTTCTCCTCATAGCCCAAGGTTCCCATTCGGCGCATGTAGTTGAGGTCGCCGCCAGCACAGAAGAGCTTGCCCGTACTGCCGAGGATCACCAAGCGGATGCTTGGGTCGGTGGCTGTTGTTTGCAGCAGCTGCGTTAGCCGTAGAATCTGCTGGTCGTCGAAGGCATTATACACCTCTGGGCGGTTCATGGTAAGGCGCAGAATAGCAGGATGGGAGCGATCGATCAAGAGCGGCTCGGCATTTTCTTGCGGGTGGTAGTGGTGGCTGGCTTGGAAATTTGGCATGCGGCTTTGTGCTTGGTTCAAAAACGGCGGCAAGGTAAAAAGATCGCCGCGTTTGGGCAAAAAACTTACCTTTGTTAGACACAAATCTGTGTAGATATGACAGAAACCTTCCGCTACAGCCTTCCGCTGGTCTTGAAAGCTGCCTTTTGGGGAGCGCTGACGCTGATGTTGGCCTCCGGCTTTACATCGCTGATAGGTGGAGCAGAAGCTAGTCAGCTATTCTCTTGGCAATCCGTCCAACTCTTCGGTCTCCTGATCGTAGGCAGTCTCCTTTTTGTCTATTCACATCTATTCAACGAGACGATTGAAGTCAGCGAAGTAGCCATCTGTATTCGGCGTCGCGTGGGCAAGGATACCGAATTGCCATTCGGTGAGATCCGGCGATTGATCTTGCGGCAGCACCAAAACAAACACAGTGGTGAAGAGTGGATATTGCACCTTTATCGTTCGGAGGTTAAGCGGGCTGCTACGATTTACGTCACCGACTTGGTGGCTGCCAACGATTTTGAAGCTTTTATCATTGGCCGAGCCAAAATCTATAATATTCCGCTTATTTACCAAGATGAGGAGGGAAATTTGTTGTGAATAGCATTTGAAAAAATAATACTACCTTAGCCCATAAAAAGTAGCATGTCTATACTACTGGCCGATTGGGTCATTTTTGTTGGGCGTTTTCATCCATTGCTGGTTCACTTGCCGATTGGTTTTTTGTTGTTGGCCTTAGTTTTTGAGTGTTGGCCTAGCAAGCAATTGTTGTTGGCCAAGCGCTTGACTTGGGTGTTGGGTAGTTCGACGGCCTTTGCAGCAGTGGTAGCTGGCTGGTTATTGGCCAGTGGCGGCGGCGAGGATAGCAGTACGCTATTTTGGCATCGTTGGCTGGGGGTAGGGGTGCTCAGTTTATCTTTCGTGGCTACTTGGCGCGTTTTTAGGCAAGCAGCGCAGCAGCCATTCTTAGCTTTGGTTGTTGGGGGTATGCTCTTGCTAGGTGGGCATTTGGGAGGCAACCTAACCCATGGCGAACACTATTTATTTGCCTACGCCCCTGCTTGGGTTCAGCAGCTAGGAGGCTACCAGCCCGAGCAGGCAGGCCTACTGAATATCGGAGAAAACACCGATAGCATCTCCGTTTATGCCACGTTCCTACAGCCCATGCTGGAGGAGCACTGTACGAGCTGCCACGATGCCAATAAACAAAACGGTGGCCTGCGTTTGGATGCGCCCCGCTGGCTTTGGGAAGGAGGCGATAGCGGCTCTGCCCTCGTAAAAGGGCAGCCCTTGGCTAGCCTGCTGCTGGAGCGGATGAGCTTACCCAGGAGCAATGAAAAAGCCATGCCTCCCCGCGGTGAGGCCATCTCCTATACGCACCTACAGCTGCTTCGCTGGTGGATAGCACAGGGGGCTGATAGTTTGGCTACGCTACAATCGGAGGAAGTCCCCGATGAACTGCAGACCTTACTGAAACGCGACTTTGGTCTTGATCTGCGGCCTAGAAGTTTTGTTGAAAAACTTCGTGTAGATACCCTTTCCGCAGCGGCCTTAACGCCGCTGTCGGAATCCGTGTGGAAATGGGCGCGCTTGGCGGAAACCAATGGCGCTTTGCAGGTATGGGTAAAAAGGGGGCAGAATGTTGGCGCAAACGATTTGGCGCTCTTGCATCAAATTGCCGCGGCGCAGCTAGCGGAGCTATCACTGGAGGGGCAGCCAGTGAGCGGGGAGTTGGCCGTTTTGGCACGGTTCCCACATCTGTATCGCCTACAACTCAATGAAAGCGATGTGGAGGATTCGGATATGGCCGCCATCGCTCAGATCCCTTCCCTGCAATCCTTGAATTTGCATAGTACTGTGGTGGGCGATGTAGGCGCTAGCCATTTGGCCGCTTTGAGCGAACTACAAGCTGTATATCTTTGGAGAACAGCCGTGAGCGATAGTGCCAAGGCCAGCTTGCAAGAACAATTACCCCAACTACGGATTTACGGAGGCTTCCAGTTTCAGGAAGCGTCCGACGCTAAATGATGGGCATTTTTTTAGATGAGTCAGGCGCATACAGGCACTCAATACGCACAGGGGCGTTTCGGCGGGCTTGCAGGCAAATGCAGGAGCAGGGTCTTAATTTTTGAGCCATGTTCACTAGAAAACAACGATACGATTTAATTTCTGTAACTACCTAGGAGGTACCAAATTCCGGTTCAAAAAGCCCTTTTTCTGCCTGACAGCAGCTATTTTCGTTGCCGTAGCGCTGCTATGACTCCTCAAATGAGCTTTGTCAGACAAAAAAATCATCTTTTTTTAGCGCGAAAGCGTACCTCCTAAGTAGTTACTAATTTCTTTACAATACACGATCATGCCAACAAAAAACAGACGAGATTTCATTATAAAAACCACTCAGGTAGCTGCAGCCTTCTCTTTGGGTTTTCCGCTGCTGGGGAAAGCCGAACGGAGCGGCCAAGAGCACGGCTCCTTAAACGAAAACTTTGCTCCTGCACAAAGTGCCCGTACTGGGGCGCTAGCCAACACCAATCAAATAACAAGCAGCGGTAAGCAGCCCATTGGCCAAGGCAATTTCACCTACGAGGTGGATAAGCAATGGGGCGTACAAGACCCCGCTCGGTACCCCGTCATGCACTGCCACGAAATGGTGATGGATCACTTGGGAAGGCTTATCCTTTTGAATACCGACACAAGGAATAATGTGCTGATTTTCAACAAGAAAGGCAAAGTAATTGGCAGCTGGACCTTGGGGCTGCCCGAAGCGCACGGCCTCACGATCTGTGGCGAAGGGCGCGAGCAGAGCCTTTGGATTACCTGCGCTACCCAAGGCCGCGTGATCAATACCACCTTAGATGGACGGGTGCTGCGGGAACTGAGCCTGCCTGCGGGTGTGATTCCAGCCGGTAAAAATTACAAGCCCACCGAAACTGCCCTAGCGCCCAATGGCGATATCTACGTGGCGGATGGATACGGCTCCAACTTGATTTTACACTACGATGCCAAGGGGCAGTTCCTGAATAGTTTTGGTGGGAGCGAGCATTTCGACTGTGCGCACGGCATTGCGCTGGATACTCGCACGCCAGCGCCCAGTTTATTGATTACTTCGCGGAGTCAGCAGGCTTTTCAACGCTGGAGCTTGGCCGGCAAGCATTTGGCTACCTACGAGCTGCCGGGCTTGTTTATTTGTCGGCCTGTCATCCAAGGTACAGAAACCTATTTTGCCGTACTGACTACCAAAGACTGGTGGTCCTACGATGGTATGGTGGCCGTGCTGGATGAGAAAATGCAGGTGGTGTCGCTGCCTGGAGGCAATTTACCCGTAGGCCAGGACTTCAGAAATGTCAAAGCTGACGATACTTTCCTCAATCCGCACGACGTTTGCCTCGATGAAGAGGGCAACATCTACGTACCACAATGGAATTCTGGCCGAACCTATCCGGTAAAATTGAAACGGAAATAAGCTTTTGGTCGGTTTAAATGATTGCTTGGTCTGATCTTGCTATTCATTTGGATTATTATGCGTAATTTGAGCTTTCAAACGATTAAAACCAATCAACTATGGGATTATTTGGAATTTTAGGATTCATTTTACTCTTCATCGTCGCTTCCGGTTTCTTCACCGTGAAGCAGCAAACAGCGGCGGTGCTGGAGCGCCTAGGGAAATTTGCAGGGGTAAAAGGCCCCGGGCTACACCTAAAAGTACCCTTTATAGATAAGGTGGCGGGCAAGATCAGCCTGCGGGTACAGCAGCTAGACGTAATGGTAGAAACCAAAACGAAGGATAATGTTTTTGTGAAAAACAAAGTCAGTGTGCAGTTCGTCGTGGATCCCGACAATGTGTATGATGCTTTCTACAAGTTGGAAAACCCCTACGAGCAGATCAATGCCTACGTCTTCGACGTGGTTCGGGCGGAGGTGCCTAAGATGAAGCTCGATGATGTTTTCGAGCGCAAAGACGACATTGCCATTGCCATCAAGAACGAGCTGGCGGATGCGATGGAAAGCTACGGCTACAACATTGTGAAAGCGCTGGTAACGGATATTGATCCGGACATCACCGTGAAGAATGCTATGAACCGCATCAATGCTGCCGAGCGCGAAAAGCTGGCGGCGGAGTTTGAGGGCGAGTCCGAGCGCATTCGCATCGTTGCCAAGGCCAAAGCGGAAGCCGAGTCTAAGCGACTACAAGGCCAGGGTATTGCCGATCAGCGCCGCGAAATCGCGAAAGGCTTAGAGGAATCCGTAGATATTCTCAACAGCGTGGGTATCAACAGCCAAGAGGCTTCTGCGTTGATCGTGGTGACGCAGCACTATGACACGCTGCAGAGCATGGGCGAAAATGCCAACTCCAACCTGATCATGCTCCCCAACGCCCCAACCGCTGGCGCAGATATGCTTTCCAATATGACGGCTAGCTTTGTAGCCAGCCAGCAAATTGGTGAACAAATGAAGAAGACCAACGCGGAAAGGGAGAAAGAAGCGCAGAAGATCAAGCTGAAGTCTTAGTCACGATCTTCCGTAAAATCATCTTCATCGCCTAACTCTAGGCGAGCAGCGGCTAGTTCTGCCCGGGCGTGGTTCTCACCCGTCCGGGCAGCTACGTTAATACCTTCGGTATAAATAGCAAAAGCCTTGTCGGGCTGCTCCAGGCGCTCTAGCAATTTCCCAAGGTGGTAGTAAGTGCCGATGTAGTTGGGGCTCTCGGTCACCAAGGTTTCGTAGAGTTGCAAGGCATCGCTTTGTTTTCCCATTTTTTCGTACTCTTTAGCGAGCGCAAAGCGTAGGAAATTGTCCTTTGGATTGGTTTGCAATAGCACGAGGATTTGATCTAATTTTGGCATAAAAAAAAGAAGTTTTTAGTAAGTTTTTGGCTCGCGCCCCCCAAGACAGGCACGCAACACGGGCACTGCGTGTACGTCCATACGGATGTTCCAATACGCATGGGTTGCTCTCGCCCAGTGCGGGCACATAGGTGCAGGAGCCGTGATAACTCATAAGGAGCCGTGCTCTAGCGACCTACCACTTGCACCTCTGGTTCCAGCGCGACGCCAAATTTTTCGAGCACATCCGCTTGGAGAGCCTCGGAGAATTGTAAGATTTCATGGCCGCTGGCGCCACCGTAGTTGACGATCACCAGCGCCTGCTTGTGATAACAGCCCACTGCCCCGATTCGTTTGCCCTTCCAGCCTGCTTGTTCGATGAGCCAGGCAGCAGGAATTTTCCGCTGCTCGGGACTTGGCCCGGGGTAGGAGGGAATGTCAGGATAGCTAGCCAGCAGTTCTTCGTAGGTTGCTTGGGGAACGATGGGGTTTTTGAAGAAAGAACCGCTGTTGCCCAGCTCCACCCAATTGGGAAGTTTTTCTAAGCGGATTTGTAAGACGGCAGCGGCAATTTGGCGGGGGCTGGCAGTGGCTGGATAGCCGAGTGTCAGCAGCTTTTCGGCCACGGCTCCGTAGCTGAGGACGGGCTGGTAGCTGCCCCCTAATTGGAAATCGACATGCGTAATGAGGTAGCGACCATTTTCTTGTTTGAATCGGCTATTGCGGTAGCCAAATTGGCAATCTTCGGCGCTAAAACGCATAGGGCCGCTGCCGTAGGCGTAGGCATGAACAGCCACGATTTTTTCGGCAACTTCCAAGCCATAGGCCCCGATGTTCTGCACGGGCGCGGCACCGACCGTGCCTGGGATTAAAATCAAGTTTTCCAGCCCGTTCCAGCCTTCTTGAAGGCTGTGGAGGACAAACTGATGCCAGTTAACACCAGCGCCGACCCGAACGGTATAAACGGTTTGGCCAGCTTCATCGGGGCGCTGCTCGAGTAGTTCGATACTTTGCAAACCCATGTGCAGTGTTAGGCCGGGAATATTTCCGAGCAGCAGCAGGTTGCTGCCCCCTCCTAGGAGGAGGGAGGGCGCTTGATCAAGCTGGAGCTGCTCGAGTTGTTGGAGGCTATGCAGATAGACGTACTGTTCTGCTATGCTCGCTAGCCCAAAGGTATTGAAAGGCTGGAGGTTTTGTTGGTGGATGCGCATACGGGCAGGCTTATTCAAGCGATTCGCTCCAATCGAATTGCAATTTTGCCAGCGCATTGTAAGCGCCGTTGGGGATGGCGCTGAGCACTTCGTGGGTACCGCTTTCGATGATGCGGCCTTGGTCGATGACATAGATACAATCGGCTTCGCGGATAGTAGCTAAGCGGTGGGCGATAATGATGCTGGTACGGTTTTGCATCAGCCGATCGAGGGCTTCTTGGACGAGGCGTTCGGATTCGGCATCGAGGCTGCTGGTGGCTTCGTCGAGCAAGAGGATGGCCGGATCTTTTAGGATAGCTCGGGCGATGGCCACGCGCTGCCGTTGGCCGCCACTAAGTTGGATGCCTCTATCGCCCACGAGGGTGTCTAGCCCCTCGGGGAAGGCTTCGATAAAATCCAGGGCATTGGCTTGTTTGGCGGCTTCGCGGATTTCTTCTTCGGTGGCTTCGAGGCGGCCGTAGGCGATATTTTCCCGGATGCTGCCTCCGAAGAGGAGTACTTCCTGCGGCACCAGTGCGATTTGGTTGCGGTAGAAATGCAGGTCGTAGTCCCAAATAGAGCGGCCATCGACCGTAATATTGCCTTGCTCGAGCGAATAGAAGCGGAGGAGTAATTTGACGATAGTAGATTTGCCGCTGCCGCTGGCTCCTACTAGCGCGATCTTTGTTCCTGCACTGAGGTGCATATCTAAACCTCTCAAAACGGGAATGTCTGGCCGGCTAGGATAAGAGAACTCCACATTGGTGTAGCTGATATTCCCTTCTAATCGGCGAGGTTCCGCACGGCCGTTTACGGACAGATGGGTGGCAGCCTCTTCACTATCGGTGTCTTCAAGGATATCCAGAATGCGATCGGCAGCGCCGAGGGCGGCTACGATCTCGGTGTAGAAATTGCCTATACTGGCGATGGCGGCGCCGATGATGCCGGTGAAGACCACGAAGCTAAAGAGATCACCGATGGGTAATTCGCCAGCTTGGACGAGCAGGGCAGCCCGCCAGATGATAAAAAACAGCGCGCCAAACATGACGGTAATCAAGAAAGCAGCAAACAGGCCGCGCATGGTGGCTGTTTTCAGGGAGATGCGGACGGTTTCGTTGATACTTTTGTTGTAGCGCTCCAGTTCGAAAGCTTCGTTGGTGTAAGCTTTTACGGTGTGGATACTCTGGAGGGTTTCTTCCACCACCACATTGCTTTGGGCCAGCTGGTCTTGGCGTTGCTTGGTAAGTTTGCGGATGTAGCGACCAAAAAACATGGCCGACACCACCACCAGGGGGAAGGTGGCTAGGGAGATTAAGGCCAGCTTGAACATGGTGAAAAGGATATAGACCGTGCCGCCGATGAATATAATTATTTGCCGCAGGAACTCGGCGAGGGTAAGTGCAAAGACGCCCTGAATCTGGGTCACATCATTGGTAATTCGGCTGGTGAGTTCGCCCACGCGCCGCTGCTCGAAAAAAGGAATGCTGAGCCCAAGAATCTTCTCGAACAACTCTTGCCGCAGCAGCGCCATGCTCTTTTCGGAAACGATGGCTTGCAGGCGCACCCGGAGGAAGCTGAGCAGTGCTTGTAGGAGGAGCAGCCCAGCCAGTGCGATAAAAATCTGATTGATGCTGTAGCCATGGGTGGCTTCGCCATTAATGACATTGAGTACTTCACCGGGTAGTTGCATAATGGCTAGAAAGACCAAACTGCCTACCGCTAGTATGATCATACTACTGATAAAATACCATTTGTAGGGTAGTACATACTTAAAAACACCCAGCGAGCGGCGGAATTTAGCTCCACTAATCTTTGGGGGCGTATCTTTGCCTTGGGCTGTTACCTTTGTATCCTCCATATGTTTGGAGAAACACCTATATCAAGAAAATGATTGTACTTGTACAATAAAAAGTACTGCTTTTTGCTTTTTATAGCCAAACCAACCAATCAACTATCTGTTTATGCGACACGCACTTGCTTTAGTATTCCTGCTATTTTTCTGTAGTATTTCTGTTCGTACAGTTGCCCAAGGCGTTGAAATTGGTCTGATGGGTGGTGTATCGATGTACAGTGGTGATTTAAGCCCGGCGGAGTTCGGTATCTTCACGCAAGACTTCAATCCGGCAGGCGGTTTGTTCTTGCGCTACAGCCCTGGCCATCGTTTGGCTTTTCGTTTGGCAGGCGTTTTTACTCAAGTTTCTGCAACAGACGATAAAGAAGTTTTTCTAGATGCCCAAGGGAGCGGCCGCAGTTTCCGTTCTTCTATTTCGGAAGTAGGCCTCACGGCTTCTTTGAATCTGTTTTATTTGGGCGACCCCCAAGACCGTTATTTGGCCCCTTACTTATTGGGCGGCGTGAGCTTGGTAAACTTCAATCCCGAAGGCAATTTAGATGGTATCTGGTATGAGCTACAGCCTTTGCGAACCGAAGGGCAAGGAATACCTGGTGGCAATTATGCCCCCACGCCCTATAATCTGCAAGAAATTGTGCTCCACCTTGGTGGCGGTTTGCGTTGGCAGGCGGGCGACCGCATTAGCCTAGGTTTTGAAATTGGTGGCCGCCGCATGGCTTCCGATTACTTGGATGATATTTCCAACACGACGGTTAATTACCTAGACGTCTTGGAGAACACCGGCCCCACAGCAGCGTATTTTTCTAATCCTAGCATTCAGGACCCCAGCGCGGCCGATGCCAATAGCACTTACTCGAGGGGTGGAGAATTTGCCGACTGGTTTTTCACGGGCGCTTTTACCATGGGCCTACGGCTTGGCAGTGGTAGTGGCGGCGGTCGTGGTAAGATGGGGTGTTATAGTTTTTAGTTGCCGATTGCCTGTAGGTCCTCTGCGATCTGGGCTTGTTCGTTTTCGAGTGCTTGCAGGACACTGGCTTCTTTGGCTAGCATCTGGTCGAAGCCTTTGAAGTTGTCTTCAATCTTATGGCGCAATTGGGCGATGTAGTTTTTGAGTCTCTCGTCGAGTTCTTGCCCTAGCCGTTGGCGGCCGCTATTGATTTCCTGCTCGAAACCTTGCACAATGCGCTTTCGTTTGCCGTGGGTGCTGAAGCCGGCGAACAACAGGCCAATGCTGGTGAGCACCCCTCCCGTGATATCGAAGACCGTGATGGTATTGAGAGCCATCAGGACAATGCCAATAGCTGCGATGCCTCCGCCCGCAGCCAGGTTGGGCGAGATGCTGCCGCGCTCGGCCAATAGCTCATTGTCGGTGAAGTTTTCTGTGCGGTTCACGAATTGTTGGAACTGGTCTTGCAAATCGCGCAGCACGCCTTCGCGTCTTTCGGCTATGGCCGAGAAGAGCTCGTCGTCGTTGCTGAGAATGGTTTTGCTGGAGCGTATTTTCATATCGATGATGCGCGCCATTTGCTGTATGCTATCGGCCAAGTCCACCACCCCTTCATTAATGCGGGTTTTGAGGGCGGCATGGAGTTCTTTTTCCAAATCGCTGGCCATGTCTTCCAGCCATTCTTTGGCGGCGGGTGTTTTAGTGAACATGGAAGAGAAGCTGCGCTTGACCAAGCCGAAGAAAGACAAGCCGTCGCGCAATTCAATCAGTTTGGCGGTGGTGGTTTTGTCGTAGCTAAGCAGCAGGTTTTCGTTGAGCAAATCCACTTGTTTGTAGCTTTTTTGCTGTTGCTCTTGTAGGGTGTGCCGCACTTCTTCGCGGAAGTGGAGGTCCGCCTCGTACTGTTGGCGCCGGGTGGCCAAGCCGTCGGCTATGCGGCTATTGATGGTTTGTGCGGTGCGGATGCTATTGAGCAATTTCAGCCTGGGCGCCTGCCCACCCGTGATATTGTCTTGGATATAGCGGCGCAATTCGGCAAAACCGCTGCCCGCTTTATCCCCTTCCATATCGAGTTTGGCACTTACAGCAAAGACCTTGGGATCTTCGATGCCCTTTTTGATGGCGTGCTCAGATACCCCCTTGAAATTGATGGCCAAGTCCTGTTCGGGCATCAAGTCTTTTTGCTGTAGGACGAAGATGATTTTTTTGTGCCAATCACCGTGGATATAATCGAAAAACTCCCAGGCCGACTGCCGGTAGGGGTTCTTGGCCTCGAAGACAAAGACAATCAGATCGCTGGAGGGGATAAAGCGCTCGGTAATTTCCTGGTGGTGCTCCACGATGGTATTGGTACCGGGCGTATCGACAATGGCAATTTCGCGGAGGATATCGATAGGCAAAAAGAGCTGCTTAAGGAATGGATTGATAAGCACTTCCTGCCGCTCGGAGCCATAGGAGAGTTGCTGGATCACGTCCGTCATAGGCTGCGGGGCGGCCTTGGCGATTTCTTCCCCCGTATCCAGCAGTGCGTTGATAAAGCTGCTTTTACCGGCCTTCACTTCGCCTACGATGACAAACATAAAGGGATCGAAAATATGCGAACGCAAGTTGCTAACGGTTTCCGCCAGCTCCTCATGGCCGATTTTTATCGTCAGTTCATGCAATTGCTTGACGCATTGTTCCAATCTGGCGCGCCCGGCTTGCAGCTGGCTATCGAGTAGTGTTTTCACGGCTTTTTTATTGTGCGGTACAGCGGCGAAGGTAGCTATTGGCTTCCGGCCCCATGCAAAATAATAGGTCTAAGATAGAAACATTCGGGTTAAAACCAAAGCGATCGGTAAATAGTTGAGGGTAGGGTAGGGTGGGCGGCGGAGCAGTTGCCTTTTTATCGCGTAAATCAAGCACCCCTTCCGCGCTTTCTTTTTGATAAGTTTGGGTGCTGCTGAGGTCGATGGGGAGCTGCAACGCTTGTTGAAGAAACTGTAAAATTTGCCAGTTGAAGTCCCAGAGCAGCTGGCTGTCAGGTAGGCTGCTTGCTGGTTTTGGCTCACGCTGGAGCAAGGTTTCCGAGAAGAGCAAGGTTTCCGAAGCGAGCAAAGCAAAGATTTCGGGGGCATAAAATTCATAAAAAGGGGAACGCCCATAGGCCGATTGGATACTTTGCTGGAAGGCGCTGCGCCAGTTGCTCTCCTGGCTCATGCGCACTGCTCGGACGGGCGTAGATTGGTGCTTCCCTTTTTCCAGCGGAATGCTGAGGTAAAGCGGCCCATTGGCTGTGGCGATCAGGCAGCGGTTCCGAAAGCCCCCTTTCTGGTAATGCTCCTGCGCCTCCACCCGCCACTGCCCGCAGCGAACCGCCTGGATACACCAACTAATAGGCGGAAAAAAAGCCGTGGAAGTAAGTAAGGTCTCCGTCATGGGGCAAAGGTAACTGTTTTTGGGAAGGCCAAATCCTGCAAATCTTGTGCATCTGGCGTACCGCTGTCCCCGCCTGCACAAAAGGTGATAATAACGGCATAGGAGCAGCCTTCGGGGCAGCTTCGCAATCGGTACTGCCCCCAGCAGGCACAGAGGGAGGGCTGCCGACCTATCGCTGCGCTGGTCTCGGCCTTCGCACGAGCCCCTAGATAGCCAAAGGAAATGATTTTTTCGGCACCTCGTATCTCAGCAGGGGGGCATTGTTGTGCTTTTTTTAAAAAAATACATTTTTTAACCCAAAATTTGCCGTAATTATTCAGGGGTCTTCCCCCGCCAAATTCTAAAAAAGGATTATCTTTGACAATGAA